>DASZJF010000014.1:0-6741 GCA_035948355.1 Solirubrobacteraceae bacterium
CGCCGGGTCGATGCCGGTGAGGCGTTCCCTGCGGGATGGCGTCTTCGCCCTGCGCCGTGTCGGTGTTGGGTATGCGCGACGGCTTCGGCGAGGAGTACGGCGACGTGTGTGTCGTGCAGCTTGTAGATCGTCTTTTGACCCTGGCGTTTGCCGACGATGAGGCCGAGGTCGCGGAGCACGCGAAGTTGCTGGGAGACGGCCGGTTGTTCCATCTCGACCGCGCGCGCGAGGTCTTTGACCGAGCACGGCCCGGCTGTCAGCCGGCTGAGGATCCGCACGCGGCTCGATGCGGCCAGCGCTTGCATGGTGTCCGCGACCTCGCCGGCGGCTTCGCTGCTGAGGTGTGCGAGGTCGACGTCGTGCTCTCGGCTCACCTTCGTAAGCATCCCACAAGTCATGCACAACCATGCATGATTTCTGGTACGCTGTTTGGATAAGCGAGTGTGCGCCCTGTGGGCTCACGGGAGAACAAGCGAACAGCTATGGACGATCAACCGCGAAGTAACAGCATCTCCCCGCTCGCCCGCGTCAGCCTCCCGGTCTAGCACCGTCCGGGCTTCCGCGGGGGACCGTGGGAGCCGACAGAACGGAGGCAGCGCCATGACCTTCAAGGCGCCGCGCCGCCCGCACCAGCTGGCACGGGCGGGAACACAACTCACAGACAGCCGGCGCTCGCGCCGCCACCTTCCGACGCGCCGGCGGAGTGCGCCTGGCCCACTTACGGCCCGCTGGACCAAAGGCCCCGACGGCCGCCTGTCGCTCGAGTGGACGCTCGAACGGCTGTCGCACCATTCGATCAATCGCAAGCGAGGAAGCGATGCCCGACTCAGACGCAGGTCGAAGTCATAAACCCGGCGCGCTCGCTCGCCCGATGGTCATGCCCTGACACCAGGGCTTCGTGACCTCCGGGTGGGCGGGACGCCTCAGCCCGCCCTACCAGAGAGCTCTTGGAGGTCACGACGGACACGACAACTTTCACCCCTGTGAACGGCGCCGCGCTCGGCCCGCCGGGCCGCCGCACGGTCCTCGACGACGCGCACGCCGGGGACATCCGTGGAGCGCTGGGCACGCTCGGCCAGCACGCCCATCTGCCGCGCTCGCGCCGCCACCGGCTGCTGGCCCTGCTGGCCATCATGGGCCCCGGTCTGATCGTAATGGTCGGCGACAACGATGCCGGCGGCGTCGCCACCTACGCGCAGGCCGGCCAGAACTACCGCCTGACGCTGCTGTGGACGCTGATCCTGCTCGTGCCGGTGCTGATCGTCAACCAGGAGATGGTCGTCCGTCTCGGCGCAGTCACCGGCGTCGGTCACGCCAGGCTGATCATCGAGCGGTTCGGGCGCTTCTGGGGAGCGTTCTCGGTGGCTGACCTGTTCATCCTGAACTTCCTGACGATCGTTACGGAGTTCATCGGCGTCACCCTTGCGCTGGGTTTCTTCGGTGTCAGCAAGTACGTCGCTGTCCCGGCGGCCGCTGTAGCTTTGATCGCGATGGCCGCGACCGGGAGCTTCCGGCGCTGGGAGCGGTTCATGTTCGTGTTCGTGATCACGAACTTCATCGCGATTCCGCTGGCGATCGTCAGCCGCCCGCATCTCGGACCGATCGTGCACGGCGCCATGACTCCGGGCGTCGAGGGTGGGTTTAACTCCACCTCCATGCTGCTGATCATCGCGATCGTCGGGACGACGGTCGCGCCGTGGCAGCTGTTCTTCCAGCAGTCAAACGTGATCGACAAGCGGATCACGCCGCGGTGGATCAACTACGAGCGCGCCGACACCGTGATCGGATCGTTCGTCGTGATCCTCGGCGCCGCCGCGCTGATGGTCGCCGTCTCGTTCGGGCTCGGCAACACGCCGCTGCACGGCCAGTTCGGCGACGCCGGTACCGTCGCGACCGGGCTCGCGCACACCCTCGGACCGGCGGCCGGGGATCTCTTCGCGCTCGCGCTGCTCAACGCGGCGATCATTGGCGCCGCTGCCGTCACCTTGGCGAGCTCGTACGCGTTCGGGGACGTGTTCGGACGCCCACACTCCCTGCACCACGGTCCCAGCCAGGCGAAGCTGTTTCACGGCACCTACGCGGCAATGGTGGCCCTCGCGGCGATGATCGTGCTGATCCCTGGAGCGCCGCTCGGGACGATCACGACCGCCGTGCAGGCGCTCGCCGGCGTGCTGCTCCCATCGGCGACCGTGTTCCTACTGCTGCTCTGCAACGACAAGGCCGTGCTCGGCCCATGGACAAACCCGGGCTGGCTGAACGCGATCGCCGCAGTGATCGTCGGCGTGCTCGTGATCCTCTCAGCAATCCTGACTGCGACGACCCTGTTCCCCCGCATGGACGTCACCACCCTCACCGAGAGCCTGTTCGCGGCGCTCGCGATCGGGCTCGCCATCGCCGCCGCCTACCTCGCCCGCGACCGGCGCAGGACCACGGCCCCGTTGGACCTCCCCGCAGGCGCCAAGCGCCGCCAGGCACATGCCCCAGCCCGCGAGCAGCGCAACCGCTGGACGATGCCGCCACTAGAGCTGCTCGAGCGGCCCGTCTGGTCGCGCACCCGGAAGGTCGGGATGCTCACGCTACGCGGCTATCTCGTGATTGCGGTGCTGATGCTGATCGTCAAGGCGATCGAGGTCAGCCTCGGGCACTGAACGCGAATACGGCGGGCCGCGTCCCGCAGGCCCGCCGTGTTCACAACCCGCTCACGACCCAAGGATGTCCTACACAAGCTCCATGGCGAGCCTTCCCGAGGACGAGAAACCTGGCCGCCGTAAGCGCGCTCATGCACTAACGGCCTGGGCGGTGGCCGGGCGTGTCGTCTCGTCCGCGAAGCGATGAATCGCCTCGAGGACGTGCCCGGGCTGCTCTAGGTGGGGGAGGTGTCCGGCTTGCGGGATCGGCTCGAACCGGCCGTTGGGGAATGAGGCGGCGTACGCGCGCCCGTAGGGCTCGGGCGCAATCTGGTCACTCTCGCCCCAGATCACCGCGACTGGCGTCGAGACAAGGGCGAGCCGTCGCCGGAGCTTTGGATCGTGCATGTACGGCTCGCGGGCGTACACCGCGAGCGTGGCGGCGTTGGCGGCCTGGATGTCGCGCGCCTGCTGCGGAAGCTGCGTCGGATCGGGTGCGAGGGCTGGGTCGTGGAACGAGTACGCGATCAGCTGCTGGGGCGTGATGGAGAAGAAGTCGGCAAGGTCGATCCCCTCCACGTTGATTCCGACCGCGTTGAGGAGCACCGTGCCGCTGATGCGCTGGTGCTCGCGCACCGCCATCTCGGAGGCGATCCAGCCGCCGACCGATGAGCCGACGACCAGAACGTCGCGGAGGTCTCTTTGCTCGAGCAGCTGCAGGTAGCTCAGCGCGATGTCGTCGATCCCGTTGTACCACCCCGGTCGCGGGGTGCCGGCGAACCCGGGGTGCACTGGAGCGATGACTCGGAAGTTCTCGGACAGGGCGGAGGGGAGCGGTCCCATTGACGGCGGTCCACCGCCTCCGTGGAGAAGCAGAACGGGTCGGCCCGCACCCTGCTCATCGATGGTTACCTCCAGGTCCTCGGCATAGAAGCCGGTCATGATGTTGGTGGTCATGTTGTGCCTTTGGTCGGTGTTTGTCACCTGCGCGTGATCACTCCGCCTCTCGCTCCTGGGGCCCGGGCGTGCCTGCCGGGTAGGTCGCGTAGCGCGCCATCACCGCGAGGATCGCCTCGGGGGTCATCCCGTCCGACGCCGCCAGCCTGCTGAGGTCCCGGAAGTAGCCAACGTAGAAATCGGGGGTGAACGTGTTGAGGATGATCGCCGGCTCGTCGCCTGGGTTCGCAAAGGTGTGCTCGGCGCCGATAGGCACCGAGACGAACGTTTCGGCGGGTGCCTCGCGCTGGGCGTCGCCGACCGTGAAGCGAGCGGTCCCAGAGATGACGTAGAACGTCTCGTCGTGCTTCTGGTGCCAGTGGGCGGGTGGCCCATCCGTGCGCGGAGGGACGGTGAGAATCGCGACCGCGAGTCGGTGTCCGGTGCCGTTTCCATCTTCGACCATGCGCACCTGGATGGGGCCGGGGAGGACCACGTCTCCACCCTGGGGTCCAACGATCGACGCCTGGGACACAAGCGGCTCCGTTTCGTGAGAGTTGACCTTCACGAACCGTAGCGCACGAACGCTCGTTATGCAAGTCGACTATCATGACGAGAGCAGCCTTTGATAAGCGATTCGCGGTATCGCGGCGACAGGAGGAACGATGAGTGGCACGCCCGCGGAGCGTGGCCGGGTCAACCAGAAGCGGCGCACGCGTGCCGCGATCATCGCGGCCTGCCAGGAGCTCATCACGGCCGGGGCGGACATCACCATGCCGGCCGTCGCTCGGGCAGCGCTGGTCTCCGAACCGACTGCCTACCGCTACTTCCCTGATCTCGCCTCCCTGCTCGAGGAAGCGCTGGCCGGCATCGAGCCCGATCCGGCCTCGGCATTGGCTGCCGGAGCGGATCCCGGCGATCCGGTCGAGCGGGTCGCCTACGCCGCCGAATTTCTGGCGAAGCTCGTCCTCGAACGTCAAGGCGCGATCCGCGCGCTCATTTCCGTCTCCGTCGTCCGAGGCACCGCTCGACGCGTGCGGCCGGGCTACCGCTTCGCCCTCATCGATCAGGCGCTCTCCCCGATCACAGGACGCAACCGCGGCATCGATCCAGCAACACTCGAGCAACTGCGGCGCGACCTCGCCGTCGTCATCAGCGCCGAGGCGGTCCTCACCCTCACCGACCTCTACGGCCTCGACCCCGAAGCGGCCGTCGAGAGCATCGTTCACACCGCCCGACTCATCACCGAGGCGACGCTCAGCCGTGCCTAGGCTCGCGCGCCCATGAGCTGTACGCCCATTGCGCGGGAAGCGATCGATCGATCATTACGCCGAACCGGCGCGATTGCGCTACTGCGGGTCCATACGCGTATGGTTGGGCTGGTGGTCAGCTCACGATGCCGACTATCAGCCTGATAGTCGGGCACGTGATCGGTGGTTACGCGATCCGCGAGGCCTGGGCGTCGTCCGGCATTACCCGTTCGAGTTGGTTGCGCGAGACAATGTCGAGCTTCGAGAACACCTTGCGCAGGTGGTAGGCGACTGTGTGCTGGCTGATGAACAGCCGCTCTCCGATCTCGGCGTTCGACAGTCCGTCGCGGGCGAGTCGCGCGACCTGAGCTTCCTGGGCCGTGAGCTCATCGCGAGTCTCGACGCTGCGTTTGCGGACACGTTCGCCTGTGGCCAGCAACTCGCGCTCGGCCCTCCCGCCGAACGCCTCGACGCCCATCGCGGTGAACATCTCGAGCGCGGTGCGCAGCTGCTCGCGTGCGTCTGACCGCCGGCGTTCGCGCCGTAACCACTCGCCGTAGAGAAGGCGGGCACGAGCTAGGTCTAGGCGAAGGGGCGTACGACCCAGCCGTTCGATGGCCTCGGCATAGAGACGCTCCGCTGATTCGCCGTGGCTGAGTAGCGCCCGCGAACGCGCCTCTACACCCAGGCCCCAATCGCTTGCGCCGGCGCGGGCGGTACTCGACAACCGCCCCAGGGCATCAGACGCTCGCTCGATCTCCCCGGTGCGGCTGGCCGCTTCGATCAGCTCGACCGCCACCCAGTTCGAGAACCACAGCTCGTGCGGATACTCGGCCGCCTGCGTGGCGGCATCCAGAGCATCCTCGTAGCGCGCTAACCCGTTGGAAAGCACGGCGCTCGCCCACTGCGCCATCGTAAGTCCCATCCCTTCGCCGGTGTCCACGAAGTCCTTCGTGCTGCTTCGGACCAGTCGCTTGACCTCGTCCTCCTGGCCTCGGAAGGCCGCCAGCGGGAGCGGCACGTATTGGTTGATGCGGCCGTGGGTGGCCATCGCGAGTGCGTCCGACTCCTCGATCAGCGATGCCGCTGCCGGGAGTTCTCCAGCGAACAGGTGCACCCCTGAACGCGTGCCGAGCGCGAGCGGGAGCATCGTGAGTGCGCCGAGATTGCGGGCAACTTGGATCTGGCGCACAGCCAGTGCCTCATAGCTCTCGTAGTCCCAGATGAACGCCGCCGCAAGGGCCGCCAGCCATAGCCAGCGGATGTCTTCCTCGGTGGCGATTTCCTCGTCGCGCAACGCCCGCAGCGCCCGCTTCAACCCTGGCGCTCCCACCGACGGTCCGTCGCTGATGAGCAGAGCCAGGCCGCCCAGGAGCAAATCGCCCACCTCCGGAGCCTCGGGGGCCAACCGCGCCCCGCAGACTACTTCCGCTACCTCAAGGGCACTAGCGCCCCGCGACAGGCGGCCAGCAAACAATGCGGCGGCCAAGGCGTCCAGGTAGGTGGCGCGCGCGAGCGGCGGGTCGACCGCTTCGAGTTCCCGGGCCGCCTCGAGCAGCAGCGGCGGTGCGTCGCTTCCGCGCCTGGACGCAAACGCGATCTGCGCGCGCAGCAGATGCACACGGGCGTGCTCGAGCTCGTCCACGGTGTCAGCCTCAGCGGTGGCGAGCAGCGCTGCTGCGTCGTCGAGCGCCCCAGCTTGGTACTTCGTCTGCGCCGCCGCCAATGCGCGTTGCGCACGGCGCAGAGGCTCAGGCGTCAGCTCGGTCGCGCGCTCGAGAAACGCCGCGGCTGCGGCCAGGCCACCCCGGGCCTGAGCGCGGCCGGCCGCCCGCTCGAGCTCGGCGGCGACGTCCTCGTGAGGACCGACCGCGGCCTGAGCGAGGTGCCAGGCGCGCCGGTCGGGATCGAGCTGCGCGTCGGTCACC
>DASZJF010000015.1:0-1850 GCA_035948355.1 Solirubrobacteraceae bacterium
CGGCCACGGCGTGTCGCTCGGGTACTACGCACAGGAGCACGAGGGCATTCGCGCGGGGGTTTCAGTGCTGGCGCACATGCGGGAGCAATCCGACGCGGAGGAGCGCGTGCTCCGCGCGCTGCTCGGGATGTTCGCGCTGACCGGCGACATCGCAAGGCAGGACGCCGGGACGCTGTCGGGCGGCGAGAAGACCAAGCTCGCCCTGGCCCAGCTAGTCGCGGGGCGCCACAACCTCCTGCTGCTCGACGAGCCGACCAACAACCTCGACCCGCCTTCGCGCACTGGCGTCGCGAGGGCGCTGGCGGAGTGGCCGGGGTCGATGGTGATCGTGAGCCACGACACGGAGTTCGTCGAGGCGCTCGAGCCCGGGCGCGTGCTGTTCATGCCCGAGGGGCGCCTGGATTACTGGGATTCCGAGCTCCTCGACGTCGTCTCCATGGCGTGAGGACAATAGGTACGTGAGCGTCGATTCCCAGGACGTCGTGATGCCCGATCTGCAGGGCGCGGAAGAGATCACGGTGGGCGCGTGGAGCAAGCAGGAGGGCGAACACGTCGCCGAGGGAGAGACGTTGATGGAAGCGCACACCGACAAGGTCAACGCCGAGATCCCGTCCCCCCTCGCCGGCACGGTCGAGGCTCTGCTGCTGGACGTCGGCGACCTCGTCGTTCCCGGGCAGCCGATCGCGCGCATCACGCCGGACTGAGATGAAAGTCGCGGTTGTGGGCGGCGGCGTCATGGGCGCCGCCACCGCCTGGAGGCTCGTCCAACGCGGCGCCGAGGTCGTCTGCTTCGATCGCTACTCGCCGCCCCATGAGCATGGGTCGTCGCACGGCGAGTCGCGAATCATCCGGATGGCGTACTTCGAGGGTGCTTTCTACGTGCCTTTGCTGCGCGAAGCCTTCGAGCTGTGGCGAGAGCTCGAGGCGGCGACTGGTTCACGTCTGCTGACCATGACGGGCGCGCTCTACATCGGCGGCGCGGCGTCGGACGCGGTGGTCGGCGCACAGCGATCCGCCAGGGAGCACGGCCTCGACATCGACGTGCTTTCCACTGCGGAGCTGCGCAAACGCTATCCCGGTCATCTTCCGCACGACGGCGATGTTGCGGTGCTCGATCGGCAGGCGGGCATCCTGGGTCCCGAGGGCGCGGTCACGGCGATGCTTCAGCGCGTGCCCGACGTCCGGCGAGGACATCGGATCGAGAACCTGGCATCTCTGCTGCGCGACCACGACGCGATCGTGGTTGCGGCCGGCCCCTGGACTCCCGAGCTCATCCCGTGGCTCCCGCTCAGGATCGAGCGCCAGGTGCACGCATGGCTCTCGATCGCTCGGGACGCCAGCTGGTTTGCGGCTGAGCAGTTTCCAGTCTTCATCCGCCAGACCGAACAGTTCGGGGACGTGTACGGGTTTCCGACGCTCGATGGAGCATCGGTCAAGGTCGGCCGGCACCACGACGGCGACTTCACTGACCCGGACCACATCAAGCGCCAGGTCGACGACAAGGACCTCGACCCCCTGCGGCTGATGGCCGCGACATACCTGCGCGGGGTCAGCGGCCACGTGCGGAGAACGCTGACCTGCATGTACAGCAACACGCCGGATCACGACTTCGTCATCGACTTTGCGCCGGACGATCAGCGCGTCGTCGTGATCAGCGCATGCTCAGGTCACGGTTTCAAGTTCGGGCCGATCGTCGGTGACATCGCCGCGGATCTTGTCCTCGAGGGCAAGACCAGCCGCGACATCTCACGCTTCGCGGCCGCGCGGTTCGCGTCCACGCAGGTACCAGACGATCACCACCAGCACGATTAGAACTGCTATCCCGATCGCTGCCTTCTCCACGGGACCGC
>DASZJF010000016.1:0-25362 GCA_035948355.1 Solirubrobacteraceae bacterium
AGCTCCTACGGCCAGTACATCCACGCCTATTACGCCACGGGCTATCCCTCCGGCGCCGACACGCTGTTCGGCGGCAGCGCGTTCATCCTGGGGGCGCCGCTGATCTGGATGATGCAGCCGTTCAACGCCTTCATGCTCGCCCTCGCCGCCGGCCCGGCGTGGGTGCTCGCGCGGCGCATCGGGCTCGCGGGCGGATGGGCCGTCCTGGCGGCGCTGACCGCTACCGTGCCCGCGCTCGTGTACGGCTACGAGCTGATCGCGTCGATCAAGGAGATCGTCGCGCTGGGCATGATCCTCACGCTGGGTGCGCTCGTGGTGCTGCATCCGCGGTGGCTCTGGCGGGGAGCGACAGGCGCGATCCCGTTCGCGCTCGTGCTGGCAGGCGGTGTGGCCACGCTCGGCGTGGGGTTCGGCGCCTGGGCGCTGGCCGCCGTCCTCGTCCTCGGCGCGGTGGCAGCAGGCGAGATCCGGGCTGGCCGGCGGCGGGCGCGCGAGTCGCTCGGGCAGATCGCGCTCGCCGCCGCGATCGTGCTCGTGGGCGCGCTCGGCACGTGGACGGGTCTGTCTCGCTCGGTGCAGGTGGCGCAGGGCATCGCCACGACGACCAACCCGGGCAACCTGCACGCGCCGCTGCACGTCGCGCAGTTGTTCGGGACCTGGCTCGCGGGCAGCTACGAGAACGTGCCGACCGGGGCGTTGCTGCCGGTCTCCTACGCGATCGTGGCGATCACGCTCGTCGCCGCCGTGCTGGGCGCCCTGCGCATCTTCCACCTGGGCGAGTCCGCGCTCGTGGGGTGGATCGTGGCGATGATCGCCCTCGGGCTGGGGCTGCAACTGCTGGCGAGCACGTGGGTGGGCGCCAAGGCACTGCTGCTCACCTCGCCGGTGATCGTGCTGCTCGCCTGGAGCGGGTTCGCGGCGCTGCGCTCGGCGCACGCGCGTTGGGCGTTGCGCGCCGCGCCCGTGCTCGCGCTGGCGCTTGTGGTCGGGGTCGCGATGTCGGACGCGATGCAGTACCACGACTCCAACCTCGCGCCGACCGCCCGCTACGACGAGCTCGCCACGGTCGACACGCGGTTTGCCGGGCGCGGGCCGATGCTGTACGGGGGCTTCGACGAATACGCCCTGTATCAGCTGCGCGACCTGGATCTCGGGGGCGTCGACTTCATGTATCCGCCGGTCGGCGTCGCGCTGATGGGCGGCCATGGCTTCCCCGTCGACCTCGATCGGGTCCCGTCACGGGCCTGGCCTGCCTATCCGCTGGTGCTCACGCGTCGCGATCCCACCGCCAGCGAGCCCCCCTCTGCCTATCGCGTGGTATGGCAAGGGACCTACTACCAGGTGTGGGCGCGCCGGCCGGGCGCGCCGGCGGCGATCGCCCACCTCGGCCTGTCGGACAGGCGCCCCGTCGAGTGCTCGCGTGTCAGGAGCCTGGCGCGGATAGCCGAAACGCACGGCGCCCACATCGTCGCCGCGATCCCGCCGCGGGTGGTGCGTGTCGAGGTGGCCCGGGGCCGGCACCCCGACTGGCGATACACGCATCCGGGGCTGGTGATGAAGGGCGCGGGTCAGCTGCAGAGCGCCTTCTCGGTGCCACATGCCGGCAGCTGGGACGTATGGCTCAAGGGACAGCTGATGCCCACGGCGGACGTCAGCGTGGACGGACGCTCGATCGGGTCGATCGGCGCTCAGCTCGACGGCAACCCGCACAACCCCGACGCCATGACGCCGCTGCGCGCAACGCTGTCGGCCGGGCGCCACCGCCTGACGCTCGCGCGCGGCGACTCCGTCCTGGCGCCGGGCGACGGCGGCTGGGCGATCCTGCACGAAGTCTTCCTCACGCCCGCGGGAGCGCCGGACGTAGACACGCTGCGCGCTATGCCGCCCGCTCGGTGGCGGGCGCTGTGCGGAGGACGGTTCGACTGGATCGAGGCCGTGCGCGACTGAGGAGCCGCCGAGAGCCCAGGCCGGGCGCGCGCCGGTGAGGGCCGCGACCGTCAGCTCGGGATCGATCGCGGCGTCGGGTTCGCAGGTGGCCGGTTCGGTCATCGTCATCTCCCGGTCGTCGTCTCGGTCGCGGATACCGGTCACGCGACTAAGCCTTTTGCGACAGCCTCTAAAACCGGGTGCCAGCGCCGTCACTCGGAGATATATTGAAGCGACGATGCTCAGGCGTGCGATGGTCCTCACCGCGATGCTCGCCGGCGCGCTCGCGCCCACCGCGGCAGGCGCCACATCGCAGCAGAACGTCGCATCGACTCACGCCTATCTCGTGGACAGCTACACGGTGCTGCATGCCGCGGTAAGCACATGGCCGTCGGTCGAAGCGAGCATCCACAGACTCGAGCTTCGGTTCCACGCCGAATGCCCGGACGTCGGGGCCGGCTCACCACAGAACGAAGAAGAGCAGAAGCTCAGCTATGAGGTGGCCGGGGCTCTCTGGGCCACCGGCTACCACACCGACGCGACGATCCTCCGAACGTACGTCAAGAGCCTTGCCCGGCTGACATGGAGCAACCCACGGATCACACGCGACGCGCACCGGCTCGCCAGGGGTCTGCGGGAAATGACCGCTCTGCGGGTACCGAACATCTGTGCGGACGTCCGTGCGTGGCAGGCGGACGGCTTCGGAGCGATGCCATCCGATGTCGAGCCCTACGACCAGCACGTGGAAGCGATCGATATACATGAAATCCCCCGGAGCCTGCTCATTCCATATGTGCAGCCAGCAGACAGGGGCCTGCGTGAACGGGCAGAACACCTCGCCACCAGGTTCGCAGAACTCGAATTCATGCGCGGCCAGGCCGATTGGGTCACGCTGCTCGAAGTCGTTGGGCTCAACGAGTAGACCCACGCCGAACCCCCGGTCCGGGGCTCCGCGGTCCGATCTTCGCCGAGGAGACCGAGAGGCGCTGTAGCTGCTGGGGCCATCGTGTCTGGGCGTCGTGTCTGGGGACCGGCGTGTCGCTACAGTCGAGCGCATGACGATCGAACGCATGGATCACGTGGGCATCGTGGTCGACGACCTCGCGGCCGCGACGGCGTTCTTCGTCGAGCTCGGACTCAAGCTGCAGGGCGAGGCGCCGGTCGAGGGCGGTTGGGTGGACCGCGTGGTGGGGCTCGAGGGCGTCCGGGCGGAGATCGCGATGATGGAGGCCCCGGACGGCCACGGACGGCTCGAGCTGACGAAGTTTCACGCCCCGTCGGACCGGGGCGGCGACCGGCACGCGCCGGCGAACACCCCGGGCATCCGCCATGTCGCATTCGCAGTCGACGACATCGACGCCGTCGTCGCCGGCTTGCGAGCCCGCGGCGCGGAGCTAGTTGGCGAGGTGGAGCGCTACAAAGACAGCTACCGGCTCTGCTACGTACGCGGCCCGGAGGGGATCATCGTCGAGCTGGCGGAGCGGATCGGCTGAGGGCTCCGGCCAGCCGCCAACCGCCTCGCCGGCGTCAGTGGGCGTCCCGGGCCAGGATCCGCGTGCGGCACGGCTGCCCGAGCGGCTCGCGCGTCGGTGCCGAGCTCGACGTCGACGAGGAGGTCGTAGTAGGTCGCTGAGCCAGATGCCCTCGGTCGGTTGGTCGAAGGCGACCTGGGCGGCGTGGACTTGGCAGCGGGAGTCAGGGTGGGCGTGCCAGGAGCCGGTGAAGACGTAAACGTGCAAGCGTTCTGGCCACGAGGGGAGACACGGAGCAACATGACTACTGGCGACACACTGGAAGTGCAACTAGGTGTTACACTTATAGGTTGTGTCGACCGTCCACCCTCGAATAGCGCTTACGCGTGACCCCGAGCTCGAAGAGGCGCTGCGTCGAGCACGCCCGTTGCTCGGCGAGCGCAAGCCCACGGCCACACTTGCCCGCGAGCTGATCCTGCGCGGGGCACGCGAGCTGCTCTCCAACCAGGGCACAGAGCTCGACCGCCGGCTCGATCAGAGACATGCGTCCCCCGCCGAGCGCTCGACGGAAGAGGTGCTCGCGGCCGCCGCCAAGCTGGGGGCGGCAAACCCCGCGAGACCGTACGCTGCCTCACAAGCGCTGGAGAGACAGCGCGACGAGCGACTCTGAACGACGTGGCGGACGAACAGCTCGTCTACCTGGACACCTCGGCGTTCGTGAAGCTGGCGATCCCCGAGCCCGAGACGGCTGCGCTGATCGCGGCGATCCCCACTAAAGCCCGGCTGGTCGCCTCGGAGATTCTCGAGGTCGAGGCGCTGCGCGCGGCGCGCAGGGCCACGGGAGAAGACGGCGCCACCGCCGCACGCACCCAGCTCGCCGGTGTACGCCTACTTCCGCTGACAGATCAGATCCGCAGGCGGGCATGCGAGCTGGCGCCTGCCAGCTTGCGCTCACTCGACGCGATCCACGTCGCCACCGCACAGGACCTCGGCGAGCTTCTCGCGTGCATGTACGCGTACGACGCCCGCATGGCCAGCGCTGCAAGCGACGCCGGCATACAGGTATACGCACCCATGACCGAGGCGCCGACCACCGAGAACGCTCAGACAGACGATCCCGCCGATCCAGACGCTGCAGAAGATCCGTCATCCGGGTCGGATTGACCAACGCGCCGACAGGGCGAACACCTGATCAACAAGGTGGCGAGGGAACCACGGCTCGCCCGTTGCGTCGGATGGCAAGCGGCGGCGCGTTGACGTATTCTCGGCGGTCATGCACCGGCACGTGTCACCCAGGCTGCGCCGCGCCCGTGCGTGCACGCCCAGTGTCCTGTGCGCCCTGCTGGCGATTGCGCTGACCATGCCCGGCCTCGCGATCGCCTCTCACAAATCCCCAAGAAGACGACCGCCGAGCGTCCCCAGCTGCAAACACTTCTCGCTAGCAAAAATGGCGCAGCCGCTCCACGTCGGAGCGCTTGAATTCGCGGGTGCAAGCCCCGTGGGCAACGCTTGCACGTACAAGACCCCGCACGTGGCCGAACACTACGCCGACCTGCTCAGCGTATCGGTCGTGGCTACGCCTGAAAGCGTGTTCCTGGGAGCCGAGCAGCGCGGAAAAATGACAGCCGCCCAAGCACACGGAGCCTTTGGCACTCTCAACAGGCGCGGGGTCGCGACTTTCTACGTCATCACGGATCTTGCCGGCCAGGGCTTGGGGCCCTGTCGCTCGCCGGGAGCGACCCTCCCCGAATTCGGCCCACCGCTCTGCGAAGGGCAGCCAAGCTGGCTGACGACCGAGGTCTACTCCTACGCGACCCTGAAGCCAAGGGGACCGAAAGCGTTCGTGTCGGTCGGCCTCGCGGCCGAACCGGTCTCCGGCGCACTCGCCCTCGTGACCGCCCTGAACAAGAAGATCATCTCCGGCCAGATTCGTTGAGCCGACAGCCGGGTCGCAATGGAGGCAGAGGCAATCAGAGGATCGCCGTCTGTGGTCGGCCGCCGAGCATCCAGGTGAGAGTGCTTCCTGAAAGTCCTACCGAGTCGGGTTCGATGGCGCCTTCGGCGTACGTGCGCGTCGCGCAGCCGAGCTTGCGGTGCACGGCCCGCGCCAGACAGCCGTAGAGCGAGGTCCTCCTCGCCGACCCCGACCCCGCCTCTTCGAGCCACGCCACCGCACCCGCAGGAGAGAGCAGCGTGCGAATCCATGCCTTCGCGGGCGACTTGACGTAACCAAACCTGCTTGGTTCCTCGACATAGTCGCGAATGCTCGCCAGGCTCGCGGCAAGTCCCTGGGTCGCGTTGGCGATCACGAGCGTGTTGCTCGGCCCGTTGCATGCGGAGATTTCGTACTTGGAGCATCCCGCTTGATCCTCATCTTCGGTCTGCGTGGCAAGGACCCACGGACCCGCAACCTGCACACGTTCCAGCGTCTTGTTGGGGATGTGACCTTCCCCAAGGTTCTCGATGGGCACCGATTCATCCAAGCCGATGCGGACGGCTCGGCCGTGCCTGCGATCGCACACCCAGACTGTGTCGAGTCGCTGCTGTTCCGATTCGCGGCGGACACGGTAGACGACCACCGCGCCCTTCACAGAAATGATCCGAGAATGGGCAATGCCCGCAATCACGTGACCGCGCACCGTGCAGGTCACGGACGCCTGTGCCGATGCACACGATCCGGCTAGCGCCAAAAGCCCGGCGAACATGAGCCCGACGACCCTCACCGCAAGTAGCGTACTCACCGCGAGTGGTGTGCGTCGAGGTCCGACGCGCGCGACGACAATTCGTCACGTCCGTAGCATTGTCTGAAAGTGGAGAGAGCCGTCGCGCTCAGCCGTGAGGAGCGTGCCCAGCTCGGCGGCGTGCACTACCGCACCCAGCCAGCGATCCTGCTCGCGCAGTTCGCGCGTGCGGACAGCTCGCCCGGGATCGGCGAGGAGATGCTTCAGCACGCCAACCGAATCGCGCAACGCGCGCTGCGCTACGTCGGCGCGACCGTGCTGGTAGTCGATCCGTTCGACAGTAATACGGCCGAGATGTGGCGGCAGCGCTTCGGCTTCCAGGACTCTGAGCAGCCAGTGCCCGGCAACCGCCCGCTGCGCCGACAGTGGCTCAGCCTTCAGTCGTAGTTAGCGCCTTCCGCCTCAAGTTCGGCCATCAGCCTCGCGGAGCTTTCGTGAAAGGCGCGCACCCGCGGGTCATTGCGCGAGCGCTCCAGGTCCCGCTCATCGATCACGATCACCGCCTGGTCGAGCACATCGTGCAGCTTGTCCTTGTCGAGCGCTGTGGCCACGATCTCAGCGTACCGCAACACAACCGCGACCACGGCGCTATCT
Organism: Solirubrobacteraceae bacterium; assembly: GCA_035948355.1. GTDB lineage: Bacteria > Actinomycetota > Thermoleophilia > Solirubrobacterales > Solirubrobacteraceae > Palsa-744. Next base: position 6,734 of record DASZJF010000016.1, read on the forward strand.
CTCGACAGGAGTAACGGCCACCCCCTGAAGACCGCGAGCCCGTCATCCCGACCGACGGCCGGCCCGTCGAGGATCATGCTCGCCTACGGGGTGGGTACGGCATCGAGCGTGTGCGTCGAAGGGAGGGACTCGCTGCCCCCGATATGGAGGCTTCGCAGACGGCGGAACGTGCGGGAGTGATCCCGGCGATGCAACCAGCGACCGGCTCTCGATCTCAATGCCGATCGCGCGAGGCGATGAAAGGTCTCCTGCGCCTCCAGTCGGGCAAGGCCTGCGCCGACACAGAAGTGCGGGCCGTTGCCGAAGGCAAGATGAGGCGGCCCGGTGCGCGTGAGGTCCAGCCGGTCTGGGTCGGGATAGCGTGCAGGGTCGCGGTTGGCGGCGCCGAGCACGACGAGCGCCTGCTGCCCCTTGCACACTCTGACTCCACCAAGCGTGAGATTGTTTCGGGCGACGCGGGAGGCGACCTGGACGGGGCTGTCATAGCGCAGAAGCTCATCGGTGGCTTGGGCGCAGAGATCCGGATGCCGAGCGAGCCAGTCGAGCTGGTCGGGGTGCTCAAGCAGCGCGAGCGTGCCATTGCCGATCAGGTTCGCGGTCGTCTCATGACCAGCGGCGAGCAGCAATAGGCACATCGTGATGATCTCATCGGTCTCCAGCGCCGCGCCGCCGTCGGGGGGATGGACCAGCACGCTCAACAGATCCTTACCCGGATCTGCCCGGCGCTGCGCGACGATCGGGACAAGGAACAGCATCAGGGTCATGGCCGCAATGCCGATCGCCTCGATCTCCTCCGATGTCGGGTTGAGCTCGAGTATCCGTGCAAGCGTGGGAGTTTCTGAGCGCAGTAGTTCTGCACCCTCAAGGCCGACGTCGAACAGCTCCGCGATGACCGCGAGCGGGATTGGATAGGCGAGCTCACTCATCAACTCGACCGGCTCACCGTCTGCCAGCGCTGCGAATGCACTGTCCACGATCGCACTGACGCGCCCGCGGATTCCCCGCACCGCTCGCGGCGTGAAAAAGCGGTTCACAGCGGTCCGCAGCCTTGCGTGGGCCGGTGGGTCGCTCATCAGCAGCGAGCGGCTCCACTGTTCAGAGACGGAGCCTGGCCCACCCAGAGAGGCGAGCATCTGCGGGCTGTTGCGTGGATCAGAGCTCCACTCGGGACTGCGCAGAACGTCTGTCGCGTGCTCGTAGGAGAGCACGAGATGTGCACCGAGCGCCTCGTTGTACTGGACGGGTGCCTGTGTACGCGCGGCGTGGTAGGCGGGATAGGGGTCCTCGGTCGGGAACGGCCATGCTCGCCAGTCAGGCATGATTACTCGCCGCCTGGCGCTCGGCGAAGAACGCGTGGTCGAGCTTGCCCATCTCGGTGAACGGGACCTCGTCCTCGAAGAACTCGGCCGCGATCGAACCCCAATAGCCGCTGGCGCGCAGCTCGGCGATCAACGACGCCTCACCCATCTCGATCCGGCCCATGATCGTGTAGTCGGGCGAAGCGGTGATGTACCGGAAGGCGTTGGCCGAGGGACCGGTCGGAGAGAACTTACGTTCGATCCACCCGGAGACGTACTCCGGTGTGATCGTGAACGGTTGCTCTGCCCACCACATTTCCCAGGGCTCACGCCAGTAGGCGAACACCTCCTCGGGGGTGACGGGATCTGAGGATCGCCAGAACCCAGCCTCCACGCTTGCATGCCATGTTCCGAGCACGTCATTGCGTAGACACGCGCGACCGATCGCGTTCATCATCTCGCTCTGCTCGCGCCCAAATCGCTTTACGCAACCGAAGTCCAGGAAGCTCACGCTCCCATCGTCATGAAAGACGTAGTTGCCGGGGTGCGGATCGGCGTTGAGCAGGCCGAAGCGGTGGTTCGTTGCATAGACGAAGCGATGGATCGCCTCTGCCCACTGATTGCGCAGCTCCTGTCCGGCGATGAGCGCATCGCTCCAGGGTTTGCCTTGCACGAGCTCTTGGGTCAGCACACGATCGGTGCTCAGCTCGGCGATCACCTCGGGGATGTGGATGAACGGGTGTCCGCGGTAGATGTCGGCGAACTCCGTCTGGTTGGCGGCCTCGCGGCGGTAGTCAAGCTCCTCGGTGATACGAGCGGTGATCTCGCGCCCCGCACCACGAATGTCAAAGCTCATTTTCCTGGGTGACAGGCCGAACATCAATCCGAGGAAGGTGGCCATCAGCTCGTTGTTCTTCAGGTCAGCTTTGATCGCAGCCGCTACCCCCGGGTACTGGATCTTCACCGCCACCGCGCGTCCGTCTTGCAACCGCGCGGCGTGGACCTGGCCGATCGAGGCTGCCGCGAGGGGCTCCCAGTCGAACTCGGCAAACGCGCTCTCAGTCCGCTGATGAAGCTCGCGCTCAAGAACGGAGCGCGCGAGCTCGGGCGCCATCGGCGGCGCCTCGTCGCGCAGCCGCGCCAGCGCCGTCTGGTAGATCGACTGGAACTCCGCCGGCACCGCGGAACCGGCCGAGACGAACGAGAGCATCTGCCCGGCCTTCATCAGCGCGCCCTTGGAGCGACCGAGCAGCTCGGCGTAACGCTCCGCCGTACGGACGTGAAACTCGGTGCTGTCCGCACCGGTCAGCTTGCTCCGCAGTCCGACTACGACCGCCTCGCCCGCGGTACGAGCGCTCAGAGCCGCCAGCGGGGCGGTGCGCCGCAAGCGCCCACGAGTGATGCCATCGTCCTTCGGCAATGCGTCGTCTGTATCTGGGGAAAGCCCGGCATCGGACATCGATACGTCTCCTTCTTCATCTACTGATCTCAGCTAAGTGTATACTTAGGCGGGCGTATGTCAAGCACGGCCCCGACCCGAGAGCGCATCGTCGACGAAGCGATGCGCCTATTCAGCCAGCACGGCTATGCCGCCACCAGCATCGCCAAGATCGAGGCCGCGGCCGGACTCACACCAGGAGCCGGCGGCATCTACCACCACTTCCCAAGCAAGGAAGCTGTGCTCGCCGCCGGGATCGAGCGCCAGCTCGCACGGCTCGGCGCACTACGCGAGATCCGGCAGGTGCTTGGATCGCTCGGAGACCTCAAAGCCGAACTGACGCTGACCGCACGCTACATCCTCGCCGAGCTCGACAGCGAGACCGAGCTGCTGCGCATCCTCGCCTCCGACGCACGCAACCGGCCACAACTGCTGACCACGGCCGTCGAGCAGCTCGTCAGCTCCACGTTCACGGGCTTTGCCACGTGGATCAGCGAACGCGCCGAGCACGCGATCACGGACGATGAGGCTAAGGCAATAGCTTCCTTCGGCCTCGGATCTCTGCTCTGCACCCGCCTGCTACGCGACGTCCTCGGCATCCCAGCCCAGGTGGACGACGAAACGCTTGTCAACACCTGGGTCGGGCTCATGGTCGTCGCTCTCACTGGCACAGCACCACAAGCTCAATCTGAATGATCCCTGCGATGTGGACCAGGCGCTACGCATCCGCGCCAGTACCCCAAAAGCCGTCATTCGCCTCCAGCGAAGGAAGCGGATCGCTCGTCGGTACAGATTCCCGACCAGACTAAAAACTTTCTAAATCTTTGCCGTGAGCTGTCCCATTTAAGCGGTCAAAAGCACTTTTAACTATTGGAGGAGTCTTTTCCGAGCTTCCTCCTCGCAGGGTCTTCCGCCGGCACCCACACTCTGAACCAAAGCACTCACTGCCCGCGCAGGCGGGCATCAAAATCCGCGCACAACAACGACCACCGCGACGTTCGCGTGAGAGCCCGCGGTTGGTCGCGCTCTGCGGCGCTTGCGGGCCCTCACGGGCCGCCGCAGGCCCTCCTGGCACCAGACACGGCGGGTGCGCTTGCGATTGATCGTCCAGCCCTCGCACAGCAGGATCTGATGCGCGGTCTTCCATCCCCAGCGGGGATGCTCCCCGGCGATCTCGCGCAGGCGAGCAGCCAGACGCTGCTCCTCGGTGCCGGCAGGCCGTCGCGGCTTGCGTTGCGTGGAGCGATTCTGTCCAACCACACGGCACACACGTCGCTCTGAAACCCCGAAACGCTCCTGCAGAACACACACGGCCCTGCGACGGCGCTCCGGGTCAGAATTTCCCCTCAGCCAACTCCTTGAGCATGTCGATATCCAGCGCCTGCTCGGCGACCAGCTTCTTCAGCCGCTGGTTCTCCGCCTCGAGCGTCTTCAAACGCTTGGCCTCCTCGGCCTTCATCCCGCCATACGTCGCTCGCCACCGGTTGAACGTCGCCTCCGACACTTCCAAGTGGCGCAGCACCTCAACGAGATCCTGACCCTCGTTCAGAAGGCGTTCGCCCTCCCTGATCTTCCTGACAGCCTGCTCCGGGGTATGCCTGCGTCGCTTCATGATCGTGTTCATCCTCCCATCCCATCACGGGAAACACGACCACGCACTACACCTGGCTCACTTCAGGGGGACCCCATCACCTTCGGATACACCCTCCACGATGGCCAGCTCGAGCTCGACCCGATCACCGCGCCAGTCGTCCGGCGCATCTTCAGGCTGTACGGCGAGGACCGACTCGGCACCATCGCGATCGCCCACCAGCTCCGCGCCGAGCACGCGCCCGCACCTTCCGCCGGTTGGGGCCACCCGGCCGTGCACCGCGTCCTCACCAACCCGACCTATCTCGGACGCATCCGCTGGCGCGACCAGGACTTCGCGTCCGAGCACGAGCCACTGATCGACCAAGCCACGTTCGACCACGCCCAGGCGATCCTCGCCGAGCGCGGCGAGGACGCCTCGCGCCGCCGCGGCAACCGCTCGGACTTCCTGCTCTCCGGCGTCATCCGCTGCGGCCACTGCGGACGGGCCTACATCGGCATGTCCGCGCGCGGCAAAGGCGGCACCTACCGCTACTACGCCTGCACCGCCCGCCAGAAGTACGGCCCCAAAGCCTGCCAAGGCGAGCGTGTCTCCCGCGAGAAGCTCGAGACCGCCGTCCTGCGTCAACTCACCGATGTCTACCGCGACGGCCCGCTCATCCACGACGCCCTCGGCGCCGCCCAAGAGCAAGCGCAGCGCGAGCGACCAGCGCTCGATGAGCAACGCCGCGCGATCACCGCCGAGATCACCCGTGTCGAACGCTCGACCGAGCGCTACTTCGAGGCCTTCGAGCAAGGCCGGCTCTCCCCGAGCGTTGCGAACAGCGCGTAGCGCGCCTGAACGCCCGCCTCGACGACCTCCGTGCCCAACAGGCCGAGCTCGCCGACGACGGCGCAAACGAGGCCGCACACGAGCCCACAGCAGCCGACCTGGCCGCGACCGCCGACCAACTCGAAGGAGTGATCGCAAACGGCGAGCCCGAGCAAGCCAAGGCGCTTCTGCGCATCCTCATCGCCGAACTACGCGTCAACGGCCGACACGACATCCAGCCCACCTACCGCATCATCACACCCGACCGCAACCCCACGGCCGGGGTTTGCGCAACGTCAGAAAAAGTGGAGACGGTGGGAATCGAACCCACGTCCGCGATCGCGTATGAATGGCTTCTACGAGCGTAGCCGGCGCTCTGATCTCATCCCTCGCTCGCCTCGCCGGCGGGGTTGCGGGGGACCAGCCTGCTTGAGTGTTCCCGGTTTGGCACAAGCGGACCGCGCCGGGTGAGCCCGCTTTCTGATCCCGGCCTTCCCCACCGCGGGCAAGTGGGGCCCGAGACCTCGCGTCTAGCTCTTAACTAGACAGCGAGGGCGTACTCGTGAGAGTCCGCACTTATGGTTTTCCCGGGAGTTTAACGAGGCCGCCCGGGACCTCGACTCGCCACCATCCACACGAGCCGACCGCGTCGAAGCCAGTCGTCCCCATGGATGTTGCCTGACCATTGTAGTCCAACCAGACCCAGTCCAGCCTCGTGCGAGGCCCCACGAGCACGTCGAACCGGCCTCGCCTCCCCGAGACTCGACGCCCCGACTGCCGCGATCTCGCCCCGACTGCCGCGATCCAGCACCCGCAGACTCCCAGGGCAGCGGGCCCCCACAAACGCAAGCGACATGGTCCGGGGCCAACTGCCTGCGACCGCTATCGCACGTCGCGCCTGCCGTGGATCGCAGAGCCGCACAGGGCTCCCGCAACGCAAGCGACGCGGTCCCGGGCCGCTTGAGGAACCTTTCCCGTCCGGCCCGGAGGCCATTCGGTTCGGGTGGCGCGGCCTCACACCTCAGTGGCCTCGCTCTTTGCGGCTCGGTTCCGCGTCTTCATTCAATCTAGCTCGCTCCCCCGCCGTTTGCAACCCCCTGGCGACGCCCTCCCCGCACGTTGCGAAAAAAACGTTTCCCATCGTGTCCCGACCCCTGTGGACCGTCGTTAGGCAACGCTTATCCAGGCTGCCACAATGGGCGTATGGCCAATGGCCTCGATGTCGATGTCTCCCTGCCGGCGCCCACCGCGTCGGCTCCCTCGCTGACGCCGATCGGACGCTCCTACCCGTCGCACACCGTCGCTCCGGCGGCCCTCCAACCCGCGCCAGCGGCTCCATCGGCGGGCCCGTCCGGCTCCGCCGGCGACGACCCCTTCGGCACGCACCGCCGCTCGCGCATGCAGGCGCTGCGCAAGCGCATCGGCAGCATGCTCGCGGCGATCGTCGCGCTGATCGCCAAGTTCTTCGCCGCGATCAAGGGGCTGCTCCTGCTGCTGCCGAAAGTCAAGTTCCTGACGACCACCGGCACCGCGCTCATCTCCATCGCCGCCTACAGCCTCTTCTTCGGCTGGGAGTTCGCCGCCGGCTTCGTGCTGCTGCTGTTCGTGCACGAGATGGGCCACGTCTTCCAGCTGCGCCGCGAAGGCGTTCCCGCGAGCGCACCCATGTTCATCCCCGGCCTCGGCGCCGTCGTGATGATGAAGTCGCTGCCCGACGACGCCCTCGCCGAGGCCCGCGTCGGCCTGGCCGGGCCGATCCTCGGCACGCTCGGCGCCGCCATCTGCCTCGTGCTCGCCGAAGCCCTGAACAGCGACCTGCTGCGCGCGCTCGCCTACGTGGCCTTCTTCCTCAACCTCATCAACCTGATACCCGTCACGCCCTTCGACGGCGGGCGCGCGATGGCCGCGATGGCGCCCGCGATGTGGTTCCTCGGGCTCGGCACCCTCGTCGCGCTGTTCTTCGTCACCGGCAACTACTTCCTGCTGATCTTCCTGCTGCTCGGCTTCACCGACACACGGCGGCGCTGGCGCCAGCGCAAGACCCGCTCGATCGAGCAGGCCGCCTACTACCGCGTCGCACCCCGCCACCGCCTGTACGTCGGCGCGGTCTACATCGCCCTCATCGTCGTGCTCGTGCTCGGCATGGACGTCTCGCACGTCCTCGCCTCCGGCGGGCACACCTTCCGTTCGATCTAGCCCTCCCACCGCCCGCGGGCCAGACGCCGTGACCCACTCACCGGGCCGTGGCTTACCCATCGAGAATCGACGAGCGCGACTACCGTCTCGCTTCGCGGACTGCTCTTTCCATATCCCGCTTGGACTCCCGATCGCGGATCGTCTGCCGTTTGTCGAACACATCCTTGCCCCGCGCCAGGGCGATCTCGACCTTCGCGTGCGAACCCGCGAAGTAGATCCGCGTGGGCACCAGCGTCCAGCCGCGCTCGGCAACTTTCGCTTCGAGCCGATCGAGCTCTTTGCGATGCGCGAGCAGCTTGCGGGGACGTTCGGGCTCGTGGTTCTCGCGCGAGGCCGGCTCGTACGGAGGGATGTGCACAGAGTGCAGCCACAGCTCTCCCTCCTTGATCGCCGCATACCCGTCCTTCAGCTGCGCTCCGGAGGCGCGCAGCGCCTTCACCTCGGTGCCCTCGAGCACGATCCCGCACTCGACCCGCTCGATCAGCTCATACCGATACGACGCGTACCGGTTCGACGCCACGTCGCCCGCCCCGATCTTGCGCTTGCCTTTCTTACCTTTCGCCATCGTCCGCCGAGCCTAGACGGTCGCGCCGTGGCGAGGTCGCCGCCGCGATCGGCCGGCTGCGCGAAGACAACATGCCCGCTCGGCCCAATAACCGCCGGAGGAACTGCTCACTCGACCGGGACCAGATCGACCCGACCGCGAACCGTGTCCACCCACGCGACCCTCACCTCGATCGCATCCCCCAGCCTCAGCGTCGTCCCAGAGCGCTCGCCGCGCAGGATCGTCTCCTGCTCGTTCAGCTCCCACCAATCGCGAGGCCCCTCCCCGCCGCCGCCGCGCATCCTCCGCACCGGCAGCATCCCCTCATACGTCGGCTCCGCGCCCGCGCCGAACGCCACAAACGCCCCAGCCGAGATCAACCCCGTGACCTCCCCGGCGAACGCCCGCTCCCAGCCCTCCTCATACAGCGCCTGCTCGAGCGCAAAGCACCGTGCCAGATCGTCCCCGCCGCGCTCCACCTTCATCGCCTCGCGCTCGCGTTCGGAGGTCCACTCGCCCAGCTCGGCCAGCTCCCCCACTCTCGGCGCCGGCTGCTCGCCACCGAGCGTCGACACCAGCGCGCGATGGCACACCAGGTCTGGATAGCGCCTGATCGGCGAGGTGAAATGGCAATAGCAGGCCGAATGCAGCCCCGCGTGACCGATGTTCTTCGGCGAATAAAAAGCCTGCCGCAGCGAGCGCAGCACGAGCGAGCTCAGCGCGATCCGCCCGCCCCACGGGCCGACCCGCTCACCCCCCGCCGCCTCGGCCCCATCCGACGCGGGCTTCCCGCCGCGGCTCGACCCCGCCCGTTTCAGCGCCCCCTGCACATGTCGCTCGACCCGCCGGCTGACTTCTCCCATCAGCTCCGCCGCCTGCGACGGCGAGATCGTCTCAGGCACGGCCGGCGTCGCCACCCCCAGCGACGCCAGCTGCTCGATCAGCCGCAGCACCCGCGCGGGCTCCGGGCGCTCATGCACGCGATACAGGCACGGCGCACCACGCTCAGACAGATGTCGCGCGACCGCTTCGTTGGCGGCGATCATCAGGTGCTCGATCAGGCGATGCGACTCGGTCTGCGCGCGCGTGCGGAGCTCGCGCACGTGCCCGTCCTCGTCGAACACCACCTCCGGCTCCTCAGAGTCGATCACCAGCCCGCCCGCCCGTGCTCGCGCAGCTCCCAGCGCCGCGCTCGCCTCGCGCGCGGCCATCAGCGGCAGTGCCCACGGATCCTCCGCGCGCTCGCGCCCGGCGAACACGCGATCGACCCGCTCATAATCCAACCGCACATTCGAGCGAATCAACGAGCGATACATCGCGCTCCGCACGACCTTCGCTCCCCGCAGGTCCATCTCGACGGTCACCGCCGCGCGCTCGGCGCCCGGCACGAGCGAGCACGCGTCGTTGGACAGCGCTTCCGGCAACATCGGCTCGACGGCGCCCGGCACATACACGCTCGTGCCTCGTCGCCGCGCCTCCCGGTCCACGACCGACCCCTCCCCCACGTACGCGCTGACGTCGGCGATATGCACCCACACGCGCACACCCCCATCCCCCTCCCCCTCCCCCTCCGGCCGTTCCGCCGAGATCGCGTCGTCGTAATCCTGCGCGCTCACCGGGTCGATCGTCAGCGTCGCCAGCTCGCGCAGATCGCGTCTGCGCCCCTCCTGCACCTCGCGCATCGCCGCGGCCATCCCCTCCCCTCGCGCGCGCTCCGCCGCCTCGCTCACCCCCGACTCGAACCCGCGCGCAAGACCGCGGTCGAGCATCAGCGCCTCGATCGCGTCCCGCGCCACGTCCGCTCGCCCGATCCTCCGCACCACCCGTGCCCTGCCATCGCCCCCACGGCCACCACCGCCCAGCTGCACGAGCACCAGCTCGCCCGCGCTCACCGTCCCGCCCCCCGGGCCGTGCACACGGTTGGAGGCGAGCACGATGCGACGAGCACCCCGGGACCGCCGTCCGTCGCCGCCGGAGCGCATCGAGGGGAAGTGCGGCTCCGCCGCCCAAAACCTTCCCCGCTTCTCGACCACCGCCACGACGGTTACTACGTCGGTCACCCGGCTTTCGCGGCCAACGTATTCAGAGCCACTTCCAGCCCATACGGGGTGTCGACCCCGTGCGCCACCACCACTTCCGGCGTGACGCCCGCGCCCTGCTTGATGCCCCCGCCGCCGAGGTTGCGCCCGTTGGGCGTGAAGTACTCGCCGACCGTGATGTCCAGCGCGCCGCCGTTGGACAGTGGCATCTCCTCCTGGAACACGCCCTTGCCGAACGTATGCGTGCCGACAACCGTCGCGCGGCGGTGGTCCTGCAGCGCGGCCGTGACGATCTCCGACGCCGAGGCAGTATTGGCGTCGACCAGCACGACCACCGGGATCGACGCTCCGATCGCGTCGCCGACCGCGCTCAGTGTCTGCGTCGGCAGCGAGCGCGCGCGCGTCGTCACGATCGGACCGTGCTCGACGAATATGCTCGCGATCAGCTGCGCCTCCTCGACCAGGCCCCCGCCGTTATCGCGCAGGTCCAGCACGATCCCCTTCGCCCCTTCGTGCAGCGCCTTCTCGACGGCTTCCCGCACTTCGCCGTGCGACCCCGGGCTGAACGTGGACAGCGCCACCACCCCCAGCTTGACCCCGTGCACCGTCCTCGTCGCGGAGGCGACCACAGGCTCTGAGATCGTCGCGCGCGTGAGCTTCACCATATGTGCCCCGTGCCCCGTGCGCGCTTGCAGCGACAGCGTCACATCCGTACCCGGCGGGCCCACGATCAGCGTCCGCGAGCGGTCCGGCGCCATGCCCGCGATCGAGCGGCCGTCCACGGCCACGATCGTTTCGCCCGCCTTCAGCCCCGCCCGCGACGCGGGCGAAGAGTTGAACACGCGCGCGATCTGCAAGCCCCGCCTGGCCGGCTGAACCTCCACGCCGATCCCCGTGAAGCTCGGCGGTTCGTCGAAGTCGTGAAATTCCTCAGGGCTCAGGTAGTGCGAGAACCGGTCGTGCAGGCTCGCCACCGCACCCGCCACCGACGCATTCGCAAGCGAGCTGCTTCCCACCGGCCGGTAATAGTCGCTAGAGATCCGTTCAATCGCTTCGTCCACCACCCGCGTATCGGCGTGCGCGACGAGCCCCGATCGGGCAAACCCAGGTAGATCTTCGGGGTGCCCGCCCCACCACACTCCCGCGACGAGCACGATCGGCAGCATCACCGCCAGCACATACATCGGGCGTCGTCGGGGCGAGGACATAGCCTCCAACCCTAGTCGAGCGGCAAACATCCTGAGACGGTCGTGGACCAAGCTGGACTAGGACGCAGGGAGCGTGGCGTACTACGTACGCGTGCTGGCCGATTGGAGGTTACTTATGACCTTCAATCGGTAAGGACAACGGCCAGCGCCGTGTCCACGGTCGTCTCAGACACGCAAAAAGCGGCGCAACGACAACCCCGAGCCCGCGGCCGACACGGCCACCGCGCAGCCCATGAGAATGGCGATCAGCAGCGGGAACGCGATCATGTCCGGCTGGGATATCAGCTTGACCGTGTTCGCCAGCGGATCGACCAGCGTGACCTTCGCCAGCGCCAGCAGCCCGATCGCCGCCACACCGCCGAGCGCGCCCAGGAACAGCCCCTCGATCACGAACGGCCAGCGGATGAACCAATCGGTCGCGCCCACCAGCTTCATCACCTCGACCTCGCGCCTGCGCGAGAACAGCGACAGGCGGATCGTGTTCGAGATCAGCAGCACGGAGGCCAGCACCAGCAGCGCCGCCAGCAGCGCCATCGTCAGCTTGATCACGCGCGTGGCCGACAGGATCTTGTTCGTCTCCGCCTGGCGGTTCTGCACCGCGGCGATCGCCGGGTCGGTGACCAAGCGCGTGCCCAACGGGCTGGACTGGTCGAGCTCCGCGCGCACCGCGCCCGCGTCGTTCGGGTTCGACGGCGTCACGCGGAAGATATCCGGCAGCGGGTTATAGCCGATCAACGCAAACGCCTGCGGGTTCAGCCTGCGCTCCTGTTCATACCCCGTCTGCTTGGACACGAACTGCACGCTCTTGACGTGCGGTGCCCGCACGATCTCCGCTCGCACCCGCGCCTCTTCCGCCGGCGTCGCGGTCGTGTTCAGGTCCACGTCCACCAGCACCCGCCCGCGCACGTCGTTGGCGGCGCCGTTCGTCGCCTGCACCACCGGGATGAACACACCCAGCACCAGCGTCGTCACGAGCACCGAGGCGAACGCCGCGAAGCTCGGCACCGCGTTGCGCCGGATCGAGCGAACGCTCTCTTTCAAGAAAAACCCCGGCTTCATCGCAGCCTCACGAGCGGACGGCCGGCTTGGACCGCTTCGGACCCAGAACGCTGCGTGCGGCGTCGACCGTCGCGCTTTCCGCGCGCAGCCTGTCCCCCAGCTCGTTCGTGTTCTCTTCGCGCGCATACAGCCCCGTCGCCTCGTCGCGCACGATCCGCCCGCGGCGCAGCTCGATCACGCGGCGGCGCATGCGATCGACCATCTCGCGGTCGTGCGTCGCCACGATCACCGTCGTGCCCGCCCGGTTGATGCGATACAGCAGCTGCATGATCCCGATCGAGGTCTCCGGGTCGAGGTTGCCCGTGGGCTCGTCCGCCAGCAGCAGCGGCGGGTGACCGGCGAACGCGCGCGCGACCGCCACGCGCTGCTGCTCGCCTCCCGACAGCTGATGGGGGTAGTTGTGCAGCTTCGTCGAAAGCCCCGTCAGCCGCAGGATGTCCGGCAGCGTCGTGCGAATCTGCTTGCGCGAGGCGCCCGTCACCTGCAGCGCGTACGCGATGTTTTCGTACACCGTCCGGTTAGGCAGCAGCTTGAAGTCCTGGAACACGACCCCCACGTTGCGCCGGTAGTAGGGGATCTTCCTGCGGCCGATCTCCGCCAGGTCCCGGCCCGCGACGCGCACCGCGCCCTCGCTCGGATCGAGCTCCTTGATCAGCAGCCGCATGATCGTCGACTTGCCCGAGCCGGTCGGACCGACCAGGAACACCATCTCCTGGCGGCGCACCGCGAACGTCGCCCGCTCCAGCCCCGTGTCCCCCGCGCCATACAGCTTCGAGACCCCCCGCAGCTCCACGACCGTGTCGCGCTCGTCACGCACGGGGCCGACAGCCCGCTTGGGGGCAGGGCGGAGGACGGGCGCACGCTGTGGTTGTGGCGCATGTGGCGCGCGCGGAGGCAGCGTAACCTTCAGGCGGCCGTTCGCGATCGTCTTCGTAGGTGACATATGGCCCGGGAGAGTAGCCGGGCGACAGCCGTCCGCCTAGGGTTTCGCCTGCATGCAAGCGTATTTGCACATGCCCGCTCCCGAGAGGGCCGTGAACCAGGTCAGCTCAGGCTAGGCTGACTGCCTCATGGCCACAATCAACACAACGATCGTCCCCACCAACGACCTCCCCGTCCACAGCATCGCGATACCGGGCACCCGCGCGCTCACCGTCCTGGTCGCGTTCGACGCCGGAGCCCGCACCGAGCGCCCGGAGGAGAACGGCATGGCCCACTTCCTCGAGCACCTCGTGTTCAAGGGCGGCACCATCTACGACAGCTACCGCGCCGTCAACGAGACCGCGGAGCGACTGGGGGGCGTGCTGAACGCCTACACCAGCCACGATCTCGTGGCGTTCCACATCACCGTCCGCGCCGAGTCCGCCCCGCAGGCAATCGACCTGCTCAGCGACTTCGTCGGGCGTCCGCGCCTGGACCCCGACGAGCTGGATCGTGAGCGGGGCGTGGTGATCCAGGAGATCAACCGCTCCTACGACCAGCCCTCGACCGTCGCCGAGTACCTGATCGACCGCGCCGCCTTCGGCGATCACCCGCTCGGCCGTACAGTGCTCGGCCCCGAGGAGAACCTGCGCACGTTCACCCGCGAGGCGATCGTCGCCTTCCGCGAGCGCCGTTGGTCGGGCGCGCGCGGCGGCGCGTTCCTCGCCGGCAACGTCGCAGCGCTGCCCGATGAGGCCGAGCTGATCGAGCGCTTCGGGCGCTTCCCCGCGCTGCCTCAGCCCCAGCCCTACGTCCCCGCGCCGGAGTTCGCGCCACAGACCCTCGTGGAGCAGCGCGACACCAACCAGTCGCACCTGCGCATGATCTACCGCCCCCAGATCGAGGTCTCGAACCTGCGCGAACGAGCGGCGCTGTCGATCTACGCGACGCTGCTCGGCGGGTCGATGGGCTCCAGGCTGTTCGAGGAGATCCGCGAGAAGCGCGGCCTCTGCTACTCGGTCTACGCCGCCGACCACGCCTTCGCCGACGTGCCCGTGCTGCAGCTCGGCTCGGGCCTGGAGTCGGCGAAGTGCATCGAGGCGTATGAGCGCATGCGCGAGATCGTCAACGAGCTGCGCGACGACGGGCCGACCGCAGACGAGGTCGCCCGCGCCCGCGCATATGCGGCAGGGAGACTCGTGCTCGCCTTCGAGAACACAAACGCCGTCGCCCGCTACGGCGCCGGCCGCTCGATCGTCTTCAACGAGGACATCGACCCCGATGCGGCCATCGCCGCGCTCGACGCCGTCACACACGACGAGGTCCGCACGGTCGCGGCAGGCGTCGCCGACAACCTGGCCGTGGCCTGCGTCGGACCGCACTCAGTCGAGGAGTTCTGACCTCAGCCGAGGGCGACCATCCGATCGATCGGCACCCGAGCGCGCTCGGCTATGTCAGGGGGCACGCGCACCTCGTACTTCATGTCCCGCAGGGCGTCCCTCAGCTTGGGCAGGGTGATCATCTTCATATACACACACGACGCCCGCGGGTTGGCGGGGATGAAGCTCACGTCGGGGGCCGCCATTTCCAACGGATAGAGCATGCCCGTCTCGGTCGCGACGACCGCCTCGCGCGGGTGCTCCCGCGGCCCGTCCGCCGCGCCACCCGCGACGCGCTCCAGCTCCTCGGCGTAGGCCAGCATCCCGCCCGTCGAGAGCATGTGCACGCCCTCTGCCGAGATGTCGCCCGCGGCGACGTACTCCATCACGCTCGTCGAGCACCCGCACTCGGGATGGATCAGGAAGTCGGCGTCCGGGTGGGCCGCGCGGGTGGCGTCGATATCGGATGGGCGGATGCCCGCGTGCACGTGGCACTCGCCGTCCCACACATGCATAGGCCGGCCGAGCTCCTTCTCCACGAACGCCCCCAGCCACATGTCCGGCCCGAACAGAACCTCCGTGTCGGGACCGTGCGTGTCGTAGATGTGGCGCACGACCTCGACCGCGTTGGCGGACGTGCAGCAGTAGTCGGTCAGCGCCTTCACCTCGGCGGTCGTGTTCACGTACATCACGACCACCCCCCCGGGGTGTTCGGCGCGCCAGGCCGCGAGCTGCTCGGCGTCGATCGAGGCGGCGAGCGAGCAGCCGGCGTCGAGATCGGGGATCAGCACGGTCTTCTCCGGGCACAGGATCGACGCTGTCTCGGCCATGAAGTGCACACCGCAGAATGCGATCACCTCACTGTCTCCCGCCGCGGCGCGGCGGGAGAGCCCGAGCGAGTCGCCGACATAGTCGGCGACGTCCTGGATCTCGGGCACCTGGTAGTTGTGCGCGAGGATCGTGGCGTTGCGCTCGGCCGCGAGCGCCCGGACCTCGTCGTGCAGCGCCGCGATCTCTTTGGGGCCGAGCGCGGGCGCGGGCACCTGCTCGGGCATCATCGGCAGCGTCGTCGCAGACATGGGCAGGGGGTTCATGACGGCAGCACCTCCAGCGTCATCGACAGGTCCAGCGCGCGCGGCGAATGCGTCAGCGCGCCCATCGAGATCCAGTCTACCCCCGTCTCCGCGCGTTCCCGCAGCGTGTCCAGCGTGACGTTGCCGCTGGCCTCCATCGCCGCGCGACCCGCCACGCGGGTGACGGCGGCGCGCAGTTCGTAGACGTCCATGTTGTCGAGCAGCAGGCGGGGCGCGCCAGCGGCGATCGCCTCGTCGATCTCGGCCAAGTCGCGGACCTCGACCTCGAGCGTGTCTGCCAACTCCGGGTGCGCCGCGCGCACGCGTTCGATCGCCTGCGCGATCCCCCCGGCGGCGGCGATGTGGTTGTCCTTGATGAGGATCGCGTCATACAGCCCGAACCGGTGGTTGCGCCCGCCACCTGCCATCACCGCGGCCTTCTCCAGGGCGCGCAGCCCTGGAGTCGTCTTGCGCGTGTCGAGCACCTTGGCGCCCGTATTGCTCGCCGCGCTGGCCGCCCGCGCCGCGAACGTGGCCACGCCGGACAGATGCGCGAGGAAGTTGAGCGCCGTGCGCTCCCCCGTGAGCAGCGCCCGCGCCAGCCCCTCGACCTCGAGCACGGGGCCTCCTTCGGCGCGCCAGTAACCCTCGCGGACGAGCCGCTGCAGGCGCGCGTCGGGGTCGAGCGCGAGGAACGTGAGCTCGGCCATTTCGATCCCGTAGACAGAGCCGTCCGCCTTCTGGGAGATCAGGCCCCGAGCGCGCGCGCCGGGAGCGACGATCGCGTCGGTCGTCACGTCCCCGGAGCCGACGTCTTCGTCGAGAGCGCGCCAGACGAGCGCCTCCAGCTCCTCGCGCGGCGGCAGCGACACCTCGCCGCCGGAGCCCCACTTCCGCTCTCGCTCCCTCTCCGGTAGAGACGTCACGTCCGCTGCGTGGAGGAGGCCGCCGCCATCAGCAGATACGCTCGCACAAATCCGTCCAACTCGCCGTCGAGCACCCGCTGGACGTCGCCCATCTCGTGATTCGTGCGGTGATCCTTCACGAGCGAGTAGGGGTGCATGACATACGAGCGGATCTGCGAGCCGAAGTTGACGTCCTGAGCTTCGCCCTTCTCGCGCGCGATCTCCTCGGCGCGCTCGCGCTCCTGCTTCTCCAGGATCTTCGCGCGCAGCATCGCCATCGCCGTGGCGCGATTGGAGGACTGGGAGCGCTCGTTCTGGCACTGCACGACGATGCCCGTAGGCCTGTGCGTGATGCGCACGGCAGAGTCGGTCTTGTTGACGTGCTGACCGCCCGCGCCGGAGGCCCGATAGGTGTCGACCTGCAGGTCGTCCTCGTCGATCTCGACCTCGCCCGAGGCCTCGGGCACGACGGGCGCGACCTCCACCCCGGCGAAGCTCGTCTGACGGCGGTGGGCGGAGTCGAACGGAGACAGACGCACGAGCCGATGCACGCCGCGCTCGGCCGAGAACAGGCCGTAGGCGTTCTCGCCGGCGACCCGGAACGTGGCGGACTTGATGCCCGCTTCCTCGCCCGCGCTCGCCTCCAGCAGCTCGACGTCAAAGCCGCGGGACTCAGCCCAGCGCATCAGCATGCGCAGCACCATCTCCGCCCAGTCCTGCGCGTCGGTGCCACCCGCGCCCGCATTGACGCTGACGAGCGCGTCGCCGGAGTCATAGCGCCCTGAGAACAGGCGCTGCTCCTCGAGCGCCTGAAGGCGCGACTCGACCGAGGCGAACTGCTCGTCGATTTCCTGCTGCAGCGAGGCGTCCTCCGCAGCCATCTCGACGAGCCCATCGAGATCGTCCACGTCGGAGGCGAGCGTCGTAAACGTCTCCAGGCGCCGCGCCGCGCGGGAGTGCTCGGAGGACACCGACGCGGCGCGCTCGGCGTCGTCCCAGAATCCGGCCTGCCCCATCTCGGTTTCGAGCGCGGTGACGCGTTCGCTCAGCGCAGCCGGGTCAAAGATAATCCGCGAGGAGCTTCAACTGCTCACGAATCGCGGACAGGCGCTGCGGAGTGGTCTCGGCTGGGGCGTTAGTCGTCATAAGGCCCACGCTATCAATGCCGGCGGCCCTTCCTATGCCCCGTGGCACTTCTTGAACTTCTTCCCCGACCCACACCAGCACGGGTCGTTGCGGCCAACCTGATGCTCGTCATCGACCACGCGCTGCTCGACCACGGGGGCCAGTTCCTGCTCGACCGCGCCTACGCCGTTCCCCGGCGTTCGGGCGCCGACCGCCTGCGCGCCGCCCGACTGCGCTTCCGCCGCGGCCGCGAGCGCTCCGGCGCCGGCGGCGGACTGCCCGCCCGAGTATGAGACGCGCCCCGCGCGCGTGGCGGTGCCCGAGGCGGCGAACGCCGGCTGTGGTGCTCCCCCGCCGCCACCGTTCTGGCCCTCGACGTTGACCTGCACGTTGAAGATCATGCGTGTGTAGTCCGTCCACACGCTGTTGAGCAGGTCGCCGAACAGCTCGAACGCTTCGTTCTTGTATGCGACGAGCGGGTCGATCTGGGCGAAACCGCGCAGGTGGATGCCCTCGCGCAGGTAGTCCATGTCGAACAGGTGCTCGCGCCAGCGCTCGTCGATGATCTGCAGCAGCAGGAAGCGCTCGAGCGCGCCCATCAGCTCCTCGCCGAGCTCTGACTCGCGCGCGTTGTAGCGCTCCAGCGCAAACTCGGTGATGCTCTCGGTGAGCGAGTCGCGATCGGCCGTCTCGGGGTCGAGGCTCTCCTCGCTCAGGTCGAGCGGAAAGAACTGCCCGAGCGCGATGAACAGGCCGTCGAGGTCCCAGTCCTCCATGAAGTCGCCGGGCGTGTACTGGGCGATCGTGCGCTCCAGCACGGCCGCGACTTCCTGGCGGGCCTCCTCGCCGATCGGCTTGCCCTCCAAGACCTCGTTGCGGTAGGCGTAGATGACCCGGCGCTGCTCGTTCATCACGTCGTCGTACTCGAGCACGCGTTTGCGGATCAGGAAGTTCTGCTCCTCGACCTTCTTCTGGGCTTTCTCGATCTGCTTGGAGAGCATCCCCGCCTCGATCGGTTCCTCGTTGCCCTCCTCGTCGATCCC
>DASZJF010000017.1:0-38671 GCA_035948355.1 Solirubrobacteraceae bacterium
CGAATCGGCACATGTGCCGATTCGTCCGAGCGGCGCATGCGCCGCTCGGCGGGGGCGCGCATGCGCGCCCCCGAGGCGGGTCCGCTTGCGGACCCGCCCACCCCATCGGCTTTTACAGGAGAGCATGCGCGCCCTGCCCAATTTCGCGTGCGCTTGTCCCATTTTTGGCTCTAGCAAGCCATTATTCGGCATGATCTAAATCTACTTGCACAAGCAACGACCCCGCGCTATACTAACTAACAATTCGTAACCTCATATGGAGTCGTGCCCCTATGCCCGAGTCTTCAGACAGCCCCCAAACCACCCCCTCCCTGCCCAAGCCGATCCTGCGCCTGATCCCGCTCGAGGACACGGTCGTGTTCCCGAACATGGGCATCACGCTGACCGAGGAGGTCGGCGATGACGAGCGCGTCGTGCTCGTGCCGCGCCACGAGAACGAGTTCCTGGACGTCGGCACGATCGCCGAGATCACCGAGCGGCTGCGGCTGCCCGGCGGCGGCCACGCCGTCGCCCTCTCGGGCGAGCACCGCGCGCTGATCGGCGCCGCCCAGACCGGCCCCGACGGCGCGCTGCGCGTCGAGGTCGACGAGCGCCCCGACGAGGTTCCGACGGACAAAACCACGCGCGAGCTCGAGCGCGAGTACCGCGCGACCGTCGAGGAGATCCTCGAGCTGCGCGGCGACGACGGGCGCATCGCGGCGTTCCTGCGCGCGATCGCCGAGCCCGGCGCGCTCGCCGATTCCGCCGGCTACTCCCCCAATTTGTCATACGAGCAGAAGGTCCAGCTGCTGCGCACGCTCGACGTGACCGAGCGCCTGGAGCTGTCGGTCTCACTCCAGCGCGAGTCCCTGGCGGAGCTGCAGATCCGCAAGCGCATCCGCGAGGACGTGCAGGAGGGCGCCGAGAAGCAACAGCGCGAGTACTTCCTGCGCAAGCAGATGGACTCGATCCGCAAGGAGCTCGGCGAGGACGACGCCTCGGTCGCGGACGAGTACCGCACGAAGATCGAGGACGCCGACATGCCCGAGCCGGTGAAGGAGCAGGCGCTGAAGGAGCTCTCGCGGCTGGAGCGCATGGGCGAGCAGACGGGCGAGTCGAGCATGATCCGCACCTACCTGGATTGGCTGATCGCCGTGCCCTGGGGCAAGCGCTCGGACGAGCACCTCGATCCCGTCGCGGCGCGCGCGGTGCTCGACGCCGATCACGCCGGATTGGAGGACGTCAAGGACCGCGTCACCGAGTACCTGGCCGTGCGCAAGCTGCGCGAGGACCGCGGCATCGAGGCCGACCCCAAGTCAGGGGCGATCCTGACGCTGATCGGGCCTCCCGGCACCGGCAAGACCTCGATCGGCGAGTCCATCGCCCGCGCCACCGGGCGCGAGTTCGTGCGCATGTCGCTCGGCGGCGTGCGCGACGAGGCCGAGATCCGCGGGCACCGGCGCACCTACATCGGCGCCCTCCCGGGCCGTCTGGTGCGGGCGCTGCGCGACGCCGGCACGATGAACCCGGTGATCCTGCTCGACGAGGTCGACAAGGTCGGCGCGGACTGGCGCGGAGATCCTTCGGCCGCGCTGCTCGAGGTGTTGGACCCCGCGCAGAACCACTCCTTCCGCGACCACTACCTCGACGTCGAGCTGGACCTCTCGCAGGTCATGTTCCTCGCCACCGCCAACGTCGCCGACACGATCCCCGGCCCCTTGCTGGACCGCATGGAGGTGATCCGCTTCGACGGCTACACCTCCGAGGAGAAGCTCGCCATCGCCAAGGGCTACCTGTGGCCACGTCAGCGCGACCGCAACGGCCTGCGCGAGGACGAGGTGCAGATCTCCGACGAGATCCTGCGTACGATCATCTCCGAGTACACGCGCGAGGCCGGAGTCAGGAACCTCGAGCGCGAGCTCGGCACGGTGCTGCGCAAGACCGCCACGAAGATCGCCTCCGCTCAGAGCCAGGCCGAGAGCGATGAGGCCGATGGGGCACCCGAGACCGACACACACGACGCCAGGAAGTCAGCCGGGAAGAGCAACGGCAAGGTGCCCGACGGCGAGGTTAAGAAGGCCGCTAAGAAGACCAAGGCCGCGAAGACCGCGAAGGCGACCCCCGTGCAGATCGACCTGGAGACCGTGCGCGACGCGCTCGGACGCCAGAGGTTCTTCCAGGAGTCCGCCTCGCGCACGGCCACGCCCGGTGTCGCCACCGGACTGGCGGTGACCGGGACAGGCGGCGACGTGCTGTTCGTCGAGGCCACCGCGATGAAGGCCGGCGAGTCCGCGCCCGGCAACGCGCTGGTGTTGACCGGCCAGCTCGGCGACGTGATGAAGGAGTCCGCGCGCATCGCCCTCTCCTATGTACGCGGACACGCGCACGAGCTCGGCATCGAGGAGAGCGCGTTCGAAGGGCAGGAGTTCCACGTCCACGTCCCCGCCGGCGCGATCCCCAAGGATGGTCCCTCAGCCGGCGTGACGATGGTCACGGCGCTGGCCTCGCTGCTGAGCGGCAGGCCGGTCAAGCACACCGTGGGCATGACCGGCGAGGTCACGCTGCAAGGCCGCGTGCTGCCGATCGGCGGGCTCAAGCAGAAGGCGCTCGCCGCCCACGCCGCCGGCCTGACCGACGTGATCCTGCCCGAGCGCAACCGCGGCGACCTGGACGAGATCCCCGAGGAGGTGCGCGAGCAGATGGCCTTCCATCCCGTGATGACCGTCCAGGAGGTGCTCGACCGGGCGCTGGAGCCCGCACGGGTCGATCCCGGCCGCAAGGCCGCCGCTACACCGGTCGCCTCCTAGAGAGGGCAATCGCGATGTCATCGCGTCCTCCCGTCACCCGCCGCTGCCAGCCCGTTCCAGTCGAGGTCCGCGAAACCGCGAGCCTGCTGGAGCGGCGCTGGCAGCTGTCGATCATCTACGCGGCGCTCACCGGCGCGCTGCGCTTCAACGAGTTCGCCGAGGCCGTCGCGGGGATATCCCCGCGCATGCTCTCCGAGCGGTTGCGCGACCTGGAGGCAGCCGGGCTGGTCGAGCGAACCGTGATCCCCTCCAGTCCGCCGACGGTCGAGTACCGCCTGACCGAGCGCGGACGGCGGCTCGGGCCTTTGATCGAGGCTATGCGCGCTTACGCCAGCGAGCCCGCCTGAGCCTCGTACGGCTGGGGATTGATCCCCACGGGCTGCCTGGATGGTGAGAGACCCATAGCCAAGCCGGTTCCGACAGCCTTGCCGGCGCCGGTCACCGCAGCCGGCGTCGTATCGGAAGACGCCCGCTCACTCGGTGGCGTAGCTTCCGAGGCTCTGGCCTGAGCGTGCATGTGCTGCCATCCGCCGAGACGAGCACGATCGCGTAGCCCTCCTCGACGGATCGACGAATCTCCGCGCCCACATTGGGCGCGTCCGCATCGATGAAGGAGGCCCTTTTGGGATAGGGCGAGCGTCCTTCGATGTTAAGCTCGATCGCTTCGTCCATCACCCGCGCGACGGGGGAATCGCCGTTGTCGGCGCTCATGCTGGATCCCATCCTTTGACCATCTCGTCGTAGCCATGCTCGATCGCGTCGATCGCGGCGCGCATGCCCTCGCCAAGAGTACCGCGATCGAAGACCTCGGCGGCCTGCTTGCTACCATCGCGCGTGTACCGGTGCAGCTCGTTCTGCTCATGGGCGCCGTCGTACACGCGCACCGTCTCCGTGCGACCCTCCTGTTTGACGACCAGCACCACCGAGTAGTCCACGACGTCGCGCCCACGCCGGCTGGTCTTGAATTCGACGTGCATGACGACCCTCTCCGCACGATCGAGCTCGCGGCTGTAAGCGCCGCTCATGCCGCCGACTCGTTCTCAGGGTTCCGCGCCACACCCCTCTGATCCGACAACACCCCCCAACCGGGACAAGGCCAACCCTCTCAGGCGGTCGCCCCGGCCGGGGCGACCGCGTCTGGCTCTGCAGGACTGCTCACACCCACCAGCTGCCCGCCCGCGCATTCGGAGGCGTGCACGTCCACCTGCGGATTGCGAATCCCAGCGACCCCGACCACGCCCCCGAGCGCGACGAGCGCCGCGGCGATCGCCATGCCCAGATGGAAGCTGTGCAGCGAGGCCTGCTGCGCGGCGAGGCTGACGGCGTGCGCCTGCGCGGCGGGCACGCCGTGGACGTCGGGCTGCCCGAGCGGCAGCCGCTTGGCTTCGCGCACCGCCGCCTGCGCGGCGCCGCCGAGGGGGATGTCTTGCAGGCGGCTGTTCATCGAGGCGACAAACGAGGAGGCGATCACGGCCCCGACGGAGGCCGTCCCCAGCAGCCCCGCGACGCGCGCGATCGCGTTGTTGACGCCCGAGGCGATGCCCGCCTGGTGCTCTGAGCCCGCCAGCACCGCGGCGGTCAGGGGCGCGACGGTCATCGACAGGCCGAGCGAGAACACGAGCAGCGGGGGCAGCACTTCGGAGACGTAGTCGGCCTTCACGCCCACGCGCTGGAACAGCAGCAGCCCGGCCGCCGCGAGCAGGGGACCGGCGCCCATGAAGAAGCGCGGGCCGAATCTGTCCGCGAGCGCCCCAAAACGGCGGGAGAGGACGAACATGACAACCGTCACGGGCAGCGTCGCCAGCCCGCTCTTCAGCGGCGTATAGCCGCCGATCTGCTGCAGGAACAGGACGAGGAAGAAGAACAGGATCGCAAGGCCCGCGTACATCGCGAACGTCTCCACGTTGCCCGCCGAGAAGTTGCGCCGCCGGAACAGCCCCAACGGCAGCATCGGTCCCTGGGCGCGGGACTCATACAGCAGGAACATCACCAGCAGCGCCACGCCCGCGATCAGCGGCACGATCACCGCGAGACTGGACCAGCCCAGGCGCGGCTGCTCGATCAGGGCGAACACGGGGCCGCCGAGCCCGAGCGCGCACAGGATCGCGCCCGTGTAGTCCACGCGCCGAGCCGGGCGTGCGGGGTCCTCGTCCCGCGGCGCGCTCGCGGGAATCGCTACCAGGATCAGCGACACGCACGCGATCACCAGCGGGATGTTCATCAGGAAGATCAACCGCCACGACCCGAGCGCCAGCAGCTCGCCCCCGGCCAGCGGGCCGAGCACGCCAGCGATCGCCCCCCACGCCGTCCAGCTGCCGATCGCCGCGCCCCGCTCGGACTCGGAGAACGTGTTCACGATCACCGCCAGCGAGCTGGGGACGAGCAGCGCGCCGGCCACACCCTGCAATGCCCTGGCGGCGACGAGCACGCCGATGCTGGGCGCCAGTGCGCAGATCAAAGAGGCGGCACCGAACCCCGACACGCCGATCGCGAACACGCGCCGCTCGCCGAACAGGTCCCCCAGCGAGCCCCCGATCAGGATCAGCGAGCCGAGCGTCAGCAGATACCCGTTGACGACCCACTGCTGCGCCGCCAGCCCGCCCCCGAGCGCGCGCTGGATCGTGGGCAGGGCGACGTTGACGACCGTCCCGTCGAGCAGCACGATCCCCGAACCCAAGATGCACGCGACGAGCGTCCAGCGCTTGCGCGCGGCGTCGGTTTGGATCGAGAGCATCGCTCAGTGCACGGTAGCTCGTGTCGTCGCCGCGCATCGGATAGCGTGCGCGTCGATGGCCGACGCGCAGCCCCCACAGCCCGCTCCGCTGGAGCGCTGGACGGCGGTCGATCGCTACATCACCGACCACCTCGTGCCCGCCGATCCCGCGCTGGAGATGGCGCTCCAGGACAGCGACGCCGCGGGGCTGCCGCCGATCGCGGTGACGCCCAACCAGGGCAAGCTGCTGGAACTGCTCGCGCGGATACAGGGCGCGCGCACGATCCTCGAGCTGGGCACGCTCGGCGGCTACAGCACGATCTGGCTCGCGCGGGCGCTGCCCGCGGGCGGGCGGCTCATCACGCTGGAGTACGAGCCCCGCTTCGCCGAGGTCGCCCGGGCCAACATCGCGCGCGCCGGAGTCGAGGATCTCGTCGAGCTGCGCGTCGGGGCGGCCCTCGACACCCTGCCCCAGCTGCACGTCGAGGGGGCCGGTCCGTTCGACCTGATCTTCATCGACGCCGACAAGCAGAACTACCCCGGCTACTTCGAGTGGTCGCTGAAGCTGTCGCGACCCGGAACGCTGATCGTCGGCGACAACGTCGTGCGCGACGGCGCGATCCTCGACCCCGAGGCATACGACTCGGAGCATGGCGATGAGGTCATCAGGGGCGTCAGGCGCTTCTACGAGCTGGTGGCGGCCGAGCCGCGGGTCAACGCCTCCGCCACCGCCATCCAGACGGTAGGCGCCAAGGGCCACGACGGGTTCGCGCTGATGATCGTCGGTGACGAGGGGTAGGCTGACAGCCAATAACGCAGATAGCAATACTCTGCGATACATCGCTATACTCATACTGAGCTATGGCCACCCCCTCAACCAAGCAGAGCGTCGCCTTTCGTTTCGACCGCATCACGGTGACGCGCCTGAAGCAGCGCGCCCAGGAGACTCACGCCCCTCAGACCGCGCTGGCCGAGCGCTACATCGAGGAGGGCCTGCGCCACGACGAGCACCCGCTCATCTATTTCCGCGATGGCGAGGCCGGCCGCAGGCCGGCGCTGCTCGGAACGCGATTGGACGTAGCGAGCGTCATCTCCACCATCAGGCAGAACGACAACTCCGTCGAGGAGGCCGCCGAGTATCTGGAGATCCCATTCGAGCACGTGGATGCCTGCCTGCGCTACTACGCCGACTACAAGGACGAGATCGACGCCTGGATCGAGCATGCTCAGGCGATCGCCGAGCGCGAGCGCGAGCGCTGGGAACGCCGGCAGCAGGCGCTCGCGTGAGGTTGCTGCTGGACGAGATGATCTCCCCTCGGATAGCTCGTGAACTGCGAGACCATGGACACGACGTACAGGCCGTCAAGCGAGACCGGCCCGACCTGGCAAGTCGCGACGATCGTGAGCTCATCCGCGCGATGGCCACAGAGCGTCGAGCGATCGTCACAAACGACATCGCCGACTTCCAGGCCATCCACGACCAGCTCCTGGCCGCGGGAGACGAGCACTACGGGATGATCTTCACCTTCGACGCGACGATGCCGCGCAGTAAAGGCGCGACGCCTCACTGGGTGCAGACACTGTCTGAGCTGCTCGCGGAACACACGAGCGACGAGTCGCTGCGCAACCGGGTGCACCATCTGCTGTGAGCATCCCGGCGCCGATCATCGCCGAGGGTGAGCGCCGTGCAGCACTTCGCCTACGGCAGCAACATGGCGGGACCAGTGGCATTGTGGGACTGACAAGCGGTCGTGTCCGTCGTGCTCAGCCCAGCCATGCGACTAGCTCCTTCAGCGCGTCGGGGATCACGTAGTAGTAGGCCCATAGCCCCGTCCGCTCGGAGTCCACGATCCCGGCTTCGCGGAGCTTCTTCAGGTGATGGGAGAGCGTGGATTGAGAGATGTCGAACAGCGGCACGAGCTCGCAGACGCAGACCTTGCCGGCGTGCTTACGCAGAACGTCCACGAGCTGCAGCCGGATCGGGTCGCCGAGGGCCTTGGCGACCTCGGCCATGCGCAGCGCATGATCGCGCTGAACGTCGGGGTAGACGACGGGCTCGCAGCAGCGCTCACCGGCCGCTCGCTTCTGCTTGGGCTCGAGCTCCAAATCGACCAACATCAATCTACTTATATCAATAAGGCCAATGCCTGTCGATGTAATACGATCCGCGCCATGAAGCTCTCGGTGCTCGTCCGATGAAGCGTCCCAACCTCGCCCGCCGCGCGCTCATGGAGGCGATCGGCACCTTCGCGCTCGTGACCGCCGGCTGCGGAGCGATCATCACCAACACAACCCACGCCGGCTCGATCGGCGGTGTCGGCGTGAGCCTCACGTTCGGCTTGGTGATCATGGCGATGATCTACGCGGGCGGGCATCTCTGCGGCGCGCACTACAACCCGAGCGTCACGATCGCGTTCACCCTCGCCCGGCACTTCCCGATCCGCGACGCGCTGGCCTACATCGCGGCGCAGCTCACCGGGGCGACCGCGGCGGCCCTCCTGCTTCTCGCCGCGTGGACGAGCAAGCCCGCGCACCTTGGGGCAACGCTCCCGAGCGTCGGCAACGGGACCGCCCTGGTCTATGAGATCGTCATGACGGCCTTCCTGATGTTCGTCATCACCGCCGTCGCCACGGACACGCGCGCGGTCGGCGCCGCCGCCGCCATCGCGATCGGTGGGACCGTGGGACTCGATGCGCTGTTCGGTGGGCCGATCACCGGCGCCTCGATGAACCCGGCGCGCTCCTTCGGCCCAGCCCTGGCCTCCGGCACTTGGAGCAGCTTTTGGGTCTACGTGATCGGCCCGGTGATCGGCGCCGCCGTCGGCGTGTTCGCCTACGAGCTCGTGCGCGGCCCCAAGTCGCTCGCTGCCTCCGCCGCCGAATCGACCGAGGGAGTGGCCGCCGATGGCGAGCGTCCTGTTCGTCTGCCTGCATAACGCCGGGCGCTCGCAGATGAGCCAAGCCCTGTTCGAGCGCGCCACCGCCGGAGGGCACACGGCCCTATCCGCCGGCACCACGCCCGCCGAGCATGTCCATCCCGAGGTCGTGCAGGCGATGCAAGAGCTAGGCATCGACCTATCGGGCCGGCGGCCCCAGATCCTCACGCGCGAGCTCTCAGAGCAAGCGGATATCGTCGTCACGATGGGCTGCGGCGACGAGTGCCCCTACATTCCCGGCAAGCGCTATATCGAGTGGGACCTGCCCGACCCCAAGGGCCGTCCGCTGGATGAGGTTCGCGCAATCCGCGATGACATCGCCCGCCGCATCGACTCGCTGCTCGCCGATGAGACCCTGCAGCAAGCGGCCCACAAGCCGCCGCGCCGCCGCTCAACACTCAAGAGCACGCGCACGGAGTAGGAGAGGCCACTCTCCCGGCCTTGTGGACGCGAGCGAGTGCTTGACCGCGTCTCGCATCTCGGCGATTTCACGGCCGCACCCGTCTCACACGACCAGCTTGCGGCAGCCGTATCCGCGCGGTGGACGGGCCGGGATAGACCCTACGGCGTCGAGTCCAGTGGCCACACCTCGACGACACCGTGCGCAACAGCACAAGGGGTCTTGGAGACGAGGCTGACCGCCGCTTCGAGATCGGAGGCCTCGATGAGCGCGAACCCGGCGATTGGAAGATCCGAGCGCAGGAACGGCCCCTCGCTGGTGTCCACGCCCGCCCCGTCGGGATTGCGCACTTGCACGGGCCGGCCGGCGATACCCATCAACGCTCCTTCCGTGCGTAGGCGATCGTCGTGTTGATGGGCCGCGTTGCGGATCGCGGGGTCAGTCCGGTCGTACCCTGCGCGGTCTCCATACCCGATGGTCACGAATCTCGCCACGAACACCTACCTCCTTAACCTTGTCGTTGACTCTTTGACGAATGCGACTACTCCTGAGGGCGGACGAGCCGTGGGTTCCAGAGGATCTCCCAGAGGTGTCCATCAGGATCGCGAAAGTAGCCGGAGTAGATTCCCCATGGACGGTCGTGCGGCCGGTCGGTAAGCATGGCTCCGGCGGCTTGGGCTTGGGTGAGCAGGGCGTCGACCTCGGCCTTGCTTGCGACCGCGTGTCCGATGCTGAACTCGCCTGTCTTCGGCGGACCGAGCGGGACCTTGGCGTCCTTCGCCAGCTCGGTGCGGGGGTAAAGTGACAGGAGCAGCCCGTTCCGCAGCTCGAACAACGCGATAGCCCCGGCCGGCTCGACATCGTCGCCGGGGAACTCAGTGCCGATCACCCCACGCGACTCCAATCCGAGGCCGTCTCGGTAGAAGCCCAGTGCCCGCTCCAGATCGGCTACAGCGAGCGTGATGATGTCGATTCGCGCTTCCATCTTCGGCCTTGCTCGCTGGCTTCGCGAGCGTTTGCTCCTACACCACTCCGGACGACACTACCCGCCGGATACCCGCTTGGCGCGCAGGCCATGCGTGCTCGATGCAGACCGCTGAGAACGTTGCGCTTGCGCCAGGTGAAGCGGGACTATTCGTCTCGTTACATCCCAGAGCCCGATCCTCGGCCAGTGAAGGCACGAGACTCGCTACCCGCGCGACGCTCGGATCGCCCACAAGGCAGTAGCCGCCTTAGGACGCGCCGCCATGGCACCAGCGAGTTCGCAGGCCGACGCCTATGCCACGCGACGACCGCATCGACCCGTACCGAGTAGCGTCTGGAGCCGTCGAGCGCGATCGAGATGAACAGTTGCCGAGGACCGGCGAGCGGCGATACCAACGGCGCATAGAGGGTCTCCGACCAGCCTTCGGTCTTACCGGCAGCCCACAACCCCCGACCGTGACCAGGACGGCGCTGCACAAGACCAATCTCACCATCCTCGTCCTAACACGCTTCGCAGTCCCCGGCTGTCCCATGTCCATTCCGAGACTACGCCCGAGCAACGAGGTCTGTCACAGCTCGGCGCCTCGGTCAATCCCTGGGAGTCTGAGCCGGCAAGACAGACGCCCGTTTGCCGCGGTCAACCTCGGGCCTCGTCCCAGGCGCTGGCCGCCGGCTGAACGGTTGACAAGCGCCACGCCGTTAGCAGACTCGGTACGAACCCGCTCTCAGTGATCTCCCAAGTCGTCTCTGCATGGTGAACTCGCCAGCACGACCGTAGGGTTGTACCAGTCGCCCCGCACACGCCGGAAGACCAACTGCAGAGCCGAATTTGGCTCTATTCCTCTGAAGCGGCGGACGGGCCTCGAACCCGCGACCTCGAGCTTGGGAAGCTCGCGCTCTACCAACTGAGCTACCACCGCGCAGGGGGAGATCTTAGACCCTGGACCGCGCCCTCCAGGCGTATCGGACATGGGATTGAGCCCGCCATCTATCCTGAAGCCCGTGCGTGGCCGCGTCCTGCCGATCATCGTCTGCCTGGCGGGCGCCTGCCTGATCGGGCTGCTGGTGTATGGCGTGACGACGCAGTCGGCCAGCCGCACACTCGACGAGGCTGTCGCCAAAGGACGGCATCCCGCGGCGCCGCAGGCCACACGCACGCTGCCCGTGCTGTCCGGCGCGGCGGCCGGGGCCGGCGACTCGCTCGCCGCTTACAGGGGCAAGGTGGTCGTGCTCAACTTCTGGGCGTCGTGGTGCGTGCCCTGCCAGACCGAGGCGCCGCTGCTGGAGCGCGCCCAGAGCCAACTGCGGCAACACGATGGAACCGTGCTCGGTGTGACCTATCTCGACGCCTCGACCGACTCTCAGACGTTCGTGCGCGAACACCGCATCACCTATCCGAACCTGCGCGACACGACCGGCGAATTCGCCCACGCCTACGGCACCGACCAGCTCCCGGAGAGCTTCGTGATCGACCGCGACGGCGGCATCGTGGCGATCTCCAGGGGCGAGATCGACCAGGCGTTCCTGAGCAGCGCGATCAAGCTCGCGGAAAGCAGCTCGTGAGGGGTCCTCGCGCGATTCCCGGTGTGCTCGCCGCGATCTGCGCGGTCGGGGCGCTCGCGGCGGTTGCCGGTCTGGCTACCGCCGCCACACCGCGCGCATCGCTGCCGGCGATCGAACGCAGGGTGATGTGCGTGACGTGCAAAATCCCGCTGATCGTCGCGGAGTCGCCGCAGGCCGACCGCGAGCGGGTGTTTATCAGGGGCTTGATCTCTGAAGGCAAGACCGAGTCGCAGATCGAACGCGCGCTGGTCAGCCAGTACGGTCCGACCGCGCTCGGCCTGCCGAGCGCGCACGGGTTCGACCTGGCCGCCTACCTGGTGCCGCTGGCCGCCCTGCTCATCCTGGCGGCAATGCTCGCGCTGCTGCTGCCCCGCTGGCGAAGACGCGCGCGGCGCGGGTCAGACCTACCGGCGACGCCGGCGCTCAGCGCCGCCGAGACGGCCCGCCTGGACGCCGACCTAGCGCGGTTCGACCGCTAGGCGTTCACATCTGCAGGGGCGCGGTGACCCCGAGCAGATCCAGACAGCGTGCGATCGTGCGCTGTGCCGCGACCGACAGTGCCAGCCGCAACGATTCGACGTTCGCCTGGCCCGCCGGCAGCTCGGTCGGACGGTCGGCGCCGACGATGCGGCAGGCATCGTAAAAGGCGGTGTAGTCCTGGGCAAGCTCCAGCGCGTAAGTCGCGATCCGGTGCGGCGCGCGCCGCTGGGCCGTCTCGGATATTTCGCCGGGAAAGGCGAGCAGCCGCTTGATCAGGGCGCGCTCCGATGGATGCAGAGACCCATCATCCCCCTCCCCTGTCTCGGCCGCGCCCTCCGTCTCGTCGACGACCTCGCGCATCGCCTCCTCCAGCGCCCCGGCCACGCGCTCGGGACCCGCGAGGGCGAGCACCGAGACGATGCGCGCGTGCGCATACTGGACGTAGTAGACGGGGTTCTCGCGGGACTGCGCACGCGCGAGGTCGAGGTCGAGGTCGATCGTGGTGTCGTGCGAGCGCGACAGCAAAAACCAGCGCGCCGCGTCGACGCCGACCTCGGAGACGAGGTCTTCGAGCGTGACGAACTCGCCCGCGCGCTTGGACATCTGCGCGCGCTCGCCGCGGCGTACGAGATGGACGAGCTGCATGGTCAGCATCTCCAGGTGCTCGGGGTCGCCGCCGAGGGCGGCGTAGGCGGCCCGCATCCGCGGCAGGTAGCCGTGGTGATCGGCGCCCCACACGTCGATCTGGCGCTCGAAGCCGCGCTCGCGCTTGTCCTGGTGGTAGGCGATGTCCGAGGCGAAGTAGGTGTGCTCCCCTGAGGAGCGCACGAGCACGCGGTCCTTGTCGTCGCCGTAGTCGGTGGTGCGCAGCCACAACGCGCCGTCGGCGCGATAGGTGTGACCGTGCTGTTCGAGGGTCGCGAGCGTGTGCGCTACAGGGCTCTGATCGCCCGCGTGCAGCGCGGACTCGTACTGCCAGTGATCGAAGCCCTGGACGGCGAAAGACCGCAGCGTCGACTGCATCCGCGCAATCATCATGCCGACCGCCGCGCGACCGAGCTCGCCGGGGTCAAGCGTCGCGGCGCCGGCGATTTCGTCGGCAAGCTCGCGGACGTAGTCGCCGCGATAGCCACCCTCGGGAACCTCTTCGCCGCGCGCGATGGCGCGAATCGACTCGCCGAGGGCGCGCACCTGCGAGCCGGCGTCATTGACATAGAACTCGCGTTCGACCTCGTGCCCGCGAAAGGCGAGAACACGCGCCAGCGAATCCCCGTAGGCCGCGTTGCGGGCGTGGCCCACGTGCATCGGCCCGGTGGGATTGGCCGAGACGAACTCCACGAGGATACGCTCCGGCGGCTGCGCCCCGCCGGCGCCGAACGCCTCCTCCCCGCCGAGCACCCGAGCGAGCGCGGTCCGCAGCCAGGAGTCGGCCAGGAACAGGTTCAGGAAGCCCGGTCCGGCGACCTCGAAGCGTTGCAGTCGCTCGCCCAGCCGGCGTTTGAGCTCGGCGCCGAGACGCTCGGCGACAGCGCGCGGCGGCACCCCCAGCGACGGCGCGAGCAGCAGCGCCGCGTTCGTCGCATAATCGCCGAAATCGGCCTTGGGCGGACGCTCGAGTACGATCGCGTCGGGCCTGCCAAGACCCGAGCCCCCGCCGGCGCCCTCGGCGCCGGCGAGCGCCGACGCGCCCGCCAGGACCGCCTCGCGCAGGTCGTCCACAGGGCTGCTGACACCCGTCGCATGCATCTGACTCACAGATTGGGATACTAACTACGTGAACGACCAAGACCCAGGCGCAGAGCGCCACATAAACATACATCTCTCCCCCGAGATAATGGGGGGCGTATACGCGAACTTCGCGAACGTCAGCCACTCCGACTACGAGTTCACGGTCACTTTCGCGCGCGTCGACCACGAGGTCGAGTCCGAGGAGGTGCCCGGCGTGGTCGTTGCGCGCGTCAACCTCTCCCCGCGATTTATGCGCGAGCTGATCGACGCAATGGAGGACAACTACTCCAAGTGGCGAACCCGCGAGGGCATCAAGAACCTACCCGAGTACGGCGGCGCCGAGGCGGGGGACGCGGAGGAGTAGGGCCGGGCCGCGCACCCGCGGTGCGCGGCGGACGACGATGAAGGTCGCGGTCATTTCCGACATCCATGGCAATCGGCACGCATTCGAGGCGGTGCTGGAGGCGATCGCGGCGAGCGACGCCTCGGAGCTGTGGTGCCTCGGTGACCTGGTCGGCTACGGCGCCGAGCCGGACGCGTGCGTGGCGCTCGCCTCAGAGCACGCCGCCGTGTGCCTGGCCGGCAACCACGATCTCGCCGTCACGGGTGAGATTTCCTTCGAGGAGTTCTCCCGCGGGGCCGGCCTCGCGGCGCAGTGGACCCAGGAGGTGATCTCCTCAGAGCACCTTGACTTCCTGACAGGACTGCGTCCGCAGGGGCAGGAGGGTCCGATCGGGCTGTATCACGCAAGCCCGCGCGACCCGGTGTGGGAGTACGTGCTGTCCGCGCTGCTCGCGGAGCTGTGCCTGGACAGGCAGACCAGCCGCGTCTGCCTGATCGGCCATTCGCACGTGGCGCTGTCGTTCGTGCGACACGAAGGGGAGCCGGCCAGCGGCGAACCGCGACGGGAGGGCGTTCAGCTGGACATCGCCGGCGGGGAATGGCTGTTGAATCCCGGCAGCGTCGGCCAACCGCGCGACGGCGACCCGCGCGCGTCATGGCTGATGCTGGACCTCGACGGGCTGACCGCCTCGTTTCAGCGCACCGACTATGACGTCGCGGGCGCGGCCGCCGCGATCCGCGCCGCGCGCCTGCCGGACTCGCTCGCGGAGCGGCTGGAGTACGGTCAGTGACCATGCACGGAGACATCTCCTCGCAAAAGCCGTCCTGGGCGACGGGAGCGCGCCTGCTCGCGGCCGGACTGCTGGGGGTGGCGGTCGCGATCGTGCTCGTCTCCTGCGGCAGCTCCGGCAGGGGCCTGATCCCGATCGCCAACGCGGGGCCGCTGCAGAGCGACTTTGAAGCGGTCGCACAGGCCGCGCGGGCCGGGGGCGGGGACTGCACGGCGACGACCGAAGCGATCAACAAGACCGAGCAGGACTTCGCCGCGCTGCCTGCCACGATCGACCCCGGCCTGCATCGCAGGCTCAGCGAAGGCATCTCCAACCTGCGCGAACGCGCGCTCGCCCTGTGCGCGCAACCGCTCGTGCAGACGGCCACGACGACCACGCCGTCGCGCACGACGACGACCACCACGACCACAACCACACCGACGACTACATCCACCACCACACCGACGACACGCACGTCGACGACCCCAACAACGCCAACCCAGACCACGCCCCCGAACAATGGTGGCGGCACGGTGGCGCCCGGCGGCGAAGCCCAGCCCGGGGGTGGCGCGGGCGTCGGAGAATCGGGCGGCGCCGGGGTGCAGGAAGGGGGGAAATGAGCCGCTCGCGGACGACGTATGCCCCTCGCGCGCGCGCAGGCGCCGCGGATACCGGTGAGCTGGAGCGACTGGCGTGAACGACGGCGACATCATCGCCGGGCGCTACCGTCTGGAGGGCAGGCTCGGGTTCGGCGGGATGTCCACCGTGCATCTCGCGTTCGACATGCGCCTGGAACGGCGTGTCGCCGCGAAGCTGCTGGCTGAGCATCTGGCGGACGATCCGACGTTCGTGTCGCGGTTCCAGCGCGAGGCGCAGGCCGCCGCGCGGCTCGTGCACCCGAATATCGTGCAGATATTCGACTCGGGCTTGGACGAACAGTCGGGCAGGCACTTCATCGTGATGGAGTACATCGAGGGCCAGTCCTGCGCGGAGATCCTGCGCGACGACGGCTGGGTGCAGGTGGACGAGGCGGTGGCGATCATCGAACAGGCGTGCGAAGGCCTGCACTACGCCCACCGTCACGGGGTGGTGCACCGCGACGTCAAGCCCGGCAACCTGCTGCGTGCGCGCGAGGGGGAGGTCAAGCTCGCGGACTTCGGCATCGCCAAGGCGACCGAGCAGTCGAGCATCACACAGGTCGGCTCGGTGCTGGGCACCGCCGCCTACCTGGCGCCTGAGCAGGCGCGGGGCGAGGAGGCAGGTCCGCGCGCGGACCTGTATGCGCTCGGAGTGGTCGCCTATCAGCTGATCTCCGGGCGACTGCCGTACGAGGCGACGTCGCTGACGGAGCTGGCGCTCAAGCAGCAGCGCGAGGAGCCGCCGATGCTCGACACGCTCGTCGCCGCGGTCGGGCCCGAGCTGGCCGAGGCGATCGCGCTCGCGCTCGCGCTGGACCCCCGCGAGCGCTACCAGACCGCGCGCGAGATGGGCCGCGCGATCAGCGACGGCGCGGACGGGATCTCGCCGCTGGAGTCACCCGCCACGAGTCGCTCGGCGGGCCGGGGCGGGGCCCAGCAGGCCACGCAGGCAACCAGCGTCCTGAGCGGCGGCGCCCGCGGATCGAGCGGCGCCGGGGCCAAGCCCACGGTCGCGCCGCGTCAGCCGCGGAGGGGACCGGCGCGAAGCGCCGTCGCCCCAGACACAAGCGCGCGGCCCGCCCCCACCCCGTCCTCCAGTTCGCGTAGCCGTGGACCCAGGCGCCTGGCGACGGCGTTGCTAGGGCTGCTGGCACTCGTGGGCGTGATCGCCGCGATCGTGGCGATCACCGCGCCCGCGCCCACGAGGGTCGTGCTGCGCAACGTCGTCTACAACGACGTCGAACAGGCCTCGGTGGCGCTCAAACAGCTGGTCAGCGAAAACACGAAATAGGCTCTAGACAGGCGAAAGGCCCGCTCACGCGGGCCCCTCGGATGCTGCTGCCCTTTCGGGCTGGACAACCGTCAATTATCCAGCAGGCTATCAGCCTTACCCGTCGCCTTCAACTATGGCTCCGGCGGCCGGACTCGAACCGGCATCTGACAATTGACGGTTGTCCATGTTGCCCTTACACCACACCGGAATGCCACTACCCAAAGTACGCATCACTTGGGATGGAATTCTCCGGCGCGCCACCGCGCGGTCACCTCGCCCAGCCGCCCCTCGACGATCCCCTGCCGCAGATCGCCCATCAGCCGAGCAAGGAACGCGAGGTTGTGCATCGTGATCAGGCGCGTGCCGGTCAGCTCGCCGGCGCGGGCCAGGTAGCTGAGGTAGGCGCGCGAGAACCCTTTGGAGCAGGCCGGGCAGGCGCAGCCCTCGAGCAGCGGCTGGGGCGAGTCGCGCACACCGGCCTTCGTCAGATCCAGACGCCAGCGCGCGTCGGGGTCGGGCACGAGCGCGGTGCCATGACGCCCCAGGCGGGTGGGCATGGCGCAGTCGAACGTGTCGATGCCAAGCTCCACGCCGGCAATCAGATCGTCCACCTCGCCGATGCCGAGCAGGTGGCGGGGGCGATCCTCGAGCGCGCCACCCAGCTCGGCGGTGGCCCAGGAGACGACCTCATACATCTGCGCCTTCTCCGAGCCGAGCGAGCCGCCGATCGCGATGCCATCGCAAGCGCTCGAGCCGATCAGCTGGGCGGACTCGCGGCGCAGGTCCTCGTATACCCCGCCCTGCACGATCCCGTAGACGAGCTGTTGATCTGGACCGTGCTCGGCGTGCCAGCGCAGGCAGCGCTGCAGCCAGCGGTGGGTGCGTTCGGTCGAGCGCTGGGTGTAGGTGCGATCGACGTGAAAGGGCGTGCACTCGTCGAACACGAGCGCGACGTCCGAGCGCAGAGCGGCCTGCGTGGCCATCGAGTCCTCGGGCGAGAGGAAACGAACGCGACCGTCGACATAGGAGCGAAAGCGCACACCGGACTCGTCGATCTCGAGAATCGCCCCCTCGCGCTCCCCCGGACGGCCGCGGGCGCGGCCCTTGATCTCCTCGGCGACGGTGCCGTGACCCATCGAGAACACCTGAAACCCGCCGGAGTCGGTGATCGTCGGCCCCGACCAGCCCATGAACGGGCCGAGCCCGCCGAAGCGCTCGATCAACTCTGGCCCGGGACGCAGCAGCAGATGAAAGGTGTTGCCGAGCACCATGTCGTACCCGAGCGCGGCGACCTCCTCGGGCAGCAGCCCCTTGACGGTCGCCTTCGTCGCCAGCGGTGTGAACGCGGGTGTGCGAACATCGCCGTGTGCCGTGCTCAACACACCCGCGCGAGCACGCGAGGACGCGTCGCGGGCGGTGATCGTGAAGGCGGACACCGTCGGGCATCCTACGGACCCGCGTCGGCCACCATCTATCGTGACGCTGACCTGAGGGGTCCACGCCGAACCCTGAGGAGCAGCAGCGCCCGCCCATGCTCGCCGCGATCGTCAATGTCAGCCATCTCGTCGAAACGTTCGGCTACCCGCTGCTGTTCCTGGCGGTGATGGCGGAGTCCAGCGGTGTGCCGATTCCCGGCGAGACGGCGCTGATCACCGCGGCGATCCTGGCCAGCGGAGGCAAACTCCAGATCGAGCTCGTGATCGCGATTGCCGCGGCCGGCGCGATCGTGGGCGACAATATCGGCTATCTGATCGGCCGCAGAGGAGGCCGCTGGCTGCTGGAACGACCCGGGCGCTTCCAGAATCAGCGGCTGCAGGCTCTGCGTAACGGAGAGGTGTTCTTCGAGCGTCACGGACCCAAGGCCGTGTTCCTTGGGCGCTTCGTGCTCGGGTTGCGCGTGTGGGCCTCATGGCTGGCCGGCGCAACGCACATGCGCTGGCGGTCGTTCGTCTTCTGGAACGCGCTCGGGGGCATCTGCTGGGCTACGGCCATCGGCCTGCTCGCCTACTTCCTCGGCCACGCCGCCGGCAACGCGATCGAGACGTTCGGCATCTATGGGCTGGTGGCGGTGGCGATCGCCGCGGGTGGGGCGCTGCTGGCCCACCGTCGGCATCGACGTCGGCTGAGCGAGGAGTTCAAGCGGGGGGAGTCGACGCCGAGCGTCGAGACGCACGTGCCGCCGAGCGAACCGTAAAGCCGCCACACCCGGGTCGCGCGGCGGAGACGCGTGGTCGCGCGTACCCCTCAGCAGCCGTGGCCGGTGCCGTTGCCGACACCGTTGCCGTTGCCGTTGCCGTTGCCGGCGACGCACGGCGCGATGCGGTCCCACAGGTCCGCGAGCGCTCCCAGCTCGGGCTCGGAGAAGCGCGAGAAGAAGTGCTCGCGCACGACCGCCAGGTGCGTGGTGCGCGCCCGCGCGAGCCGTTCGCGGCCCAGATCGGTGAGACAGGCATATGAGCCGCGCGCGTCGTGTTCACAGGAGCAGCGCTCGAGCAACCCGTCGCGCTCCAGTCGATCGACCAGCCGGGTGAGCCCGCTGCGCGACAGCTGGGCCTGCTCGGCGAGGTCGCACATGCGCATCCGCCCCACGCCCGCGTCGTCGAGATGGTGGAGCACCTCGTAGGAGGTCATCGGCAGCCCGTGCTCGCGCTCCAGCTCGGCGTCGAGACGCTTGGCCAGGCACGCGTGAGCGCGTAGCAGCCCGCGCCACGCACGGAGCTCGCCTTCGCTGAGAGACTCCTGCTCCCCTGGTGGAATCTTGACTGCGGTCGCGGTCGACATGATGACAATCGATACGAAAACCCTGCTCAGTCGAACATAGCAGCGTCAGGGGTCGATCTCGGGCGTGCGAGCGCTCACGCTCGCGTAGCGCGCCAGACCCAGCGCATCATCAGAGGCTGCAGCGGCAGCCGCGCATACAGCGCCCAGCGCGGGATGCGGGGGAAGCGGTCGGGCTCGCGGGCCATGTGCAGGTTGGCTGGAAACACGGCCGCGAGCAGCGCGACCAGGCCCAGACCGGAGAGTCGCCGGGTGCGGGGCAGCAGCACCCCGAGACCGCCCGCGATCTCGGCAACGCCGCTGATCGCGACCAGCCGCGCGGCGTCGTCGCGCATGCTCGGCGGCACGATCGACTCGTAAGTGCGGGGGATGATGAAGTGGTTGATGCCGGCGCCGACGAAGAACGCGCCGAGCAGCGTGCGGGAGCGATCCATCGCGGCCATGTTTATCAGCTCACCGGTTCGGCCGGCGAGCATGGCGGGCGGCCGAGCGTCCGTGTCCGGCTCCCGGTGCGTGCACGACCGGGGGCGCTCAGCCAGCGCGGTCGATCAGCGAGCGTCCGGTCATAGCCGCCGGCTGCTCGATGCCGAGCAGCTCGAGCACGGTCGGGGCGACGTCGGCCAGGACGCCCCCGTCCGTGCGCAGCGCGAGCCCCTCGTCGTCGTCGCTATGTCCGACGACGATCAGGGGGACGGGGTTGAGCGAATGCGCGGTGTTGGGGCTGCCGTCGGGCTCGATCATATGGTCGGCGTTGCCGTGGTCGGCGGTGATCACGCATACGCCGCCGGACTCGCGCACCGCGCAGACGACCTCTCCCAGGCACTCGTCGACGGCCTCCACAGCGCGTATGGCCGCGGAGATGACGCCGGTGTGGCCGACCATGTCGGCGTTGGCGAAGTTGATGACCCCGAACCGGGGACGATCCTCGCGCCAGCCGCGCACGAACGCCGCGGCGGCCTGCGCGGCGCTCATCTCGGGGGCATGGTCGTAGGTGGGGACGTCGCGCGGTGAGGGCGCCAGCTCGCGGCGTTCCTCGGGCTGGATCGCCTCCACGCCGCCGTTGAAGAAGTACGTCACGTGCGCGTACTTCTCGGTCTCGGCGACGTGCAGCTGGCGGATGCCGGCGTGCGCGATCGTCGCGGCGAGCGTGGTCGAGGGACGCTCCGGGGCGAACGCCACCGGGTAGGGCCAGCCTTCCTCGTATTCGGTCAGCGTCGTGTATCGCGCCAGCGGCTCGGCGCCGCCGCGATCGACCTCCGCGAAGCCGGGCTCGGCGAGAGCGCGCGTGAGCTGGCGCATGCGGTCGGGACGGAAGTTGAACGCGATCACGCTGTCGCCGGGACGTATCTCGGCGTCGGCCCCGACGAGGGTGGGCTCGACGAACTCGTCGGTCTCCCCCCGCTCGTACGCGGCCCGGACGGCATCCTCGCCACTATGAGCGCTGTGCGGAGCGCGCGCGTGGACGAGCAGGTCGTATGCCCGCTGGGTGCGCTCCCAGCGCCGGTCGCGGTCCATCGCCCAGTAGCGGCCCACGACCGAGCCCACGCGCGCGCCCTCGGTGGCATCCAGCTCGGCGAGGAAGCCGGCGCCCCCGTGAGGCAGCGTGTCGCGGCCGTCGGTGAACGCGTGCACGATCACGTCTTTGCGCTCGCCGCTCTCGCTTTTCGCGCGGGCCTGCCCGTCGGTAAGAGCCCCCCCGATCCCCCCGGCCGTCAGGTGGGGCGTACGAGCGCAGGCGATGAGCGCGAGCAGATGCGCGAGCGAGGAGTGCACGCCACCGTCCGAGACGAGCCCGATCAGGTGCACCCGCCCGGCGCCCGACAGCGCGGCCCCTAGCACGGGGTTCGCGGCGAACGAGCCATCGGCGATCGCGTCGTCGATGCGGACGAGATCCTGGCGCACGACCGCGCCTGCGCCGAGATTGAGGTGGCCGACCTCGCTGTTGCCCATCTGGCCGTCCGGGAGGCCGACCGCGCGACCGCACGCGAGCAGGGTCGTGTGCGGGCAGGTATCCCACAGACCGTCGAACACGGGCGTACGGGCCAGCGAGATCGCGTTGCCGGGACCGGGCTCGGCCAGACCCCAGCCGTCGAGCACGACCAGGCAGACGCTCGGCGCGAGTGGGATGCCGGAGCCCGCGGCGGCGGTCATCGCTGCGCGGCGGCCACGATCTGCGCGAACGACGTCGCGTCCAGCGAGGCGCCGCCCACGAGCGCGCCGTCGACGTCGGGCAAGGCGAGCAGCTCGGCGGCGTTCTCGGGCTTGACCGACCCTCCGTAGAGGATGCGCACGCGCTCGGCCGCCCCGGCGTCGCGGTCGCCGACGAGCGCGCGGATGAAGCCGATCGCCTCCTGGGCCTGCTCGGGCATGGCGACGCGGCCGGTGCCGATCGCCCAAATCGGCTCGTACGCGATCACGACCTCCGCCAGGCGCTCGTCGGGCACGGCGGCGAGATCGTCGCGGATCTGCTGGCGCAGCTTGCGCTCGGTGTCGCCCGCGTCGCGCTCGGACTCGGTCTCCCCCACGCACAGGATCGGCGCGAGGCCGGCGTCCAGCGCAGCCGGGAGCTTGGCCGCGAGCGCGCGGTCGGTCTCGCCGAACAGCTGACGGCGCTCGGAATGGCCGAGCACCACGCCGTGGACGTCGAGCTCGGACAGCATCGGCGCGGAGATCTCTCCGGTGTAGGCGCCCTCGGGCTCGGGGTGCATGTTCTGCGCATACACATCCACGCGCGAGCCGCGCGCGGAGTCGACCATCGCGCGCAGGTCGGTGAACGGCACGCAGATCGCCACGTCGACGCCCTCGACGGCGGACCGATCGGAGATCGGCCAGCACGTCAGCAGCGCCTGGATGTATGACTCGGCCTGCGCCTCGGTCTTGTACATCTTCCAGTTGCCGGCGATCAGCGGGGTGCGGGCCATCAGGCAACCCCCGCCCCGTCAAGGACCTGCAACCCGGGCAGCGCCTTATGACCCTCCACGAGCTCGAGCGTCGCGCCCCCACCCGTGGAGAGGTGGTCTACG
This sequence comes from Solirubrobacteraceae bacterium, assembly GCA_035948355.1. GTDB lineage: Bacteria > Actinomycetota > Thermoleophilia > Solirubrobacterales > Solirubrobacteraceae > Palsa-744. Next base: position 22,415 of record DASZJF010000017.1, read on the forward strand.
GTGTGCTCGAGACCGAACTGGGTGAGCGCCGCCGAGGAATCCCCTCCTCCGACCACGGTCGTCCCGGGCGCCGTGGCCACCGCTTCGGCGACCGCGCGCGTGCCGGCCGCGAACGGCTCCAGCTCGAACGCGCCCATCGGACCGTTCCAAAACACCGTTCCCGCCTGAGCGATCTCGCGCGCGTAGGCGACGGCGCTGGCGGGACCGATGTCCAGACCCATCCAGCCGTCGGGCACCTCCAGGCCGTCCAGCGTGCGGCGAGGCGCGTCGGCGGCGAAACGCTCGGCTATCACCAGATCGACGGGCAGGCACAAACGCGCCTGGCCGGTACGGGCAGCCTGCTCCAGGGCGTGGCGGGCGTGGACGATGTCATGCTCGTCACACAGCGAGTCCCCGACCGCGTGCCCCTGCGCGGCGAGGAACGGGAAGCACATCGCGCCGCCTATCAGCACGGCATCGGCCTGCGCGAGAAAGCGGTCGATCACGGCGATCTTGTCCGCCACCTTGGAGCCGCCGATCACCGCGACCAACGGCGGCGCCGGATTCTCCAGGATCTTGGTCAGGGCGCGGACCTCGCGTTCGAGCAGCCGTCCCGCCGCGCTCGGCAGCAGGCGCGCCACCCCCTCGGTGCTCGCGTGCGCGCGGTGGGCTACGCCGAACGCGTCATCGACGTACACGTCGGCGAGGTCCGCGAGGGCCCGCGCCAGCTCGGGATCGTTGGCGGTCTCGCCCGGCTGGAAGCGGATGTTCTCCAGCACAAGGATCTCCCCGTCGTTCAGCTCTTCGGTCAGGGCGCGCACGTCATCGCCTACCACCGCGGGGGCCAGTCCCACATGAGCGTCGGTCAGCTCACACAGCCGCGCCACGATCGGGGCGAGCGAGAGCTCGGGCACGATGGCGCCGTGGGGACGCCCCAGATGTGAGACGAGCACCAGGCGGGCGCCGTGAGAGCGCAGCTCTTCAATCGTCGGCAGCGCCGCTCGGATGCGAGTGTCGTCGGCGACGATCGGCGTCCCATCGGGACCGGCGCCGAGCGGCACGTTGAAGTCGACGCGCACGAGCACCCGCCGCCCGCGCACGTCGAGATCGTCAAGGGTCCTCACCGGATCACAGCACCCGCTGCACGAGGTCGACCAGGCGATTGGAGTAGCCCCACTCGTTGTCGTACCAGGCGACGACCTTCAGCATCGTGCCGTCGATCGTGGCGGTCAGCGAGGAGTCTACGATCGAGGAGAAGGGCGAGCGCACGATGTCGCTGGAGACGATCGGATCGGTGGTGTAGGCCATGATCCCGGCCAGCGGACCGGACTTGGAGGCAGCCAGCAGGGCGCCGTTGATCTCCTCCACGCTCGTGGCGCGCGCGCACTCGACGGTCAGGTCGACGACCGAGCCGGTGGGGACCGGCGCGCGCACGGCGAACCCGTGCAGCTTGCCCTGCAGCTCGGGTATCACCAAGCCGATCGCCTTGGCGGCGCCGGTGGAGGCGGGGATCAGGTTGATCGCGGCCGCGCGCGCGCGGCGCAGATCCTTGTGCGGCAGGTCCTGCAGGCGCTGATCGGCGGTGTAGGCGTGGATCGTCGTCATCAGACCGTGGGTGATGCCGACGGTGTCGTTGATCACGCGGGCGACCGGAGCCAGGCAGTTGGTCGTGCAGGAGGCGTTGGAGATGACGTCGTGCGCAGAGCGGTCATAAACCTCCTCGAAGTTCACTCCCAGCACGACCGTAGCGTCGGGATCGGTGGCGGGCGCTGAGATGATCACCTTCTTCGCGCCCTGCTCCAGATGGGCGGCGGCGCTGGAGCGGTCGGTGAACAGGCCGGTCGACTCGATCACGACGTCGCACCCAAGCTCGCCCCAGGGCAGCGCGCCGGGATCGCGCTCGGCGAGCACTAGCAGCTCCCGACCATCCACCTCGATGGCGCCGTCGCGAGCGTGGACCTCGCCGGGGTAGGGGCCGAGGATCGAGTCGTAGTGCAACAGGTGCGCCAGCGTGGCGGAGTCGGTCAGGTCGTTGACCGCCACCCACTCGATCTCGCCCGCGTCCGCTCGCGCCTGCGCAGCGCGAAACACGTTGCGGCCGATGCGGCCGAACCCGTTGATGCCCACCCTGAGGGTCCGTCGAGAACCATCTTGCGGCTCGAGGCCGCCGTTCTGCGGCGTCATACGCCACCCATGATGCTCGACGTATTACCGATACGCCCACGCTCGTGTCCGGCGTCTGCCATCCACGGCCCGACCCGCTCGACCTCACAATCTAGCTCTAGACGAACCCTTACCGCCATATGTGCACGGCCTCCTAGTCGCGCGAAAATGAACGAGGCCGGGCGTCGAAAGCACTGCTCCGTCGCCCGGCGTACCCGGCGAAGGCTATCAGCGAGCCCGCGAGGCCTTGTCGATGTCGCGGTGAGCGACGGCCACGTCGAGGTCCTCGTTCTCGCGGTAGCGCGCGGCGAGATGCTCGGCGATCGCGACCGAGCGGTGACGACCGCCGGTGCAGCCGATGCCGATCACGAGATGGGACTTGCCCTCGGCTACGTACTCGGGCAGCAGGAAGTCGAGCAGCGCGTGCAGGCGCACGTACAGCTCGTCCAGACGCCCGTCGCGCGCGACGTACTCGACCACACGCTCATCGTGGCCGGTGAGGTCGCGCAGCCCGGGCTCGTAGTGGGGATTGGGCAGAAAGCGCACGTCGAACGCCAGGTCCTCCTCGCGCGGGGGACCGTGCTTGAAGCCGAAGCTCATGAACGTCACGGCGAGGCGGCCGGCGGTCTGGCGGGGCAGGAGCTCATCAGCGATGCGCCCGCGCAGGATCGCGGTGGACATGCCGGTCGTGTCGATCACGAGGTCGGCGCGGCTGCGCAGCGGCTCCAGCAGCGCGCGCTCGGCCGCCACGCCCGCGGCGACACTGCCCTCGGGCGCGAGCGGGTGGCGGCGACGGGTCTCCTTGTAGCGGGTGACGAGCGTCTGCTCGGCGGCCTCCAGGAACAGCACGTGGTGGCTGAGCCCGAGCGCGTCGAGGTCGTCGACGACGGCGCGCAATGCCTCGAAGTAGACGCCGCCGCGCACGTCGGAGACGACGGCCGCGCGCTCGACCCGGGAGCCGCCGTGCACGAACAGCTCGACCAGCGAGCGGATCATCTCGGGCGGGAGGTTGTCGACGCAGAAGTAGCCGGCGTCCTCGAACACGTTCATCGCCGTCGACTTGCCCGCGCCGGAGAAGCCGGTGATCACGACGAGGTCCTGCAGGCGCGACTCCACGACCGGCTTCGCCGCGCGTAGGGGACGGAGGGGCCTGATGACGGCCATCGTGCCCTGATTGTGGCGGGTTGGGCGGACAATCGTGTCACTTTTCGTGCACGCGGTTTGTCTTGAGGAGGCCAGGGCCGCATGCGGCCCTGGCTCGGGGCGTGCATGCACGCCCCGACTGTCGGCGCATGCGCCGACAGCGGACACGCTGCATGCAGCGTGTCCCCGGGACGCACATGTGCGTCCCGGCCGACCGGCGCATGCGCCGGTCGGACCTCAACCTGCGCGATGCAGAGACGAGTGCAACTCCCGGGCCACCTTCGCGGGCAATCCCGGAACGGCTTGCAGCTCCTCGCTCGAGGCGGCGACCACGGCCTCGGGCGAGCCGAAGTGGGCGAGCAGGGCCTGCTTGCGGGCGGGGCCGATCCCGGGCAGGTCGTCGAGCAGCGAGGCGGTCATCGCACGATCGCGGCGGATGCGGTGGTGGGTGATGGCGAAGCGATGGGCCTCGTCGCGCACGCGCTGGAGCAGCTGCAGCTCGGGCGTGGAGTGGTCGAGCACCAGCGGCGTGCGCCGGCCGGGCATGAACACCTCCTCGATGCGCTTGGCCAGCGAGACGACCGTCACGCCACGCGCGCGGAACCCGCGCAGCGGACCGAGCCCGGCGGCGAGCTGGCCGGCGCCGCCGTCGATCACGACGAGGCTCGGCAGCGAGGCGAAGCTCGCGTCGTAGTCGGAATCGTGCGGAGAGATGTCGGCCTGGGCCTCCCACTGGGCGTAGCGGCGTGCCAGCACCTCGGCCATCGCGGCGTAGTCGTCGGAGGCGCCTGACGGGAGCGAGCGGATGCGAAAGCGGCGGTAGTCGGACTTGCGCGGCGCGCCGCCCTCGAACACGACCATCGAGGCGACGGTCTGAGTCCCGCCGAGGTGGGAGATGTCGAAGCACTCGATGCGGATCGGCGGGGCGTCCAGCCCGAGCGCCTGCTGCAGCCCCTCGAGCGCATCGACGCGGGTCTGGCGGCGGCGCTCGGCGCGCAGGCGCTCCTGATCGAGCGCGAGCAACGCGTTGCGGTGTGCGAGGTCGAGGATGCGGCGCTTCTCCCCACGCTCGGCCGGGCGGATCTCGACGGGGCCGTCGCGGCGCTCGGCGAGGGCTTGCGCCAGCGGCTGCACCTCGGCGCTGGAGGCGAGCTCACGCTGGACGACGATCAGCGCCGGGATCGAGAGGTGACCGGCGTAGTACTGGAGCATGAACTCCTCGGCCACGTCGGCGACGCCGCGCTCGGTCTCGTTCGAGAGGTAAAAGGACTGCCGGTCGGTGAGCACGCCGTCGCGGATCTGGAACACCTGCGCGTTGGCCTCGCGCCCGTCGATCGCGACGGCGACGGCGTCGAAGGTGCCGGCCGAGGCGTTGGCGACGCGACGGCGCTCGAGCAGCGAGTGGACGGCGCGCAGGCGGTTGCGCTCGAGCGTGGCCTGCTCGAACTCCTCGGCCGCGGCGGCCGCGCGCATGCGGGTCTCCAGGTCGCGCTCGATCGCGACGAACCGCCCGGACAGGAAGTCGCCGACCTGGTCGATGGACGCGCGGTAGTCCTCGCGGGAGATGTGGTCGACGCAGGGGGCGGTGCAGCGCTTGATGTAGTAGTCCAGGCACGGGCTGCCGCTGCGCCGACCGGGCTCGGGGCCGGTGCAGGAGCGGAACATGAACACCTTCGCGAGCACCTCCAGCGTGGCGCGCACGCGCTTGGCGTTGGAGTAGGGGCCGTAGTAGGCGCGGCCGGGACGGTGGCGCTCGCGGGTGAAGTACACGCGCGGGTAGTCCTCGTCGAGGGAGATGGCGATGAACGGATAGGACTTGTCGTCGCGCAGGCGGATGTTGAAGCGGGGGCGGTACTGCTTGATGAACCCCTGCTCGCTCAGCAGCGCCTCGGCCTCCGAGGCGACGACCACGCACTCGACGTGGGCGACCGAGGCGACCATCTCGTTGTGGCCGGGACTGCTGGGAACCCGCGCCTTGGTGAAGTGCGAGGCGACGCGCTTGCGGATCGAGACGGCCTTGCCGACGTAGATGACCCGCTGGCGGGCGTCCCGGAACAGGTAGACGCCGGGCTGGTCGGGCAGCGCTCGCCGTTGCGCGGCGAGGCTGGAGGCAGGCGAGCCCTCGGGGTGGGTCGTCGTGTCGGAGGACGCTGTGGCCATGTGGTCGAGGATAGTTCCGGTCGGTGCATGCACCGACCGGCGACAGGGCCGCATGCGGCCCTCTGTCAGCCGACCGACCGGAGACGACGGGATCTCCGATCGGCCAGCGTGCGGCATGGCTCCCCAATATCAGTACGCGCGCCAGCGCCGAAAGACAACGAGCAGCGCGTAAACGACGCCGGCGAGCAGCACGAACCACAGCAGCTCGCCGATGCCCGTGCTCCACATGCGCGAGTGGGACATCCACAGGAACAGGCCGAGCGCGATCGCCCCGTACAGCAGCCCGCGGTGGCGGTCGCCGAGCGAGTGCAGCGCGACGCGGTGTTCGCGGTAGAAGCGCAGCCCGAGATATCCGATCGCGACGCCGAAGCCGATGTAGAGCAGCGCTTCGAACGTGTGCGCGACCTGCCCGCCCGACGGCAGGAAGTAGACGGCGGCGGCGATCGATGCGACGATGGCCACGTTGCGCGTGGTTTTGAGGCGGCCGGTCACGTCGAGAGATTAGCTCCTTGCGACCGCGCCCTGGACGCCGCCCGAGGAGGGGAGGCGGCGCCCAGGGAGATGGGGCGGGCAACGTGCAGTGGCGAGACCGGTCAGGTGGTTATTTCGCCGTCACCGCCCACGAGCCCTGAACATCCAGGCTGTTTGCTTCGCTTGCGGGAGCGACCGCGATCAGGCTGCCCGTCTTACCCGCTCCTTCTTCGAATGCCGACGCCATCGAAAATGCGGCCGCTTCTTCCACATTTTCTTCAGAGCTCATGAAGATGCAGAGATTGCCGGGTTCGGCTTCCGGTTTCGCCGCTTCACTGCCCGTCGGACATCCGCTGCCTGCGCCTGTCCCTTTTTTCCCGACCTTGAAGATGTGCACTTTTGACGATGCAAGCGCTTCTTTCAGCGGGATCGTAAACGAGATCGGGCTGACCACCGCCTTGAAAACCCCGCCGAACACGTTCACGGCGACGCCAGCGGCGCCCCACACGCCGGTCTCGGTCTTGCCGCTCGGGAGCGTGCCTCCGGCGGTCCACGGCGAGCCTTCGGGCCCGGTGGTGCCCGTCAGACCTTTGGCGCCGGGGGGCCCTTCCGAGCCTTCGAGTCCCGTAGCGCCCTTCGGTCCCGTCGTTCCCGCCGAGCCGTTGACGCCTTTTTCACCTTTTTCACCTTTTTCACCCGTATCGCCCTTTTCACCTTTCGCTCCAGGCGACCCACTATCACCTTTCGCCCCGGCAGCGCCCGCGGGACCGGCGGGGCCGGCGGGACCCTGTGTACCCGCCGGGCCGGCTTTGCCTTGCAGTTCTTTGAGCACCTTCGGGCTGATTTGGCTCTTCGATGTGATCAGAACGCGTTTGGCGGCGTACGCGCCGCCGGTCATCGCGAACACGAGCGCCAGCGCCAGCGCCACATTTGTCACGTTCAAGCGTTTACGTATACTCGAGAACATAGTCTTCCTCCCTGTTGCAATTTTCAGCGTGCGCGGCCCCGACGGCCCGCACGGCACATGACGATCAACGTGCTGCACGGGCCTTATCTCTTCTTGCGCACCGCCCCCTTCTTCGCCTTCTTGATGGGGCCGTAGCGTTTGCGCGCCATCGCTTCGCACGCGGCTCGCTTGTGGCCTTTCGCTTTCTTGCGACACGCCCTGAGCGCGACCGCGAGTTTCTGCGCCCTGGTCAGCCTCCTGACCTTGGGACAGCCGCCGACGGCGATCCTCGTGGACTCGTGGATCTCCGCGCCGTTCTGCGCGACGAATTCGGTCGGCATCGCGAGCTTCGACGTGCATAGATTTCCCGTGGCCGCGAGCGCCGAGTAGGGACCTTGCGGAAGCGTCAGTTCGAACGTGCCGACGGGAACGTCGGGAACCGTCTTGAACGTGCTGCTCGTGATCCCCGCTTTGCTGATGAACGTCGTGCCGACGAGGTCCACGGTCACGCCGTATCCCTGCAGCACGATGATCAGACTCGGGAAGGCTTCCCCGCCGTGCGAGACGAAGTACGCCGGGCCTTCGAGCGGGACCGGCAGGATCGGCGTGACGGCCCTCGCGTGCCCGATGATCGACGCCGGCGGGCATCCCGCCGGGTTGGCTTCGAACTGCCCGGCCGTGCACGCTTGCTGGAGCGTGGTCAGACGCGAGGGGAGCTGCTTTGGCAGTTCGACTTTGACCATCGCGATGTTCGCCTGCGACCCCTGCGGCGCATTGGGGTAGGCGAGCTTGACCGCAAGGCTCGCGCCGTCGGCTTTCGAGGTCTTGCCCGACGTGGAGACGCTGAACTGGGGAGCGAACTGCAACGTCGCGCAGTTCGCCGCCTGGAACGCCACAGGCAGGGTTGAGGTGTCGTTATCGGCGCTCGTGAGCGTACCCGTGATCTGCAGGGGGTTGCAGTTGGTGGGGTTGAATGTGAAGTCCGGCCGGTTGATCGTGACGTTGACGTGCTTGATCTGCAACGGGATGCCTTCGAGCATCTGCGGGATCGCGTAGGGCCCCGTGCCGTCGCTCGTGACCGTGACTTGCGCGGTGTGAGGATCCACTTCGAGCTTGGCGCGCACGACGATGCAGTCGCACGCGGGATGATGCGAGGGCGTGTTCTCCACGTCGAACGGGCCCGCTTTCGCGGGGTTGACGATCGACAGCCCAAACGGTGCGCCCTCGTAGGAGCCGGTGAGGTAGACCCTGCCGCCGGTGACGGTGTACGGGTTCCCCCCCAGGCCAACCGAGACCGTCGTTCCACCGATCAGGCTTGCCTGGGGGCAGAGCCCTTCGTCGGCCTGCGGTTCGCCGCACAGCGGGACGTTCGTCAGCTCACCGGAGAGACCGGAGGGCATGTGCAGCGCGATCGCCTTCAGGTTCTGGTTGCCGTCTTCGCGGCTCAGCGTCGTCGTGAACGGACTGAACGCGCCCGCCTGGTTGTTGACGCTGCCCGCGGTCAGCGACGGTTCGAACGGCAACGGATCGTGACACGGCGCTCCGCCGGGACCCGACGTGATTGCGAACGTCGAGGAGACATGGCTCGCGTCGTTGCCGGACCACGGCGCGAACGTCGCGTGAGTCGTGTACGGACCGCACAGCGCGGGGGTGCCGAGCGGCGCCCGCGATTCGCCGAAGAAGTGCAACCGCAGGTTTTCGAACGGCAACGGCGGGGTGTTCTTGAACGTCGAGACGAGCTGACCCGTTTCCTGGTTCAGCGCGACAGCGCCGGGAAGCTTCAGCAGCGTGCCTGACACGGGGTCTTCGGCCACCAGATACATCGCGAGCAGCGTGCTGAAAGGGTTGGCGTTCTGCTCCGCCAGATACACCGCGCCCTTGAGGGTGTGAGGCAGCAGCGGCGTTTCGATTTCGACCGTGCCGATCTTCGAGCCGTTTGGGCAAAATGGGCTTCCTACCGTCGGCGTAAAGAGGTTCGTGTCCGGTTCGCTCACTTCCTTGCCGAGATATCCGATCTCACCCTCCGAGCACGCTTCCAGTCCGTCCGCACCGCCGGGGTTGACGGCCACCCCAGCCGGCAGTTCGACGGTCGTGTCTCTCAGCGTCGACTCCGCCAGACCTTCAGGGTTCAGTGCCGCGGTCTGGGGCACGTGCACCTGAACCTGCAGACCGGTCGGCCTGCTCGCTTCGGGAGCGTCGGGCGTGACGCTGATTCCCGGATCGAACTGCAGATGGTTGCAGCCGTCCAGTCCACCGATCTCATATTCACGGAACAGCGGCGCTTGCAGTGGAAGCGCCGGGTGCGGTTCGCCCCAGGAGTCGGCCTGCACCGTGCTGAGCATCGGGCCCGTGCACGAGGTCGGCATCGACAGCAACGGCGGCGGGGTCGTCTCAGCGAGCGCCGTACACGACGCCTTTTCTTCGAGGCAGTCCCAGCCCCGTACGGCATCGTGGCGCGGATCTCCGGGGACACCCCAGAACGTGACCTTGCTCGCCAGGAGCCCGGGAATCTCGGTGATGTTGCTGACGTGCGCCGTCACCCCGTAATCGCCACCGGTGCGAACGGAGGTGTCTACGAGCGCGGCGAACCCTTTGATTTCGAAGCCGAATCTCGCCGGCTCTCCCGTCTGCGGCGGGAGATTGAACAGCGGCGCCGTCATCGTGTTCAGGGCGCCGCCGTTGCCGGGAGTATTGGTCGTGACCGTGACCACACCGATCGCCGCCGGTGGCGTACACTCGTTGTGTTCGGTGCCTTTTTCGAGCGTGTCGAACTCCGCTTCGGTGCACTGCGGGAATGGCGTGGGATTGCCGATCAGACCCGGCGGCAGCTGGAACGTCAGGTCCTTGACCAGGCCCGCGGGCTGCTGATTCCTGGTGTTTGCCGCCGCTTCGCTCGTGTTCAGCGTCAAAACGCTCGTCAGCTGAAATGGATGCCCGCCCGCCTGTGTGGAGAGGCCCCCCCCTTCGTCTTCGGGTCGCAGCTCGTAGTCTTCCACACCGAATCCGCTCTGCCCGCCCACGTCGATCGCCCGGGTGAGCGTCCTGCTCGCGCCGCCGCCGCCCGAGATCGTCACTGTGTTCTCTTCGTCCGAGAAGGCGTGCGCGCCCACCGCGACACCCACTCTCACTTCGAGCTCTTGGAACGGCGAGAGCGTCCCCTTGAATTCGCACTCCACTTCCCGCGGAGAGGGTAGCGAGCATTCCACCGGCCCGCGGTTATTGCCAACACCGAGTTCTTCGCCGGCGACGCTTTCGATTTCCGGCACGTCTTTGCCGCCGATTTCATTATCGCGGACTTCCAAAGCTTCGGGCAAGACGTCTTTGAGCACCACGGGGACAACGCCGCCATCGGCCTTCGCATAGCCGAGATTCTCCGCAGTCACGATGATCCGCCCGGTGCCGCCGGGAGAGAGGCTCGCCGGCCACGAACCCGACGTCAAGCCCCACCATACGGACCCCGCAAACGCGGGTGTCGCCCCGAGCAGTACCGTTGCCAGGAGAGCGCCGGCGACGCTGAGGACGGCTCGCTGGAACCACCGCACCCCGATCACCTCCGCGCCCTGCGGCTTGCCGCGGGCCTGGAGGACCGCCCAGCCTTCGCTCTGGAGCTCTTCGCGGGTCCGTATCGTCTGTGCGCCGCTCGCTCGCAGGCCGCGCGCTGCCTGCGCGGCTTCTTTCTACACGCCTTCAAGGCCTTGGCGAGTTTTTCCGCATTGAGCGCGGCGACGCTCTTCTTGGTCGGCGCCGTGCTCGTGGCCGGAGGAGGGGTGGAAGGGAGATTGCCGGGGCCGGAGAACGTCGCGCTGGATGGGGCGCCGAAGATCGAGGGCTGCGGCAGCGGCGTCGCCCTGCACTGTGACGCCGACGTGCATTCCAGCGGTTCGGTCCGTGACTGATCGGTGCACGGGGAGTCGCTCGTGCATTCGTGCGCGTCGTACACATCCAGGTCCCCGTCGACGTCCTTCGGGACGAGCCTTTCCCCGGTGATGAAGAACACGTCGGAGCCGCTTTCGCTCGCGTCCAGGAACGCCGATTCTCCGGACGCGACGCCGGAGGAGATCAACCCGACGCAACCCCCCGAGCGTTCGCCGAATGTCGGGGAAGACACGCGGCAGCTGCCGACACCGACCGGCTCGTACTCGTAGACGTCCTCGTTGCTGTTCGTGTCCTGCGAAACGAGCGCGTCGCTGCTGTCGAAGAACAGGCGACCGGTGTCGGACAGATAGCGCGACTGGTACAGCGCCTCTGCGAGTTTGTACGGGGTCCAGCCCGGGATGTTCGCCGCCAGCCACCGTCCGGTGGGCCAGACGCTGTCGCCGCCGGCGAGCCCCAGATTAAGCCGGCTGTATTCGACGCCCCGCGGACGCGCTCCGGTGGGGTCGCACGACGCGCACACCAGCGTTGCCGTCGCTGCGTCGTACAGGTACACCTCCTCGTCCGGTTCGCCGCTTTTCACGTCGCGATTGTCATAGCCGGTCAGGGATCTGTCGGACATGAAAGCGAGCCACTGCCCGTCCGGCGACACGCGTGACGTCATATTGTTCAATGAGTTGGGAACTGCCGTCCAGTCAGGCATATCGTCCCCCGACAGCGTCGTGACGAGCGTGGTCGTCCACACTCCCGCGACGTCGCGAGCGACATACAGGTTGCACGTAGCGCCCTTCGGGGAGCCGAGGTCGTTGCAGTCGCCGCGAGTCGCTCCGGGAGCAAGCGCGCCGTTGGCGACGAAGTAGACGTAGCTCCCGTCTTCGCTCGCGCCCAGCACGCCACCCTGGACTTCAGCGGGTTCGTTTTCGGTGGCGGGCAGACCGGCTGGTTCGGGCGTCAGATCGCTCAGGTCGCACTTCGGCTTGGACCCGGCTTCTTCGATGATTTCACACTCATACAGATCTTCGCCCGCGACGCCCGCGCCTTTCGCCAACGCCTGGTTGTCGGTGAAGAACGCCTTCGCGCCATTTGCGCTCGCCGTCTGGAACAGCGCCCTCGACGTCGTCGGTTGCGACTGGCCTTCGACCAGATCGAGCCTGGCCGTTTCGTTTTCGCCGTTGGCCATATCGCGCACGTACAGCGCGCCGTCTGCCGAGAAGAAGACCCGCGAGCCGTCGTCGGAGATCGCGTGTCTGGCGATGCCATCGCGTCCCAGGGTGGGGTTCGCGGCCGCCGCGCCGCCTTTTTCATCCGCCGGCAGGAGGCTCACCAGCTTGAGCCTTTCGGTCGCGGGCATGTCCGCCGACCACTCGTACAATCCCCCGGCGGGCGCTGACTGCGCCGTCAGCGCCACGCTCGAGCTGAGCAGCGCGTGCTGCGCATCCGGTGTGGCGCCGACGAAGACGGCGTCGCCTCGAGCATTGCCGGGAATCCCACCGAATTCCGTGCCCGGCGGAACGTCCGCGTGCCCCGGTGCCCCCGTGACCAGGGGCGTGTAGCACTCCGCCGGTTCGACCTGACACGCCGAGTCATGACGCAGGTATGGGGTTCGTTCGGTGGCTTCGGGGAATGACTCGCTCATACCGTTGCTCACCAGCGGCGAGAACGGGCCGAGCGATTCCTCGACGCCCTGCGTCAGATCGGCGGAGAAAAATCGATATTCCTGACCTTGACCGGCGAAGAGGCCCTGCGGCACACTGCGCGGCGCCGCGATGTCCACTGAGGACCAGCCCCCGCTACCGCGCGTGGCGAGTACCTGCACCGCTCCGGCGTGAGCCTGCGGTTCGGATTCGGTCGGCAGGCTCGTCAGGAACGTGAACGTCCCACCGCCGGTCGAGGCCTGCGCTACCCCCGATTCACTGATGGGAGCGATCACGGCGCCGTGCTTGTCAGGCGGCGAGACCAGTTCCCAGGCACGGCCGTCGGGCAGCACCAGCTGCCCTCCCGGGCCTTGAGTGATGAATGTCCTGTCAGGACCATCGAATTCAGTGACCGCACCAGGTTGCGTTTCGGGCAAGGCTTCGTTTACAGCAACGACACGGTAGTGATAGGTGGTGTCGGGTTCCAAGCCTTGAATGTGGGGGCTGACTTCCACGTCGGCTTTGCCCGAGCCGATGTTTTCGGGCGGGAGGGGCGCACTGGCACACGACGCCGGATGTTGAGCGCAGCCGGCGGTGTTTTCCGTGCTGTATTGAAAGAAGACGGTCGTCGGCGCTTTCGCGAGCGCCTGGAGATCCTGTTCGTGTTCTGTCCCGGAGTCGGGAGCGTCATGGGGCGCGATCGTCGCTTCCAGCGTCGCGCTCGAGGAGGAGATGCTTGACGCCGACTCGCTGTGCAATCCGGGACCTGGCGTCGTGAATTCGCGGTCCTGAACTTCTTCTCCGGCGTTCGTGCCGTTGGCGTTCGTGGCCTGCAGCCGGTAGTAATAGGTCGTATCGGGTTCGAGGCCATCGACGTTGGCGTGCACCCTGGCGAAGCCCGCGCCGTCGGGGACGGTCGCCGTGCACGGCGCCGCATGTCCAAACGCCTTGGACACACCCCACACGAACTGGCACGACGCCGCCCCGGCTTCGTCGGGGTTGACTTCGCCGTTGAGTTTCAAGCTCCAGCTGTGAGCGCCCGTTTCGGCTTCCGTTTCCAGCCTGAGATTCGAGACCGATTCGGTCACCGTGTCGGGCACCGTCACATCCGGTCCGAATTTGTCGATCACGCCAAAATCGAATCCACTGTGAAACACGCCCGCGAACAGACGGTGCGAAACGGGATCGACGGCTACGCTATGCGGGTTCGCCGCGCTGAACGCAAACACGCGTTCGGGCGTTTCCTGACCCGTCGTTTCGCCGCGATATTGAAGTTCCGGCCCGAACTCGTAGATCGCGGAGGCTGTGGTGACATAGATCTCCCCGTCGTTGCGCTGTCCGTCGCTGCCGCCGTCCACCGACACGCTTGCGATCTCTTCGAATTTACCCGCCGGCGGAGACAGCCTGCCCACGAACGCATATTCGTCCAAGCCCGTCGGTTCGAACACGTCGACGGCGCTTCTATCCACTACTACGACGTCGCCGTTGAAGCCCGATACCGCGACACGTTCCGGTCCGACGAACGGCTCGCCCGGCCCGGTCCCCGTCAGCTGGGTCACATAGCTCTCCTTGCCCCCCGCCTCGGGCTTGAACACGTCTACGACCTCCGTATTTGTGCGACTGACAGTGACGAACACATCGCCGCCGGCCCAGTCCCCCACCCGCGTCGAGTGATCGACCGCGAGATCCGTCAACCCAATGGAGAAACTCCCGTCGGGCGTATCCGCCCCCGTCCATTCTTCTCGCAAGCTCGCGCATTCCAGGTCACCGCACGGGCCGATGCCGAACACGGCTGCCACTTTACCTTTGTTCGGTCCCGATTCCCTTCTGGCGCCGACGAACATCTCCGCTTCGCCGCCCGGCCCGCCGAGTGCAACACCACGCGAAGTTTCGGCGAGCCCGGCTGACTGTGGCAGCTGCGCGACGCATTCACCCGTCGTGGGATCGAACTCATCCACTCTTTGCCCAGCGCCGTCAACCGGACGGCCGCCGAGGCTTTCGGCCACATACAGTTTTCCCCCGAAGACCGTCATAGCATTGGCTTCCCGTATGAGGCCAACCACCGGCTGGCACGGCGAGCTACCAAGAACTTCCATGATCTGGGGCAATTCAAATTTATGGAAGGTCTTGGCCTGCGCCGTCAACGCCGCGAGCGCGCAACCGCCCACCGCGAGGCACGCGGACAAAGCTACCCGTGCAGCGACGCCGCGCCGGCTCCACGCTCCTCCATCTATCGACATCCCACCCCTCCTCACACGCCCCGACCTCCTCACAGCCATTGGACGATTCGAATGTGGGGCCGCGACCGATCGCGACCCCACACCTTGCGGCTAATCGGATAACAACTAAGTCCCTTGACTAGCCTTTGACCAACTCGATCTTCGTTGATTCTCCGGCGCTGTTCTTGAATCCTTCAAGCGTATCGCTGGTTGTCTCACCCGATTCCGATTCTTCCGTCGTGAACAATTTAGTCTTGGTAGTCAGGTGCTGTCCGGTCATCAGTTCATTTTCGGGCGACGTTAAAGATAATAAGAAATCAATCTGCTTCTGCATCCCCGCTACCGACTGTTCAAAGGCCACGGTGGATGTTGATTTGAATTCTTCGATGTTACCTTCAATATCGCCGATCACGTCTCCTTTTACTTCGACGGAGGCCAATGAGCATTTGAACGAGAATGTGCCCGCCAGTGGTGCGCTCGGGGTCGCTCCGGGGAGTAAGAACAGGACAGCGGGCACGTTGAAAGGTCCTTCAGGTAAGAAGTCCGCTAATCCGAGATGGAATTCGGCCGACGGAATTATGATTTCTTCCGCATTGGCCCCGCTGCTTTTGCATTCAACGCTCGGCGACGTGCTTTTACAGCCTTTGAATTTAACTTCCACCGTTCCTAAATGGGCGGTTGTCCCACCACCTTCCGACGAGCTGCCGATCGTGCCTTTATCGACCACTTCCGTGCAGGATATTTCGCTGCCGGCTAATGTTTGTAGTTTTCCCGCTCCGCCTTTCGACGTGAATGTGGCAGGGAAGCTGCCTTTTTCCAATTTGAATAACACTTCGGTGGCCGAAGCGCTAGCCACGGCGACCGCGCTGAACGCGAAAGCCGCAACGAGGCACAGCCCGACAATACGTATGCGATGCATTCCACTGCTCCTTGTTCTCGGAGCAACGAGGCGACGCGAACGGCCCCCACGTGGACAACAACCTAACCGAGCCCGTCCCGCGGCCACAAGCACGAGTTTTTGGTTCGATTCGCATAATCGTGTCCGAACCGTACAAGCGCCGGCGACCGGCGGGCCGAGCCCCGCTGAGGCATCGCCGTATGGGAGGATCGCGCGCATCACCTGCATGCTCCTGTTTGTTTGGGGATTGGTTTTGCCCCGACCTTCAGGATCGGGGCGGTGGACTTCTAACAGCCTCGTACCCGGCACGCAAGCTCTACAGACTTAAGTAGACCAATGTATCCAGAAGTTCGGAGGGCTGGATTGTCGCGAATTGCAGCGATTTCTGCCCCGAACAGCCCCGTCAGCGAGACGGAGACAAAGCTCGGAAAACCTCACCCGGAGGGTATCCGAGCCGGATCGCGGGCCTTCCCGGGACACTGATCCCGTCGCGCCGGATTACGCGCTCCTCGGCGAGGACCGCGCGCACGGCGGCATCCGGGCCGACGATCGGCGCCAGCGCTACATACGTCGCTTAGCCGGCCAGCTCGGGGAGGAGGCGCCGCGCCCCCCGGGATACAGCGGCGGATGCCATTCTTCCCGTAAGCTCGCGTATTCCAGGCCGCGCAGGGACCGCTGCCGGCACGACTAACCACGAGCATCTCCGCTTCGCCGCTCGGCCCGCCTCCCTCACACCGCTACCGCTGGACGATGCGAGTCGTGGGGGGGGGG
>DASZJF010000018.1:0-5095 GCA_035948355.1 Solirubrobacteraceae bacterium
GATCTCCTTCTGGCGCATCCACAGGTAGGCGACGTTGAAGTCGAGGTCGATGCCGGTCGTGCCGGCGCAGATCACGATTTTGCCGAACGTCTTGGCGGTGAACACCGAGGTCGGGAAGGTCGCTTTGCCGACGTGCTCGAAGACGATGTCGGGGGCGTCGCCGAGGATCTCCTTGACGCGCTTGGCGAAGCCGAGAGAGACCTTGAAGCGGGCCTTCTCCTCCTCGGCGCTCTCGCCGCCCTTGCGCATCATGCCGGCGAACTCGCCGCGGTCGATGTAGTCCACGGCGCCCAGACGCTTGACCAGCTCGCCCTTCTCCGCCGAGGAGACGACCCCGACGCAGTTGGCGCCCGCGGCGGCGCAGATCTGCGTGGCGAACACGCCCAGCCCGCCGGCGGCGCCCCAGATCAGCACGTTCGCGCCGGCCTGCAGCTGACAGCGCGTGATCAGCATGCGATACGCGGTGAAGTAGACGAGGCCGTAGGACGCCGCCTCCTCCCACGTCAAGGAGTGGGGCTTGGGCAGCAGCTGCTGGGCCTGCACCTTCGTGAACTGCGCGAATGAGCCCCAGGTCGTCTCATAGCCCCAGATCTTCTGCGAGGGCGCCGCCATCGGGTCCAGGCCGTGCACCTCGGGGTCCTCGTAGGAGGCCTGGTTGCAGTGCACGACGACCTCGTCGCCGACCTTCCAGCGGGTCACGCCGGCGCCGACCTTCCAGACGATGCCCGACGCGTCCGAGCCGCCGATATGGTGGCCGAACTCGGGGTGGTCGCCGTACTTCATCACCGACACCGGCTTGCCGAGCGCCGCCCACACGTTGTTGTAGTTCACGCCCGCCGCCATCACGCGCACGATCACCTCGAACGCGCCCGGCTCGGGCACCTCGATCTCCTCGATCTGGAAGGCGTCCTTCGGTTCGCCGAAGCGCTCCTCGCGGATGACCCAGGCGGCCATCGTCTTGGGCAGCTCTCCCGGCTCGGCGCTTACCTCGGATACTCGTTGCAGGTCGATCGCGGCCACGTGCTCTTGAACCTCGCGTGTCGGGGACGGATACCGAGCACGCATCCTATCCGGGTGCGGGCTGCCGTGAGGCCCACGCCGGGTGGCCGGGCGCCGGAGCTCCCGCCGGAACTTCAAGACCTTGGCGCAGCGCCGGACCGGGGTTCGACCGAGCGGGTGGCCCGCTCTGGAGGTGACCCTGCCCGGGTGTGTCCGTCCGCGTGCTCAGGCCCGGAAGGGCAGATCGACGACCGTAGCCACGCCGTCGCCGTCCGCGACCGACACGCTCGCTCCGAGCTGTGCCTCGCGGCGTACGAGCCCCAGGCCGATCGGACCGAACGTGGGGGAGAGCACGGCGCTGCTCAGGCGCCCGACCGGCTTCTCGCCCAAGCGCAGCTCCGCACCCGCCGGCGAGGGCTGGCTCAGGCGCAGGCCGCGCAGCAGACGGTTGGGCTTGCCCCTGTAATACAGCCGCGCGACCGTCTCCTGACCTACGTAGCAGCCCTTCGTGAAGCTCACCGCGCGCTCGTTCAGCCCCGCCTCCTGGGGGATCGTGCTCTCGTCCATGTCCGCTCCGTAGCGCGGACGGCCGTGCTCGACGCGGACGATCTCCGCGGTCTGCTCGGAGACGGCCGTCGCGCCGCGCTCGCACAGCGCCTCGATCAGCCGCTCGGTGGCGGCGGAGTCGCAGATCAGATCCACGCCCGTGTCCGTGCGCGCGGCCAGCGCCGCGATGCCGTCGATCTCGACCGGGACGTTCGCGTGCTCTGTGGTGGGCAACGCCTCGGCGGCCGCGATGCGCGCCGACTCGGGGCCGATCAGCGACAGCAACCCGCGCTCCATCGTGCGCTTGTGCAGCTGCAGCTGATACCCGATCTTGAACCGGCGGATCATGTCGAACAGCGCCTGCAGCGCCAAGCGCTCGGTGTCGAGCAGCAGCTCCTCGCCCGAGAGGTCTGAGTCCGAGTCCTCTCCCTTGTGCTTGGCACCGATGGGGGACACGTCGAGGATGCGCAGATCCCCGAGCATCTTGCCCTTGTGCGTCAGGAAGGCCGCGTAGCACCCTTCGCCCGGCGCGAGCGCCTCGGTGTCGTTCGTCACCTGACCGGCCAGGAACGTCTTCGCATCCGCGCCGCTCAACGCGAGCTTGCCCCGCTCGGAGCGATCGACCAGTCCGCAGCGCCCGCTCAACGCCGCGTACTCGACGTCAAGACGGGCCGTGTCGAGAATGAGATCGCCGGCGGCCATCGGGTTCGAGGATAGCCACGCTAGGCTTCACCTCAAATGGGCCTTGCCGTGGACTTCCAGGAGATCGTCGACTCGCTTCCCGAGGACTGGACCGACCTCGAGCTCGACCTGCGTCTCACCGACGAGTCGCGCTACGTCGAAGCCGCCGTCTACCTCGTTGCCTGCAACGCCCGACCCTACTCCCACAACGACTGGCACTGGCGCCTGCTGGTCGCTCATCGCTTCGGTCACGCCGCCTCGGCGCCGACCACACACGGCACGCTGGCGCTGCTGGACGACGCTGGTATCGCGGGCGAGCTGGCCGTGCGCGAGCTACGCTCAGGGCGCGCCGAGGTCGTGCAGATGTGGGGCCGCCCGCAGTCCGCGCGCGAAGAGTTTCAGCGGCTGAACGCGCTCTGACGATGGCGCGAGTGCTCGCGCTGACCGCCGATCTGCTGTTCGGGTCGCGCATCCAGGGCGATCTCACCGCGGGGGGCAACGACGTCGAGCTGATCGGAGACGAGGCGCGGCTGCGGGCGCGGCTCGGCGAGGCGGACAAGCCCGTGGCGGATGTGCTTGTGGTGGACCTGACCGATGCGGAGTTGGACGGAGCCAGGATCGTTGAAACCTTGGCCGGCGAGGGCGCGCTGATCTCAGTCGCGACGCTCGGCTTTTATTCGCACGTCGATGTGCAAGCGCGCGAACGGGCGCAGCGCGCCGGGTTCGACCGGATCGTCCCCCGCTCGCGCATGGCCCGCGAGGGTGCTGAGCTTGTCAGTGCCTTGGCGGGTTAGCGTGCGAGATCGGCGAACGTAGCCTGCGACGAAGCCCATCGATCCTGATCCCGGCGCTCGGCGGCGCCATTGCGCGCCATGTGCCGAGTCCCGCCAGGAAAAGGCACGCGGCAACGTAGCATCCGTGTGTCGCATGTATCCGGGCAAGGAAGACGCCCGTGGGCGGCCCCAAAATGCACATCGCAAAGACAGACACCAAGAACATCTTCAGTCGCTCCATGCTCGACATCTTAGACATTTGTCGTCACCTGTGCGAGCAGGTAAGCCGCAAAGGAGATCAGGCATCCCAAAAAACCGCCTATCGCCGAGCCCAGCGCAATATCCTCGAGTGAGCGACGCGATCTCGGTGCTCCGCTGAGGACAAGACCGATGACCCCTCCGACGACGGTCGCTCCCGCGCCGACTTCCGCAAGCAGATCGGGAAGCGGAGTGACTGCGATGAGAGCCTTGAGCATGATCCCCATGCTGAACGGCCATGTGTGACACGAGAATCACAAATATGCCAACTTTGTGTCCCGGGAGTGACGATTCCCCGACTTCCGGCCTATTGCCCGGCTCAGCTCGCCTGTGTTGCGTCAGTGCTGCCGAGATCTGTGCGCGCGAGCTCCTCAGGGTCTAGTGGAACGAGCGCGCCGTTGGGGACGCGCTGACCGTTCGGCAGCCAGTGACCTGTGCGCCCTGAGAGCGCCGCGCGTATGACCATGCCGTGGCAGACCACCAGCGCCGGCAGGGGGCCCCGTTCGATCTCGTCGAGCGCCGCGCACACGCGCACCTCCTGCTCGGCGAAGGACTCGCCGCAGGGGAACGCGAAGGTGGGGTCGCCGGCGACGAACTTGGCGAACAGCTCCGGAGCTTCGGCCTGCACCTCGCCGAAGGGGCGGTCCGTCCAGTCGCCCGCGTTCGTCTCCATCAGCCGCGCGTCCTCTCGCGGCTCCAGTCCGATCCTCGCGGCGACGATCTCGGCGGTTTCGTGGGCGCGCAGCAGCGTGCTCGACCACAGCACCGCGAACCCGTGCGCGGCGGCGCGCTCGGCCAGTTCCGCGGCCTGCGCGCGACCCTTCTCATCGAGCGGCACCGGCAGCTGACCTTGAAACCGGCCCTCGAGGTTGTAAGCCGTCTGGCCGTGGCGGGCCAGGTACACGCCCTTGCCCGTACCGCCCGGCGCCCGCGCGGACATGCTGCCGCTCAGCTTGGCTCGCGGGGGTGGGGGTCTGACACACCATGCTCGGGCGATGCGTCGGGCTTGGGCTCGCGCAGGAAGAGAAAGTGGTAGAGCAGCGCCGCCACCGCCCCTCCGAGCACGGGCCCGGCATACCACACCCAGCCGTTGGCCCAATGGTCGCCCACCAGCTGCGGGCCGAAGGCGCGCGACGGGTTCATCGCCGCGCCGGTGAACGGCCCGCCGAAGAGCACGTCGATCGAGATCGTCAAGCCGATCGCCAGTCCGGCCACCGCGTTGAACGGGCCGCGCGTGTCCACGGCCGCGCCGAAGACGACGAGCACGAGGAAGAACGTGAAGATCGCCTCCAGCAGGAAGCCCGAGCCGGCGTCCACGCCGTGGCCGAGCGCGGGCACGCCCAGGTTGACGGCTTCGGTGCCGGCCCGCGGCAGCAGATCCCGGACGAGCAGCGCGGCGAGCGCGGCGCCGCCGAACTGCGCGACCCAGTAGACGCCCGCGAGCGCCGGCTTGATCCGCCGGGTGATCAGGAAGCCGAAGGTGATCGCAGGGTTGAAATGCCCGCCCGAGATGTATCCGAGCGCGCACACCATCACGCCGATCGCCAGCCCGTTGGCGATCGCCACGCCGATCAGAGTGGTGTCATGGGCGACGCCGGCAGCCGCGGCCGCCCCGGCTCCGACGAAGGTGAGCGTGAACGCGCCGATCATCTCGGCTACGCCGCGACGCAGTGTGTCTTCGGACATATCTGGAACTTACGAATCGCGTCGGACGGATCGCGGGGGTGTGCCCGCCGCATGCTTGTCGAGGCTGATGGGGTCGCCTCGTCGCATGCGACGAGGCGGGCGGGCCCGCATGCGGGCCCGCCCCGAGGCCGCACATGTGCGGCCTCGCCGTT
>DASZJF010000019.1:0-169583 GCA_035948355.1 Solirubrobacteraceae bacterium
CGCAGTCCTATTGGAAATGGTGGGGTGGGCGGAGAAACTGAGGGCTGGGCCGGGGCCGAGGTCCAGCCGGCGGTCGGGCCGCCGGCTGGACGGGCACAGTTGAAATACCCGGTCCGAATAGGTGGGTGCTCATCAAGAGGGCGAGGGGTGCCCGAGTGAGATGGGCAAGCGCGAGCGCTTGCCCATCTCACAGGGTCGTAGTGGCCGATAGGGGCTCGGAGGTCGGTAGGACTCGTGGTTCGGAGCGCTACTCGACTTCGGCGAACAGCGCCGCTGGCGGAATGTCGAGTTGACGCGCGAGGCTGACGATGAGGCGGAAGGACGGCTGTGCCCGCCCGGTCTCGATACGCGAGATGTAGGTGTCGACCACGTCGACCTTGCGGGCGAGCTGTGACTGGCTGAGTCCGCGTCTCTCGCGAGCTCGAGCGAGATTCGCCCCGAAGCGCTGCTCTGGCGTCATGGCCCGATCCTACCTGACCAGTATAGCATTTATAGTGCTATACTCCACAGTGCTATAGCGGTAGGTAGGCTTGAGGCATCAATCATCATCAATGACCCCCGAGACGGTGGCACCCGCCTAGATACATGAGGTATGAGCTTCCATGCGTAACGAGGAGTTGTGATGTTACGGGCGCCCCTTCCCGTCGACCCATTGACGGCGCGTGATGGTCGGTAGGCGCTCGTACGGCAGCGGGCGACTCTTCGAGGTCGCCGACAAGGCCGGGCGAGTCAGCTGGTATGGGTCGTGGTGGTCGAGCGGCGCGCGCGTGAAGCGCAAGCTCGGGGTCAAGCGCACCCAGGGCGCCGCCGACGGGCTGACACGCGCGCAGGCCGAGAAGGAGTTGCGCAAGCGGATCGAGCGCGATGTGATCGTTTCCACCGCGGCTCGGCGAACCATCGAGCAGGCGGGCGGCGCCTACATCGATCACCTGGAGAATGTCATGGAGCGCAAGCACTCCACGGTCCAGGACTACCGGGGGCACCTGCGGCGACATCTCGTGCCGTTCTTCGGCCAGCGGCCGATCGACAAGATCGACTCGGCGCAGGTCGCGCGATACCTCAAGCGCAAGCGCGACGAGGGCCTGTCCTCGAAGACCGTCCAGAACCAGCTGAACTTCCTGCACGGCATCTTCTCGTTCGCGATCAGGCGGGGCTGGGCGCAGAGCAACCCGGTGGCCCACGTGGACCGTCCGAGGAAGAACCGCTCTGCGCATCAGCGCGTCCGCTTCCTGCAGCCGTCCGAGCTGGACGAGCTGATCGACGCCGCACCTGAGGACACCCTCGGCGCCGTCGAGCGGAGGCTGTACCTAGCCGCCGCGCTCACCGGCCTGCGCCAGGGTGAGCTGCTGGCGCTGAAGTGGCTGGACATCGACTGGCAGGTTGGGCGTGTCCGCGTCGCGGAGAGCTTTACGCGCGGACGGATGGGCACCCCCAAGTCCCACGATGGCCGCTCGGTCCCGATGGCCGCGCGGCTCGCCCGCGAGCTCAAGGCCCTGCACCATGACTCCCGCTACAAAGGCGATGGAGAGCTCGTCTTCTGCCACCCCGAGACCGGGCACGTCCTCGACCCGTCCAAGATGCGCAAGCGCTTCAAGGACGCCCTTTCCAGGGCCGGCGTGCGCGAGATCACCTTCCACGAGCTGCGCCACACATTCGGCACGCAGATGGCCGCCGCCGGCGCTCCGTTGCGCGCGATCCAGGAGTGGATGGGCCACGCCGACGCGAAGACCACCGAGATCTATCGCCACTACGCGCCCGATCCGACGCACGGAGCGGCGTTTGTTGATCGGGCCTTCGGGGACAGTCATTATTCCTAGATCATTATATTTGCCTAGACCGCAAAGCAAAGGTATATAGATAACCTTTCTTTGCTAAGGTGTATTGCGATGATCGCAAATGATGTCTTAGAGAGAACTGATCTTATTGCCGAGGCGGTTGAGCGGCTGCGCGAGATGCTCCCCCAGAGCTGGAAGGTCGAGCGATCGGACAGGGCCGATCTGGGCGCCGACGCGGTCGCGCCGAGCACTCCGACGGATGGCGCGATCGACCTCCAGGATGCAAGAGGGACCTACGTGACTCTGGCAGTTCAGGCGGAGCAATCTTTCGAGCCCCGCGCGGTCGGACAGCTCTCGGCGGGCCTCTCGGGCGTGATCCGCTCGATCGCCGGCTACATACCCGTTCTCGTGGTTGCCCCGTGGATCAGCCTGCGAACCCAGGAGCTGCTCGCCGGCAAGGACATCAACTACATCGACCTCACCGGCAACGCGCTGGTCAAGCTCGAGAACCCGCCGCTCTATATTCGTGCTGCAGGCGCGACCAGGAATCCCCAACCCATGCCTCGCGGGCTGACCAGGGTCCGCGGACCCAAGGCGGCACGGCTTATTCGCCTGCTCGTCGATGTGCGCCCGCCGTACGGAGTGAGCGAGATCGCCGCCGTCACCGGGCTCGCGCAGGGTTACGTTTCGAGGCTCCTCGACGCGCTCGACCGTGAGGCTCTCGTAGAGCGATCCCGCCGAGGACGTGTAGAAGACGCCGACATGGCGGGGCTGCTGAGGCGCTGGGCGGAGTCCTATGACGTTCTCAAGACCAACGACGCATTGACCTTCCTGGCACCCCGTGGAGCAAGTGATGCGCTCTCGCAGCTCGCCGGCCCGCCCACCCCGATGTTCGTGGCGATCACGGGATCGTTTGCTGCCGTGCGTGTTGCTCCCGTCGCGGCGCCAGCGCTACTCATCGCGTACAGCAACGAAATCGAGACGGTCACCAACACGCTTGGGCTGCTCCCTGCCGATGAGGGAGCCAATGTCGCTCTGTTGCGAGCGTTCGACCCCGTCGTCTGGGAGAGGACCAGCGAGGATGCGGGCATTCGTTATGTCGCGCCCTCCCAGGCCGCGGTCGACTGCCTTACGGGCACCGGCCGAATGCCGGCGGAGGGCGAAGCACTCATCGCTTGGATGGCCGAGAACGAAGCGAGCTGGCGACTCTCCTCGCTCGATGGCGTGCCCTCCTCTCAGGCGAAAACATGACCAGAGTCGGCGACCTCTCGCAGTCGCACGATATCGACGCCCGTTATGTGGCCGCGCGGCGCGTTCTACTCGACGCGCTGGCTGCGCTCGCTCCTCACGGCGACGCTGTGGTCTTGGCGGGCGCACAGGCCATCTACCTCCATACCGGCTCCGCCGATCTCGCCATCGCTCCCTACACCACCGATGGCGATATTGTTCTGAATCCGCGTCTGCTCGGCGATATCCCGGAGCTTGAAGCAGGAATGACCGCCGCTGGGTTCCATCTGCAGCGGATGGGCGGACACGCAGAGCCAGGCATCTGGCTCGCCAAGACATCCGCCGCGGGCGAGGAGATCGTCGTTCCGGTCGATCTCATCGTCCCTGAGGGCGTCGCATCGGGACGAGGCAGGCGTGCCGCTCGCCTCGCGGGTCACGGAACGCGGGCAGCGCGGCGCGCCGTCGGAGTCGAGGCCGCGCTGGTGGACAACAACACGATGACGATTGGGGCGCTCGACCCGAGCGACAAACGTGTGCTTCAAGCGAAGGTTGCGGGACCGGCTGCGCTGCTCGTCGCAAAGGCCCACAAGCTCCACGATCGTGTCTCAAGCGGCCGCCTGGCTCGTCTCGACGACAAGGACGCTGCCGACGTTGTGCGCCTCATGCAGGGCACGAGGCCGGACGAGATCGCGGCCACCCTCGATGTCCTCGCTGAGGATGAGGTTGCCGGATTGGCCACGAAGGAAGGACTCAAATACATCGAGGATCTCTTTGGCAGACGGGGACGCCACGGAATCCAGATGGCGTCAAGAGCACTGCGAACGGGGATGCCTGCTGATCGAATTGAGGCACTTTGCATTGGCTACGCGACAGCTCTGCGCCGGTAATCATGTGAGCTGCCGCTGTTCCCAGGATGTGCGCACATTCCGGTCGTGTTGCAACCAACTGGCGGGCGGCCCTGGTGATACCGTTTGGAAACGCAATGAATCGTGAGAACGGACATCGCAGGCAGCGCCGCGCAACTCCCAAGGTCGGCTCGGTCGTCGGCGTTCGCATGGGCGCAGCCGTTAGCCCGCCCGCGTCATCGAGGACCGCGGCAACATCGGCGCTGGTGGTCGACGCATCGTGCGCGTGGAGATCGATCCGGGCTCGGCATTCGACGAGCCAATACGCTTTGAGCGGCCGGTTGAGTGGTTGCTGGACGCTCCAGCCTGAGAACCGGCGCGACACGGACAGGCGACGGTAGTGGTTGGCGATCGCCGCCCGACTTCCTGCTCTTTACACACGCCGACCGGATGCTGCCTGCTCGCGCAAACAGCGACGGGGTGAACGACGACGCCGCTGATGCAATAGCACCCAACTCGTCTCAGGCGCACCCGCTCCAAGGTTCCATTCAAGGTTCCGTTTTGAGCAAATCCTACCCCACCGAAGCCGAGGCACCCCAGCAAACACGGGCAATCTCACCCCACTAGACCCCCTCCGGAGAACTCATAACCCGAAGGTCGCGGGTTCGAATCCCGCCCCCGCTATAAGAAAAAGCCCCGCTCAGGCGGGGTTTTTTCGTGGAATGTGCACCTCGATCTCCTCGGGGTGCGTACCAATTTCGTACCAATTTGCTTGCGGGTCGCTTTGTGGGGCTTGCCGCGAAGGGTCGCGTCAGCGATCTCCGGGGGTACGAGAAGGCGGACGGAGAGCGCCGAGCTGACTCCACGAGTGGCTGGCTATCGGGTGCCGGACGGATCTGGGCTGCCGTGAAGGCGTGCGTTGGGATCCGGCGTCGGACGGACGGAGAGTTACGGCGGCTGCGCCGCGGAGTCGCGCGCCGGTCGCTGACGCGACTCCCCCCGGCGCGCTCAGTGGGTGGCGTCTACGAGCCGGAGGCGTGTCCACATAGTTCGAACACAGGACGTTTTCACGCCAAGTTTCGCCGTTTTCCTTGACTTTGCTCGGGGTGTGTGCGTATGGTCGGGATTGTCCGTAGAAGCAGGTTTGACCCCCGCGCTGCTGGTAACAGCCGGGGGTCGTGGCACAGGAGGTGTAGCTCCCATGCAGGATCAGGATATGCCCGATCCGGGGCGCGTGTTGGATGAGATGCAGCGGTGCGTGTTGTGCGTGCTGCTCGCGCCGACGGGTCGCGGCTTGTGCTCGATGCACGAGTTGGCGGTCGCGGTGGGCGACCATGAAGCGGCGGAGCTCGCCGTCGTCGGGTTGCACGCGGAGGGTCTCGTGCATCGCCTCGACGGGTTCGTGTTCGCCACGCGCCCGGTGGCGCGTGCGCACGAGCTGGACGTGTTGGGAGGGCGTCCGTCCTTCTGAAGGGTCATCAGGTCAAACAGGTGGCCCCGACACGGTGGTAGCCGTGCCGGGGCCGGCACGGAAAGAAAGCGAGTTCTTCCCATGCAGGATCAGAATAGGCAAGCAGAATGGTCAGGGGAGCCTTCGGGCTCTGACGGAGGGCGGTCGTTGACGGTCCCTGCGGGGATCGTGGACGGGCTGCGCCGGGCTGTGTTCGCCGCGATCGGCGAGGCGGCCGAAGCGATCAACGAGTCGGCGTTTGCGAAGAACCGCGCCGAGCATCGGGAGTGGTTCACCGGTCCCACGAACGATCTCGTGGAGATGTACGAGCTGCTGGAGGCGATCGGGTGGGCCGCGACCGTTCCCCCGGTCAGTGTGCAGGTCGATCTGCGGGCGCATGGTCGGGCGTTGATGAGGGCGCTGCGGGGTGCGTTGGACTTCGCCGAAGCAGACGCTGAGGAGGCCTCGCGCGTTCCTGCTGAGCAGTCCGGGACAGCACGCTCGGCTGAGCGTGGCACCATGATCGAGCACGTCGAGGCGTTGCGGGATTTCATCGGCGTGGCGCAGCCGCGTTTTGACGCGATCGAGCACGAGCGCGCCCGATGAGGCGCGTGGGGGAGGGCCGCTCTGCAAGTGCTGTGCGGTCCTCCCGCCGGCGTCACGCTGCTGCGTGCTCGCCGGCGAACGTTGATCTCGGCCGGGCGATCCGCGAGTTGCGCTGCGAGCGCGACGTTAAGATCGAAGGGTTGGCGCTCGCAGCGGATGTCCATCCGACGTACTTGTCGAGCATCGAGCGGGGGTTGCGTAACCCGTCGTGGCGAGTGCTGCGCTCGCTCGCGGACGCGCTCCAGATACCGGTCGCGGACCTCGCACGGCGCGTGGAAAGAGCCGAGCGGGTGCGCGAGGGCTTCGAACGGGTACTGGCTGAAGAGAACGCCCGGCAACCCCGCAACACCCCCTGCCGCAGAGCCCGAAAACCAGCACGAGCAGTCCCAGGAGCGCGAGAGCGAAGCTGCACAAATCATGCGCGAGCCCCAAGAAGACCAAGACCGAGACCGCGATCTCGGGCACGGAATCGAATAGGTGCATGTCGATTCATCCGCGGGCTCGAGTAGGTTATTTCAACAGCCAGATTAATAGTTGCATCCTAATACTTCGGTAGTGGTAGGGCATCCACCATTTACGATATGATTCCGATGGCTTGCATCGATAGGACAAAGGGAGGGTCGAGACGTGTGGTCAGATCGGGTCGGTC
Source organism: Solirubrobacteraceae bacterium (assembly GCA_035948355.1). Taxonomy (GTDB): domain Bacteria; phylum Actinomycetota; class Thermoleophilia; order Solirubrobacterales; family Solirubrobacteraceae; genus Palsa-744. Next base: position 6,553 of record DASZJF010000019.1, read on the forward strand.
TGGTCGCTAAGGGGGACGGTACGTCCTCGTGCAGCGACTGTCGTGTGACATTGCGCGGGAAGGGTGGATGACGTCGCGTGCCTGGTCAAGGTAATGCTAAGCGTAAGGGCGAGCGCAAACGCGAGCGCAACACTGAGAAGCTTGCGGGCAGGCTACTCGCAAGGCACCTACATATCGCAGTACCGGACAGCATAGTCCGCAGTCGTCTGGCGGGCGTCGGGCGTGTGGCTGACTATCCGACGAAGCTGATGGAGCGCGACATGCATTGCATCGCAGTGGTCGGCGCAGGAGCAAGTGAGCCGCTACTGAAACGTGGTGGCAAGCTAGCGAAAGAGCTTGAGGCTAAGTTTGGCCGCAACGAAGCTGAGCTCGAACGTCTCAAGCTGGTCAATAACCTTGACCCTAAAGATCTCGAGACTCGACTGATCGCATTGAGTAGCAGCCCCGCAGCCGCACTGCAAGTGCGTGACACGATTTCTCATACTTATAACATCAAACATCCTACCTTGCTTGGGTATGAGCTACTTGCCCATTTGCTCAAGCATCGGTTTCTAGATGCAATTGTTAGCTTTAACTTCGACGAGCTACTAGACCAATCTCTTGACGACGAGCTCGATTTTGGCGAGTATAAACGAGTAGTGTCAGAGCGAGATTGCGTCGGTATTCAGGCAAGCCCAAGCGGTGAAGATTATATTCCGCTGTACATCAAGCTACACGGAACGGCGAGTGAGCCGGATAGTCTTCGATTTACCCCCGACTCTTACTACTCAATACCACAGCGGGTGGCAGATGTCGTCGAGGAGTTGTTGCATACCGAACATTGTGTAATAGTGAATGTCGGTTTTGGCCTCGCAAGCTTTGACTTCCAGCGTCTACTTGATATTCCCCAGAAGCTGGAGATTTTTAATCTCAGCCGTAAGGCCATTAACAAGCAAGTAGTCCAAAAGATTGATACCGAACGTACGGCATATAAGAGAAAAGGTAAGAGAAAAGATAAGGCAAAAGTCAGTGGTTGCTGGCTTCACGAGTGCAATGAAGGGGGGTACAACTGCGACGATTTGATCCTTCAGTTGATTAATCAACTGAAGGAGAAGGCACGCCAACCCGGACTAAAGAATCCAAAAAGGCCATCGGAAGGTGGGCTCGTTCAGTTCAGGTCAGTGCTCAGGCATGAAGCGATTGCAAAGCTTTTGGGCCCTGATACTGTTCACACTAAATGGGCAGCGAAGCCTGGATGGCCCAAGCAGGAGGAGATCGAGTACGCCCGACGGCGTACGATACTTGAGCTTGCATTTGCAGGCGCAAAGGCACGTGGGCTACTGTCGCTTCCGTCGCTTGTCCTTGATCGTCCTGGGCGCTATTACGACTACTATCGCAAGATCACCAGCGGTAATGGGGAAGACTGGACATCTTTGTGTAAGGCGGCCGGTCTGATTGAAAGCGATGATAGCCCCGATCGTTTGCTGAGTGATCCAAAGCTTCGAAAAGCATGCACAACAGGGAAACCCATAACAAAGGAGCGAGAAACGTGGGTACTGCACAAGTTTGATGCTAAAAAACTCGCCAGTCGCGTTCTGGAACACGTCAGGAACCCGTCAAAAGCTAGGCATCATAAGATTCTCACAGAAGCCATTCGGGGGCTCCAATGTGAGGCTGACATCGAGTTTCACATGAGAGATGACAGAGTCTGTTCGAAGGCATTTAAGAGTCCAATGACTCTTCCCACGGCGACTTCACTAGATGTCTATAGATGGTTGATGTTTGAAGACGCAAAACCTGAGGATAGGATTTATATTAGCTCCGAGATGGGCGAGTGGCTGCTACTAAAGACGACTCGGAATATCTTGCGTGATCAAGAGGAAATATACCTTCTCCTCGCCTTCGACATCAACAGAAAGAAGCTTCGGGATGTATATGGCAAACGGCTCAAGATCGCCGTCATTGAGCCGTGGCGTCATAACCGTCATATGACGATTCTGTGTGATCACAAGCGCCCCGAGTCCGCTATCTATTTTGCAAGGCGTCTCCGAGCACCGGTGATTACCGCAGTGTACCTCGATGACATAGGAGATGCACGACGAGTCACGCAGATGTTCAAGCGTAGATGGGACGAGGCAAAGAAAGAGGAAAAGGTTGCGAAGAAGAATAAGAAGAAGCGATAGGTGAAAGTAGTAGTAGCTCAGAATGGTTGGCCCGAGCAAAGTTGTCAGCTGCTGTGCCGTTATGTCTTAACGGATCTAGCTCTGGGTTCCATGACCCTCAACCAACTAACAAAGTTGTGTAGCTTTGCCTCCTCTATCGCGGTCATGGGATCAGGGCTAAAATGCATCACATCGTTTCGAATTTCTGTCACCTCCCGGAGTGCCTTGATAAACTCTGCCCGCTCTACTGGCCAGCACAACCGCTGCCAGTTTGCCTCTCGCTCGATAAAGCGGACCGTCTCACCCAGCGTTAGATCGTTAACCGACTTGATTGTCCGTGCAATATCGTCAGGATTCTGCACAGTTGCGAGGTCAGAGACTTGAAACCGAGTTGACAAGGCGTGGCGAAGCCGGCGCTCTATCTCGCCGATGAGTAGGAATGGCTTTGCCAGTGCACCGAATTGGCTGCTCAGATCAGCAGTCGTTACGATACCAACGAGAGTCCGATCGTTACCAACAACGAAGACGAAGCCTAGATCTACGATCGTTGGAATGAGTGCGATCAGGCCGTCACCCGGCTCGACTGGCCTCGCTTGTACAAGCGCATCTTCAAGTGTAAAGTCACGCTCACGAATAGCAGCCCTGGCCATCGACTCCCAGCTAATCGCGCCGACCAACTGTCGCGGACCAGACATGACAGCAAGTTGAGAGTAATCGTGCCGCAGCATCAGAGCTCGGGCGCGTTGCAAGTCGCTGTTACGCTCAATGCTCACGACTCCTGAACTCGCCGACTCCAAGTTGCTTACCGTCAAGGCAATTTCCGTTGGTTGGGGAGAACTGCTGCCGTCATCGGACTGCGGCTTCTCATCACTTGTAGCCGCCGAATCCGAGGTTGCCAATCGCAGCTCGACGATGTTGTCAATCCAGCCTGAGGTAAAGGAGGGCTCGGTAATGAGTCCGTGTCGGTCGAGAGCCCTCTGTAGTTCATCGGTTACGCGTGTACCTCTGCGTTCTGCTTCGATCTTCCAGATCAGATCCCGGATACTGACTTTGACGGGTGATCCGCCCCCCGCCTTCTCGCGAGCCTCAGCCAGAAAGGCGCCAAAATGCGGCCACTTGCGCTCGGCTGTTGTGTCACTGTCATCCATTGGAGAAATCATACGCAACTTATCATTGTCTGTGGCTCCACGGCTGTTTGACGGAAACCCTGATCTCTCGGTGCAGCCAGTAGGACGTTGCCCGTACGAATGGAAAGTGAGGCTATGTAGAAGACCAAGACGTTGGACCTACGCTGTGATCTGCTGAACGTCAGCCGTCTGTGCCTCCGCGACGGCCACCCAAGGCCGAGTCCGGTGCCAGGGCGTGAGCCGCAGGAGTCCCCAATGTGTCCCGCGTAGGAGCAGCCCGTGCTGGGGTGGTAGCCGTGCGATATCGCCGGGCGGGAGGGTGCGCTGGCGCCCGGTTTGGTAGGTGACGCTCTCGGTCTGGGTGGGTGGAGTGCGATGTTCGAGGAAGTTGTTGTGGGTCTCGGTGCGGGCGAGGGTGTGGGAGATGAGGTTGCGGTCGTATTCGCCGAGTGCGAGGGAGATCGCTTCGAGGGTGTGGGAGTCGGCGATGCCGGTGAGGATGAGCTTGGTTTGGAAGAGGGAGAGGAAGCCGTCGGCGATACGCGCTATCGACCAGGAAATCGGACGCCTGGAGAAACGGATCTCTGGGTACGAGCGGTTGCTGGCCGAGCGCGAGCACTTGCTACGGGCACGCGCCGCGCTGACGGGCGAGCCGAGCAAGCAGGCGGCGCGTGTCAAGCGCGTCTCTCAGGATGAGATCGCCGTGTTCATCGAGGAGCATCCGGGATCCTGACCCCTCCGCTGTAGGGCACTCACTTCGGCAGGGCGAGCCCTGCCGAAGTCAGGCCAACCACCACGATCAACACAGGAGCCCCTGATGCACACCCTCACCATGATCCCCGCCCGCCACGCTGGGCGCACACGTAGAAGCGCCACCCACCCGGCACCCCCCACGCGCGGCGCGCACGAACCCGCCCGCGGGTTCACGCCCCTGATTGACGCGAAGGCTGCCGGCGAACTGCTCGGCGTTCCCCACACCTGGCTGCTCGCACAGGCCCGCGCCGGACGCATACCCCACCACCGCCTCGGCCACTACGTCCGCTTCAACGCGCACGACCTCGACCGCTGGCTCAAGGACACAAGGCGCGGCCCGTCGGCCGGGCCAGGCATCGGGCGAGGCTGATCTCATGAGCAGAGAACGCAAGGAAAAGCGCGCCTACGGCTCCGGCTCGATCGTCGAGGAACGCGGCTCCTGGTACGGGAAGTGGCGAGTCGGCGACCGGCAGGTCAAGCGCAGACTCGGCCCCGTCAGACCAGTCGGCTCAAGCGAGGGCCTCACACGCAAGCAGGCCGAGGCGGCGCTGCGCCGGAAGATGAGCGAGGTCAAGATCCTCGCGCCCGAGGAACGGATCGACTTCGGACAGGCCGCCGAGCGCTATGTACACCACGTCGAGCACGTCCTGAAACGCAAGAAATCCACCGTCCAGGACTACCGCATCATGGTCCGCCGTCACCTCACGCCCCACTTTCACACGACCGCAATCGACAGGATCAAGCCCGAGGACATCGCCTCCTACATCGCCACGAAGTCGAGCGCCGGGCTCGCCGTCAAGACGATCACCAACCACCTCAACTTCGCCCACGGCGTCTTCCAGTTCGCGATCAAGCGCGGATGGGCGACCTCAAACCCCGTCGCCGCGACGGACCGCCCCCGCGCCGCCCAAACCGACCCCGACATCCGCTTCCTCAACCCCGAGGAGCTGGAGGCTCTGCTGCGAGCCGTGCCCAGCGAGGACGTTCTCGGTCCCACCGATCACGCTCTCTACCACCCGCATGGCAGCCGTCGGCGTCCCCATGCGCACCCTGCAAGAGTGGATGGGCCACCGCGACTTCACGACCACCCTCGTCTACGCCGACTTCGCCCCCGACCCAACCGGAGGCGCCGCCTTCGCCGAGCGAGCGTTCGGGCCGCCACAAACGCCGGCAGAGGATGGCGCGACTGCGGGGCCGAGCCCGAGCAAAGCATCACCCGCCGTTTCGCTGGAAACGTAGCACAAATGGGCGACCAATCATGTAACATATCCAGTGTTATGGCCAGACCGGCGACAGCGCGACACCTGCTCTACGACTACCTTGATGCCCTCAACGAGCACGACCCCGGGCAGGCGAGCACCGCGTTCGATCTGACACTCAACGGACCGGAGCTGACACGCTTCGCACGCGCGCACGGGCAGCACCCGCCCGACGCGGAAAGCCTGCTACGACGGATGGTCGCCGCGGGACAGGCCCACCGGCTGCAGGCAGGCCGCTACCTCGTCAACCGGCCGGGCCTGCTCAGCCCCCGCCCCCGCCTCGACGACCTCGAGCCCGTCGCCGAGCTCGTGCTCAGACGACTCGACCACAGCTATTACCTCTCATGGCACACCGGCCTGTGGCATCACGGCCTGATCGAGCAGCAGTCCCGCACCGTGTTGTGCGCCGTCACGATCCGCAAGCGCCCGGTGCGACTCGGAGCCCAGACCGTCAGGTTCGTGACGATCACCGAGCGCAAGTTCTTCGGCTACTCGCAAAGCGACGCCTACCAGACGCCGGTGTGGGTCGCCGACCTGGAGAAGGCGTTGCTCGACTCACTCGACGCGCCCATCCTCGCCGGACCGATGCCGGCCGTGATCGCGGCCCTCGACCAAGCCGCCCGCCAAGGCACGCTCGACCCGCAACGACTCGTGGCCTACGCCATCAGGATGGGCGGCCCCGTGCTCAACCGCCGCCTGGGATATCTCATGGACAAGCTGAACATCCCGGGCGCCGTAGAGCTGCAGCCGCACCTGGGTCGCAAGTCCGCGGTACCACTGCAGCCGGGACGAACGCCACAGCCAGGCACGAAAGTCGATCCCCGCTGGCGGGTCTACGACGACGAGGCGCTCGTCAGCACAGTCAGGGAATTGAAGTGAGCGTCACCAGCGAGACCCTCATGCAGCGAGCCGAAGAGCGCACCGGACTCGCGCGCAACCAGCTGCTGCTGATGGTCGCCAAGAGCGCCGCCGTGCGCCACATCGCCCAAGGACCGCACCACGAGCACTTCGTGCTCAAGGGCGGCACCCTGCTCACACACGTCTACAACAGCCCCCGCCAATCGATCCAAGACGCCGACTACCTGCACCGCCAGGCCGAAACAGTGACCGCCCCCGAACTGGAGCAAGCACTGCTTGGCGACGCGCACGGCATCGCGTTCGAACCCGCCTTTTCATACCAAGCCGGCCGCGACGATGTTGTGATACAAGTTGCACACACCCGGCAACGGACGCGGCAATCCGCCGCCTCCAGCCCCGGCTGAAATGAAAGGAGCTCACATGCATGTGGGTGCTATGCAGGAACCGGTGTTGACGCCGGAGGAGATGATCGCCTTGCGCGATCAGCAGGTCGCCGAGAAGTTCGACGCGGTGGACCTGTGGGACACCGAGGAAGGCGGCCTCAAGCGCGGCCGTCTGCTCCCCGAGATGTACTCGTTCATCCGCCAGGCCGAGGTTCGGGACACCACCGAGCGCACGACCAATGCCGTCACGCGCGGCACGCTCGTCCGCTCCATCGTGTCCGACGTGCCGGCCATCGGTAGCGACGAGTACAAGGCCCTCGACGAGATCGGCCAGATGGTGGCGAAGGAGGTCACCAGCAAGATCTGGCGCGAGGTCAAGCCCTACCAGGAGAGTGGCATCGCGGCGCTCGCCCGTGCGGAGGGCAAGATTCTCGTCAAGACCGAAATCGCGGTCGAAGAGGAGCCGGTCCCGGCGTGCTACGTCACCAGCGACCCGGAGGTCATCCGTCAGGATTTCCGCGGCCCGCTGCGCGACAAGGTGCGCAAGGAGTCCGAGAGGTACGCAGTCAACATGGCCCGAGTCTCCAAGGTGCTTCCCAAGCACGCCGAGTCGTTCCGCAAGGATGTCTCCAAGGACATGAAGGCCGCCGAGACCCTCACCAAGTCGCTCCTCGCCCTCGAGGCAGGAGACGACGACGGCGAGTAGCCCCGGCACGCCAGAGGCACGACGTTTGACGGGGGCCCGTGCCCCCGTCGGCGTCTCCGTCCGAAACGATCCAGAGAACGCACGATGACCCCGCCGAAGCCCATGACAGAGAAGTCCCGCCGCGTGTACGAAGTCCTGCTCGCTCGTGGTGACCAGGGGGTCACCCGGGAGGACTTCACAGGCGCCACGATCGACGGAGGCCCCCCGATCAGGAGCCTGACAGCCGAGATCACCCGGCTCCGCCAGGAGCACGACCAGCCGATCGTGTTCGACAGGCGCAGGGGCCGCTGGCACCTCACGAGCCACGAGAAGGCCGCCAAGCGTCCCCGTCGGCGGCGCACCAAGAAAGGCCCCAAGGAGCGACCATACACTCCTCGCTCGCGCGTCGAGGAGCTCAAGGAGCGCGCCAAGAAGGAGTCAGGGGAGTACGCCAGGTGGCTCGCCAAACGCAAGAGCGTCGTGAACTTTGCACGCAGCGTGGCGCAGATCGAGCCGATGCTCTTCTGGAAGCGCGTGCCGGACGACGAGATCTCCGACCTCATGGGAGAGCTGCTCGACGCCTACGAGGCCGTGGCCCGCACGCTCGCCGCCGCCGAGGCACGGCTCGACGACGAGCAGACGAGGGCAACCGTCGCGAAGATGACCGAAAACACGAAGGGCCGGACCAAGCACGAGATCGCCGCCGCGAGGAAGCTCGCGGCGCGCAAGCGCGCCAAGGCTGACATCGGCTACCTACTTTGAGGGGTGCCGGAGGAGCCCTACACGGGCTCAGAAGCAGGGCGGCTCACTATTGCCAAAGGCAAGATCCTCGTCTACTCGGCCGGACACTGAAACATAGCGCAAGCAAGTCTAATTGCAAAAACATATTGTTAGCGCTATAAATAAGGCATGCCCGACCTGGTCCCCGTCTCTGCCGCTGCCGATGAGCTGAGCGTGCATCCGTCGCGGGTGCGGGCGCTGATCGCCTCCGGCGACCTGACGGCCGAGAAGGTGAGTGGTGTCTGGCTGGTTGATCGTGCCAGCATCGCTGGCCGCAGTCGTGAGCATGTCGCGGCCGGCCGTCCGCTTTCGCCGGGCAATGCCTGGGCGTTGTTGCTCGCTGCATCCGGCGAGGAACTGCCACCAGAGTTCGACTCCTCGGCGCGCTGGCGGGTTCGCCATGCGCTCGAGATCTACGGCCTAGATGGCTTGCGGCCGCGCCTTGCTCGACGCGCTGAGCCATCTTCGTATTGGGCGCTGGGCGGTGAGTTGCGAGCGTTGCGGGATCGCGCCGAGCTTGTGCTCAGCGGTCCATCTGCGGCCGCTGCTTACGATCTCGGTCTCGCGGGCTCGGAGACCATCGACGCCTACATGCCCGCGCGCCTGCTCGTGCAACTGCAACGCGAGCACGCCCTGGAGCGTATGTCCGGCCCCGAGGTGAACGTCGTCCTGCGTGCGGTTGCAGATGATGTCTGGTCTCTGGACGGTCGGCGGTTCGCTCCCCTCGCGGCAGTCGCTGTCGATCTCTGCTCATACGCTGATCCGCGAGCGGCGCGCGTCGGTGCCGAGACGATCGCTGGTATCGATCGCGACCTGGGGGCCGTGTGATGGCGCTACATGCCGAGGGTGAGGCGCCTGTCACGTCGATCCGCGTCGAACTGGTTGACCCCGATGCGATGGAGCTGTGGCGCGCCGTGGCAAAGGTCGCCACGGCTCTTGGCGAAGATCGTCGCTGGTGTCTGGTTGGGGGCCTTATGGTCGCTCTCTTTGCCATCGAGGCGCAGCAGACCCAGCGGGTGACGACGGACATCGACATTCTCGCGGACGCTCGAGCGCGTCCGAGCGGGACAACTTGGGCCACCGGACGCCTCAAAGCGCTCGGCGCAAGCCTCCGTGATCCGCAACAGCCAGAGTTGGAGCGCGGTTTTCGTTTCGACTTCAACGGCCAGATCGTCGATGTGCTCGCGCCCGACGGCCTCGGTCCCTCCGGTGCGACCACGACGGGCAAGCTCAAGACGATCCAGATCCCCGGAGGGACGCAAGCGCTCAACCGCACCGAGCTTGTCGAGATCGTGGTCGACGAACTCGCCGTGACACTCCGGCGGCCAAAGCTCATCGCAGCTGTCCTGCTCAAGGCGCGCGCACTGCGCGTCCACTCACGCCCACAGGACCAGCGTCACGACCTCATCACCCTCCTGGGCCTCCTCAATGATCCCCGCGCCGCGCGCGCCGAGATCACCAGCAAGGAGAGCGGATGGTTGCGGTCGATCTCAGACCGGCTCTCGATCGACGACCCCGCCCTCCGCGAGAGCTTCGAGGCAACTCGCCTTCGCGCAGCCCGCGCGGCCTATCGCGTGCTGACGGCGTGAGTCGCACTCCTCCACCGTTGCAAAAGGAGCCTGTCGGTTCCTCACCAATCCAGTTGCGTACCAATTTGCGTACCAATTTGAGCAAAACCAGCCGAATCTGACCGAACTGTTTTGGCTCTAGAAAGCCATATTTATCTGGGCTAACCCTCGTCGATACAACTCATAACCCGAAGGTCGCGGGTTCGAATCCCGCCCCCGCTACTTCGTTAATCTGCGAACGTCCTCCGGGTCGAGTCCGCGGATTTGCGCCTGATCCCGCCTCGCTACTCGGAAATTATGCGAATGCGGGTTTGTTCATCTAGAACTCCAGAGAGCCCGCGGCACGCTCGGAGCGCGAGATGGGCTATCGCCGTCCGCGCCGCTAGGCTGCGACCCCTGTGATGGTCGAGACCGGGGAGACGCCGTCGTGGCCCCGTCGGCACCGGCGGGGAATGATCCTTGCGGCCGTAACGCTCGTCCTCGTCGCCGTTGTGGCGGGCGCGGTGGTGAGCTGGCACTTCTCCTCGGCGGTGCTTGTGCCTGACCACTCGGATTGGCCCGAGAGCGTCACCGTGAAGGGCGTCTCGCCGAGCCGGATCGTGCTGTCGCGCTCTGAAGGCACTCGGCGCCCAGGGGTCTATGGCCTGGATTGGCCGACAGGGCACGCAATGGTAGGGGCGGTGTTGAGTAGCGACGCCGCGGGAGTGACGCGACGGCTGTTTGTCGTGAACGGCTATGTGGTGGCAGGGATGAAAGTCGTCTTCGATCCCGATGTTTACGCGGGTACCCCCCGCCAGTCCCTCGGGTTGGCGTACTCCAACGTGCTTGTCCCCGACGAACTTGGGCCGATGCCGGCTTGGTGGATACCCGGGCATACGAACACCTGGGCGATCGTCGTGCATGGGATCAACGGCAACCTCGAAGGCGATCTGCGCATGGCGCACGCGCTGCGCCGGGATGGGCTGCCGTTGCTGTTGATCAGCTATCGCGAGGACCTCGGCGCGCCACGCAGCCCCGACGGCCTGCACCACATGGGTCTGACCGAGTGGCGCGACCTCGCCGCCGCCGCCCGCTATGCGCTTTCCCACGGAGCGCGACGTCTCGTCCTGGTCGGCTCCTCGATGGGCGGGGCGATCGTGGCGCAGTTCATGGAGCACTCGCCGCTTGCAAGACAGGTCGCCGGGCTCGTCCTGGATGCACCGGCGCTCGACTGGAAGGCGATCCTGTCGTTCAACGCCACCGAGATGGGGTTGCCCTCGTTCGCGGCGGACCCGGTCGAGTGGATGATCGGGGCGCGCATCGACGCCGACTGGAGCGGCCTCGACGCGTTGCGGCACCCCGGCGACTTTCATCTCCCGATCCTGCTCTTCCACGGAACCGAAGACAAGACCGTGCCGATCGCGATCAGCGATGAATTCGCCAAAGAGCTCCCCGGCTGGGTCACCTACTACCGCGTGCCACACGCCGGGCACGTCGAGGCATGGAACGTCGATCCCGGGCTATACGAACGACGCCTCACGGCGTTCATCTCCCGAATCATAGGTCCCGCGTAAAGCCGACTTCGCCCCCGACCCAGCTGGCGGCGCCGCCTTCGCCGAGCGCGCCTTCGGACGATCACAAGCGCCGGCAGAGGACGACGCGACCTCGGGGCCGAGCCCGAGCAATCGAACCTTGGTAAAACGTTCGTCTGGTGATTCGATCCCTACTAGGACAGTGGCCCAGGCTGACAGCCGGGCGAAAGCTCTACCCGGAGGTGGTATATGCCCGAGCCTGTTGACCCTCATCATCTCCTGCTGATCGGGGCCGGACCAGGAGTCGGCGCTGGCGTGGTTAGGCGCTTCGGCCGCGAGGGCTTCCGCAGCACACTCATCTCCCGCAGCGAAACGCTCGACCAGCTCGCCCCTGAACTGCGTAGCGGCGGACTTCAGATAGAGGCGATGGGCGCGGATATTGAGGATCTGGACGGCTACCGCGAGACGCTCGAACGGATCTTCGGCGCCCCCGGGGCGCCCGGTGTCGTCGTGTACAACGCTGCCCTGCCAGATCCGGGCCAGATCCTCGACTCCACCGTCGAGCGGCTCCGAACTGCCCACGACGTTGATGTCCTCGGTGCCGTCGTAGCGGCACAGGTAGCCGCGCCCGTCCTGCGGGCAGCCGGCGGCGGCACCCTGCTGGTAACCAGCGGCGGCTTCGCCGACAATCCAGTGCCTGCACTGGCGAGCCTCTCGATGGGGAAGGCCGCCCTGCGCTCGGCGCAAACGCTGATCGCCGCCGGCGTCCGAGAGGACGGCATCCACGCCGCGACTGTCACGATCGCCGGTGCCGTCAAGCCGGGGACGGACTTCGATCCGGACAACATCGCGGAGCTTTTCTGGACCGCCCACACCGACTCGAAGGACGCCTGGCAGACTGAGTATCGGTTCACAGGCGCATAAGCGGAGCGCCCGCACCGTGGCCACGCCGCGTGAGAAGCAGCTGACGCTGCTCGCAGCCGTGCTTGGTACGAGCGTGGTGTTCCTCGACGCGACCGTAACCGGCGTCGCGTTGCCCGCGATTCGAAGCGACCTGGGTGGCGGTCTGGCGGGCCAGCAATGGGTGACGAACGCGTACCTGCTGACGCTCGCGTCGCTGTTGTTGATCGGTGGCTCGCTTGGAGATGTGTTGGGTCAGAAGCGCGTGTTCTTGGTTGGCGTTGCCGGGTTCGGACTCGCTTCGGCTCTCTGCGCGGTCGCGTCGTCGATCCCGGAGCTGTGCGTGTTTCGTTCGATGCAGGGGGTGTGCGCGGCGCTGGTGACGCCTACCGCATTGGCGGTGATCATCCACGTGTTCCCCGAAGACGAGCGGGCCAGGGCGATCGGGACATGGACCGCGCTCAGCTCGATCGTCGGGGTTATCGGGCCGTTCATCGGGGGCGTGTTGATCGCTGCCGGCTCGTGGCGTCTGATCTTTGTGCTCAATGCGCCGCTCGTGCTCGTGACCGTGACGCTGATTGCTCGTGGCATGCCTCCGAGCGCGAGCGCTGGCACCGCCGGGCGCCTGGACTTCCCTGGGGCCCTCTTGGCGGCGCTCGCGCTCTCGGGTTCGGTGTTCGCTGTGACCGAGGAGCCTGCGCGCGGATGGAGCACCCTGGTGATCGGCTCGCTCGCGGTAGGAATTCTGGGAGTGATGGCGTTTGTTGCGCGCGAGGCGCGAGCTCGGGCGCCGATGCTCCCGTTGAGCCTGTTTCGCGAGCGCAACTTCACGATCGGAAACGTGGCGACATTGACTGCCTACCTCGGGCTGGGGGGTGTGATCTTTCTGCTGCCTGTGTTTCTGCAGGAGGTCGGCGGCTACAGCCCCGTTCAGGCGGGGCTTGCGCTGCTGCCGGTCACCTCGCTGACGATCGTGCTCTCGCGCCGCTTCGGCGCGCTTGCCGACCGCATCGGGTCGCGGGTGCTGATAAGCCTCGGGGCGCTGGTTGCCGGCTGCGGCCTGTTGCTCTTGGCGCGTGTCGATCAGCGCGCCGATTACCTCAGCGAGGTCCTGCCGGCGCTGCTCGTGTTCGGGTTGGGACTCGCGATGCTTGTCGCGCCTTTGACCGCCACGATCCTTGGGGCAGTGGAGGAGGATCACGCAGGTGTCGCCGCCGCGGTGAATACGACGCTCTCACGCGTAGCGCAGCTTTTCGCGGTCGCTGTGCTGGGAGCCGTCGTCTCTCTAGCTTTTGCTGGTCGCGTCGACGCGACGCTACGACGGTCCGCGATCGATCCCGCCGGCCGCGCGGCGATCAGCCGCGCCAAGCGACAGCCTCTCGGCGCGGCGAGCTTGGTGGGAGTACGCCCCGGCGAGCGCCTTCTTCTGAGGGCGGCCTTCGACGATGCAGCGGTGCACGCCTTCCGCGTCGCGGACGCAATCGCAGCCGTACTCGTGGCGAGCGGAGGTCTCATTGCGTTCGCCGGGATCCGCAATCCCCGTCGCTCCGTGGCCGCCGAGCTATGCCCAGCCGGGGCGCTCTGCGGAGCCAGCCAAGAACTCGTCCATGCTCGCCAGGATCGACGCTCGGACCGGGGTTTCGTGGACCACGCGGTCGAAATCCCATCACCGGAGGTGGCCCCGTGAACGAGACAACCTCCATCATCCGCCGTTACTTGCATCGCTCCATCGCCGCTCGCTTTCACCAGTCCGCGTTCAGGGAGCGTTACGAGGACCGCGCCCCCAACGATGCAGCCCGAACCAGCCCGGTCCAGGGCCTCCCACGCTGATGCTAGATGGCGTTGCGAGCGTGCGGCGACCGGGCGTGGCGCTATCGCTAAAGACGAGCGCGAGGTATAGAGAGACGAGCGCTGCGCGGCACTACCTCGTCGTACAGAGCTTGCAGACGGTACCGCGCGGCCCTTATGCTCGGGACCTAGGCGTTGCAGCTGCTCGGTCGTAGTACCTGGTGCTCGTAGCGGTCCAGGGCGAGCGGTCGGTCACGGTCGGTCAGCCTTTCGCCGAGAGCGGCCGTAAGCGGACGTCGGTCTTCTGCTGGTATGGGTGTGCTAAGTTTCCGTGAAACGGACCGTTAGTCCGGTTCATATTTAGACCGAAAGGATCTCCGTGTCTGATCTGAAGATCGCGATCATCCTTGGCAGCACTCGTCCCGGGCGAAACGGCAAGGCCGTCGCCGACTGGGTGCTCGAGAAGGCAGCGGCGCGCACCGCCGCGCAGTACGAGTTGGTCGACCTGGCCGATCATCCGCTCCCGCACATGGACGAGGCTCTGCCCCCCGCGATGGGCCAGTACGCAGGTGAGCACACAAAGGCTTGGGCGGAGACGATCTCTGCCTACGACGGCTTCATCTTCGTCACCCCCGAGTACAACCACTCGACCTCCGGCGTACTCAAGAACGCGATCGACTACCTATACGCCGAGTGGAACAACAAGGCGGCCGCGTTCGTGAGCTACGGGTCGGTCGGGGGCGCCCGCGCGATCGAGCACCTTCGCGCCATTTGCAGCGAGCTTCAGATCGCCCACGTACGCCAGCAGCTGAGCTTCTCGATGTTCACTGACTTCGAGAACTTTTCCAGGTTCGTGCCCGGTCCCCAACATGACGATGCGTCCGGCGTGCTGTTCGACCAGCTCGAGGCGTGGACGAGGGCGATGAAGACGGTCCGCGATTGACGAGCTATCCAACGGCTTACGGGGCGGGCCCTCCTGTGCGTAGACGCCCCGCTTGGGCGGGCCTGTCGCACGCCAGACCGTAGGATCAACGCCGATAGCCCGTATGAGCCTCGCCGATAGATCCGACATAGCCGCAGCACAGCAACTGCCGATGGCAGGTGCGCCCCGCGAGCGTGCCGATGCGGCGGCCAATCGTGTGCGGATCCTGCAGGCGGCACGCCGGGTTCTAGCCGAGCGGGGCGCTGCGGGGACGTCGATCGATGCGGTCGCCTGCGAGGCGGGGGTCGGCAAGGGAACGGTCTTTCGTCGTTTTGGTGACCGCTCCGGCTTGTTCCAGGCACTCTCCGACGAGCACCTCCGAGCGTTCCAGGACGCCTTCATACTCGGTCCTCCGCCGCTTGGACCCGGGGCGCCTCCCGACGAACGGCTCGGCGCCTTCCTCGATGGACTCCTGGATCTCTACGACAGCCATCTCGAGCTGACCCTCGCACTGGAGAAGGACCGCTGGAGAGCACCCATCGAGGGCTACCTAACCCTCTCGATGCACGTCGAGACCCTTATCAGACAGATATCCCTGAGACTCGACGCGCCAATCACCGCACAACTCCTGCTCAATGCACTGAACGTGAACCTCATCGGCTATCTACGCCGGGAGGAGGGTGTAAGCCTCGAAACGATCAAGACCGCGGTACGGCCGCTAATCGCGGGACTGACCCCCAAAGAGTAGCCCGTGCCTCTGACCTTCTCAGAACGAAAGGTTGTGGCGCAACGCGGCGCAACTGCATGGAGGCGGGGGCCGGTCTCTGCCCGGCCGCGGGCTGTCTCCTCTGCTGGGCCGAGCACCTCCCTCAGCTGCGGATCGTCTCCCCGAGGGCCGCTTCGGCTGCCCCTTCCTTTCACAGGCGCCGTCGGGGCGGGGGGGAGGCTCTACCTCACGCGCTTGCATGGACGGGCCCCCGATCTGTTGCGGATTGATCCCGCGAGAGCGTGGCGGAAGGCCGCAGTCCTCGCTCAGGATCGGCGTGCACGATCAGCACGGGAACGGGGCTGTGGTGCAGTACGTAGTGGCTCACACTGCCGAGCAGCACTGAGCGCACCGCGCCGCGCCCTCGGGAGCCCATCACCACGACATCATGCGCCCCCTCCTTGATCTGGCGAATGAGCGCGTGCCTGACCGGCTCGCTGCTCAGCACAGTGCTGAGCGACACTCGATCGGGGACCCGCCGGGCTGCCGTCCGCAGGATCGTCTCGGTCTCGGTCTCGGCCTCGGCGTCGCGCGCGAGCGTCACAATCGAGTCCTGGAACGTCGATCCCGAGCTGCACGAACAGCGTCTCGCCACGTTCCTCTCCAGGACTATGGGCGCAGCGTTAGGTCACATCGCCATGTCCAGGGCGGTGCTCCTGTCCACGTCTGATGAGCGGTCGCGCTTCCAACTCCCGCCGATCTGTGCGCATGGCGGCATAAAGCGTTAAAAGCAGAGCAGACGACAATCTTCAACCTCGTCTTCTGTCACCCCGCAGGCAACTCCTGGGCGATCCGGGTCGCTGAACGCGCGGCTGCCGGCTACTGCGCCCGCACCGCATTGCGCACCGCCCCGAGCCCGTCGACTTCGACCTCGACCACATCCCCGTCGCGCAGGAACCGCCCGCGCGCCGCGCCAACCCCCGCGGGCGTCCCCGTGGCGATGATGTCGCCGGGCAGCAGCGTCATGGTGCGTGAGAGCCACGCCACGACCTCGGCCGGGCTGAACACTAGGTTGGCGGTCGTTCCCGCTTGCAGCAACTCGCCGTTGATGCGGGTGCGCAGCCCGAGCGCCTGCAGGTCCTCGATCTCATCGAGGGTGACCAGCGCCGGTCCGCAGGGCGCGAACGTGTCGATCGCCTTGCCGCTCGTCCACAGCGTGTTTTGGAGTTGCAGGTCGCGGGCGCTGACGTCGTTGAAGGGCATCGCCCCGGCGATGTGGGCCAAGGCGTCCCCGGTATCCACGTTTCTCGCCGGGCGGCCGATGACCAGCGCGAGCTCGGCCTCGTAGTCGACGTACTCGGGGTGCGCGCTGGGGAGCACGATGTCCTCGCCGCTGCCGATCAGCGAGTTGGCGAACTTCGCGAACCACATCGGCGCGGCCGGGATGTCCTGGCCGGTCTCTTCGGCGTGGTCGCGGTAGTTGAGACCGAGGCAGACGATCTTCTGCGGGTCGGTGACGGGCGCGTGCAGGGCCGCCTCGGCGAGCGCTACGCGCTCGCCCGCCTGCTCGGCGCGTTCCTGCAGCTCGCGTAGTCCGTCGGCGTCGCACGCTGTCAGCAGCCCTCGCACGGTCGTGGCGGGCGCGCCCAGGGTGGAGACCTGGACGAGGTCATCTCCGAGCATCACCGCGGCGGCGGGACCCTCCTGGGTGTGGAGGCTCACGAGGCGCATCGCTCAGGTCGCGGCGCAGCTCGGGGGAGGACTCGCCATATTGGTGGTGAGCTTACTCGCCAGGACCCCTCAACTATCATGGCGCCGTGTCCAACCCGGTTGTGTCGGTCACGTTTGACAACCTCGGCGAGGCCGCTCAGTTGGAGCTGGGCATGTGGCCGGAGGATGTGCCCATGGGGGAGCACTTCACGGTTGTGGACATCCTTCCGCGCCTGCTCGACCTCTTGACGATCCACAAAATTCGGGCGACGTTTTTCGTCGAGGGCCTGAACGCGGAGATGTATCCGCGGGCGCTGCACACGATCGCCGCGGCCGGCCACGAGGTCGCCCTGCACGCGTACCGCCACGAGGAATGGGCGGCGCTCGACGCCGAGTCCGAGATCGCCCTGCTGCAGCGCGCCACCGATGCCATGCGTGCGATCGGCATTCACCCGCTCGGGTTTCGACCGCCCGGGGGCGGCCTGACGGAGCGCACGCTGCAACTGCTCGGCGAGCGCGGTTACACCTACGTCTCGCCCGCGGGCGAGCGCGAGGGTCTGATGGAGGGTCTGGTGGTACTGCCGTTCCGCTGGCCGCTTGTGGACGCCTACTCCTACCTGCCCCAGTTCGCGGGCCTGCGCGAACGCTATGGCGACGGACCCGATCCCCTCGCGCCCGTTCAGATGCAAGACGCCATGATCTCCGCGCTGGACACTCACTCGCAGGGGGAGGGACATCTGACGCTGCTGTTTCACCCGCTCTCCGTTGCCTTCACCGGCGATCCCGGCTGGGAGGCCCTCGACTCCGTGCTCGGCTACACCACTCGCATCGCCGCGACCGGAGTCCTCACGGCGATGCGCATGGACGAGGCGGCCGCTCACATGCTCGCGCTTCCCGAGGAGCTCCACCATCCGCCCCAGCTCGACGACGCCACCTGGATGACCCGATGACCCTGCGTCCGCGCCGACCGTTCACCGTCCTCACCGCGCTCGGCACCGCCGCCCACCACGCGTTCGAGGTCCGCGCGGGCGTAGGCCTCGTGTTCGAGCCGTTCATCGGCCGTCGCGCCGCCGTCGCGATGTGGGCCGGCGCCCTGCCCGGATGGGCGCTCGCGGGATGGACGGCCGAGGGCGAGGGTATCGACAAGTGGATTGCCCTCAACAACGCAGCCGGTCTGGCGGGCGGCATCGTTCACTTCGTCGAGTGGCCCTGGGAGCTGCGCAACGGTATTCCCTACCTGACCGAAGCCGAGGGCATGACGCCCGAGCAACTCGCCCCCTACAACCGCGTTCTGCACCTGTGGACGCTCGCGGGCCTGCTCGCGGTCGCGTTCGAGACGCCGCGCCACGCCCGACCCTACGCGCTCCTGGGTCTGCTGCTCGGCGAGCCTTTGCGCCGCTCCGCCGTCCACCATTTCCGCTGGGCGCGCGAACAGGCGCAGCGCGACCCCGAGCGCTGGAGCCCGGTTCTGAGATCGCAGGGCGTCTGAAGGTGTGTTCCACCCAAAGGGGTAGCAGCTGAGCGCTCAGCGGTTCTGCGCGACCAGCGCGCTCGCGTCCACCTCATCGATGTTCGCGTAGCCGCTCAACGCCATCGCCAGATCGAGGTCCGCGAGGAAGCTGCGCAGCACCTCCGCCACCCCCTCGGCGCCGCCGAGCGCCAGCCCCCAGATGTAGGGACGCCCCAGCAGCACCGCGCGGGCGCCGAGCGCCAGCGCCTTGAGCGCGTCCGCGCCGCTGCGAATCCCGCTGTCGAACAGCACCTCGCAACGCCCGTCCACCGCCTCCACCACACCGGGCAGCGCGTCGAGCGCGCCGATCGCCCCGTCCACCTGCCGTCCTCCGTGGTTGGACACCAGCACCCCCTCGACCCCGTGCTCCACCGCCAGCCGCGCGTCGTCGGGGTGCACGATCCCCTTCAGCACGATCGGCAGCTGCGTGCACTCGCGCAGAAACGCCAGGTCATCCCAGGTAACCGACGGGTTGGCGAACTGCCAGGCCCACTGCCCGACCGCGGCCTGCATGTCCTCCTCCGGCGCCGCCTCCAGCAATCCTCGGAAGACCGGGTCCTCGAGGTAGTTGCGATTGCCCTCCCCCCACAGGAACGGCAGGAAGGCCTCGCTCAGATCCGCTGGACGCCACCCCAACAACCATGTGTCGAGCGTCACAACGATGGCGCTGTACCCGGCCTGCTCGGCGCGCTGTACGAAGCTGCGAGCCAGCTCTTGATCCCGCGGCCAGTACAGCTGATACCAGCGCGCCAGCTCCCCCGCCGTCTGCGCGATCTGCTCGATCGTGTGCGCCGCCGCCGAGCTGGCCACGAGCGGCACGCCCACCTGGGCCGCGCCCCGCGCCATCGCCAGCTCCCCCTCGGGGTGCGCCAGCGTCTGCACCCCGATCGGGGCCAGCAGCACGGGCGCGGGCAGCTCGGTTCCCAGCACCGTGCGCGCCAGGCTGCGCTCTGAGACGTCGCGCAGCATCCGCGGCCGCAGGCGCCAGTGGTCGAACGCCTCGCGGTTCGCGCGCATCGTCTCGCCCAGCCCCGCGCCGCCGGCGATGTATCCGCGTGGCCCGCGCTGCAGGAGATTCATCGCATCTTGCTCCAGTCGGCGCCAGTCAAGCGTTCGCGCGGGACGCTGCCCGGCCATGCCGCGCAGGTATATCTCGTACTGGTAGTTGGCGTATGGGATCGCGTCGCTCATCGCGTCGGCGGGACTCTATATGCCGGTGGCGGGCGGTTCCCGACGCGCTAGTCGATCCGCCAGACCCCAGATCCGGCCCGCTATGTTCCCTACGACCCCACACGCGCTCAGGAAAGGACAACTAGATGGAACGCAAATGGTGGACACTGATCGCCGTCTGCGTGGCGACGTTCATGCTGCTGCTCGACATCACGGTCGTCAACACCGCTCTGCCGAGCATCCGCAAGGACCTCCATTCGTCCTTCACCGACCTGCAGTGGGTCATCGACGCCTACGCGCTGACGCTCGCGGCGTTCGTCCTCACATCGGGATCGCTCGCCGACCGCCTCGGACGTAAGCGTGTGTTCGTCATCGGCCTCGGGATCTTCACCGTGGCCTCGCTGCTCTGCGGGTTGGCCGGATCACCCACGGTGCTGAACCTCGCGCGTGCCCTGCAGGGTGTCGGCGGCGCCGTGATGTTCGCGGTCTCGCTGGCGCTGCTCGCGCAGGAGTGGCGAGGCCCCGAACGTGCGACCGCGACGGCGATCTACGGAGCGACCATCGGTGTCGCCGTGGCCCTGGGCCCGCTCGTCGGCGGGGCGCTGACGCAGGCCATCGGCTGGCAGGCGATCTTCTTCCTGAACATCCCCGTCGGCGTCGCCGCGATCGCGGTGACGGGACTGAAGGTCGCGGAGTCGCGCGACGAGACGGCCCGCGGCGTGGACTGGGGCGGCACCGTCACGTTCTCGACGGCCAACGCGCTGCTCGTGCTCGCGCTGCTGCGCGGGAACGCCGATGGCTGGACATCCGGCACGATCCTCACCCTGCTCGCCGCGGCGATCGTGCTGTTCGTGGCGTTTGTCGCGATCGAGCTGCGCGTTGCGCAGCCGATGCTCCCGCTGAACCTGTTCCGCAGTCACGCCTTCACCGGCGCGCAGATAACCGCGTTCGCGCTCAGCGGCTCGATGTTCGCGCTGTTCCTCTACATCACGCTCTATATGCAGGAGATCGAGCACCTCTCGCCGCTGCAGGCCGGTCTGCGTTATCTGCCGTTCACCGTGGGGTCGTTCTTCGTTGCGGGTGGCACCGCATCGCTCGAGGGGAAGGTCGCGCCGCGCTATCTACTCGCGGCCGGGCTCGCGATCACGGGTCTCGGCCTCGCCTTGATGAGCGGCGCCAAGCCGGATGACTCGTGGACGATCTTGCTCCCCGGATTCATCGTCGGCGGTCTCGGTGTCGGGCTCGTGAACCCCGTGCTTGCGAACGTTGCGCTCTCGACCGTGCCCGAGCGCATGAGCGGCGTGGCGTCGGGCATCAACGACACCTTCCGGCAGGTCGCGATCGCATCGGGGACGGCCGGTCTCGGCGCCCTGTTCCTCGCTCTCTCACAACAGCGGATCCAGGATCTCCTGCCGAACGTGAGCGGCGAGAGCGCGCGCGGTCTCGCGGAAGCGGTCTCCTCCGGCACGCTCCCCTCCGGCGCCCCTGCGCCGATCGTCAACGCCGCGCGCGAGGGTTTCACGCACGGCTTCTCCATCATCCTCCTCGTCGGCAGCGCCATGGCACTCGTGGGTGCCGTGCTTGCACTGCTGCTGGTCCGCGACAGCGACCTGCGCCACGAAGACGCGCCCGAGTTCGCAGCCGAGCCGGCGGCGGTCTGAGTAGGCGAGCTTCACGCCGGCGCTCGTCGGATCCAGCAGGCCGGCGAGCCGGCCGAGGTTGCCCAACCCACCCGTCCACTATGCTCGCGCCATGAGCACCCGCGTGGTCATCCTCGGCGCCGGGTTCGGCGGCCTGGAGCTGGCGACCACGCTCTCGGAGGCGCTCGGCGACAGGGTCGAGGTGACGCTGATCGACAAGGGCGAGGCGTTCGTGTTCGGGTTCTCGAAGCTCGACGTGATGTTCGGACGCACCTCACCCGAGGCCGTGCGCCTCGCCTACCGGGACATCGCCAAGCCCGGGGTGCGGGTCATCAGAGAGACGATCACGGCGATCGATCCCGAGAACCGCCGCGTCAGCACAGACGGTGGGGAATACGAGGCCGACGCGCTGGTGGTGGCGCTCGGCGCCGACTACGACATGGACGCCACACCGGGGTTGGCCGAGGGCGGCAACGAGTTCTACTCGGTCGCTGGCGCGGAACGGCTCGCCCAGCTGCTGCCCACGTTCACGCACGGGCGGGCGGTCGTCGGCGTGTGCGGGACGCCCTTCAAGTGCCCTCCCGCGCCGAGCGAGACGGCGCTGCTGCTGCACGAGTATCTGACCGCGCGAGGTGTGCGCGGGGATTGCGAGATTTCGTTCGTATTGCCACTGCCCAGTCCAGTTCCGCCCTCGCCGGAGACCTCGGCAGCACTTGTCGAGGCGTTCGCCGAGCGTGACATCGAGTTCCTGCCCAATACCCGCGTGGCCTCGCTTGACCCGGCGCGCAAAGTGGCCGTGTTCGACGGCGGCGCTGAGATGGCCTACGACCTGTTCCTGGGTGTCCCCAAACACCGCGCTCCAGACGTGGTGGTGGCCGCGGGCATGGTCGACGACGTGTATGTGCCCGTGAACCCACGCACGCTGCAGACGCGATTCCCGGGTGTATATGCGGTGGGGGACGTCGCCGCGGTGGGCGTGCCCAAAGCGGGCGTGTTCGCCGAGGGCGCCGCGCGGGTCGTCGCGCAGGCGCTGATCGCGCAGATCGAGCGTGGCGAGCAGCCCGGGGAGTACGACGGGCTGGGCTCCTGCTACATCGAGTTCGGTGGCGGTCGCGTGGGGCGCGTCGATGTGGACTTCATGTCGGGACCGACCCCGACCGGCACGTTCCACGCGCCCTCGCGAGAGCTCGTCGTGCAGAAGCAGCAGTTCGGCGCGAGCCGCCGGGCCCGCTGGTTCGGCGGCTGATACGCCGAGGCGCGTCGTCCTCGGCGCCGGCCGGTGAGGGCTAGGATCGAGTCTCGGCGCATGAGTCAGACGACGTTCTACTACGACCTCGGATCGCCCTACGCGTACCTGACGGCGGAGCGCATCTCTGAGATCGTCCCCGGTCCGGTCGTGTGGCAGCCGGTGTCGCTGGGTGGTCTGTTCAAGGCTAACGGGCGCTCGTCCTGGTCGCTGGGCGATGCCGAGCGCCGCCGCAGTGGCATGGCCGAGGTCGAGCGCCGCGCGCGGGAGTACGGGCTCCCGCCCGTGCGCTGGCCCGCCCCGTGGCCGACCGACTATCTGCTGGCTATGCGCGTCGCGACGTATGCGTTCACCGTCGAGCGTGGGCGCGAGTTCACGATGCGGGCGTTCCACCACGCGTTTCGGCACGGCCGCGATCTCGCCGTGCGCGAGCACGTGCTGCGGGCCGCCGCCGACGCGGGCCTCGACCCGCGAGCGGCCGGCGAGGCGGCCGGCGACCCCGAGATCAAGCTTCGGCTGCGCTCCGCGACCGAAGCCGCGCACGAGCTCGGTGTGCTCGGCGTCCCCACGCTCGCCGCCGCCGGCGAGCTGTTCTGGGGCGATGATCGCCTGCCGGACGCCGCCGCCGCGCTGGGCGCGGGTGACTGACCGTTTTTTATGGGTGAGCCACAGCCCGTCCTTGCATCGCGTTGCCGTAGGCGCCGCTCACCGCAGCCGCCGGCGTTGCGTGGGCGCTTCGAGTAGGCGCGACGGATGGTTCCCGCTGATCCCAAGCTCATCGCTACTCCCAATCGTCACCGATTTGAGGCTGTTCACCGCAACAGCGATCGCGGGCCGTAAATAGCCCGCAATCGGAACAGGGGTTTCTACGGACGTACGCAGACAGGGCCATGCATAGGGTTCCCGCATCGTCCACTCCGAGAGGGCATTTGCGATGAGCGTGCTGGCGGCAGCGGTCTTCAACCTCAACCATCCGGCGCACACGGTGGACTGGGAATTCATCCACCTCTCGGTGGCCAACGTCGTGGTGATCGGCCTGATGCTGATCGTCTTCCTGCTGGCGATCCTGCTTCCCTTCCCGGGAGCGGCCAGGCGAGCGGCGACTCGCCGCGGGGAGCGCTCCTGATGAGCGCCACCTCGCCACCAGCCGCTCCGTCCTCAAAATCCTGGACCGTGCGCACGCGCGAGCGGGCCGTCGCGGCGCTCCCACCCGAGAAGCTCCTGCCCGACGGACAGCCCACATATGTGGCCTCCTGGATCTACGTGTTCGGCGTGGCCTCGATCGCCGCGCTCGTCGTGATCGTCGCCTCCGGTTCGATCCTCGCGCTGAAGGGACCCGCCTGGTGGCACTACACCGGGATCGGGCACTTCTTCAACTCGATCCACATGTGGGGCGTCGAGCTGTTCTTCTTCGTGATGGTCGTCCACCTCTGGGGCAAGTTCTGGATGGCCGCCTGGCGCGGAGGGCGCACGCGCGTGTGGATCACCGGCGCGATCACCTTCCTCGTCGCCGTGCCCACGGCGCTCACCGGCTACGTCTCTCAGCAGAACTTCGACGCCCAGTGGATCGCCACGCAGGCCAAGGACGGGCTCAACGCGGTCGGCGTCGGGGCATTCTTCAACGTCACCAACTTCGGCCAGATGTACAGCTGGCACGTGCTGCTGCTGCCGATGGCCGTGATCGCGCTCGTGGCGGCGCACGTGCTGCTCGTGCGCCGCCACGGGGTCGTGCCGCCGTTCTCGATCGACGATCGCAAAGCGGCGCTCGCCTCATCGTCGGCGGCGGGGGCGAGTTCCACGACGGCTCCCCCCAACGGCTCGCCTGCGCCGCCGACCTCGACCGAAACGCCGCCGCCCGGCTCGCCCCCGCCCACCTCAACAGGGATCGGGTCATGAGCTTCCTGCGGCCCACCGACGACACCCGGCCGTGGAGTGGGCCCTACGCGCCGTATGACCTCATCAAAGAGCTCTTCATCGCGATCGGCGTCATCGCCCTGCTGGCGATCGTCTTGACCGTGCTGTTCTCATCGCCCGACGATCCCCCCAGCACGATCGCCCAGTGGTCGCGTCAGCAGCCGATCAACTTCACCGCCGACGCCACCAAGGAGCTCAACGGCACCAGCGACACCGCGGAATACGGCCCGCCTTACAACCACAACGGCGAAGGCCAGCACGCCGCCTTCTTGTACCCGCAGAAATGGCTCGGCGTCAGTCACCCGATCGACACGACCAACGACTTCGTGCTCGGCCCGCTCAAGACGGTGACGGGCGACCCCGCGCTGCAGAGCGCCGTCGCCGCCTACGAGGCTGCCCCCGAGGCGACGAAAAAGGCCTGGGGAGAAGCCTATGTCAAGCCGCTGGAAGAATATGAAACGGCGAGCGAAGAAGGCAAGACGCCACCCAGCGCCGTCTCCGCCGACCCGGCGACGGGCGCCGTCACCGTCAAGGCCACCGGCGCCGGGCCCGTTCCCACGCTGATGGGCGGTCTGCTCGCGCTCGCCCAGAGCGGCGGTCTGGACGGCGACCTGCTGACGAGCAGACAGTTCTTCCAGACCGACTACACCAAGCCGCTGCTGTTCATGGCCGACGGCGGCCTGCTCGAAAAACGCGCCCAAGAACAGCACCTGCTCGGCGAGCAGTGGGGGATGATGAACGAGACCGGCAGCTATCCCGGTCAGGCCTGGCTGTGGCTGTACGCACTCTGGTATCAGGTCGAACCCTTCAAGGCCTCCGAAAACGCCGACATCCTCGTGATGCTCGTGATGGGCGTGCTCAGCCTCGCCTTCATCCTCATCCCCTTCGTGCCCGTCGTCAACCGCCTCCCGCGCTGGATCCCGATCTACCGCCTGATCTGGCGCGAGCACTACCGCGCCGGGCAGAGCGCCTGAGCTCAGCCCGGGCCGCGCGGGATCGCGTACCGCCGCGCGCGCGAGTGCAGCCGCCCGACCGCGGCCGCGACCGCGACGCGCGGAAAGCACCCGCCGCCGGGCTTCCGATCCCCTCCGGCGCCGATGTCAGGACGCGTGTGCGGCGCCGGAGGACGCCGATGCAGATGACGATGCCCGCTCCCCGTCCAGAAGGCGCTCCACGCCGACCGTGCACACGCCCAGGCTCACCACCGCCGCCGCCACGATCGCCGTCGCCACCGGCCCCGACAGCACGCGCTCGCTCAACCCCAGCGACGCCACCGCCGCCGGCACCCCCAACTGCGCGGTCGCGGTCAGGCCCGCGCTCAGCGGGCGGCGCACGACCGCCACCGCCACCAGGTGGATCGCGACGTTCAACCCGGCCAGCGCGCCCGTCAGGGCGATCATCGCCGGGTCGCTCACCAGCCCGCTCAGGTCCAGCGTCGCGCCCAGGACGACGAAGTACAGGGGGATGAAGAACCCGTCCGCGACGCCGCGCATCTGTGTCGAGAGACGTTTCGGACCGCCGATCAAAGCCACCGTCACGCCCGCGCCGAAGCCCGCGATCAGCACGCTCGTACCGCTCTTCTGCGCGATCCACGCCAGCAGGAACAGCACCAGCAGCGACAACCGCAGATCGAGCGCCCAGTGGCGCTGCTTTGACATCCGCCGCACCCGATCGACCCAGCGGTGGCCCGCAAGCAGCCGTCCCACGCCGTACAAAGCCGCCACCGCCACCGCCACGAGCACGGAGCCGGTCAGCACGTGCAGCGTGCGCTGAGGCTGCAGCACGATCGGCACCGACAGGATCGTCACGACGTCCGCGATCGTCACCTGCGCCATCACCGCCAGCACGTCCGGGCCTTCCGCCTTGGTCTCCTGCAAAGCAGGCAGCAGCACAGCCGCCGAGCCCGACGCCAGCACGACCGCATACACCGCCGCGTGGCTCGTGCCCGCGATCGCCGCCGCCGCGAACCCCGCCGGCACCGCCAGCACGCCCACGATCGCCGCCAGCACCGCCCCGTCGCGCAACGACGCCACCAAGCGCGGATCGCGCAGCGGCAGGTGCATCCCCACCGTCAGCATCAGCATCGCGAACCCCACCTCGCCCAGGAACGCGATCGTCGGTTCGCCCGGATCGACGATTTCAAGCCCCGTCTTCCCGACCAGCACCCCCGCCGCGATCTCGCCGATCACGACCGGCACGAACCGCCGTTCCGACAGTCCCAGCAGCGGGCCGCCGAGACCCGCGAGCACGATCGCCAAGAGGATGCCGAAGCTCACGCAGCGAGCCTATGCCTTCGGTGCGCTCGCCGGTGTCCGCATAGACCTGCATCCGCTCAGCAGGATCGCTGTCGAAAGCGCCTCATTCCGCGCACGCGATCGACCGCGGACACTCACCCGCCGACTCGCCTCTGCGCCGGGTCTCGACCCCTCCTATCAGGGCCGTTTTCGCTCATACCCGTCTCATACCTTGCCACTCCCTCTTTGCCACCAAGTCGGGCGATCGTGATCTCACAACCAAACCCGATGTAAAGGACGGAACCCGAAATGCGCAAGACAACCATCAGACTGCTCGGCTCCTTCGCCGTCGTCGGCGTAGCCGCCGCGATGGCCGGACTCGGCACCTTCGCCACGTTCACCAGCTCCACCTCGGCCAGCCACACGATCTCCTCCGGCACGGTCGCGATCAACCTCGGCGCGACCGGCGCCGCCAACCGGCTCACCGTCGGCGCCTCCAACGTCGTCCCCGGCGACACGATCCAGCGCGCCGCCGACCTCATCAACAACGGCAACGGCTCCTCGGACAACCTCTCCGGGATCGTCCTCACCACCACCGCCTCGCCCACCTCGCTGCTCGATACCGACGCGACCAATGGTCTGCAGATGAGCATCGACAAGTGCTCGGTGGCCTGGACAGAGTCGGGCGTCGCGCCCGCCTACACCTACACGTGCAGCGGCACCACCTCCACGGTGCTCGCCTCGCGTGCGGTCATCGGAGCCAACCTGCCCCTCACCGGTCTCGCTTCGCTCACCACCGGCTCGACCGACCACCTGCGCGTGACGCTCACGCTCCCCACCGCCGCGCCGAACACGATGCAGGGTCTCACCTCGACCATCTCCTACAACTTCCTCGGCACCCAGCGTGTCGCCGGATCAAAGTAGGGGAGCACCACCATGGCCTCTCTGGCAATCCCAGCCGAGCACACCTGGCAGGAGACCGGCGGCCATCGCCACTCGCAGCGGACGGTCACACAAACCGTTCGTCGCGGGTGGGTCTGGGGCCAGCGCGCACTGCTCGCGCTGGCCCTACTCCTCTTTCTCGCGCTCGCCGTCCTGCCGCGTCTGGGGCTCTACCGCCCCGTGACCGTGCTCTCCGGCTCGATGCGCCCGACCTTCTCTCCCGGCGACACCGTCATCGTCACCCCCGAGCCCGTCAGCGCCGTGCGCGTCGGGCAGGTCATCTCCTACCAGGTCCCCGTCGGCGCCCACCAGGTCGAGACCCATCGCGTCATCCGCATCCTGCAAGGCGGCCCCCACCCGATTGTCCAGACACAGGGCGACGCCAACAACCACCCCGACCCCTGGACCGCGCGCCTGGAAGGCGCCACCGCGTGGCGGTTGCGCGCCGTCGTGCCCCACCTCGGCTACGTCATCAACCGGCTGCGCTCACCCGCGCTGCGGACAGCCGCCATTCTCGTCGTCCCCGCCGTCCTGGCGCTGCTCGCGATCTTCGAGATCTGGGGACTCGCCGGTGGCAGCGCACCCGCCCACGCCAAATCGTCCGCGCGCAGGCCCGCCGCCGCCAAGCCCGTGATCGAGCGCGACGGCCCCTGGGAGCAGCGCCTGGCGGGCGAGCGCCGCGTGCGCCGCGCACCGTTCTCGGGACCCGAGCGCAGGCGCGGTCACGAGCGTCGCGCCTCCCGCCGCGCGGGCTGGACTCCGCCGATCCATCTTCCGCATCCCACCGCCGGGCAGGTCTGAGCGCGATGTCTTCGCTGCGCAGCCACGTCACGGTCGCCGTCCTCGCGTTCCTCGCCGGCGCGATGCTCGCGGGAGCCCATGTCGCGCTGGCGGTCTTCAACGACTCCGCCGCGGGCGGGCCGCTCACGCTCATCTCGGCCACGCTCTCGCCCGCCAAGGAAGTGACCCCTGCTCAGGTCAACTGTCGCGTTAACAAGAACCCCGAAATCGAACTCGACTGGAGCGCCACGGGCTCGACCTACGCCACCTCCTACACCGTCGAACGCGCGACCGCCGCCGCCGGGCCCTACACCTCGGTGGCGAGCGTCGCGATCGGCAAAACCTCATACACCGACACCAGCGGCACGCTCTCCTCCTCGGCCACCTACTACTACCGCGTCGCCGCCCTCTACCGCTCCTGGAGCGCTCCCTCGACCGTCGCCTCGGTGAAAACGCTCAGCAAATTCTGCCTGTAGTGGCGCGCGGCGGCGTTCCGGGCGAGCGCGGCCGGTGGGCGATCTCGACGCGCTCACCGTCGGTACATGTACCCGAACCCGCGCACCGTCTCGATCGGAGTCGTCGCGGGCGCGTCGGGGTCGAGCTTGCGGCGCAGATAGCCCACATACAGCTTCACCTGCTCGGGTGAGACCGCGAGTGCATCGCCCCACACGAGCTCCAGCAGCTGATCGCGGCTGAGCACCTGGTTGGGATTGCGCACGAACGTCTGAAGCAGCCTGAACTCCAGCGGCGTCAGCGTCACCTCGCGCTCGCCGTAACGAACCGTGCGCCTGGCGAAGTCGATCTGCAGACGCGCGTCCGCGTAGGTCTCGGGCGCGATCTCACGATCGCCCGTCCGGCGCAGCAGCGCCTGCACGCGCGCGGCCAGCTCTTGGTGGCCGAACGGCTTGATCACGTAATCGTCCGCGCCGCCCTTCAACCCGCGCACCCGCTCGAGCTCGGTCTCGCGCGCCGTCAACATCAGCACCGGCACGTCGCTCATGTCGCGGATGCGCTCCAGCGTCGCCCATCCGTCGAGCTCGGGCATCTCCACGTCCAAGATCACGAGGTCGGGCGAGGCCGCATACAGCTCCCGCAGCCCCGTGCGCCCGTCTACGGCCTCGCTCACATCGTGGCCCGAGCGCTCCAGCACGCCGCGCACCAGCTCCCGCGTGACCTCGTCGTCGTCCACGAGCAGGATCCGCGAACGGCTCATCGGCCCTCGCTCGCTCGCGCGCCGAGGCCCAGACCGCTCATACGCGGCTCATACCGGCCGACCCCCGGAACCATGCCTGCCCCGCCGATCATCGACCCATGGCACGAATACTGATCAGCGAGTCCCACAACGACGTCCGGCGATTGCTGGAGCGCATGGTTGCCCGACTCGGCCACGAACCGATCGCGGTCAGGTCGCCGACCCCCCAGCAGCTGACGAGCGCCGACGTGTTCGTCCTCGAGCCCGCCGCGCCGATCGGCGCGGTCCTGGCCCAGGCCGCGCACCTCATCGACCCCTCGCTGCCGCTGATCTGCGCGAGCGTTACGGCTCCACCCTCCGAGCTGGCCGAGCTGGGCATCTCCTTCACGGCCACGCTCGTCAAGCCGTTCACGTCCGAGCAGCTCGGTGCCGCGATCGAGCGGGCGCTGCGGGCGCGACGTGGATATCGAGGCGATCGGCGCCGGGAGGGTCCCGATCACGGCAATCGCGCCGCCTAGCCACGTCGAGCGGGACATCGGGCAGCGGCCGGCGCTCGCCCCGCTCGCTCGTCGCAGATTCGCCCTCGCTCGTCACAGGCTCGACCTCAGTCCGCATACGCCTGGCGAATGGCTTCAATCTCGGGCAGGCCCTCCAGGAACGCGTCGAGCAGGTCGGGGTCGAAGTGGCTGGCGCGTTCGGAGCGCATCATCCCCGTCGCCGACTTGACGGGCAGCGCAGAGCGATACACCCTGTCGCTGGTCAGGGCGTCGAACACGTCCGCCACGGCGGCGATGCGCCCCTCCAGGGGGATGTCCTCGCCGGCCAGGCCGCGAGGGTAACCGCTCCCATCCCAGTGCTCGTGGTGGGTGCGGGCGATCAGCGCGCCCAGCTGCACGACCTCCGAGGCCGAGCCCGAGAGCATCTGAAACCCCTTTTCGGCATGGCCCTTGATGACCTCGAACTCCTCCGGCGTGAGCTTGCCCCGCTTGAGCAGGATGCTGTCGGGAACCGCCACCTTGCCGACGTCGTGCAGCTGGCTGGCGAGGCGTATCAGCTCGCAGTCCTCCTCGGCCAGTCCCGTCCGCCGCGCGAGGATTTCGCAGTAGCAGCTCATCCGGTTCAGGTGGTGCCCGGTCTCCTCGTCGCGGAACTCGACCATGCGCGCGAGGCGAAAGATCGTTTCCGCCTGAGACACCCACACCTTGGTCTCGGACAGCTCAAGGTCCTGCAGCGCCTCCTCCAGCTTCTGCCCGCGCTCATCCGCCGTCGTCTGCAGGCGCTGCATGAGGCGACGATTCTGCAGCTCGCCACGACGGCGATGCAGCGCGTTAGCGACGTTGATCAGCAGCTCTCCCGCTGCGACCGGCTTGATCAGATAGCCGTAGGCGCCCTGCTCGATCGCCGTCAGCGCCAGCTCGGTGCTGTCCTCGCCGGTGACCATCAGGACCGCTACCTCGGGATGGTCGCGGCGGATATGCGAGAGCAGCTCGATGCCCGATTCGCCCGGCATGTTCACGTCGAGCAGCGCGAGCTGGTAGGAGTTTTGGGACAGGCGCTCGCGCACCGCGCTCGCGTCACCGGCGGTGTCGCACGAGTAGCCCTGGTCGCGCACGACGCGTTCCTCCCAGCGTCGCAGCGGCGCCTCATCGTCGGCTATCAGCAGCTCGGGCATTGCGCACTCACCCCTTGCGCTCGAGGATCTGGGCGACCTTCGCCAGCAGCGAGGGTCCGGAGAAGGGCTTCTCGATCAGGACGGTGCCGTTGTCCAGGTGCCCTCCGGAGTCGAGGATCGGCTGTGCGAACCCGGACATCAGCAGCACCCGCATCAACGGTCGCACTCCCACCAGTAGCTTGGCCAGCTGCGGTCCCGGCATCTGCGGCATGATCACGTCGCTGAGCAGTAGGTCGATCGAACCGGGGTACTCGGCCGCCGCGTCGAGCGCCTCCGGGCCGCTCGCGGCGACGATCACCCGGTAACCGGCCCCGACCAGTATCCGACGGGTGACCTCGCGCAGCGCCTGCTCGTCCTCGACGAGCAGAATCATCGCTTCGCCCGCCGGCGTAAGGGAGTCCATCTGCTGCTCCGCAGGCGCGCTCGCGCGATCGGTGCTCGGCAGCAGCACCGTGATCGTAGTGCCGACGCCGGGCTCGGAGTAGATCTGCGCGCGGCCGCCCGCCTGCTGGATGATCCCGTACACGGTCGCCAGCCCCAGCCCCGTCCCCTGCCCCGGGGGCTTGGTGGTGAAGAACGGATCGAACGCGCGCTGTACCGTCTCCGGAGGCATGCCCATGCCGGTGTCGCTGACGCGCAGACGGACATGCGGTCCCGGCGAGAGCTCCGGTCGCGAGGCGGCGTACTCCTCGTCGATGTCCATGTTGGCGGTGTCGATCCTCAACGTGCCCCCGTCGGGCATCGCGTCGCGCGCGTTGACCGCGAGATTGACCAGGATCTGCTCCAACTGTCCCGGGTCGGCGAGCACCGGGCGCAACTCCTCGGCCAGCGAACTGTGCAGCTCGACGTGCTCCCCCAGCGTGCGGCGCAGCAGCTGTTCCACATCGGTGACGACGTCGTTGACGTCGACCACCTCGGACTGCACGACCTCGCGGCGGGCGAACGCGAGCAGCTGGTGGGTGAGATGCGCCGCTTTCTCGGCGGCCAGGCTGATCTGCTCGACGTCCTCGCGCATCGACTGCCGGCCCTGCTCGGTGATCTCCTCGGCCTCGAGGTCGCCGGCGACGAACGCCGCGTAGTTGATGATCACCGCCAGCAGGTTGTTGAAGTCGTGCGCGATCCCGCCCGCCAGCTGACCGAGGCTCTCCAGACGTTGAGCCTGATGCAGCTGATTCTGCAGCCGCTCCCGTTCCGCCTCGCTCTCCAGGCGCTCGCGCTCGCGGGCCGCCACCACGCGCTCGCTGACGTCGCGGACCGCCGCGATCGCGAGCGTACCGTTGTCGGTCTCGATGCTCGACAGGCTGATCTCCGCCGGAAACTCGCTTCCGTCCCGGCACCGCGCGAACAGCTCCAGCCCGGCGCCCATCGGCCGCGTGCGAGGATCGGCGAAGTATCCGGCTCGATGCGAGCTGTGCGTGTCGTGAAAGCGCTCGGGCACCAGCAGCTCCACCGGCCGGCCCAGCAGTTCCTCGCGCGCATACCCGAACAACGCCTCCACCTGTGCGTTGACCAGCACGATCAGCCCGTCGCGCCCGATTCCCACGATCGCGTCGGGGGCGAGCTCCAGCAGCGCTGTCTGGGAATCCAGGCGCGCGGTGATGTCGCGGTTGACCTCCAGCAGTCCCGCCAGTGCGCCCGTAGCGTCGTACTGCGCAGCCCAGCGACTCTCGACGACCAGGCGGCGATCGTCCTTGGTGTGCTGCACCAGATCGCCCTCCCAGCTGCCGGTCTCGGCGACGAGACGCTCGATCTCCTCCAGTGGTATCGGATACTCCGTGCGCAGCAGCTCGCCCGGGATGACACCGTGGGCCTCATCGGGCGAGAAACCGTAGGTGCTCTGCGCGCCGCGGTTCCAGAACGTGATCCGTCGCTCGGCGTCGCGGGCGAAGATCGCGTCCGGGGCCAGATCGAGCAATGCCGTATGCGCCGCCAGCTCGCGCGACCGGGCGCCCGGTCCGGTCTCGGCAGCGGTGATTCGCCGCGTGCCCCCTCGGCCTCTACTCTTTAGGCCTGAGTTCCACATCCCTGGCCTTTTCCACTTCAGGAAGGCTAGCACCGATGTGGATAAGGGTTACGGGAATCCCTATTTTAGTTAATTGCCCG
Source organism: Solirubrobacteraceae bacterium (assembly GCA_035948355.1). Lineage (GTDB taxonomy): Bacteria > Actinomycetota > Thermoleophilia > Solirubrobacterales > Solirubrobacteraceae > Palsa-744. Next base: position 40,047 of record DASZJF010000019.1, read on the forward strand.
GATGAGTGCAGCTAGTCGCCTTACGCGCATTCTCCCGAATTCGTGTAATAAATCGACTACACATATATATCAGCGGTCGAGCATCCGTCGGAGCTCCTCGGGCAGGGTCAGGGGGTCGAACGGCTTCGCGATCACGCCGATCGCGCCGAGTGAGAGCAGTCGCTCGCGTTCGCCCGCGCCGACCTTCGCGGTGAGAAAGACGACGGGAACCTTGGGGGCGAGCGCGCCCTCTCGCATGCGCGCGAGCGTGTCGGGCCCGTCGAGGCCGGGCATCATCACGTCCAGCACGACGGCGTCAAACGGAACGTCGCCGGCGAGGGCCTCCAGCGCCGCCTGACCGGACGCGGCGGGCACGACCGTCCAGTTGCCGATTCGTTCGAGGCTCAGGCACGCGATCGCGCGAATGTCATCCGCGTCCTCGACCAGCAGCAGTCGCGGGCTCATGCGACACCGCTGCGCACAGGCTCGAGATCCGCGACGGCGACCGGCAGGGTGAAGCGAAACGTGCTGCCCACACCCACGCGGCTCTCGGCCCAGACGCGTCCGCCGTGGCGCTCGACGATGCCCCGGGCGATAGGCAGTCCCAGGCCGGTGCCGCCCTTCTCACGGGCATCGGAGGCATCGACCTGGCGGAAGCGCTCGAAGATCTTCTCCAGCCGATCGGCGGGGATGCCGCGGCCGGTGTCCCACACCGAGAAGATCGCGCAGCGGTTCTTGCGCTCGACGGTGACCGTCACCACCCCGCCCGGAGGGGAGAACTTCACCGCGTTGCCCAGCAGGTTCACCAGCACCTGGACGATCCGGTCGGCGTCGGCCATCACGCGGATGGGCGCCACGTCCTCGCACAGCGTCACGCCGGCCGCGTTAGCGTTCGCCTGAAGGACCTGCAATGACTGGCTGACGAGCTCGGTCGCGTCCACCGCCACCGGCTCCAGCAGCAGGCCACCGGCGGCCATCCGCTCGATGTCGAGGATGTCGCCGATCAGCCGCACCAGTCGATCGGCGTTGAGCACCGCCACGGACACCATGTTCGTCGCGTCTGCGGGGAGCTCCCCCAGCACCCCCGCCTCCAGCAGCCCCAGCGATCCTCGGATCGAAGTCAGCGGGGTGCGCAGCTCGTGCCCCACGGTCGACAGAAACTCGTCCTTCATGCGCTCGCTTTCGCGCAACGCCGCCTGCGCCTGCACGAGCTCGCGCTGCGCCACGTACTGGCGCGCGGCGACCAGCACGGCCAGCACGATCACGATCAGCACGAGACTCACGGTCGGGAAGAATCTTGTGCCCCACTCCACGCCGAGCAGCACGCCGAGCCCGATCGCCAAGCTGAGGTAGGGCAGCCAGCTGGCCCGCGATCTCGACTGGGCAGTGTCTTCCACCTCCGCGTCCGGGTCGCCGTGGCGCACCGAGCGCTGACTGAAGCCCGCCAGGGCGAACGTCGCGAACTCGAGCACGTACAGGGTGTCGATCCAATCGCCCGCCCTGTAGGTGCCGTGCAACTGCCCGTATCCGTACAGGACGTCCGCGCCTATGCCCAACAGAACCGCGGCCGTTATCAGCTTCAGCGGGGCGCGGAACGCGATCGGGCCGGGTCGCAGCAGCATCGCCGCCAGGCCGGCCAGCAGGAACAGGTCGCCGAGCGGGAAGGCCATCGAGACCCCCATCGTCAGGGGACTCTGGCTCTGCTCGACCGTCGGTCCCAGCACCAGATACCACACCACGGCGCCCCCGCCGACGACGATCGTGGCGCCGTCGAGCGTCGGCTTCAGCAGTTTCGTACGCGTCGTGACCGTCAGCAGCGCCAACAGCAGCAGCGGGTAGAACACCAGGTAGAAGGGATCCGCCAGCGAGGGATATGGAGAGTGGTGCAGGCCGATGTCATAGATCGCCTGGATGACGTCGCCGAGCGCCTCCGCCGCCAGCGCGAACGCCATCAGCCGCCAAAACGACCGCAGTCGGCTGGAGCCGATGCAGCGCCGCGACGCCGACCAGGCTGCATACACCGCGGCTGCGTCGATCGGCAGGATCAGCAGGTCCCCGACGTTCTCCTTGCTTCCGGGGATCCAGCCGGTCAGCTGCCAGCTCAAATACAGCAGCACGAACGCGCCCAGCGCGAGCGCCGCGTTGCGGGTCCGCGCCACATCGGCGTCAGGAGATCGCGCGAACTCCGGTCGCGTGATCCCAGCCGGTCCGGGCGCGCCGCCGGGCGCGCGGGCGAGATCGCTCTGGGCAGGGAGAGTTGCGGCCATATCTACTTGTTAACGGCGGCTCCCAAGAGTATGTGGTCGGTATTTCACCGCAGCCGATCCGCGGGAGTTCCACCTCTGCGTGTTTGTCGCGATGGTCGATGCAGGAGTTGGTCTCCCATGCCAGCCACCGAAGACAGGACTCCTCACGCGACACCCAACGTCCAAGACGTCGCATGGACCGCTCACGCGTTGAGCTTGGTCTGGGAACATCAGCAGGACCGAGTGAGCGATCGGATCGGAACAATCGAGCGCGCTGTGGCGGAGCTCGCGGATGACCGTCTTGACCCGGACCTTCGCGGTGAAGCAGAGCGCGCCGCGCACATGCTGGCAGGCTCGCTGGGGATGTTCGGCTTCATCGCTGCCGCCGATGCCGCCCGCCGCCTCGAACGGGAGCTGGCGCAGCCGACGATCGATCGGGCGCCCGCGCTGTCGGGACTGCTGGCGAGACTGCGGGCCGGCGTGCAGGGACCCGTGGTCCTGTGTGGGCGCCATCCTGACGACGAGGCGCACGAGGGGTCCCGCTGAACTTCCCGGCATCGCGCGGCGGACGGCGTATGCTCGTTCGTTCCGTATGGTCCGCGCGCTTGTCACCGGAGCCTCCGGTTACGTAGGCAGTCGGCTGGTGCGCGAGCTGCATGCGCGCGGGGAGCAGGTCGGGTGCGTCGTGCGCGATCCGCGTCGGGTCAGCTTCGATCCAGCTGTCACGGTGCATCGCGCCGACATGCTCGACCCGAGTTCCCTGAGCCGGATCGGCGAGGGTTATACGACCGCCTACTACCTGGTGCACTCGATGGGTCGTGGTGGGGACTCAAACTATGAGCAACGGGATGTCAGCGCCGCTTGCAACTTCGCCCGCTTTGCGACCGACGCCGGTATCGAGCGGATCGTCTACCTCGGTGGTCTCGGCGATCGTCCCGCCTCCCAACATCTGCGCTCGCGCCTGCGTGTCGGGGAGATCCTGCGCGAGCAGGGGCCGCCACTGACCTGGTTTCGCGCCGGCATGGTGGTGGGGGCGGGCTCGGAGAGCTACCGGACGCTGCGCTCGCTGGTCGAGCGCCTACCGGTGATGCTTGCCCCGTCGTGGCTCAGCACGCCCACCCAGGCAATCGCCATCGCCGATGTGCTGCGCTACCTCGTCGAGGCGCCCCGGATAGAAGCGACACGGGCCCGCGAAATCCAGGTCGGGTCGGCGGAAATACTCACCTACGGCGGGATGCTCGACCTGATGGCCGACGCGCTGGGACTGCGCCGCCGCCCCCGCATCCCCGTACCGCTGCTGACACCCTGGCTCTCCTCGCATTGGATCGGGCTCATCACACCGGTCGACACCGGCGTCGCGAGGCCGTTGATCGAGGGACTTTCCACTGACACAACCGTCACCGACCCGTCGGGGATGGCGCTGTTCGACTTTCGGCCGAGGTCCTTCGAGCGGGCGCTGCGCGAGGCGCTCGCCGAGGAGGATGGACCCCAGTCGTAGCTGGGCTGGCTATCAGGAGTCGATCGTCACCGGCGTTCCTGGGCCGATGCGAGCGGCCAGCCAGATTGTTGTCCCCGGGCTTAGTCAAACATGCGCAACTCAACAAATGTCTAGTCGGCTGAGGGGCGGGCCGCTGGGGGCAAGGCTCTCGGCCTGCAGACACACGCCGAGGGAGTCGAGCATCACAATCAGGTTCGCGAGCTGCAGCGCGAGGAATGCGACCTCGCCCAGGGATTCCTCTTCGCACGCCCGCTCAGCTCCGACGCGATCGAATGCTTCCTCGACGATGGCCGGGGACTGGCTGACATCTTTGAGGGAGTGATGGAGCACATCGCCACGCCCCTGCCAGGGTAGGCCTGACGGTCGTGCCGCATGCTGGCCGATCTCCGATTGGTCGACCCGAGGCCGCACATGTGCGGTCCCGCTGGGCGGCGCATGCGCCGCCCAGACCCACGATCGTGTGCAACTGGGATCATCCGTCAATGTCCAAGACGCGCGAGCTCACGCTCAAGCAGTACGACCACGAGCTCCTGCGCCTGCAGACCGAGCTCGTGTACATGCAGGAGTGGATCGTCGCCACCGGACGGCGGCTGGTGGTGCTGTTCGAGGGACGGGACACCGCCGGCAAGGGCGGCGTCATCAAGCGCATCACCTCCTACCTGAACCCGCGCACCTGCCGGGTCGCGGCGCTTCCCACCCCCGGCGAGCGCGAGCGCACGCAGTGGTACTTCCAGCGCTACGTCGCGCATCTGCCGGCCGCCGGGGAGATCGTGCTGTTCGATCGCAGCTGGTACAACCGCGCCGGCGTCGAGCGCGTGATGGGGTTCTGCGACGAGGACGAGTACGAAGAGTTTCTGCGCTTCTGCCCGTTCTTCGAGCAGGCGCTGCGGAATGCCGGGATCCTGCTCGTGAAGTACTGGCTGTCGGTCAGCGACTCAGAGCAGGAGCGGCGCTTCGAGAAGCGGTTGTCGGACCCGCGCAAGCGCTGGAAGTTCAGCCCGATCGACCTGCAGGCCCGCGCTCGCTGGGTGGACTACGCCGAGGCCAAGGACCGGATGTTCGCCCACACTGACACCCACGACAGTCCCTGGTACGTGGTCGAGGCCGACGACAAGCGGACCGCGCGGCTGAACCTCATCAGCCACCTGCTCTCGCTCGTTCCCTACGAGCATCTCGACGAGGGCAAGTCGCCGACACTCCCGCCCCGGCAGGAGCGCGACTACCTGCGCCCGCCCATCCGGACCGAGCATCTGGTGCCGACGCGCTACACCGTCCGCTCGGGCTGAGCCGCGCGAGGCTCGACCCGCGCCGGCAGACGGGCGCTGACGACGGTCCCCCGCTCGCCGGACTCCACGCTGAGCGTGCCGCCGGCCAGGGTCACCCGCTCCTGCATGCCGGCGAGACCGAAGCCATGGCTCGTGGTCTCGGGATCGAAGCCGGCGCCGTCGTCGCGAACCTCGATCGACAGCTCGCCGTCAGACTCCGTCACCGCCACCCACACCCGGTCCGCGCGCGCGTGCTTGGCGACGTTCGTGAGCGCCTCTTGAACCAGCCGGTAGACGGCGGTCTCGAGGTCGCCGTGCAAGCGATCCTCGCTCGTCGAGGGACCGGGCAGGGCCAGCTCGTCGTCGATCTCGAACCCGCTCTGCTGACGGTGGCGCTCGAGCAGCGCCTCGATCGCGGTGCGCAGCCCGAGCTCGTCCAGCGCCGCCGGGCGCAGCTCGGTGATGATCGCCCGCAGGTTGCCGATCTCCTGCTCGAGGTGCTCGACCGCTTCGCGCATCGCCTCCTGAGCGCGCTCGGGATCGTTGCGGCGCAGCGCGGAGGACAGCAGCACGCGCAGCCCGCCCAGCCCCTGCAGCGTCTCGTCGTGCAGCTCCCGCGCCCAGTGGCGGCGCTCGGCGTCCGCGGCGGCCAGCGAGCTGCGCAGCCGGTCGGCCTGTACGCTCTGCGCCATCGCCACGGCGGTCGCGGCGCTCGCGGCGAACGTGCGCAGCATCTGCTCGTCGTCCTCGCCGAACGCGTCCCCTTCCTCGCCGCGATCGAACGCCGCCAGCACTCCCAGCGCCTGCCCGCGGTAGACCATCGGCACGAGCAACGCGGTGTGCGCGTCGGACACCCCGAACTCGCCGGGGGCGCTCCGCAGCCTCGCGCCGACGTCGGTGATCCGTTCGGGACGGCGATGCTCGAGCACCTGCCCGGAGATCGACTCGGCGATCGGCAGGCGCACCCCTTGCATCTCCCGGATGTGACCCGCGCTCGCGCGCACCACCAGCTCCTGCCCGTCGCGCAGCATGATCACGAGGCCCCGGGCCTCCACCAGCGCCCGCCCGCGCTTGACGATCAGCTCCAGCACGTGCTCGAGCGCGACCTCACCGCCGATCGCGACCGCCACGTCGCGGGTCGCCTCGAGACTCCTGAACGCCTTCTCGAGCTCGTCGCGGCGGCGCTCGCTGGTCTCGTACACGCGCGCGTTGTCGATCGCGATCGCCGCCCAGTCGGCGAGGATCGTCGCGGCCTCCTCGTCACGCTCTTCGAACTTTCCGCCCTGCTTCTCGGTCAGATACAGGTTTCCCCATGCCTGCCCGCGGATCACGATCGGCACCCCCAGGAAGCTGTGCATCACCGGATGCCCTGCGGGGAACCCGTAGCTGCTCGGATGCCGATCCACATCGGGCAGGCGCAACGGATGTGGATGCTCGATCAGCACTCCGAGCACCCCCCGACCCCTCGGCAGGTCCCCGATCGCCCGATGCGTCTGCTCATCGACGCCCGAGGTCAGGAACTGTTCGAGTTCGGAGCGCTCCTTGTTGAGGATCCCCAGCGCCGCGTAGCGCGCCCCCGTGATCTCGCGCGCGGTCTCGAGCACGCGATCGAGCACGGTGCCCAGATCGAGCTCGGTCATCAGCGATCGACCCACGTCCAGCAGGCGATGAATCCACGGCTCTTCAGAATCCACCTTCACCCGTTACCGAGCTTACTCCGTAGTTATCCCCGTCCCACGACGGCTTGCTCGGCCTAGAGCTCCCGTCCTTGCCGCTAGGCTTTGCGTGCGATGATCACCGAGGCGCATCCCGACGGATTGTCTACATGACCGAGTGCGCGCATCTTGACCACGTCCACATAACCCGCCTGCCCGAGGCGGTCGACGGCTGCGAGGACTGTCTGGCCACGGGGGGCGAGTGGCTGCATCTGCGCATCTGCCTGGAGTGCGGGCACGTGGGCTGCTGCGACGATTCGCCCAACCGCCACGCCACGGCGCACGCCGCCGGCTCGGAACATCCGATCGTCCGCTCGATCGAGCCCGGCGAGGATTGGTCCTGGTGCTTTATCGATCAGACCGCGATGCTCATAGCGGGGATCGAGGGCACGACCCGCATCCCGCCCTCGCCGCTGGGCTGACGGACCGGGCGCTCGGCCGGGGTGTGAGGACTGCGCTGGTACTGCGCTGCGTCCGCCCGAGGACCGGTGAACACGTTGCCAGCGGCTGCCGGGGAGCGACGCTCCCCGCGATACTGACGGCCATGGCATCCGCCACGGCCGCCGATCGTTCCTCAACTGCCGACTCCACCGCCGGCCGCACGGCGTGGGCGCGCAATCTCGGCGCGCCGGTACGGGACTTCCTGAGCACCGAGACCGGAGGGGCGGTGGTGCTCGTGGGGGCGGCGGTGGCGGCGCTCGTGTGGGCCAACTCGCCCTGGCCGCACTCCTACGAATCGTTCTGGAGCACGAGACTGGCGCTCAGCCTGGGCGGGCACGTGCTGTCGGGCAGCCTGCGCCAGTGGGTCAACGAAGGGCTGATGGCGCTGTTCTTTCTCGTCGTCGGGCTGGAGGCCAAGCGCGAGCTCGACCTCGGCGAGCTGCGCGAGCGCAACCGCATCGCGATCCCCGTCGTGGCCGCGCTCGGCGGCATGGCGCTGTGCGTGGGCATCTATCTGGCGATCAACGCCGGCGGCGCCGGCACGGGCGGATGGGGCGCGGCGATGTCCACCGACACGGCGCTCGCGCTGGGCGCGCTCGCGCTCGTCGCGCCGAGCAGCGCGACGCGGCTGCGCGTGTTTCTGCTGACGCTCGCGGTCGTCGACGATCTCGGAGCGCTGATCGTGATCGCAGTCGCCTACAGCGGCCATGTCTCGCCGCTCGCGCTGGCGATCGCGCTCGCGCTGTTCGCGGTGCTCGTGCTGCTGCGATTCGCCGGGAGCTGGCGTGAGCCCGCCGCGGCGATCGTCGGGGTGGGGGTGTGGATGGCGATGTTCCAGTCGGGGATCGACCCGGTCGTCGCGGGCCTGGCGATCGGGCTGGTGACGAGCGCCTACCCGCCGGCGCGCGGCGATCTGGAGCGCGCCACCGAGCTGACGCGATCGTTTCGCGAGCAGCCCACGCCCGAGCTCGCCTACCTCGCCCAGCGCGGGCTGACGTCGGCGATCTCACCGAACGAGCGGCTGCAGTACCGGCTGCATCCCTGGACGAGCTTCGTCGTGGTGCCGCTGTTCGCGCTCGCCAACGCCGGGATTCACGTCGACGCGCACGTGCTCTCGGGCGCGCTCAGCTCGCCGGTGACGATCGGCATCGTGCTCGCCTACGTGCTCGGCAAGCCGTTGGGCATCCTCGGCGCCTCATGGCTGGGCACGCGCCGGGCGCTGGGTGGCGCGAGGACCAAGCTCGCCATCACCTGGCCCGGGCTCGCGGGGACGGGTGCGGTCGCGGGGATCGGATTCACGGTCTCGCTGCTGATCGCCGATCGCGCGTTCGGCGGCGAATCGCTGGCGCAGGCCAAGCTCGGCATCCTCGCCGCGGCGATCGTCTCGCCGCTCGCGGCCTGGATCGTGTTCCGGCTGATCGCACGCGTGCCCGCGGCGGTGCGGGCTCGCCAGCTCGGCCGCACGGCCGAGCAGCTGATCGACCTCGCCGAGGACGTCGATCCCGCGCGCGACCACATCCGTGGGGCGCCCGACGCGCCGGTGACGCTCGTCGAGTACGGCGACTTCGAGTGCCCCTACTGCGGGCGCGCAGAGCCGGCGATTCGCGAGCTGCTGTCGGAGTGGGGCGACGATCTGCGCTACGTCTTTCGCCATCTGCCGCTCAGCGACGTGCATCCCTGGGCCCAGCTCGCCGCGGAGGCCGCGGAGGCCGCCGGCGCCCAGGGGGCGTTCTGGGAGATGTATGACATCCTGCTCGCCCACCAGGGCGAGCTGACGCCCGGCCGTCTGCGCCGTTACGCCCAGGAGCTCGGTCTCGACGGTGAGCGCTTCACCGAGGAGCTGCGCCGGCGCACTCACGCCGCACGGGTCGGCGAGGACGTGGCGAGCGCCGACGCCAGCGGCGTCTCGGGGACGCCCTCGTTCTTCATCAACGGTCGCCGCCACACCGGCGTCTATGACGTCGCGACGCTCAGCGCGGCGGTGCGCGCGGCGCGGGCACGCGCGACCCCGACACCTCGGCCCGCGTGAACGGAGAGGTAGCCTTGCCGGCCGTGACCGTCGAGGTGACAGACGAGGGTCCGCCGCGCCCCTACGAGCCGCTGCGCCTGCTCGAGAGGTGGCTGGTGCAGGCCAAAGCCGAGCAGGTTCCCGAGCCCGAGTCGGTGGCGTTCGTGACCGTGGGGAAAAGCGGGCGTCCGTCGGCGCGGACGGTGCTGCTCAAGCGGGTGGAACGCGATGCGCTGGTGTTTACCTCCGCGTTGTGGACGCGCAAAGCGCGCGAGTTGCAATCCAATCCGTATGTCTCGCTGCTGTTCCATTGGCCGACCGTCGGGCGACAGGTGCATGTGGCGGGACGGGCCGTGCTCGCCGAGCGCGATCTCGCGGTGGAGCTGTTCTCCGAGCGCGACCTCTCTCATCGCGTGCAGACGCTCGTATCTCGTCAGGGCGAGCCGATCGATGACCTCCAACCGCTGCGCGATCGCCACGCTCACCTGATGAACGTGCTGGAGGCGCCACCCGAATGCCCGGCCGACTGGGGGGCGATCCGCGTACTTGCGGAAGCCGTCGAGTTCTGGAGTAAGGCGCCGGATCGCATGCACGAGCGGACGTTGTATGAGCGCGCCGGCGCGGGGGCCTGGAGCGAGTCGCTCCTGTCGCCGTAAACCGCGTGCGGCGCCGCGAGCTCACGTCTACGTCGCCCGCCGGTCGGCCCTGAGCGCTACGAGCTTCACGAGCGCGCGAGCGTGCCGCTCGATCGCGCCCCAGTTCTGGTCGGATTGGCTGATCTCGTCGACGATCCGCTCGGCGAGATCGGCGGCGCGTACGGTCATCTGTTCATGGCTCCTCATCGTCGGCCTCCTGTAGGCGAACACACGTTCGTCCTCCACCGTAGGGCCGGCGAGCGTCGGAACGGGCCCTATCGCAGGCTTGTTCGCCGCCGGACACAGAGAAGTCACACTCTCGTCACACCTCTTCGAAGTGGACTGGGTGGGCGTGCGGATCGCCGAGCGGGCGTCCCCCTGTGAGGGTCGCGCGGGGCGCGGCCACGCGGGCTGCGGCTACGGCTGCGGCGCCAGCCGTACCGGCAGCGTCTTGAGCTGGTTGAGAAAGACCGACTCGACGATCGTCGGGGTGTCCGCCAACTCCATCGCGGGGAAGCGGGCGAGGGTCTCCTCGAACAGCACTCGCAGCTCCAGGCGCGCCAGCGCGGTGCCGAGGCAGAAGTGGCGCCCGCCGGCGCCGAACGCCTGATGCTCGGTGCTGCGGCGGACGTCGAAGCGGTCCGGGTCGGAGTGGCAGGTCTCGTCGCGATTGGAGGAGACGTACCACATGACGACCTTCTCGCCCGCTTTGATCCGGCGCCCGTTCAGCTCGGTGTCGCATGTGGCCGTGCGGCGGAAGTGGGCGAACGCGGGGAACATCCGCAGCGCCTCCTCGACCGCGCCGGGGATCAGCTCGGGATCGGCCAGCACTAGATCGCGCTGGTCGGGGTTTTCGATCAGGGCGCGCATGCCGCTGCAGTAGGTGGCCTTCGTGGAGTCGTTGCCGGCGGCGACGAGCAGGAAGAAGCCCATCACGATCTCGTGCTCCTCCAGGCGCTCTCCATCCACCTCGGCGTGCACCAGCACGCTCGTCAGGTCGTCCGTGGGGCGCTCGCGACGCTCGGCGATGAGCGCGCCGCAGCGCTGGAAGATCTCGGCGACCCCCGCTTCGACCCCCGCCTGGGGAGTCCCGTGCGGGTTCAGGTCGGGGTCGCCGGCGCCGAGCATCATGTTCATCAGGCGCGCCCACACCTCGTCCTCCTGGGGAGGGATGCCCATGAAGCTGCCGATCACGCGTGAGACCACCGGCTGGGCCACGTCGGCGACCAGGTCGCACGTCTCCCTGCCCTGCAGACCGTCGAGCGCCTCCACCACGATCGCCCGCACGGCGTCTTCGTGGGCGGCGATCCGCTTCGGCGTGAAGCCGGCCTGGAAGAGGGCCTTGATGCGGTCGTGCTTGGGAGGGTCCATGCCGATGAACATCGCCCGCGAGAGCTCGATCGGCAAACCGATGTTGGCGGCCGTCACGCCCCCCAGCTCGGAGGAGTAGGTCTGCCAGTCGCGGCTGACCGTGCGGATGTCCTCGGCGGTCGTGACCGACCAGTAGCCGGGCTCCTCGGGGAATTCGGTAATGGTCTCGGTCCAGTGCACGGGGCACTCCCGGCGCATGCGCGCGAACAGCTCGTTCGGCACGCCGTCTGCCCAGACCTCGCGCTCGGTTACGAGCACGCCCTCAAGCTCGCTGCTGTCTACCGCCGCCATCCGGACCTCCAAGCGATCGTCGTCGAGCCGTCGATGTTACAGGCCCTGGGATCCCCCGATGCGCCCGCCGCGCGGACCGGCGATCGTGCGGCGCAGGCGCTGGACGCGACGCAGCTCCTGCACGTCCTCGTCCAGTGAGGGCGGCACGGCGTTGGGATCGCTCGCGCCGAGCAGCTCGGGCGCCAGGCGGCTGCGCACGAGCTCGCCGGCTACCTGGTCGACGCGCTGGGCGCTCGCGCCGGGACGCGAGCTGACGACCCGCTGCAGGCGAGTGCCGCGAAAGAGGAGTCCCACGCCGTCGTCCAGCGACCAGCCGCCGGGCAGGGCGCCGTCGCGGATGGCCGCCAGCCACACCGGCAGGCGCTCGGGCTCGCCGTCGGCGTGGACGGTGAGCGATCCCTCCAGCAGCCCGAGGCCCGAGAGCGGCTCGGGCCGGCCGCTGGAGCGCGTGACGCCGCCTTCAAACCAGCACATCGCCCCGGCCGAGATGCCGGCCAGGACGATCCCGCGCCGCCAGGCGCAGAGCAGCAGGCGGTCGAGGTCGTGGGCGCGCCAGATCGCCAGCAGGTTGCGCATCGAGCCGCCGCCGACGTACAGCACGTCCTGGGAGAGGACGATCTCCCGCAGGGACCGGCGCAGCTCGCGCAGGCGAAACAGCGACAGGTGCTCGGCGACGCAGTGGCGGTCGGCGAAGCGCGCGTGAAACGCGGCGATCTGAGCGGTGGTGTCGCCGGAGGCGGTGGGCAGGAACAGGATGCGCGGCTCGCGCGTGCTCGCCGACGCCCGCGGGGAGGGGTCGTGGCAGAGCGACAGGACGAAGTCGTCGAGCAGGGGGTTGGAGGGCTCCATCGTGAAGCCGCCGCCGCCCATCGCGAAGATCAGACGCTGCTGGGGGGGCGTAGCCGCGGGCGTGCTCATGCGGCCGCGCCGATGGGCCGGCGGGCGCCGGGCCCGGGTGCGGCCGATCGGGGCTCGACGGGCTCGGGCGATGAGCTGAGCGCCGGATCGACCCCCCCGACGAGCGCGAGGTTCGGGTCGGAGTCCAGATGGGTGACCTCGAGCGGGACCTCCACGACCGAGTCGCGCGCCGGCTCGACACGATAGGCGCGGCCGTCGCGCCGCGAGCTGACGGCGCGCTCCAGCAGGGTGCCGCGAAAGTGCAGCGCGACGCCGTCCTCGGCGGCGAAGCCGGGGCGCATGCCGGCGGCGACGAAGCGGTGATACTCGGCTCGGCGCGCGGGCTCGGCGTCGTAGTGGACGCAGTTGGAGTAGGGCAACAGCCCCAGGCCGCGCACGCGCCGGGGGGCGCCGTGGAAGGCGGACAGCGATTCGGCGAACCAGCACAGCGAGCCGGCGGATGGCCCGCACAGGACGATGCCCCGGCGCCAGGCGCGGCGCAGGACGGAGTCGAGGCCGTGGGCGCGCCAGGCGCCGAGCATCGACACGACGTTGCCGCCGCCGACGTAGACGAGGTCCTGGGCGAGCAGATGGGTGGCGAGGTCGTCCTCCACGCCGCCAACTCCCTGGTCGCGACGAAACAGCGACACGTGCGAGGCGTCGCAGTGCGCGGAGAAGCGGCGGTAGAAGCGCACGACATAGTGGTCGGCGTCGCCGGAGGCGGTCGGCAGGAAGCACACGCGCGGGCGCGGGGCGCGGGTGAGCGAGAGGATGTAGTCGTCGAGCAGCGAGGAGTCTTTCTCCATCGAGAATCCGCCGCCGCCGAGGGCCACGATCTGGGGGGTGCCGCGGGGGGGTCGTCGGGAGGGTCGCATCGCTCTGGCTCGCGGGTCGGAGTGCGTCGTCGAGTAGGACTATCCCATGCGTGCGACAGCTTGCCGCATGCGGGCTCGGGGCCGGTATGGACCGGCGTCGGAGATTCGGGCGGCCACGATGGACATGCGCCCATGAAGCGGTTCAGCAAACAATTAGGTTGTTAACACGCTGCTCCTACGGCGGGCGTGGATGCTGCCCGGCATGAGCGCACAAGAGCAGTCTTTTTGGGGGGTAACCCGGAAGCCGCAACCCTCTACAGCCCTGCCGGCGCCGGTCGGGCATGCAACGCAACGCGTTGGGTCGGCCGTCGGCTCCGCCAGGCTGCAACTGGCGGCGCTACTGACCCTGGCTGGCGGGCTGAACCTGTGGGCGCTGAGCCGCAACGGGTGGGCCAACACCTACTACAGCGCCGCCGTGCGCTCGATGAGCTCCAGCTGGCACGACTTCCTGTTCGGGGCGATGGACCGGGCCGGGGTGATGACGGTGGACAAGCCGCCGCTGGCGCTGTGGGTGCAGGCGGCCTCGGTGCGCGTGTTCGGCTATCACCCCCTGAGCGTGCTCGTGCCCCAGGCGCTGATGGGGGTGGCGAGCGTGGCTCTGGTGTACGACCTGGTGCGGCGGCGGTTCGGCCGGCTCGGCGGGTTCGTCGCGGGGCTGGCGCTGGCGCTGACGCCGATAACCGTGGGGATCTCGCGGCACAACAACCCGGACGCGCTGCTCGTGCTGTGCTGCGTGGCGGCGGTGTGGTGCACGGTACGCGCGCTGGAGGGCGGGCGTATGCGCTGGCTGGTGGGAGCGGGCGTGTGCGTGGGGCTGGGGTTCGAGACGAAGATGGCGGTCGCGCTGATGGTCGTGCCGGGGATCGTGGCAGCATGGCTGTGGGTTGCGCCGCACGGGCGCAGGCGCGCGCTCGGTGAGCTGCTGGGCGCGGGTGGTGCGATGGTGCTGGTCGGCGGTGCGTGGCCGGCGCTGGTCGAACTGACCCCGGCGGCGGACCGGCCGTGGGTGTCGGGCACGAGCAACAACACGGTCTGGCAGCTGATCACCGAATACAACGGCGCCGGGCGCCTGGACGGGCAGACGGGCGGGCCTGGCGGGATGGGCGGGAACATGTTCGGCGGCACGCCCGGAGTGGGCCGGCTGCTGAACTCGGCACTCGGCGGGCAGGCCGGTTGGCTGCTGGGGTTCGCGCTCGTGAGCGGCGTGGCGGTGCTCCTCGCGAGCCGACTGCGGCGCGGCGATGCGCGCAGCAGTTGGTTGATCGCGGTCGGCGGCGCGTTCCTGGTGGTGGCGCTGGTGTTCAGCGAGGCGAAAGGGATTTTTCACCCCTACTACGTCTCGCTGCTGGCGCCGTTCGCCGCCGCGCTGACGGGCGCGGGCGTGGCACAGCTGCGTACAGGCGGACTGCAAGCGCGGGTGCTGGCGCCGCTGGCGATCGTGGCGGGCGTGGCCTGCGAGGTCGCGGTTCTGCACCAGTACCCCGGCCAGCTGAGATGGGTTGTGCCGGTGCTGATCGTCGTGGGCGCCGGCGCGGCGCTCGTGCTCGGAGCGTTCACCGATCGAGCGATCAGGACGGCCGCACTGAGCTGCGGCGTGGCGGCGCTGCTGATCGCGCCCGGCGTGTGGGCGGTGGATACGCTCGGATACGCGACCAGCGGGACGTTCCCGTCGGGCGGGCCCCAGTCGGCTTTGACCGCCGATGGCGGCGGCCCGGGTGGTGGGTTCGGGCCACGTGTACGGGGTGTGGGCGGCCCGGGCGGTGTGCCGTTGTTCGGCTCCGGTCCAGGCGCGGGAGCGCCGGGCGGAGCGGGCGAAGGCCCTCCACTACCTCCAGGTGGTGCGGCCGGTCCTCCCGCGGGCTCAGGTGGTGCGGGTGGAGGGTTGCCGGGAGCCGGCGGTTCCTCCACGGGCGCCCCTGCAGGCGCCGGCCCGGGCGCCGCGTCCGGGTTGGGCGGCATCGGTGGTGGTGGCGGGCCGGTGGGCGCGCCGCTGGGGAACGACCGGACGATCACCGCGGCGATCGCCTACGCGAAGGCGCACGGCGGCGGCACGGTGGCGGTGTCGAGCCAGTCGAGCGCGGCCTCGGCGATCGCGAGCGACGACGCCGAAGTGGCGGGGATCGGCGGGTTCTCCGGGCGCGAGAGCGACGTGAGCGTCGCGTGGCTGGCGGGCGAGGTGAGACGCGGGCAGATTCGCTGGGTGCTGGCCGAAGGAACCGGTTCGAGCGGGCCACGGCTGCCCGGCGATACGCGCGCGGGCTCGCGCAAGGCGATGACGGCCGTGACGCGGGCGTGCGCGAAGGTGACGCTCACCTCAGGCGCGGACGGTGCGGAAGGCCAGGCCGCGGGCGGTCAGGGCGGCGCGAGCGCGCTGTATGACTGCCAGGGTCACGCGGCAGCACTGGCGTCGGGAGTATGAGGGTCCGCGCGTAAGAATCACACTCGTGAGAATGCTGGTGGTAGACGACGACCGTGCGGTGCGCGACGCCGTGCGCCGGGCGCTGACGCTCGCCGGGTATGAGGTGCAGGAGGCGGCGGACGGCGAGCAGGCGCTCGAGCTGGTCGTGCGGGCCGTCCCCGACGCGGTCGTGCTGGACGTGGGGCTGCCCGGGATCGACGGGCTGGAGGTGTGCCGGCGGCTGCGGCGGCTGGGCAACCGGGTGCCGATCCTGATGCTGACCGCGCGGGATGCCGTGTCCGATCGCATCGACGGACTGGACGTGGGCGCCGACGACTACATGGTCAAGCCGTTCGACGTGGGCGAGCTGAAGGCGCGCGTGCGCGCGCTGCTGCGCCGGGCGGGGCCGGAGGCCGGCGACCCCGAGGCGCTGTCGTTCGCGGAGGTGAGGCTCGACAGGGGGCGGCATGGGGCGGAGGTGAACGGCGAGTTCGTGGAGCTGACGCGAACGGAGTATCGGCTGTTGGAGCTGCTGATGCTGAATCCCAAGCAGGTGCTGGCGCACAGCCTCATCTATGACCGCGTGTGGGGGTATGACTTCGGCCCGGCGTCGAACGCGCTGCGGGTGTACGTGGGGTATCTGCGGCGCAAGCTGGAGGGGACGGGCGCGCGGCAGCTGATCCATACGGTGCGGGGGGTGGGGTATGTGTTGCGCGAGCCGTCGTGACCTACTCGTGCTCTGCGATGGCCCGTCGCTGTGGCGTCGTGACCGCTCCGCGATTGGCGCTCGGCGCTTGTCCTGTGATCGGTTTCGCGATCGCGTGCGAAGTATCGAGCTGTGAGCCTGCGCACACGCATAGCCGCGGTGGCGGGGGTGTCGGTGGCGCTGGCGGTGCTGGCGGTCGCGGTGGGGCTGTATGTCGCGGTCAGCACCGATCTGCGAGGCGAAGTCGACACGGGGTTGCGCGAGCGAGCGCGCCCTTTCACTCGGCCGCCGCCCGGTGGCGGAGGCGGCGGCGTGCAGGGCGGCGCCGAAGGCCCGGGTCCCGTGCCGCTGTTCGGAGACGAGCCGCCGCCGGCCGGCGAACCACCTCCGGGCGGTGAGGGTGGGGTGGGTCCCGGCGGCCTGCCGAGCAGCGTCCAGCCGGCGCCGTTCGGTGGCGCCTCGGGGTATATCCAGTTCCTCGCGGTGCACGGGGCGGTGCGCGTGCCGGGAGGGCAGGGGCCGTCGCCGGCGAGGATTCCGGTCACCGCACACGACCGGGTGATCGCCCGGTCGGGAAGCGGGAGCTCGTTGACGGACAGGACGGTGAAAGGCACGAAGCTGCGGGTGCTGACGCAGGGGCTCGGGACACGTGGCGCGGTGATGGTCGCGCGGCCGCTGAGCGAGGTGGACAGCGAGCTGAACCGCCTCGTGCTGATCCTGGCGATCGTCGGCGCGGTCGGTATCGCGCTGGCGGCCGGGCTGGGGGCGCTGGTGGCGCGGGTGGCGCTGGCGCCGGTGAGGCGGTTTACGACGCGCACTGAGACGCTGACGGAGGAAGGCGCGCTGCGCGGCGCGAGCCTGGATCTGTCGCGGCGGCTGGAGGTCGAGGGCAAAGACGAGCTGGGCCGGTTGGCCGACAGCTTCAACCGCACGCTCGACGCGCTGGAGCGCTCCGTGCAGGCCCAGCGCCGGCTGGTGGCCGATGCGGGGCACGAGCTGCGCACCCCGATCGCGAGCCTGCGGGCGAACATCCAGGTGCTGGGCGAAGCCGAGCGGTTGCCGGTCGCCGAGCAGGAGAGTCTGAGGCAAGACATCGTGGGTGAGCTGGACGAGCTGACGGCGCTCGTGGGCGACGTCGTGGAGCTGGCGCGGGGAACGTCCTCGGAAGGCCGGCACGCGGACGAGGTGCGCCTGGACGCGATCGTGCGGGCGGCGATCGAGAAGGCGGCGCGGCGGGGCGGTGTGCGCTTCGAGCAGCGACTGGAGCCGACGGTCGTGACCGGGCAGGCGGACAGGATCGATCGGGCCGTGAACAACCTGCTCGACAATGCCCGCAAATGGAGTCCGGAAGGGGGCCTCGTGGAGGTGACGCTCAAGAACGGCGTGCTGAGCGTGCGCGACCACGGGCCGGGCTTTGACGAACAGGACGTAGCGCACGTGTTCGACCGCTTCTACCGCGCAGACGGGGCGCGCGGGCTGCCGGGCTCGGGGTTGGGTCTGGCGATCGCGCGCCAGGCCGCCGAAGCCTGCGGGGGCTACGCCGAGGCCGGCAACGCGGACGGGGGCGGGGCGCTGCTGCGGGTCAGCTTCGGGCCTCGGGCCGGGTTTTCGGCGTCGGGGGGATGAGGGTCCGGTACAGGACGACCCCGCGCATGCGCGGGGTCGAGACGCGCCGCATGCGGCGCGTCTTTCCGTTGGCGCATGCGCCAACGGCGGAGCCGCACATGTGCGGCTCCGAGGCGGGGCCGCATGCGGCCCCGCCGCCTGTGCCGCATGCGGCACAGGCTTCCCTATCGGGATAGTCTGGTGCGATCCTGTCGATCCGACCGCTCGCGCACGCGTGGCTAGCCGCAGAGGAGGGCACGATGGACCTGACGTTCAGTGAGTCGGAGATCGCGTTTCGCGACGAGCTGCGCGCCTGGTTTGCCGCGAACGACGCGGGCGCCGAGCCGGACGGTGGCGAGGAACGCAAGAACGCGTGGCGGCGGGACTTCCAGCGGCGGCTGGCCGACGGCGGCTGGGCCGCCGTGCACTGGCCGCGCGAGTACGGCGGCCGCGGGGCGACGCTGACCGAGTCGGCGATCTTCTTCGAGGAGCTCGGCCGCTCCGGCGCTCCCCTGCCGATCAACGTGCTCGGGCTGCTGCTCGCCGGTCCGACGATCATGACCTGGGGCAGCGACCGGCAGAAGGAGCGCTACCTGCCGCCGATCCTCAGCGCGGATGAGATCTGGTGTCAGGGCTTCTCCGAGCCCGACGCCGGCTCGGATCTGGCCAGTCTGAAGACGCGCGCCGTGCGCGATGGCGACGAGTGGGTCGTGACCGGTCAGAAGGTCTGGACGAGCGGCGCGCAGTTCTCCAAGTGGTGCATGCTCGTCGCGCGCACCGACCCCGAGGCGGCCAAGCACAAGGGCCTCACCTATTTCCTGATGGACATGGAGCAGGACGGCGTGCAGATCCGCCCGCTGCGCCAGATCACCGGCGAGCCCGAGTTCAACGAGCTGTTCCTCGACGGCGCCCGCGTCCCCGAGGAGAACGTGCTCGGGGGCGAGGGCAACGGCTGGAAGGTCGCGCTGACGACGCTGATGAACGAGCGCGCCGGGCTCGGCTTCTTCCTGCAGGTGCGCCTGCGCCAGCTGCTCGACCGCGCGATCGCGCAGGCCGCCCGCGCGGGCCTGCTCGAGGACCCCGTCGTGGCCGACCGCCTCGGCGAGCTGCACCTGCGCACCGAGATCGTGCGCCTCACCGCCTACCGCGGGCTGACCGCGACCGAGAAGTACGGCCAGCCCGGTCCGGAGGGCTCGCTGGTCAAGTGGATGTGGTCGGACACCAACCAGCGGCTCACCCAGCTCGCCGCCGATCTGCTCGGTCCGCGCGCGCTGCGCGCGGGCGATCCGTGGGCGTACGAGCTGCTGCGCGCTCGCGGCAATTCGATCGAGGGGGCACGACCGAGGTGCTCAAGAACATCGTCGCCGAGCGCGTGCTCGGCCTGCCCAAGTCGCGTTAGAGGGCTGATCCGTGGACTTCGACCTCAGCCCCGATCAGCGCGAGATCAAGGACGTCGCCCGCGAGCTGCTCACCGCGCGCTCGCCCTTCGCCAAGGTGCGCGAGGCGGCCGAGGCCGGTGCGTACGACGGTGCGCTGTGGAGTGAGCTCGTGGCGCTCGGCTGGCCCGGCATCGCCGTCGCCCAGGAGCACGGCGGACAGGGGCTCGGCGCGGTCGAGCTGGCCGTGCTGGTCGAGGAGCTCGGGTATGCGTGCGCGGCCACGCCCTTTCTGTCGACCGCCGCGGCCGCCGCGGTCATCCAGGCCGCTGGCAGCGACGAGCAGCGGTCCCGCTGGCTGCCCGGACTGGCCTCGGGGGAGCTGAGGGCCGGGATCGGCACGCGCGAGCTGGCCGCCGATGCCGCCGGCGCTGCGGTCGTCGTGGTGCTCGACGGGGAGGAGGCCGAGCTGCTCATCGCGCCCGCGACCGAGGACTTCGTCTCGATCGATCCCACCCGGCGCTTCGCCACCGTCGCCGGCGAGGGAGAGCCCCTCGCCCCCGGCGCCGCCGATCGTATCCGCGCGGCGCTCGCCGCCGAGGTCGTCGGCGTCTGCCAGCGCGCGCTCGACATGACGCTGTCCTACGTCAAGGAGCGCAAGCAGTTCGGCGTCCCGGTCGGGTCCTTTCAGGCCGTCGCCCATCGCTGCGCGGAGATGCTGCTGCACACCGAGAGCGCCCGCTCGACCGCCTACTACGCGGCCTGGGCCGCCGATGCCGACCCGCAGCTGCTCCCCGAGGCCGCGGCGCTTGCGGGCGCCGCCGCGGCCGAGGGTGGGCAATCGGTCACCGCCGGCGCGATCCAGATGCACGGCGGGATCGGCTTCACGTGGGAGGCCGACGTGCACTGGCTCTACAAGCGCGCCCAGCTCGACGCGGCGCTGCTCGGCGGCGCCAGGCGCCATCGCGCGGCGCTGGCTCGGCAGGCCGCTGAGAAGGTCCGGCAGTTGACCTAGCTCGGCAGGGGTATCGCCTGGCTTCTAGTTTGGGAGGCATAGCGTCACTCGGCCTCAGCCCGCGATCCCGAACTCCCGCTGAGCGGCCTACGTCCTTGGTTCGGGGTCGAGCGGGTCTCCATCCCATCCGTAATTGTCCGCATCAACCGAACGGACGGGTACTGACGCATGGCCGCACCGAGACCGTGTAACGTGGGGTTTGCAATGGAAGATGCGTGGGCCAGCGAGGGCTTGTTCTACAGTGGCGGGATTAGATTGGATTCGCCCAGTAAGGATTCTCGAAGGGCCGCAACTTTTGGGAGCGCCAAGGGTCAAGGGCCGGGTACAGGAACCCCGGCCAAGCAATGGGAGGTAGTCGTATGAGGTCCCACGTCCGTGTCTCGCTTCTCGCGCTGGTCGTAAGCGCAAGTGTCGCCGTCGCAGCGCCCGCAGCGCATGCCGCAGAACCGTTTGGCGTGGAAAAGGTCACTGCGGGCAACTGCTCGACAGGGCATGAAGAATGCTATGGGGAAACGGTAACCGAATTCGGCCTCAAATACTCTGTCCCAAAGGAACCGAGTCTCGCCGAAGCAAAAGCACAGGCCTATAGCCAGGCCGCCGGACATCCTGCCTTCGGGATCACCGACTTTAAGGTCAACACGGAAGGGACGCTGCCCAACGAGGTGCCTGCCGGTGTTGCGACTACCGGTCCCGTGAATCACATACGCACTGACGTGGGGCCCGGCGTGAGCACCAACCCCGAGGCCGTCGAAAAGTGCACGATGGAACAGTTTGGCGAACACGAAGCTATCCCGGGCACCGGCTTTTATGCAGCGCCTACGTGTGTCAAAACGGGACCCAAAAGCACGGTTATCGGTCTTAACAAGGTGACCGTCTTTGCCGGGGTAGGAGGAGTCTCGAAATCACCGCTGATCTCGGACTTGCCACTGGAAGGCATTACATACAACCTTGTGCAGCCTCAAGGCCGGGCCTCAGACTTCGGCGTAGCGCTCGAACTTCCCAAAGCACTCACCAAAGGCATCCTTGAAAAAGCCTTTGCAGAACACCCGCTTCCCGAAGAAGAGTTCCCTGGGAACAAAGCCGAAAAAGAAGCCGCTAAAGCGGCTACCGAAAAAGCACTTGAGGAAGGACAGTACTACGCGCACACCTTCATCGAAGGCGGCGTCGAATGGGCCGGCAACTATCACGACTACTACGAAATCGAGGTTTCCCCGGCGCTGCCGCTGATCTCCTCGCGCTTGATCTTGGATGGGAACATCGGAAACACCGGAAAGGGTGGATTCATCACGCTCCCGAGCCATTGTGCCGGTCTTGGGCTCCCGACAACTAGCACGGTGACGGCCAAATCGGTTGGAGGCGAAAAAGGCGAAAAGAGCTACGAAACTCCGATTCCCACGGAAGGGTGTGATGGCGCTGCTCCGTTTTTGCCGGTTCCCTTCGCTCCGGCGTTTGCGCTGACGCCGGAAACGACGCAGTCCGATCTGCCTGATGCCATCACGACCGAACTGAGTCTGCCGCACGCGGAAAGCCCTACTGCGATCGATTCGTCTCAGCTCAAGACTGCCACCATCACGCTTCCCGAAGGCATGACGCTCAACCCGGCTGCCGCCGCTGGCCTGGAAGCCTGCACAAAGACGCAGATAGGCATCGGTACGAGGGCTCCGGTTGCCTGTCCCAATGGGTCGAAGATCGGCACGGTCGCACTGAACGTTCCCGCCCTTCCCGACGGATCTCTGACAGGGAGTATCTACCTTGGTGGACCGTTGCCGCCCGAAGCTGAAAATGGGCCGATCACAAAACCGCCCTACACGATCTACGTCAATGCCGAATCGACGCGATACGACGTTGACGTGCGTTTGAAAGGCTCGATCGTCCCTGACGAAACCACCGGTCGGCTGACCGCGACGTTCACTGAAAACCCCGAACAGCCCTTCAGCAGCATCAAACTGACATTCACGCGCGGCTCGCAGGGGCCGGCACCGCTGGCCAACCCGCTTGTGTGCGGCACGGCCACGACCGAAACGAGCTTCTCGCCGTTCACAGGCACGGCTGCGCAGTCGCCGACGGTGACACCGTTTACAGTCGACAGCAACGGCAAAGGGGGCGCGTGCGCGTCGCCGCTGCCGTTCGCACTCACCCAGAGCACCGTAAACCAGCCTCCGGGCAACGCCGGCGCCAAAACGTCATACACGCTCAACATCGAACGGGCGGAAGGCCAGCAGTACCTGTCGAAGGTCGAAACCACGCTGCCCGCCGGTCTTGTCGGATTGATTCCGACGGTGCCGCTGTGCGGCGAACCGCAGGCGAGCAAAGGCGAATGTACGGGAGCCAGCCAGATCGGTGTCGTCAGAGCTACCGCGGGCTCGGGCTCGTCGCCGTATCCGTTTGGTGGGCAGGTCTACCTGACCGGTCCATACAACGGCGCTCCGTATGGGCTGACGATCGAGACGTCTGGCAAGGCCGGGCCGTTCGATCTCGGCAGCGGGCCGTGCGACTGCGTGCTCAGCCGCGGGACGCTCGAAGTCAGCCCGTACAGCGCGCGGGTGACCGCGACGACCATGCTGCCGACGATCGTCAAAGGCGTTCCGCTGCGACTTCGCAAAGTGACCGTCGAAATGAACCGCCAGGGCTTCTTGGTCAACCCGACCAACTGCGGCGTGCTGGCGACCGAAACGACGTTGACGTCGACGCTCGGCGCGAAACAGACCCTGTCCAGCCCGTTCCAGGTGGGCAACTGCAAAGCGCTCGCGTTCAAGCCCAAGTTCGGGTCGACGACCAGCGCGAAGACCTCGAAAGCCAACGGCGCGAGCCTGGAAACGACGATCAACATGCCGGCGGGAGACGCGAACATCAAGTCGGTGCTCGTGCAGCTGCCCAAGCAGCTTCCGTCGCGGCTGACGACGCTCCAGAAAGCGTGTCCTGAAGCTACGTTCGCCAAGGACCCCAACATCTGCCCGCCCGGTTCGTTCGTCGGCGGCGCGAGGGCCAACACGCCGACGCTGCCCGGGAAACTGACCGGGCCGGCGATCCTCGTCTCGCACGGTGGGCAGGCATTCCCCGACCTCGACCTCGTGATGAACGCCAACGGCGTGCGCGTGATCCTGGTCGGCAACACGAACATCAAAAACGGGATCACCACGACCAACTTCGCGGCGAACCCCGATGTTCCCGTGTCGAGCGTCACCGTGAACCTGCCTACCGGGCCGCACTCGGCCCTGACGGCGAACGGCAACCTGTGCGCGAACAAGCTCGTGATGCCCACGACGATGGTCGGGCAGAACGGGACGTCGTTCAAACAGAACACGACGATCAAGGTCAACAACTGCCCCGTGCGGATCGTCGGGCAAAAGGTCATCGGCAACACCGCTTTCCTGACCGTGCAGACCTACTCGCCGGGACGGATCAGCGGTTCAGGCGCCGACCTCGCGACTGTCGCCCGCCATTTGAACCAGGCGCAGAAATCGGCTTCGCTGCAGGTGCCGCTTTCGCGTGCGGGTCGAGGCAAGGGTCGTCCGTTCAGCGCCAGGGTACGCGTCGGGTTCTTCCCCAAGAAGAAGGGCGCCCCGACGTCGGTCGCCTACACGACCGTCACGTTCGGGTAGCGACCCAGACGAACTCTCCGGGGATGGACCATCCGGGGGCCGCGTTTCGCGGCCCCCGGAGTCGTTGTGGGATCGGATGACTAGAAGCGACGCAGACGGGGTATATGACCTACGTCTACTGGTTGCATAGGGGAGGTAGAGATGTTGTCAAGGCGCCACGTCGCCCATGTCGCATTGCTGGTGACGCTCGCGAGCGCCAGCCTGTTTGGGGGCGCGCTGACGCCCGCAGCGCAGGCGGGGTTTGGCGTGACGGAAAGCAACTTCGAAGCGGGGACCTGCAACACCCCTTCCTGCACCTATAAAGGTGTTGAAAAAAACCATTCAGAAGCTTTCATCCAGGCAGCCGGCCACCCGTCGTGGGGAATCACGGGGTTTGAACTCAATCACACCGGCGAAGGCAGCGGCAGAGTGCCTGAAGGGGAACTCAAGCGATTGCGCGTGGATGTGCCGCCAGGTCTGGCCGCCGATCCGCAGGCTCTGCCGGAATGCTCGATGGCCGAATTCGAAGCCAACTCGTGCCCGGCCGATACGAAAGTCGGCAAGACCGAACTGGAAGCCCACGTCCTGCTCACGGTGATCAACATACCGGGCACCGTCTACAACCTCCAAAAACGTCCCGGGCTACCTCTGCTGTTCGGCATCAACACAGGCCTCGAACCGCTGGTCGACGTGCACATCTTTCTCGAGGGCCATGTCAGCGACGCGCACGAAAACGTGCTGGCGGCGAGAGGAGTTCCTTCCGGTGACTATCACGAGTATTTCGAAATCGACAACGTCCCCAAGGAAGGTGAAATGCTCGGGGTCAAAGTGCCGATCGCGGTGGTCAAGTCGAAGCTGCTCTTCGAAGGCAGGGCAGGGCAAGGGAACTTCCTGACGCTGCCGAGTGTCTGCTCCGGCACGACCACCTCGTATTTGGAAGTCGAATCCTACAACGGGGAAGTCTCCTCGACTGCGACCCATCCCCCCGTGGGGATAGAAGGCTGTGACAAGGTCCCCTTCAAACCGACAGTCACGGTCACACCCGAAAATTCGAGCTCCGACCAACCCGACGGCTCCACGGCAGATGTCATGGTGCCTCAGAACGTCGGAGCGGAAGAAATCAATACGGCTGACATCAGGGACGCACACGTGACGTTGCCCGAAGGAATGACCCTCAATCCCTCGGCCGCGCACGGGCTGCAGGCCTGCACGGCCGCGCAGATCAACATCGGCACGACCGCCCCGGTCACATGTCCTGCCGGCTCCAAAGTGGGGGCCGTCACGATCGAAACCGACCTTCCCCCGGGCTCGCTCACCGGCAGCGTCTACCTGGGTAGTCCGAGTGGCGGTCCAATCACCGAACCCCCCTACACGATCTATCTCGACGCCGAGAGCACGCTCGGCGTATCGGTCAGGCTCCAGGGCTCGGTCACGCCGGATCCGAGCACCGGTAGGCTGCAGGCGACGTTTGCGAACAACCCGCAGCTCCCGTTCAGCGACCTCATCCTGAAGTTCAAGGGCGGTCCGCTGGCGCCCGTCGCGAATCCGCTGGCCTGTGGGGCCACGTCGGTTGAAACGCTGTTCACGCCATACACGGGTCTGACTCCCGCTCTGAGCGTGACGCCGTTCACGACGACGGGGTGCCCCTCACCCCTGCCGTTCTCGCTGAAGCAGAGCACACAGAGCTCGAGCGCCGACGCAGGCGCCTATACCTCCTACACGTTCAACCTGAACCGCGAAGACGGCCAGCAGTACCTGTCGCGGCTGGCGACCGCACTGCCACCCGGCCTCGTCGGCGCGATCCCGTCGGTCCCGCTATGCGGCGAACCGCAGGCCCAGGCTGGGACGTGTGCGGCCACCAGCGAAATCGGCAAAGCGACCGTCAACGTCGGCGCTGGCTCGGAACCGTACTCGTTCACCGGCCCGGTCTATCTGACGGGTCCCTATAACGGCGCGCCCTACGGCCTGTCGGTTGCGGTGGCTGCCGTGGCCGGTCCGTTTGACCTCGGCACGGTCGTTACACGCGTGGGGATCGGCGTCGATCCCTACACCGCCCGCGTGATCGCCACCAGCTCGCTGCCGACGATCGTCAAGGGCGTGCCGCTGCGGCTGAAGAGCCTCAGCGTCGCCGTCACGCGAGCGAACTTCCTGTTCAACCCCACCAACTGCGCCGCGCTTGCGAGCGAATCGACGCTGACCTCGACGTTCGGCACGACTCAGCAGGTGTCGAGCCCGTTCCAGGCGACCAACTGCGCCGCGCTGGCGTTCAAGCCGTCCTTCAAGGTCTCGACCGCCGCGAAGACCTCGAAACTGAACGGCGCGAGCCTGCAGGTCGATCTCACCCAGCCGGCCCATCAGGCGAACATCAGATCGGTCTTCGCACAGCTGCCGGTGCAGCTCCCCGCGCGGCTGACCACCCTGCAGAAGGCCTGCCCGGAAGCCACGTTTGCGCAGAACCCCCGTATCTGTCCGGCCGGCTCGCTGGTCGGCGGGGCGAGCGTGACGACGCCGGTGCTGCCCGGCAAGCTGTCCGGGCCTGCCTATCTGGTATCCCACGGCGGCCTCGCCTTCCCCGATCTCGACCTGATCCTCGAAGGCGACGGCGTGCGGGTGGTTCTGACCGGAAACACGAACATCAAAAAAGGGATCACCAGCTCGACGTTCGCCGCGATACCGGACGTTCCGGTCTCGAGCTTCGCGCTGAACCTGCCGGTCGGCCCCCACTCGGCGCTGGCGGCGAACGGCAGCCTGTGCGCCGGCCGGCTCGCGATGCCGACCACGATCGTGGCCCAGAACGGCAAGCAGGTCAAACAGAGCACGACGATCTCCGTGACCGGCTGCCCCGTCCGGATCATCCGGCACAGGGTCCGGGGCAACGCCGTCTACCTGACCGTGCAGACCTACGCGCCGGGACGGCTCAGCGGCAAGGGCAGCCACCTCACGAGCGTCTCTCGCGGCCTCGGGCAGGCTCGGAAAGCGGTGACGCTGCAGGTTCCGCTCTCGCGCGCGGGCCGGCGCCACAAGCGGCCGCTGAAGGTGCGCGTGCGCGTCGGGTTCGTGCCGAAGAACCAGGGCGAACCAAGGTCCGTCGCATCCGTGACGGTTAGGTTCAAGTAACAATCCTCGCCCCAGAAGCGCTACATTCCATGAGTGGGCGGTACGGGTACGGATACCTTCGAGCAGCCTGCGGGCGCGGGGTCGGCGTGCGCCGACCCAATGCTGGCGGGGGTGCGGCGCCTCACGCTGCTGGCCGACGGCGCGGACGACAGCGAGGAGATCTTCAGAGGGCTCGCGCGGGAGCTGCTGCTGGGCCCCGGAGCCGAGGAGGTGCACGTGCACCATCTCCTCAGACCTCCCGCCGAGGAGGAGCCGGTGGTCGTGTACCTGTTCGAGGGCGACGGGCGTCTCAGTTATCTGGCGCCTCGCTCCGAGCGCCCGGCGGGGGTCAGCTGGGTCGCGAACACCACGCGCAGCTTCCTGGCGGCCGACGCCCGTGAGCTTCAGGCGTCGCTGCCCCGGCTCGTGGCTACCGGCAAGACCAGCTGCGCGCTGCTGCTTCCAGTCGCCGTTCGCGGCGAAGTCGAGGCGGTCGTCGTGCTCGTGCGCCGCGAGCTGGCCGAGCCCTATGACGAGCGCTCTATCGAAATCGCCACGACGCTCGCCGACCAGGCCGCCACCGCGCTCGCGCTCGTACGCGCCCGCGCCGAGGCCGGCACGGACACCGTCACGGGCTGCATGAACCACCGCGCGATGCGCCGGCGCCTGCACGAGGAGATCGGGCGCGCGATGCGTACGGGCAGCCCGCTGTCCTGCATGCTGATCGACCTCGACAACTTCAAGCTCGTCAACGACCGCCACGGTCATCAGGCCGGCGACACGGTCCTGCGCGAGGTGGGCCAGGCGCTCGTGGGCGAGTTTCGCGCGTTCGATCGCGTTGCCCGCTATGGAGGCGACGAGTTCGTCGTGATCCTGCCCAACGCCGAGCTGGACAGCGCCGCCGCGGCCGCCTTGCGCGCGCTGGCGCGCCTGCAGAACCTCCCCTCGCGCGAGATTCATCCCGGCGTGGGCGCGTCTATCGGGGTGGCGCAGTGGAACGCGCCGATGAGCGCCGACGCGCTGCTGCAGGCCTGCGACGCGGCGCTGCTGCGTTCCAAGCGCCAGGGCAAGGGTCGGGTCACGCGCGTCGCCACGCCAGCCCACTGATCGCCTCAGAAGTCACGCCGGCACTGATCCACCTTGTGGCCGGCTGCGCATAGATGGCAGTGAACATACCCGGGTGTCCGGACCGGGCTTGAAGAGGCGCGATAGGCGTGGTGGCGGCAGCAGTGAGTGGTAGGTCGTGCTTCGCGTAGCGGAGCAGGCTCCGAACGACAGGAAACGATCTTGGCGGCATTGCCGAGGGATGGTGCCGCCCTCCTCGTGGCGGATCCGCTGCGCGATTCCCTCCCCAGGGAATGAGAGCGACGACCCCGGAGCGAATCCGGGGTCGTCGTCGTGGGGCGATTATCCGATGCGGGCTTGTGACTGAGCTGCGTCGATCACCACGGTGAAGCCGTTGCCGACCTTGTCGTCGGGGTCCTGGCAATCGGTTACGTGCAGTCCCGTCGCGTTGCACAGCTCGATGAAGCTCTCGCACGTCCACACGCTCCAGTGCCGGTCCACGTCCGAGGTGAAACCGCCACGGTGGCGCTCCACCAGCTCGCTCACGGTTGTCAGAGGATTTTCGATGTCGAACGTACGATGACGGTGCGGTGCTATCACGACCACATAGCGCCGGGCGACGCGTACCCACTCAAAAAGCGCCTTGATCGGGTCGGGAAAGTGCTCGATCACGTGCGAGGAGAACACGAAATCGTAAGAGTCCTCGTCAAATGGAAGCTCGTCTCCGGGTGCCACGACATCGACTTTCACCGCGTGCAGGACCAGACGGCGCTCCTCGCGCTTGTACACCGTGTCGTTGCCTGCGAAGCGATCCACGTTGATCGCATCGAGATAGAAGCGATTGTGACTGCTCGCCCCGATCTCGATCCCGGTCATACCGGTCAGATAGCCGGATACGAACGCCGACCGCTGGCGGCGAATCAACCGCCAGGACACCGTGGTGCGCAGCAGCCCGCCCAGGATCGCGTTCTTGACGCGAGCCGGCAGCAGGCCCGCCACGCGAGTTTTGATCGTGCTCATCGACCGGCATCATAGTCGCGGGTATCCACCTGGACGCACCGTATTGAACGTCGCGGATCGCCGATCAAAGGAGGTGCTCGCCGGGGTCCGTTCGACGGCGGTCGGGGCGTGTCGGGTGCGTCGAGGGCTTGACCGTTGCGTCGGGGAGGAGAGGCGCGTGACTCTGCGAGACTGCTGGTAACCCCTGCAGATCGACCCGGGAGACACATGTCGGACAACAGCTTTGGCGCGCGCGACACTCTGGATGTCGATGGGCGCACATACGAGATCTTCCGTCTCGACGCCCTGCGGCAGCGGTTCGACGTCGCGCGCCTGCCGTTCTCGCTGAAGATCCTGCTGGAGAACCTCCTGCGCACCGAGGGCAACGGCTCGGTCACGGCGGCCGACGTCGAAGCGCTCGCCGGCTGGGACGCCGCCGCGCAGCCGAGCAAGGAGATCGCGTTCACGCCCGCACGGGTGCTGATGCAGGACTTCACCGGCGTGCCCGCCGTCGTCGACCTCGCGGCGATGCGCGACGCGATCGCGCAGATGGGCGGGGATGCGGCAAAGATCAACCCGCTCGTGCCGGCCGAGCTGGTGATCGACCACTCTGTGCAGGTGGACGCGTTCGGCACCCGCGACGCGTTTCGGGTCAACGCCGAGCGCGAGTTCGAGCGCAACCAGGAGCGCTACGCGTTCCTGCGCTGGGGTCAGGGCGCGTTCGATGACTTCGCAGTCGTACCCCCCGACACCGGGATCGTGCACCAGGTCAACCTGGAGTATCTCGCTCGCGTGATCTTCCCCAACGAGCGAGCAGGCTCGCAGCCGCCCCAGGCCTACCCCGACACGCTCGTCGGGACCGACTCGCACACGACGATGGTCAACGGGCTCGGCGTGCTCGGCTGGGGCGTCGGCGGGATCGAGGCCGAGGCGGCGATGCTCGGGCAGCCGCTGTCGATGCTCATACCGCAGGTGCTCGGCGTCAGGCTGCACGGCGAGCTGCCCGAGGGCGCGACCGCGACCGACCTCGTGCTGACCGTCACCGAGATGCTGCGCGAGCGCGGGGTGGTGGGGAAGTTCGTGGAGTTCCATGGCGAGGGCCTCGCCGGGCTGCCGATCGCCGACCGGGCGACGATCGGCAACATGTCGCCCGAGTTCGGCTCGACCTGCGCGATGTTCCCGATCGATGCGGAGACCCTCACCTACCTGCACCTCTCCGGCCGGCCCGCCGAGCAGATCGCGCTCGTCGAGGCCTACGCCCGCGAGCAGGGCCTGTGGCATGACGAGCATGCCGAGAAGCCCACGTTCTCGGGTGAGATCGAGCTCGACCTGGCGGCAGTGCAGCCGAGCCTCGCCGGACCCAAGCGTCCGCAGGATCGCGTCGCGCTCTCATGTGCGCGGGAGTCCTTCCGCGAGGCGTTGTCCGGCTACGTCCAAGGCTACGACCAGCGCGACGAGGCCTCGGCCGAGAGCTTTCCCTCCAGCGATCCCCCCGCCAACGGCAACGATCACCCCAGGCTCGATGACGGCGGACCCAGCTATGCAGGGCAGAGCACGACCGTCTCCGCCACCGCGGCGACGGGGGGGTCCGGGGAGGAGAGCGGAGCCCCGGCTGGGACGACGGTGCCCGTGACCCTCGCCGATGGGACTCCGATCGAGCTTGACCACGGCCATGTGGTGATCGCCGCGATCACGAGCTGCACCAACACCTCCAACCCGTCGGTCATGATCGGCGCCGGCATCCTTGCGCGCAACGCGCTCGCGCGAGGGCTGAGACGCAAGCCGTGGGTCAAGACCTCGCTGGCGCCCGGGTCGAAGGTGGTCACCGAATACCTGGACCGTGCCGGACTCACCGAGCCTCTGGAGCAGCTCGGGTTCAACCTCGTCGGATACGGCTGCACCACCTGCATCGGCAACTCCGGCCCGCTCTCTCGGGAGATCTCCGACGCCGTCGAGGAGGCCGATCTCGCGGTCGTCTCCGTGCTGTCGGGCAACCGCAACTTTGAGGGGCGGATCAATCCCGACGTGAAGATGAACTATCTCGCCTCCCCGCCGCTATGCGTCGCCTACGCGCTCGCGGGCACGATGAACGCCGACATCGTCGGCGAGCCGCTCGGCCAGGACGAGCGGGGCGAGGACGTATACCTGCGCGACATCTGGCCATCCGAGCAGGAGATCGCGCAGACGATCGGCGAGGCCGTCCGCGCGGATATGTTCCGCGCGAGCTACGCCGACGTGTTCGCGGGCGACGAGCGCTGGAACGGGCTGGAGGTGCCGGGCGGCGCGCGCTTTGCCTGGGATGAGCACTCGACGTACGTGCGTTTGCCTCCCTACTTCCACGACATGCCTCCCACGCCCGAGTCGGTCGCCGACGTGGAGGGCGCGCGCGTACTCGCGCTGCTCGGCGACAGCGTCACAACCGACCACATCTCCCCGGCCGGCGCCATCAAGCGCGACGGGCCCGCCGGCTCCTACCTCCAAGAAAAGGGCGTCGCTCCGCGCGACTTCAACTCCTACGGCTCGCGCCGTGGCAACCACGAGGTGATGATGCGCGGCACGTTCGCCAACATCCGCCTGCGCAACCAGCTGGCCCCGGGTACCGAGGGTGGCGTCACTCGCCACCTGGGGGCTCCCGCCGGCGCTGGCGAAGGCGCGTCCGGCGGGGGGGAGTCGAGCGGCGAGGAGATGTCTATCTACGATGCCGCCATGCGCTACGCCGAGGAGGGCGTCCCGCTGCTCGTGCTGGCCGGCAAGGAGTACGGCTCGGGCTCCTCGCGCGACTGGGCTGCCAAGGGAACCAAGCTGCTCGGCGTGCGCGCCGTGATCGCGCAGTCCTTCGAGCGCATCCATCGCTCCAACCTCGTCGGGATGGGCGTGCTGCCGCTGCAGTTCCCCGACGGGCAGGATGCACGGTCGCTGGGGCTCACCGGCGAGGAGACGTTCGCGGTCGAGGGCCTGGCGGATGCGCTGAACGCGGGCGGGACTCCCCCGTGGGAGGTTCGGGTCACGGCTCAGCCGGCCGCCGGCGAGCCGATCTCCTTCGACGCCCGCGTGCGCATCGACACGCCGCGCGAGGCCGACTACTACCGACACGGCGGCATCCTGCAGTACGTTCTGCGACAGTTGCTGGCCGCATGACCGACGCCGACGGGATCGACACGAGCGCCGTTCCCCAGCTGCTGCTCGACCTGCTCCGCGCGCACGGCCCCTCCGGGTATGAGACCGATCCCGCCGCCGTCTGGCTGCGGGCGGCCGGTGCGTTCGCCGAGGCGAGCACCGACGTGCTCGGCACGCCGCTGGCCCGCGTATCCGCGAAGCACGACGCCTCCCAGCCGTCACGACGCCTGCTCGTTATGGGCCACATCGACGAGATCGGGTTGATCGTCACCCACATCGACGATGACGGCTACCTGTGGTTCGCGCCCGTCGGCGGCTGGGACGCCCAGATCCTCGTCGGACAACGCGTGGCGCTGGCCACGCGCGAGGGAGTGATCAGGGGCGTCGTCGGCAAGAAGCCGATCCATCTGCTGCGCGAGGAGGACCGCAAGAAGGTCGCCGAGATCCGTGAGCTGCACATCGACATCGGCGCCCACGACGGCGCGCAGGCGCGCGAGCACGTACGCATCGGCGACGTCGCCGTGATCGATGCCGATCCCGTCAGTCTGCTGGGCGGGCGTCTCGTCTCCCGCGCCCTGGACAACCGCATCGGCTCGTTCGTGGCCCTGGAGGCGGCGCGGCTCGTATCCGAGGCCGGCGGCGCTGCCTGGGAGGTGAGCGCCGTCGCGGTCGCGCAGGAGGAGATCACGTTCGGCGGCTCGCGCACGAGCACGTTCGCGCTGGCGCCCGACGCGGCGATCGTCATCGACGTCACCCACGCCACCGACGCGCCCGGCGTCGAGGTCAAGGAGCTCGGCAAGCATGAGCTTGGCTCGGGCGCGGTCATCACCCGCGGCTCCACCATCCATCCGCGGCTGTTCGAGCTGCTGTATGACACCGCCACCGAGGAGCAGATCCCGTTCACCGTCGAGGCCTCCGCCCGCGCGACCGGCACCGACGCCGACGCCGTCCACCTCTCCCGCGCCGGTGTGCCCACGGCGCTCGTGTCGATCCCCCTGCGCTACATGCACTCCCCGGTCGAGCTCGTGCAGCTCGACGACGTTCACGCCGCCGCCCGCCTGATCGCCGCCGCCGCGTTGCGGTTGGAGGGCGAGGCGTCGTTTGAGCGCTGAGGCGGCCGTCTAGCGGCAGCGTGCAGCGGCACTCACCAGCGCCGGTGCCGCCGACCGTCGATCGGCCGAGCTGCTTGCCGTGTCCGCGACGCTCCGAGCAGCACCGGCCCGGGCGCCGAGACGCTCACCAGCGCCGGTATCGCCGACCGGCGCCGGTGCAGCGGGTCTCGATGCGGCTAGGCGCTGGCGAGTTCGGTGAACTCCGCCGCCTCGTATGCCGCGCCGGGCGTTCCACCCAGCGCCAGCAGGCGCAGTCCGTCTGGGCCTGAGTAGATCTTGCGCTTCGTGGCCGGGCCCACGCGGACGAGCACGTCGGGGGTCAGCGGGATGCGCTCGCCTTCGACGTCGATCTCGCCGGAGCCGCGCATGACCGAGTAGACCTCCTCCTGGCCATCGCCCTCGTGGTCGTGTTCGGGGTAGTCGGTGTAGTTGGGGGGCAGGTCGACCACCTGCATGCCGAATGACTCCACGCCGAGCTCGGCACGGGCCTTCTTCAGGCCGCCGCCGAACGCGCCCTCCATGTCGTCGATCTGCTTTGTCGTGTAGTCAGCCATCGCCAAGTCTCCTTGATCCCGAGTTTGATGAGTCCTATCGCGCAACCGAGCTTACCTGCCATCGTCTCAACAGCCCCCGGACGACGCTTCCTCGCCCGCGACATCAGCACGACGTCAGCCGTTGGCGAGCGCGCTGCGCGCGGGGAACACCCGCGCGAAATGTCCGTCACCCGCGCACGAGCCGCTTGTAGGTGATGCGGTGTGGCCTGTCGGCGGCCGCGCCGAGCACCTCGCGGCGATGCTCCTCGTAGGCCTCGAAGTTGCCCTCGAACCAGGTCACGTGCGAGTCGCCTTCGAAGGCCAGCACGTGCGTGGCGACGCGGTCGAGGAACCAGCGGTCGTGGGAGATGATCACCGCGCACCCGGGGAATTCGAGCAGCGCGTTCTCGAGCGCTCGCAGCGTGTCGACGTCGAGATCGTTCGTGGGCTCGTCGAGCAGCAGCAGGTTGCCGCCGCTGCGCAGCAACTTGGCCAGGTGCACACGGTTGCGCTCGCCGCCGGAGAGGTTGCCGATCTTCGCCTGTTGGCTTGAGCCCTTGAAGTTGAAGCCGGCCGTGTACTGGCGCGAGTTGACCTCGCGGTCGCCAACTTTGAGGTGCTCATAGCCTTCGGAAATCTCCTCCCAGACGGTCTTCGCGGGGTCCAGCGCGTCGCGCGACTGATCGACGTAGGCCAGCTGCACCGTCTCACCGAGCGTGATCGAGCCGCCGTCGGGGGACTCCTCGCCGGTGATCATCCGAAACAGGGTCGTCTTGCCGGCGCCGTTGGCGCCGATCACGCCGACGATGCCCGCGCGCGGCAGGTCGAAGCTGAGGTCCTCGATCAGGAGCTTCTCCTCGAAGCCCTTGCGCAGGTCCTCGGCCGTGAGCACCTTCTCGCCCAGGCGTGGGCCGGGGGGAATGTGGATCTGCACCTCGTCGAGCTTGACGTTGCGCTCCTCGGCGATCAGCTCCTCGTAACGCGCGAGGCGGGCCTTGGACTTGGTGCGTTTGCCCTTCGGATTCGTGCGGACCCATTCGAGCTCCGCGGCGATCGTGCGTTCGCGGCCCTTTTCCGAGCGCTCCTCCTGGGCCATGCGGGCCTGCTTCTGTTCGAGCCAGCCGGAGTAGTTCCCCTCATAAGGAATGCCCTTGCCACGGTCGAGCTCGAGGATCCAGCCAGCGACATTGTCGAGGAAGTAGCGGTCGTGCGTGACCGCGACGATCGCGCCCTTGTACTCGGAGAGGTGCTGCTCCAGCCACGCGACCGACTCGGCGTCGAGATGGTTGGTGGGCTCGTCCAGCAACAGCAGGTCCGGCGCGGAGAGCAGCAGGCGGCAGAGCGCCACGCGACGGCGCTCGCCGCCGGAGAGCTTGCGCACGTCGGCGTCCGGCGGCGGCAGCCGCAGCGCGTCCATCGCGTATTCAAGCTGCGTGTCGAGATTCCACGCGTCGGCCGCTTCGATCTTCGCCTGGACGCGGCCGAACTCCTCGGCGGTGTCATCCGAGTAGTTGGCCGCCAGCTCGTTGAAGCGGTCGAGCAGCGCCTTGGTCTCGGCGACGCCCTGCTCGACGTTGCCCTTGACGTCCTTGGACTCGTCCAGGTGCGGCTCCTGCTCGAGCATCCCCACGCTCGCGCCCGGGGCGAGCTGCGCCTCGCCGCGGTACTCCTGATCGACTCCCGCCATGATCCGCAGCAGCGTCGACTTGCCCGCGCCGTTGTAGCCGAGCACGCCGATCTTCGCGCCCGGGTAGAAGGCCAGCGTGATGTCGTCGAGCACCGTCTTGTCCGGCGGGTGCAGCTTCGACAGCCGGTGCATCGTAAAGATGTATTGAGAGGACATCGTCGGCTCGCAGGATAGGGCGTGGGCTCCACGGGCGGTCCTCGGCGGCGAGCCGCCCGGACGAGTCCGGGCGGGAGACCGCGTGGTTCGCGCACGGATGCCGGCGCAAATGCCCACGTGTTCACTCATCGGTCGCTAACGTTGCGTGGTCATGCCCACCACCGTCCTCGACGTCGAGCAGCATCTGCTCCTGCTGGAGCTGGAGCCGCCGTTCGACAAGCGCGACGTGCAGCTCGCGCGCCGGCGCATGGCCAAGCGCTGGCACCCCGACATCGCTCCGGCCGGGCGCCAGTTCGAGCACGAGCGCCATCTGAAGGCGATCAACGAGGCCGCCGACCAGCTGGAGCGCCTGGCGGAGGGCTCGCGCGGCGGGAGGGTCTCGGCCAACGCCGTCAAAGTCAGTGCTGCGGCAGCGCGCAGGGAGCGCGAGGAGGCCGGCCGGCGCGCGTACGAGGCTGAGCAGCGTGCCCGCGCGGCGGCCAAGGATCGAGCCGAAAACGACCCCTTCGGCAGCCGCGTTCCCGATCACTCGGTCGTCCATCGCTATGCGCGCTGCCTGTCATACCCCGAGTGGGGAGTCGGCACCGTCGCCGGTATCTACTTCACGAACGCCGAGAGGGAGGGCGAAGAAGTGGGCACCGACGCCGCAGGCGTTGGTCAGTGGGCGCGCGTGAAGTTCAGCCACGGCGTGCGCACGGTTCCCGCCGGCAGCATGCGCTTCGTGGACTTCTCCAAGCCCGATCCCGCGGAGGAGCGCGTCGAGCGGTTCATGCTTGCCGCCCAGCGCGCGATGGCCGAAGGCGAGTTCACGCTCGCCGCCCAACGTCTCATCTACGCGCGCGACGCCGAACCTCGCAACATCGCCGTGCTGCGTCTGATGACGCTCGCGTTCTGGCAAGCCGGCAACCTCGAGGCGGCTGCACGCTCGGTACGCGACTGGGCGCGCGCGGACGGCGAGCGTCCGGCCGCGCATCGGTTCGCCGCGCGCATCTACGAGGACATGGGCGCGATCGACCTCGCCGAGGAGGCCGCGACCCGGGCCGCCGAGCGGGGTCCATCGGACGCGGGCGCATGGGAGCGCCTCGGCCGTCTGCGCCTGCGGCTGGCCGATCGCGAGGGCGCGCTGCATGCGCTCGGACGCGCATCCCAGCTGGGGGCAGGGGAGTCCGTGCAGGAGCCGATCGAACGGGCCCTGGCCCTGGAGCCGAGTCTCGCCGTCTAAGGAGTGTCGGCAGTCGATCGCGTTCCTTCTGGATGGAGCCACCGCCGGGCGCCCCGCGCTGGAGGCGCCCGGCGATCGAAGCCGGGGATGCTCGCCGGAGGCGAGCATCCCCGTTTCGGCCCGGCGCGATCGGATCAGTGGCGAGCGATGCCGGGCAGCACCGGTGTGCCTTCGATCTGAACCGCTTGGAGCGCGTCGGGGTCCAGCCCGAGCAGGTCGAGGATCGTCGGTGCGATCTGAGTCGTCTCGACCCAGGGGCGGTACGTGCCCGGCTCCACCGCTCCCGGCGCGTAGAGCACTATCGGCACGTCACGGTCGGCCGGGTTGGCGCCGCCGTGCTCGGCGATCTTGGTGCCGCCGGTGTACACCACACCGACCTGGACCACACCCCACACATCCGGGTGGCGCGGGTCGCTCACCGGCACCCCGAAGTACCGCGCGGCGGCCCTGCCGGCGTAGATTTCGGCCAACCCCGAGTGCGCCAGTGTGCGCGAGCTGCCGTCATAGGCGACGCCGGTCGCCGAGTGGCTCCAGAGATAGTCCTTCACGAAATCGGCGGCCTGCTGGGAGGTGTCGGACAGGTAGCTCTGCCAGGCGTCGTCGTCGGTCCCGGCGACGATCAGGGCACCGGCCCCGGGGTGAGCGGCATCCCAGGCGGCGTTGATCGCTTCGATGATCGGACCGTCCTTGATCCTGACCAGGGAGTTCGGATCCTGGGGCGACTGGCCGTGCTTCGCCGAGACGATAATCGCGGTCGAATCGCCGAGGCCCTGCGCCTGGATCTCTTCGTCCATCGCCTGCAGCTTCGCGTTGATGAAGTCGAGCGCCCGCGCCAGCAACGGCCCGGGTGTCGTGGTGCCCGGCTCATAGCCGCCGTTCAGGCCGTCCGAGCTCAGCAGCTTCTCGGCGGTCGAGACGGTCTGGAAATTCATCCCGAAGATCGCCGGCACGCCGACCTTCGTCTTGCCGCTGTGATCGTAGCCGTCGATCTCGTTGAGCACCGCCTGGACCTTGTAGGAGTCGTACTGCATCGTCGCCGCGTTGTCTTCGGTCCAGCTGATTTCGCCCGGGTATGGTTTGCCGCCCGGTTCGAGCGCGTTGCTGTCTATCTCCGGTGTGAACAGGTCGTCGATCCCGGTGCCCGATGGCCCGTCGAGCGCTTCGTAAGCGGGGTGCTTGTCCGACCACGCGGTCCGCAAGCCCTGATCGTGCGCCACTTCGAAGATCGTGTTGACCTGGAGATATTCGTGCGGGTAGATCGGCTTGCAAGTCTGAGGGTTGACGGGCAGCGTCGCCGGATTGAGCAGAGACTGCGGCTGAGCAGTCATTTCGAGAATGCTCCCGGGCAGGCCGGCGAGACCCTGACCGGCGTCGAGCGCGGTCGCGTCCTTGTCGTCCGGGGAGTCGTAGATGACTTCGCCGCCGGTCGGCTGGCCGTGGCATGAGGTGGTCCCGGCCGGCAGCACGGCATGGCTGTACTCGTCGTCGTAGTAGATGCCCGTGGTGCGCGGGTTGCCCCCGGTCACCTGGGCGGTCATGCCCGGGAACGAGTCGGACGGGATCGGCGTCTGCGCCCGGGCGTACTCGGCGCCGCCGCCGACGAGCTTCGCCAGCTCCGAGCCGGGATGGCTCTCCACATACCATTCGAGATCCGACTGGTGCAGGCCGTCGACGGAGATCAGCAACACGTGGGCGATGCGGCTCTCGTGGTGATGTCGTCCATGATCTCCCGACGGATCTGCGAAGACCACCGCCGCGGGAGCCCCGATCGCGACGGCCCCGACAGCGAGTGCGGCGACTGTGCCGCGATGTATACGTCCGAGCATGAAAACGTCTCCTCAGTTGCAGGTGAGCAGTTGCGCTCGGTTCTACCCGGGGTCATCGCGCCGATGTTGCCGAGCTGTGGAGATCTCGTGGCCATCTCGTTAAGGGTTATCCGCGGGCGCCGGGCGAGCGTCCGTCGTGGGTCTCCGGGCCGTGCAGGGGCGCAGGCGGCGCTAGAGGATGTTCACCGCGCGCGAGACGATCAACCCGATCGTCACCAGCGACACCATCGCCTGCACGCCCATCACGCTCTTGGCCATCGCGCTCAGCGGCATCGTGTCGGTCGGCGAGAACGCCGTCGCGTTCGTCAGCGACACGTACAGGTAGTCGATGAACGTCGGCCGCCACTCGCGCGGCTCGATGCGATCGTCCGACATCTGCGGGAACAGGAAGTCGGGCGGCCCGTCGTGCCCGGCCGCGCGCCGACCCGGACCGCCGCGGTCGAGCTCCCAGTACCACAGCGCGAAGATCAGGAAGTTGGTCAGCCAGATCAGCATGCCCGAGCCGATCAGCGCGCGTCCGCTCGCGACCTCATGGTGCAGCAGGTAGTGGGTCAGCGCCCCCAGCGAGTACACGTTCGCGGCGCTCACGAACGCCGTCAGCCCGAGCGCGACCCGCCGCCGGCGCGCGTGCTCGTGTCGGAGCTCGTTCGGCGTCGCCACGAACATGCCGACCAGCAGCGCCGCCTCCAGGCCCGGCACGAGCCACGTCGGGCCGACCGTCAGCCGCTCGGGCAGCGCCAGCTGCAGGCCGATCGCGACGAGCACCGTCAGCTGCGCCGGCCACGGCGATTCGCCGACGCCGGGCGGTGGATAGGGACGACCGGGCTGCGCCGATGATTCCTGAGCCACGCTGCCGTAGCCTACGGTCCGGCTCGGCGGTACTCTGGATTTGATCGGTTCCAGCCGATCCCACATAGGAGATACATGGGC
Source organism: Solirubrobacteraceae bacterium (assembly GCA_035948355.1). GTDB lineage: Bacteria > Actinomycetota > Thermoleophilia > Solirubrobacterales > Solirubrobacteraceae > Palsa-744. The sequence goes on from DASZJF010000019.1 coordinate 79,692, forward strand.
ATCGAGAACCCCATCCACCTGCTGTTCATCGCCATCGTCGCCCTGGTCGTGCTCGGACCCCGGCGCCTGCCCGAACTGGCGCGCTCGCTCGGCCGTGGCATCCGCGAGTTCCGCGAGGCGATGAGCGACGGATCCGCCACGGGCGCGCCTTACACGCCGGCGCCGAGCGCCCCGGCTGCGCCCCACGAGCCGGCGCCGAGTGCCCCGGTGGCGCCCCACGAGCCGGCGCCGAGCGCCCCGGTGGCGCCCGCTGAGGCCGTTGTCGTGACGCCCCCGCCCGAGCCCGCTCCACCCCAGCAGGTCGATCCGGGCAAGCCTGTACGGTCGGGCGATGCGCCTGATCGTCGCTCGCTGTGAGGTCTCCTACATCGGTCGTACCACCACCGTCCTGCCCGAGGCCGTCCGCCTGCTGATGCTCAAGGCCGACGGCACCTTCATGGTGTGGGCCGACGGGGGCAGCCCGAACGTGCGGCCGCTGAACTGGATGACCCCGCCGACCGTGCTCGAGGAGGAGCGCCGCGTCGGTGGCGAGGCCGATGGCACGATCGAGCGCCTGATCGTACGCAAGCAGCGCTCAGACGAGCGCCTGGAGATCGCCGTCGCGGAGGTCATCGCTGACATCGACCATCCCGTCGACGACGTGGCCGCGCTCGAAAAGGAGGGCCTGGAGCGCGAACTGCAGGAACTGCTCGCCGACGCTCCGCACTGGTGCGGCGAGGGCTTTCGTCTCGTGCGCCGCGAGTGGCCCACCGACATCGGACCGGTCGACCTGATGTGCCGCGACACCGCCGACGAATGGGTCGCCGTCGAGATCAAGCGCGTCGCCACGATGGAGTCCGTCGAGCAGCTCACACGCTATCTGGAGCGCATCCGTCTCGACCCCGCCATGGCTTCCTGCCGCGGCGTGCTCGTCGCCAAGTGGATCAAGCCGCAGGCGCGCGTGCTGGCGGGCGCGCGCGGCATCGACTGCGTCGAGGTCGACATCGAGGTTCTGCGCGGCAACCGCGAGCCGGAGTTGACCCTCTTCGCCGCATAGCTCATGGGCACGCATGGCGGCGCTGGATCGGCGTCCTCAACGACTTCGTCGTCGATGCCGACCGATCGTCCGGGATCGGCCAGCGTAGGTAGTACGTCAAGCGCGCCCTCTCGCCAGCTTGCCCTCGTGTCCGTGCATGAGGGGCAAGGGGCAAACGCATAGGATGCGCCGATGAGCGATTCCGATGCAGTACTCACCGAGCGGCGCGACTCTACGCTGCTGATCACGATCGACCGGCCCGAGGTCCGCAACGCCGTCAACGCCGCCGTCGCCGAGGGCATCGCCGGCGCGCTGGACGAGCTCGACGCAGACGACTCCCTCTCGGTCGGCATCCTCACCGGCGCCGGGGGCTTCTTCTGCGCCGGCATGGACCTCGGTGCGTTCGTCAAAGGCGAGTCTCCCTGGTTCGGCGACCGCGGCTTCGCCGGCATCGCCCAGCGCGCCTCGGTCAAGCCTCTGATCGCCGCGATCGAGGGGTTTGCCGTCGCCGGGGGAATGGAGATCGCGCTCGCCTGCGACCTGATCGTCGCCGCGCGCGGCGCCAAACTGGGCATCCCCGAGGCCAGGCGTTCGCTCGTCGCCGCCGGCGGCGCCCTATTGCGCCTGCCGCGTCGCATGCCTTATCACGTCGTCATGGAGCTGGCCCTCACCGGCGATCCCTTGCCGGCCGAGCGCTTTCACGAGTTCGGTGTCGTCAATCGCCTCGCCGAGCCCGGCTCCGCGCTCGATGTCGCCCTGGAGCTGGCCGGCGCCATCGCTCGCAACGGACCACTGGCCGTAGCCGCCTCCAAGCGCATCCTCCAGGAGCAGTTCGACTGGTCCACAACCGAGATGTTCGAGCGCCAGGGCGCCATCTCCGGCCCGGTGTTCACCTCCGAGGACGCCAAAGAGGGCGCAGCGGCCTTCAAGGAGAAGCGCGCCCCTGTATGGCAGGGTCGTTAGCGCTTCCGTTGTGTAGCCAGCTGCGGTAAGCGGCGCCTGCGGCAACTCGACGCAGCAGGCGGGCTATGGCTTACCCACCCTCACACACCCGACGGGTTCAGTAGCCGCGCTTCTTGCGTTTGCGCTGCGCCATGATCTGGCGGAACCGCCGCCACAGCGCCGCCATCAGCGCTGCCCCGGCGTCTTGCGCGGGTATTGCGAGATCGGCACGCCCGGGTCGATCGCGGTCGTCACGATGCGGCTCTGTTCGGCGATGTGCGCGGCCGGGTAGCCCTCGCCCGGGCTGGCGCGCTCGGGGCGCCCGATGTAGCCGAACCCGATCCCGTCGGGCATGATCTGCATCAGCCGCGGGAACATATGCGCGCGCGGACCCATATTGCGTGGCTCCTCCTGCACCCACACGACCTCCTCCAGCTTCGAATAACGGCCCATCAGCGCCAGGATCTGTCCCTCGGGGAACGGATACAAGAGCTCCACGCGCCCCACCGCCAGCCCGTCGTGCTTGGACCGATCGGGATGGCCGACGAGGTCGTAGTAGATCTTGCCCGTGCACAGCACCAGGCGGGTGACCTGCTCGTCCTTCACTCCCGGCTCCGCGAGCACCGGCTGAAACCGCGTATTCTCCGCCATGTCCGCGACCGAGCTGGTCGCCTGCGCCAGGCGCAGCAGCGACTTGGGCGTCATCACGATCAGCGGGCGCTGCTTGGCGATCCGCGCCTGACGGCGCAGCAGGTGGAAGTACTGCGCCGGCGTCGTCGGGCTCGCGACGCGGATGCTGCCCTCGGCGGCGAGCGACAGGAACCGCTCCAGCCGCGCCGAGGAATGCTCGGGCCCGGAGCCCTCGTACCCGTGCGGCAGCAGCAGCGTCAGCCGTGAGGTCTGCCCCCACTTGGCCAGGCCCGAGACGATGAACTGGTCGATGATCACCTGCGCGGAGTTCACGAAGTCCCCGAACTGCGCCTCCCACAGCACGAGCGTCTCCGGCGCCTCCTGGCTGTAGCCATACTCGAATCCCATGCACGCCAGCTCTGAGAGCGGGCTGTTGTGCAGCTCCAGCGGCGCCAGCGCCTCCGGCAGGTTCTGGATCGGGCACACCGTCTGCCCCGTCTTCGCGTCGTGCAGCACCATATGGCGCTGGCTGAACGTCCCCCGCTCGGTGTCCTGCCCCGTCAGCCTGATCGGCGTCCCCTCCGTCAGCAGCGACGCGAACGCCAGTGCCTCCGCGTGCGCCCAGTCGATCGCCGGACGCGGCTGCGACGACGACGATGAGCCCTCGCCCTCGGCGGGGGCGTTCGCGTCCGGCCGGTCGTCAGCTCCCGGCCGGTCGTTCAGCGCCTCGCGCCGGCGCTGCAGCTGTTTGACGAGCTTCGGGTGCACCGTGAACCCGTCCGGCGTGCGCAGCATCTCCTCGCCCAGCCGCCGTAGCCGATCGGCCGGCACCGCCGTCTCCACGTCCGGGCTGGGCGAGCGGTCCAGCTGATACTCACCCGTGCCTTCCTCGCCACCGTGCTCGGCGGCCGCCTGAATCTTGGCCTTCAGCCGCTGATGCAGGATCGTCAGGTTGTCCCACACGCTCTGCCCGAGCTTGTCGACCTCCTCCCTGCTCACCACCCCGTCGGCGACCAGTCGCTCGGCCCACAGCTCGGCCACGCGTTTCTTGCTCTTGATCTTCGCGTACATCTCCGGCTGCGTATAGGCCGGCTCGTCGGACTCGTTGTGTCCGAACCGCCGATACCCGATCAGGTCGATCAGCACATCGTGCCCGAACTCCTGCCGGAACGCGAACGCGAGCCTGACCGCGCTCATGCACGCCGGCACGTCGTCGGCGTTCACGTGGATGATCGGCACGTCAAAGCCCTTCGCCAGGTCCGAGGCCCACTGCGTCGAGCGCGCGTCGTCGGGGTCGGTCGTGAATCCCACCTGATTGTTCATGATCAGGTGCACCGTGCCGCCGACCTTGTAGCCGTCGAGCGCCTGCAGGTTCAGCGTCTCCGCGACCACGCCCTGCGCCGGGAAGGAGGCGTCGCCGTGAATCGCGATCGGCACCGCCGCGTTCGTGTCCTGATGGGCGTGCGGGCCGTGCCTGGTCGTCTGCGCCGCGCGCGTCGCGCCCTCCACGACGGCCGAGACGTACTCCAGGTGGCTCGGGTTGGACTCCAGGTTGACCATGATCGCGCCGCCGTCCGGCAGCTTGTACGTCCCCTGCGTGCCATGGTGGTACTTGACATCGCCGGTGCCGCCCTGCGGGATCGTCGTCACCGCCTCCAGCGTCGAGGCGCCCTCGAACTCCGCGAAGATCGTGTCGTAGGGACGGCCGAGGTTGTGCGCCAGCACGTTCAGCCGCCCGCGGTGGGCCATCCCGATCACCACCTCCCGACCGCCGTGCGCCGCCGAGAGCTGGATCAGCTCGTCCAGCATCGGCACCGTCATGTCCAGCCCCTCGATCGAGAACTGGTGCTGGCCCAGATAGGCCTTGTGCATGAACCGCTCCAGCGCGTCCACCTCGATCAGGCGCTTGAGCAGCGTCTCCTGCTCTTCCTTGCGCAGCGGCGCGCGGAACGCGCCCGCCTCGATGTGCTCTCTCAGCCACACCCGCTGGCGGTGCGAGGCGATGTGCTCGATCTCATACGCGATCGTCCCGCAGTACGTTTCGCGCAAGTGCGGCAGCGCGTCCGCGAGCGTCGCCCCCGGGACGTACATGTGCAGGATCTTCGCCGGTATCTGCGCCGTGATCGCCGGCGTCAGCCCGACCGCCTCCGGATCCAGACCCGGTTCGCCCTCGGGCTCTGAGCCCAGCGGGTCGAGCCTCGCCGCGAGATGGCCATGACTGCGAAAGCGCGTCACCAGCGTGCTCGCCGCCTGCACCGCTTCCAGCAGCTCTTCGCTCGCCGGCGCAGCCTGACTCGTCGTCTCGCTCGCGGCTGCGGCCGCGGCCGCAGCCGGCGCGGGTGGAGTGGGGAGGGGGCCCAGCTCGACGCCCAGCGCGGCGAACGCCTCCTCGTAGAAGGCGTGCTCGCCCTGCAGATACTCCTCGATCTTCGCCAAGAACCTCCCGGACTCGGCTCCCTGGATGATCCGGTGGTCATACGTAGAGGTCATCGTCATGACCTTCTCCGCGCCGATCATCTCGCCGATCGCGCCCATCCCGACCGGATACGCGATCGAGCCGGTCGCCACGATCGTGCCCTGGCCCACCATCAGCCGGGGCACCGAGGCGACCGTGCCGATGCCCCCGGGGTTGGTGAGCGTGATGTTCGCCCCCTGCAGGTCATCCGCCGTCAGCGTGTTCGTGCGCGCCTTCTCCACCAGCGCGTCATACGCCGCCACGAACTCGTCGAATCCCATCCCGCCCGCGTCTGCGATCACGGGCACCATCAGCGTCCTCGTCCCGTCCTTCTTCTCCACGTCCACCGCCAGTCCGAGGTTCACCTGCCCGTCCTTCACCCGCTGTGGCCTGCCGTCGATCTCGGCGTAGTGGTCGGCCATCACGGCCGTGTCCTGCGCCGCGCGCGCGATCGCCCAGGCGATCAGATGAGTGTAGGAGACCCGCTTGCCCGCCCCCTTCAGCTCACGGCGACGGGCATCCAGGATCGTGACGGTCAGGGTCCTGAAGCTCGTCGCGGTCGGGATCGAGCGCGACTGCTCCATGTACCTCGCGAGGGCGGCGCTGCCGCCTTTCAACTGTTCGGCGGCGCCCGCCGGCTTCTCGGCGACCGCCTCCGCCGAGCCGTTGCCGTCGGGCGTACCGGCGCTCGAAGCCGCGCCCAGCACGTCGGACTTGACTATGCGCCCACCCGGTCCGCTGCCGGAGATGCTCGTCAGGTCCACGCCCTCGGCCGTGGCCGCGCGCGCGGCCACGGGAGAAGCCTTGACGCCGCCGGGGATGCCTTGACCGTCTTGCGCTGCCGGTGCGGTCGTCGCTGCGCCCGCGCCGTTTCCGGCGGACGCTTGCGTGCCGTTGCCGGCCGACGCTCCATCGGGGGCGGCATCGTCACCGCCGACGGCGATCCGCGCGATCACCTGGCCGACGGTGACCGTGTCGCCCTCCTGCACCAGTATCTCGCTCACCGTCCCGCTCGCCGGCGAGGGCAGCTCGACATCGACCTTGTCGGTGGAAATCTCGACGATCGTGTCGTCGAGCTCGATCGGATCGCCGACCTTGACGTGCCATTCGAGGATCGTCCCCTCGGTGACCGACTCGCCGGCGGCGGGGGTCACGACATCTATCGTTTGCTGAGCCGTGGTGATGCCCGACGCCATGTCCGTTTCACTCTAGCGTGGCCCGCCGCCGGACATCAGCGGCGGGGGTGAGCGTTCTCACAGAGTCTGCACGGAGTCGGCTCGACTTGCGCCCTCCGGCCGGCGACGCTGCTCGCGCACGAACTCGTAACTCCCGAAAAACGGCCCGATTCCCCCCAGCACGGCCACGGCCACGGCCAGCCTCAGCGAGACGATCCGCAGGCGCGCGCACACGATGCAGGTAAGGGACATTCCAATCCACATCAGCCCGTGCCCGAGCCCCAGCGCGAACGTCAGCGGCTCCGGCTTGCTCGCCGCGAACGCGCACACCAACAGCGCCGCGTATATGCACGAGTGCATGAACGACACCCACTTCAGGCGTCCGAACGTGATCGGTCCCACGCTCGGCGCCGAGGCGGCGGACGGGATCAGAGTTTGGGTCACTCCGCCGACAGCCAGCGCGCCATCAGGCGCAGCGGCGCCTCTGCCTCAGCCGGCCACTCGTCGACCTCGCGCGGCCACCAGGCGAATTCGTCGTGCTCGGGGTCGGGCGTCACCTCGGCGTCGACCCCCTCCGCGAGCCACGCCTGCCCCACGAACATCACCAGCCGGTGGGGCAACTGCACGAGCGCCTCGCCCCGCACCCGCTCGGGCGTGACCGACCACTCCTCCGCAAGCTCGCGTACGAGCGTGTCGGCGGGGTTCTCGCCGAGATCCACCGAGCCGCCCGCGCCCAGCGCCCAGCGCCCCGCCCACGATGCGACCCATCCCGCACGCCTGCCGGCCAGCCAGCGCCCATCGGCCGAGCGCGTGACGCATAGCGCCGCCACGCTCTGCGACGCGTTGCCGGGGAGCAGTCTCAGCGCCCAGCGTTGCGGCTGCAGCTCCATCGCGATGCCGTCATCTGCGTCCCGCGTGTAGTCGATGAGTCGCGCGGCCACTCCGTCGTGACTCGGCGATCCCCGTTTACGCAGCGCATCGATCGCGGCGTCGGCGGCTTGCTCGTGCTCGCGTGAGGGCTCGTAGTGCTCCTTGCGCCAGCTCGCCCTCACCCGCTCCAGCGGCCACGGTCCCCGCGCGAGGATCTGCGGTTGCTCGGTCGCCGTTGCCTGCGGTTGCAGGGGTGACGGCTCTGATGTGGTGCGCTGCGATTGGGCCTCCATTTCCAGTTACAGGCTAGTGACCGTAGAGTTCGCTCGGTGAACATCCGTCGGCGCAAGCACTGGGGCTGGGGTTTCGAGGACCAGCAGCCCACCCCCGCGGAGGTGAGAGCGACCGCCGCCGGGCTTGCCGCCCACCTGCGTTCTGCGCTCGGAGACGTCACCCTCGGCGAGGTCGAGACTCCGGTTCCGCTCGACGCGGTCGCGCTGGCGTCGCCGCGCGTCGCCGCGCCGGCGGAGCTGGCTGACATCTGCGCGGCCGATGACCACGCGCGTGCTACGCACGCCCTCGGCAAGTCCTACACCGACGTCGTGCGCGGCTTTCGCGGCCGGTTCATCCACCCTCCCGACTTCGTCGCTCACCCGCGCGATGAGGCCGACGTCGAGCGCCTGCTGGAGTGGTGCTCGGCCGAGCGCATCGCGGCTATCCCCTATGGCGGCGGAACGTCCGTCGTCGGCGGTGTCACCCCGGACATCGACGGGGAACGCCCGATGGGCTTCACCGGCACGATGGCGGGCGGTGCGACCGACTCCGAGGGCGCTCGCGGGGTGCGCGGTACGGGCGCATACAACGGCGCCGTCTCGATCGACCTCACCGCCCTGGACCGTGTGCTGGAGGTCGATCCCGTCTCGCGCGCGGCGCTCATTCAGGCGGGCGCCTCGGGGCCGGGTTTGGAGGCCCAGCTCGCCGAGCATGGCCTCACGCTGCGCCACTTTCCCCAGTCCTTCGAGCTCTCCACGCTCGGCGGCTGGATCGCCACGCGCGCGGCCGGCCACTTCGCGACGGTCCTGACCCACATCGAGGACTTCGTCGAGTCCACCCGCGCGATCACCCCGGCGGGGGTGTGGGAGTCGCGGCGCCTGCCCGGCTCGGGCGCCGGCGTCAGCCCCGATCGCATGCTCGCCGGCTCGGAGGGCGTCCTCGGCGTGATCACCCAGGCGTGGGTACGCGTCCAGCCGCGGCCTGCGCATCGTGCCTCGGTGGGTGTGAGCTTCGAGCGCTTTCTCGACGGCGCCGACTGCGTGCGCGCACTCAGCCAGTCCGGTCTTGCCCCGGCCAACTGCCGCCTGATCGACGCGCGCGAAGCGCGCACGACGATGGCCGGCGACGGCTCAAGCGCATTGCTCGTGCTCGGCTTCGAGTCCGCCGACCATCCCGTGCAGGAGGCGATGTCCAGGGCGCTGGCCATCTGTGCTGAACATGGGGGTGTTGTGTCTGAGGGCGGCGACAGGTCCGGTGGGGATGCCGTGAGCTCCTGGCGCGGCGCGTTCCTCGGCGCTCCCTACCTGCGCGACGTGTTCGTCGCGATGGGCGTGCTCTCGGAGACGTTCGAGACCGCGATCACCTGGGAGCGGTTCCCTGCCTTCCACGAGCACGTCACCGCCGCCGTGCGCGAGGCGACCGAGTCCGTCGCCGCCCCGGCGTCCCGCGGCGCGGGGCAGGTCAGCTGCCGTTTCACCCACGTCTATCCCGACGGCCCCGCCCCCTACTTCACCGTGATCGCCCCCGCCCGCCGCGGCGAGGAGGTCGAGCAGTGGGCGACGATCAAGCGTGCGGCCTCCGAGGCGGTGATCGCCCACGGCGGCACGATCACCCATCACCACGCCGTCGGGCGCGACCACCGGCCCTGGTATGACAGCCAGCGACCCGAGTCTTTCGCACAGGCGCTGCGCGGCGCCAAGGCGGCGATCGATCCGCGCGGGATAATGAACCCGGGCGTGCTGATCGATCCTTCGAGGACCATCGCATGAGCTCCGACGGCGGCGCCATGACGATCGCCGTGCTCGGCCCCGGGGGCGTGGGTGGGCTGGTGGCGGGCGTGCTCGCCCGGGTTGGCGCCGAGGTGGTTGTCGTAGCGCGCGAGCCCACCGCCGAGACGATCGCCGAGCGGGGACTGTCGGTGCGCAGTGTCATGTTCGGCGACTTCAACGCGCGCGTACGCGCGCGCGCGCGCTTGACGTCCGCCGAGAGCGTCGATGTCCTGATCGTCGCCACCAAGGCCGCCGGACTGGACTCCGCGTTGGAGCGCGTCGAGGTCGAGCCGGGACTGGTGCTGCCGCTGCTCAACGGGCTCGACCACCTCGCGGTGCTGCGCGATCGGTTCGATCCGGACACCGTGCTCGCCGGCACGATCCGCGTCGAGTCCGATCGTCCCGAGCCCGGCGTGATCGTCCACACCAGCCGGTTCCTGCTCATCGACATGGCCACCCATGCTCCTGCCGCGCTGGCGAGGATGCAGGCGTTGGCGGAGACGCTCGAACACGCCGACGTCCCCGTCAGGGTGACCCTGCCGGTCTCCGGGCGCGCCGAGGCGCAGGTGATGTGGTCCAAGCTCGTGCGCCTGAACGCCCTCGCCTGCACGACCAGCGCCTACGACGTGCGGCTGGGTCAGATTCGCTCGACGCCAGAGCTATATGCCGACCTGATCGGGACGATCGAGGAGGCCTGTGCGGTCGGGCGCGCGGAGGGCGCCGAGGACGTCGATCCGCAGACGGCCCTCGCCGAGCTCGAGCTCGCGCACGACACCCTCGGCAGCTCGATGCAGCGCGACGTCGCCGCGGGGCGCCCGCCCGAGCTGGACGCGATTCCCGGCGCGATCCTGCGCGCCGCCGCACGCCACGACCTTCGCTGTCCGACGACCGAACGGCTGGTGGCCACGATCGCCGCGCGCGCCGGTGTGCCCGCGCCGATCCTCGCCGGCTGATCGTCAGAGCTCGCGCCGCTCGACGCCCGGAGCGACCGCCGGGACGGACTGCGTGGCGACCGCCTCGACGATGTCCTCATCCTCGGTCTCGCGCTCGCCCTCGTCGTGCTCGCCGTCGCACAACACCCTGAAGTTGCCGCTCGTCTTTCCGTCCGCGTGGATCGTGATGCCGGGGAGCACAGTCTCGCCCTCATCGAACCCGAGCCGCTCCATGTCGAAGTGCGCCAGCCCGATGCCGTAGGCGGTGTGCGTCGGGTTCTCGCGGTCATGCGCCGCCACCGCCTGCGCGAACCGCTCCAGGTTCTTGGCTATCTTGCCCGTGTCCGGCATATGTTCGGAGGTTAGCGTGGGGGGTAGGCCCGTGGTGACTCCGGGTGCGCAGCGGTTGGTTGTAGATTGAACAAATGGCCACCGGCGCCCCCACAGCTGATGTTCAGCCGCTCGGCGCCGTAGTCGGCGCGGGTCGGATCGAGGACAGCGGAGCGGACGAGGAGGTGATCCGCACCGTCGGGCTGAGCAAGGTCTACGCCGGCACCGACTTCGCGGCCGTGGACAGCCTCGACCTGAGCGTCTACGCGGGCGAGATCTTCGGCCTGCTCGGACCCAACGGGGCCGGCAAGACGACGACCGCCGGGATGCTCACCACGCGCGTGATCCCGACCTCGGGATCGGCCTACGTCGGCGCGATCGACGTCATCGCCCATCCCGCCCTGGCCAAGCAGCTGATCGGGATCGTCTCCCAGCAGAACACGCTCGACCGCCAGCTGAGCGTGCGCGAGAACCTCTACTTCCACGGCCGCCTGTTCGGCATCTCCGCGGCCGAGTCCCGTCGCATCGCCGACGAGCTGCTGGAGCAGCTGCACCTCTCCAAATGGGCCGACGCCTCGGTTTATGCGCTCTCGGGAGGGATGGCCCAGCGCCTGATGATGGCGCGCGCGATCTTCCACCGCCCGGCCGTGCTGTTCCTCGACGAGCCCACGGCGGGCCTCGATCCCCAGAGCCGCCTGGCGCTGTGGGAGATCCTCGGCGAGCTCAACCGCGAGGGCCAGACGATCCTGCTGACGACCCACTACATGGAGGAGGCCGACGAGCTCTGCGACCGCGTTGCGATCATGGATCACGGGCGCATCCTCGCGCTCGACACGCCCGCGGCGCTCAAGCGCACGGTCGGCGCCGACACGATCGTCACCGTCAAGGCCGCCGGGGGCGAGATGCAGGCGCTCGCGCAGCGCCTCGCCGGCGAGATCGGCGAGGTGACTCGCACGCGTACGATCGACGGCGGCGTGGAGCTCCACGTCAAGGAGGCGGAGCGGCTCGTGCCGCGGGTAGTGGGCGCCACCGAGAACGCCGGCTTCGAGCTGGCCGACCTGTCGGTGTCCGAGCCGAGCCTCGAGACCGTCTTCATCAGCCTCACCGGCAAGGAGCTGCGCGACTGATGGCCACGACCACCGCGGCCACGCCCACACAGACTACGTCGCCACGCCCACCGATCGCGATCGAGCCCGCGCGCTCCACGATGGCCGCCGGCCGCTCCGCGCTGCTGGCGTTGATCCTGCGCGATCTCGTCGTGCTCAGGAAGAACTTCGTCGAGTTCGTCATCCGTACGCTCGTGCAGCCGTTCCTGCTCGTGTTCGTGTTCCTGTACGTATTCCCCACGATCGGCCAGGGCGTCGGCGGCGGGGGAGGCAAGGTGGCGGAGTCGGCGTTCGCCACCGTACTCGTCCCCGGCGTGGTCGGGATCACGATCATGTTCCAGGGCATCCAGGCGGTCGCGATGGTGATGGCGCAGGAGTTCGGCTACACGCGCGAGATCGAGGACCGCGTGCAGGCACCCTGCCCGATCTGGCTCGTCGCCGTCGCGAAGGTTCTCTCCGGCGCCACGCAGGGGCTGATCGCCGCGCTGATCGTCTTCCCGATCGCCTCCGTCGTGCACGCAAGCGGAGTCGAAGCCCACCTGTCGGTCAGCTGGCCGATCGTGATCACGCTGATCCCGCTCGCCTGCGTGACCATGACTTCGCTCGGCCTGCTGCTCGGCACCGCCTTCGAGGCGCGCAACCTCGGGCTGATGTTCGGGTTCGTCGTGCTGCCGCTGACGTTCCTCGGCGGCACCTACTACCAGTGGACGAAGCTCGCGCCCGTACAGGTTGCCGGCGTCCACTGGCTGCAGATCGTCGTGCTCGTCAACCCTCTGATCTACGTCAACGAGGGCCTGCGCGCCGGACTGACACACGCGGCGCACATGCCGCTGTATGTCGTCTATCCCGTGCTCGTCGGCTTCTGCGCGACCTTCCTCGCGCTCGGCCTGCGCAACTTCCGCAAACGCGTGCTCGCTTAGCTGGTCGCGTCTGGATCTGGCCTGACGATGACCGTGTCTGCCAGGGGGATGATCTCGTCGACGGGGAGATCGGCGCTGGCGGCATGCTCGCGTATCGCCTCGGGACTGCTCGCCTGATAGATGCAGACCGTTCCGACCGAACCGCCATCCTCCTGCAAGACGTAGCTGCGAATCCAGCGAATGTCGTTAGACATCTCCTCCTCGCCTACCTTTTTGGAGCGTCCAGCGGCCGCTTGCAGCTCCTCCGGCGACCGCCAGCCGCTGCGACGCAGGATCACATAGGTATTCATTGGTGGCTCCTCCAATTTTGGGAACTCGCGGATCTTCAGCCGGCAGTAGTAAGCAAGTCACGTTAGACCGTCCTTATCGTCCGCGCAAGGCGACTTTCGATGAGCGGCGTCTTGGTTACGCCGAGGCTGCTCGATGATCTCCCCGCGGTGCCCGTCGAGCGGGTGGAACGCAGGCACGCTGACCACGGTAGCTGGTCGGAGTGGCACCGAGGCAGCCGCTGCGGATGATCGGCGCTTGGTGCGATCTCAGCCCTGCGTCTGCTCTACCCTCGGCTGCTCGATTAGCTCGATCCGGTGCGATGACGGGGGGTCGACGCGCTGCGGTACGCCCCAAATGTAGACGGTTTCGGCGCCGATCTCGTGATCGAGTCCCGTGTGTGCGTCGTGGATCGTGTAGGAGAACGATATGCGCCGGAATGGGCGTAGGCATGACCCGGCGCGGTCACCTGATGGCATCCTTCGGGGCTGATCGTCGCCGGTGTGGTCGTCCCGTCGCCCCAGTTGGCGGTAGCGCTGAAGTTACTCAGCGGCAGCGGTTCGGTGTCGGTGAATTCCGCCATGTGGGGCGTGTACGGCGACCCGGTTGTGGCGTTGAAGTGGACCGGCAGTGGGAGTATGGCTCCCGGCGAGATCGAGTCGCAAGAACCTCCGAACCCTTCCGCTCCTGCGCTAGCGGGCATCCATCCTGCGGCGACCGCGATGGCGGTGAGCGCGCACGCTTGGATTCCCATTCGCATCGCCGGAACAGTAGCTAAGTAATGGACGAGATGTCAGCGGTCAGGCGTAAACGAGTTCGGAGCTTGCGGTTGTCGCGACTGGTTCGGGATGCAAGGGTGCCAGCGATACCGTGGGCGGCTTCTCCCCCGGACTGGCTAGGACAAGTGCGATGCCTTCCTGCAGGCTCTCGCGTAGCTCGTCGAGGTTATCGCCGGTGGCAAACACGCCGGGGTACTCCTCCACAGTGGCCCACAGCGACCCGTCCTCAAGACGGACGTTGACGTGTAGTTGCTGTGGTTCCGGCATGGTGCTCTCCATCATAGACATCGGGTCAACCTTGCCTGTGCTGAAGACCGGCCTCACGACGTAGTTGTGCCTCGAAGCCCTTCGAGTAGGCGCGGCGCTTGTTCTCCGGGAGCGTAATAGGCCGAGATCCCGGCTTGGTCATCTTGGCCTGATGCTTCCCGCCGCGCTCCAGTGTCCAGCCTTCCTCTTGGAGTCGCTTGATCCATTCCTTCTGAGTCGCTGGCATGACCGCACAATCGTCGCAGCCCAGCCGGTCAGGGCGCGATAGCGATAGCGCGTCCGCTTAGCGGACGGCAGCGAGCCACGGATTCCGAGCGTGGCCGAGCTTGCTAAGGCTGCTCGATGATCTCCACGCGGTATTGATCAAGGTAGTAGTCACTTTGCAACTCACCTGTTATTGTTTCGACCATCGGAAAGGAGGATCGCACGATGGTCATGGACATGTACATCAGGGTGAGTCGTGTGGGTGACCGCGCGGGCGAGGCGTACCGGAGCCCCGCGCAGCAGGAGAAGGCGATGCGGGATTGGGCCTCGACAAACGGCGTCGAGGTCGGGAAGGTCGTCAAGGAGGAGAACGTGTCGGGCGGCAAACGCGCGAAGGACCGGCAGCTTGAGGAGCTGCTGCGGCGCGCAGAGGCAGGCGTCACCGGCGGCGTGATCGTGTACCGCGTCAATCGCTTCGGCCGGCGCATGGCGGACACGGTGGCGGCCGTGCAGCGGCTCAAGGACGCGGGATGCAGGCTCGTCTCGGTGGACGACGGCTTCGACACGGCGAATCCCGCCGGCCAGGTCATGCTCGGGGTGTTCGCAGGGCTGGCGGAGCAGCAGCTTGAGGAACGCACGACTAACTGGAAGGCGTCCACCGCCGAAGCGGTCGAGGAAGGCAAGCACATCGCCTGCCGCGCGCCGATCGGCTACCAGCGCCGGGACGAGGTCGAGCCGAGGTACGACGAGAAGGGCAAGCTGATCCGCGACGCCCGGCTCGTGCTCGATCCGTTGAAGGCGCGCGTCGTGCACGAGGCGTTCGAGATGCGGAGGCGTGGCGAATCCCAGGGCGCCATCGCCAAGTACATGGCGGGCGAGCTGGGACAGCGCATCTCGAAGAATCGAGTTGCGGCAATCCTCTCCAACGGCACGTATCTCGGAACGGCGCGTGGGCCGTTCGGCGCGGTCAACGAGGGAGCCCATGAGGCCATCGTGGACCCGGAACTCTTTCGGGCGGCGCAGGCAGTGAAGGGCAAGTACCACCCGCGCAATGGCTCGATGGCCTCGCAGTCGGTGCTCGCCGGCATCGTCTGCTGTGCTGCCTGCGGGAAGCGCATGCAGGTGACCGGCCGGACGGTCGAGGGGCGACGCATCCCGATGTACGTCTGCCGCAACGAACGCTGCGAGCGGCCGGCGATCGGGGACGTGAAGCGCGTCGACGACTATGTGCTGTCCATCGTGCAGGCCGACACGTCGGGTCCTGCGGCCGGACTTTCGGCCGGTGAGCAGCAGTGGCTGGAGACTCGGGAAGCGCTGCGCGACGCCGAAGCCGAGCTTGAGCGCTTCGGCGATCCGTCGCTGAGCACCGAACTCGGCGTGGACACCTGGAGGCGCGGCCTGTCCCTCGCCAGCGAGCGGGTCAACGCGCTGCGCCTGAAGATGTGGGACCTTCAGGACTACGACCTCCCGGAGGGTGCACCCGTGGTCGAACTCGACGGCCGCAAGGTGCTGTATCAGCCGTGGGGCGAGGACCGCGACGCCGACCGCCGCACGCTCAAACGCGCGATCGGGACGCTGACGCTGGCGAAGGCCGACCGCCGTCGGGGGCATCAGCCGCTGGACGAGCGCGTGTCGCTCACCTGGGCCGATGGCTCGCTGGCGCAGGTCGCGTAGACTGCGGCGCGTGGCGCTGATCCACACCTGCTACCGGATCACCGACATCGACCGCTCCGTCGCCTTCTACGAAGCCCTCGGCTTCAAGGAGGTAGGACGCATCCCGATCCGCGACGAGGCCGTCAACATCTTCATGAACCAGCCCGGCGACGGCGACATGCCGCGCCTGGAGCTGACCTACAACCACGGCGTCACTCGTTACGACCTGGGCACTGGCTATGGACACATCGCCATCACGACCGACGACATTCACGCGACGCTGGCGAAGCTGGCCGAGCAGGGCATCGAGCCTGAGAAGCCGCCGTACTCCGTGCGTGAGGGCGGCAACCTGATCGCGTTCGTGCGCGACCCCGATCAATACCGCGTCGAGATCATCGAGCAGCCCGCCGCTGTGGGATAGCCCGTCCAGCCTGTCGGGTCCTGCAAGATGCGGTGAGAGCACGTGCTGCGGGCGTTCGCGTCCGGTGACCGGGGCGCGAGACGCCTCCAAGAGCTACCCACGTAATTCCCTCACCCTGTTCCGAACAGGTGTTCACGTCTGCCAACGCTCTCTTGTGATTGGCATGGGCATCTGCTACTGTGGTCCCCTACATGGCGACGAGCCTAGACAAAATCCTCGAGACGCCCCCGGCCGAACTTCTTAGCGACCTCGGGGATCTCCGTCAGCAAAAGGCCGACATCGAGAACCGCGAACGGGTGATCGTGCAGCTCCTCGAAATGATCTTGGAGCGAGGCGGCCCGACGGCCGAGGAGGTTATCCGCCTAGCGGCCGAGTCTGCTGTCGCGATTGGTCCGCTGCGCGACCAGATCCGCCAGGTCATGGCGTCAAAGCAAGCAGAAGACGAGAACTTCCTGGCGCCCCTGGTGGTGCATCAAGAACTCATGGCTCGTGGAAACCAGACCGCCACCCTTGACCATGTGCGCACGATCATGAAGCGAATGGCCGACGCCGGCGAACTCCTCCAGCCGCGAGAGGCCCTGTTCTTCGCGCTGCCGAACGTCGTGAACAATGCGGCCGCGATGCAGGCATTGAACGCCGTCCTGGGGGACCAATGATAGGGCCACCGCAGCAACTAACAGACTTTGCCCTAAAGGTTCGCGCCGGAGGGGTGGAGACCAGGAGCAGGGTCTGGAGGCGGGCACCCGGCCGTCTACCGGGTAATCCTCCATACTCAACGCGGGCGGCGAGCCTAGCCGCCCGCGGCTCCTGTCGTATCTCCATTATACATGCTGTCGCCGTTCTGCCACAGCCGCGTGATCGAATCACGCTCGGCATCAATTGCCGCGAGAGCGCGCGAGAGCGCGCGTCGGCAGGACGCTAGTCGGCCTGAAGGGCGCGCAGGGCGGCTTCGAGGCGGGGAAGGCGCTCGTCAACTTCCGCGCGCAGCTCGCGCAGCTTCTCGATCTCGTTCCGCAGCTCGCGCTCGGCGCGGCTCTCACCTTGCCGCCGTCGGCGCTGCGCTTCGGCGATGCGCTGCTTTGTCGCCTCGCTTCGCGGCCCGGTCTTCCTGCCCTTGTTCCACGGCTCCACCATACGGCGATAGTAGCGAAGCGGCCGCCCGTTCGGCACAGCGCAGGTCAAGATGCGATTTGACATGCACTGAGAGATGCGGTAACTTGCGGGAAGGCTGCTGAAGTGAGCGGCGGGATATGGTCGTCAAAACGGAAGGCAGGGATGTGAGCAAGCGCAAGGTCAGCGAGGTCTTCGAGCCGACGCCGCCGGATTGGGACCCTTTGCTGGGTGCCCCGGCCGGCGAGGATCAGTCCGCCGTGCTTCCGCCGGCCGCACTGCGGCTGTTCGAGGAAGAAGTCAACGAGATCCGCATGAAGCAGCGCGAGCGTGAAGAAGCCGATGATGAGTGAGCGCGAGGTCGTAGACGACATCGGGCACTTCATCAAGCGCTATGTGGCGATGGACGGCGACAAGCTGCTGGTGGTGTCGCTGTGGACGCTGCACACATACTGTTTCCAGCTGTTCCCGCAGACGCCGTACCTGGCCGTGAACTCGCCCGAGAAGCAGTGCGGCAAGACCCGGCTGCTCGAAGTGCTGGAGCAGGTGTGCGCGCGCCCGTGGAGGACCACGAATCCGAGCGAAGCCGTCGTGTACCGCAAGATCAACAAGGACAAGCCGACGCTCATGCTCGATGAGGTGGACGGCATCTTCCGCAAGGGCAGCCCGTACGAGCACCTACAGACGCTGCTCAACGCCGGCAACCGCTCGGGTACGAAGGTCCCGCGCGTGCTCAACCCGCAAAGCGATGCCCTCATCGAGTACAGCATCTGGTGCCCGAAGGTGCTGGCCGGCATCGGGACGCTTCCCGACACGATCGCGGACAGGTCCATCCCGATCCGGCTGGAACGTCGCACACGCGACCAGCGGGTCGAACGCTTCCGCGACAAGCAGGTGAACCCCATCGCCGCCGAGGTCCGGGAGCGGATCGCCACATGGGCAGCAACGGCCACG
Source organism: Solirubrobacteraceae bacterium (assembly GCA_035948355.1). Classification (GTDB taxonomy): domain Bacteria; phylum Actinomycetota; class Thermoleophilia; order Solirubrobacterales; family Solirubrobacteraceae; genus Palsa-744. The sequence continues at coordinate 97,764 of DASZJF010000019.1, forward strand.
ATGGACGACGAACCGGAGCTTCCCGACGAGCTGAGCGACCGGCAGCAGGACTGCGCCGAGCCGCTTCTGGCCATCGCCGACGCCGTGGGCTACGGCGACCAGGCACGCAAAGCCCTCGTGACGCTGCTGGCCGAGGAACGTCTGGACAGCGAGGAGTCGCTTGGCGTCGTGCTGCTGCGCGACCTGCGCGCGTGGTTCGAGGCGCGACCGGACCTCGACTCGGCGTACACATCGTGGCTGCTCGAAGGGCTCAAGGGGATGCCCGAGTCGCCGTGGTTGGCATGGGACTTCGGCAGGCCCCTGGACGACCGGGGCCTGGCCTCGCTGCTGAAGCCCTACGGCTTGAAATCCGAGGTCGTCCGCGCCGACGGCGAGAAGCCCCTGCGCGGATACAAGCGGCACAAGCTGGAACACGTCTGGAAGCAGTATGCAACGCATGCAACGGCGGACACGGCAACACAGACAACGGCTCCGCAACACTCGCTGTAACACACAATGTCAAGGCTAGGCCTACGTTGTAACACTAATAACACTGTCGTTGTTGTTGTGCCTTACCTGTGGTGGTATCAGATGCCAGTCGTCTCCTCCTTCTCGGGTTCCCGTTTGGTGTTATTGGTGTTATCGGTGTTGCAGGACAATCGAAGGAGATGACATGGACGACAGGAAACTGTGGTGGATCGACAAAGCCAAGACGATGAACGAGAAGATCAAGGGTCTGTGGATCGACCTGAAAGTGCAGCGACGTCGGCAGCAGGCCCAGGTGGAGGCGCAGGCAGATGTCGAGCAGCAGATACAGACCAAAGCACAGAGCGAGTAGCTTCATTACATGGGATATAATGTAATGTGCATAAAGTTCCACATACCGAGGATGCAAAGCGCCGCATAGCTGCATCCTGCCGGCGCGGTGAGCGGCTTGTACCGGAGTCGGTGAAACTGGCACGCGACGCCGCGATCCTCTCGAAGCTGGGCCGCTGCACGGCCTGGCAGTTCGCGGAGGCGACGGACATGTCGGAGGCGACAGCGCGCGCACGGCTGTGTCGGCTGTACGAACACGGCTTCGCCGAGCGCGAAACGGAGCGGCATACGGTCGGCCGGGTCTACAGGTCAAAGCCGTGATCGCTCTCACAGTGAACGCGGGCGTGCGAGCGGAGATGAGCGTGCAGGCATGACGATGACTTGCGACACGGGCAGGGCGTCACCAATTCACGCTGCCGAACGCGAGCGCCGATGCAGGCCATCATTCTCATCGCCCAAAATCTTTCTCGACACACAGGACGATGACTTCCCAGGCTCCGCCTGGCCTGGTCATAGGCGCGAAGCGAGCAAAACATGACACCGCCTCTGCCCAGGCCGGTCGGTCGGCGCGCTTTCCTCAAGCAGACGGTCGCGGAGTGGGAGTCGTGGCCGTGGGACACGTGGAACCCCTCACAGGTGGCCCACGCCACCAGGACCATCGTCCTCATTGACGACCTGAACCGGGCGGCCACAGCGGACGAACGTGTGAAGCTCGACCAGCCGGTCCGCCAGGCGCTGCGCGTGCTCGGGCTGACGAAGAAGGATGACGAGGATGACGAGGCGACCGTCGAGGCGCGCAGGACCGAGGCCAAGCGCATCAACGCGGAGCGGGGCCGGGTCAGCCGCCAGCAGCAGGCGATCCGTGCAGGCGTCGAGGTCACCGACCTGCACAAGCGGTTCCGTGACCGCCAGGGCAACCTGATCGACTGCCGCGAGATCCTGTTCATGGACACGTGGGATGTTGCACTCGAAGGCGAGCGCCAGGCGCAGGCGGAAGCGGACGGCACGTGGCCGGTATTCACTGTGAAAGTGTGACGAGAGATAGAATCATACTGAAGGTACGAAATCCAGGAGGAGACGAACATGGCATCACAGCGCAACCCAGAAGGTAAGCCCGAAGGCGGGACAGGCGCCCGTGTAGGTGTGAAACGTAAAGCGGGCGGCACCACGAAGCGCCCCGGCATCCCGGTGGCCGACGGACCTGCGAAAGCTCGCGCCGTGACGATGAGCGGAGTCGGCACGGAGGGCGGCACGCCCGAATCCGGCCGCGCACGCCAGGACGCCGCGAACGGCACCGTCCACGGCCAGCCACGGAGCGGCTTCAAGTCGCGCGGCACCGAAGCCATCCCGAACCGGGGGTCCTGATGTCACTCCCACCCACGGCAAACCCGACAGGACGCCGGGTGAACGGACAGCGCCTGCAGGAGGGTAGAGACGCGATGAACGAGCGCCTTCGAGGGTTCGCCGAGGAGCGCCTGGCCTCCGGGGAGAGCGTCCGCAAGCTCGCCGAGTTCGATGAGAAAATCGCTTCGGTGGGCCTCGACCAGGGCGGAAGGGGCGGCGGCCACGCGCCGGGAGCCCACGCGCCCAAGGGAAGCGGTCCAAACGACCGGCTCCGCCAGAACCTCCAGGACAAACGCGAAGGGTTGGTGAAGTGATGCGGGTTGACCTGATCGGCGGGGAGGACATCCTCGCCAAAGTCGAAGCACTGGCCGAGCAGCAGCAGGACGCCCAGCAGGCGCGCAACGATGCGACCGAGGCACTTCGCCTTGCGAAGCGGACCGACATCAACGACGCTGCTGAGGCGCTGCGAGCTGGGGCTGAGGCACCGGAGCCGAAGCCCCAAGCGACCAAGTCGCTTGAAGACGCCGAGCGCCATCTCGCCATCGTCACGCAGGCGCTGATCGCAGAGCGCAAGGCGTGGATCGCCGACCTCAAGGCACGCGACGCCGACATCCGGATGAAGCTGGCCGAAGCCGAGGACGCCACGAACGAAGCCCTGCGGACGCTGATCGCCGAAGCGGAGGGGGTTCTCGATGAACGCGCGGACATCCGGGCGCACGTCGAGTGGCTCGATGACACGAGCAGGAACATCAGCAAGCGGCGGGTCGGCCCCGACCCTCTGGCATCGCTACGCGCTGCGATCAGCGCGGAGCCGGGTGGCCTGTCCGGGTACATGATCGAGAAGCGCGAGCACGAGGCGCGGGTGCACGCGTGGAACGAGCTGGCGAAGCGGGCAGCGGCAACGGTGCCGGCGGATCAGCGCCTCCCGGTCCTCGACGGGTCCAGCGACAGTGGTGTGACGGTTCCCCAGATCGATGCCGCGATCGAACGCGAGATCGAACGGATGATCGAGGCGGGCGAGGAGGTCCCGGTCCCGGTGACGAAAAAGTGGATGCAGCGGCTGGGCACCGGGAAACACAAGTGGGCGCACATCCCCGTCGAGAAGACGACGATGCCACCCGACACAGAGAGCGCCGAGGCGCGGCGCGGGGACCTGGTGAAGGCGCTCGCATGAAAACTTGCCCGGTCCTTGCCATGTGCCGGGTGCAGCGGCGTTCGCCGCCGGGCGGCCGGTTGCTCTCTCCTGGGTCCCGGCCGCCCAACTACTTGCCGGGGAAACCCGGCGGCAGGTGCGCGGTGTGAGGGCGCCGCGCCACTTCTTTCCCTCGCTCGGATTGCAACGGGCACTGTCAGGTATCCAGGCGGTCCTGACGGCATGAGGACAGCGGGCGTGGTGAATCCTCACCTCCTACACGGCCGCTGACGAAGGCGCAGACGTTGAGCCGAACTTGACCGGCTACCGGCTCCGTCGGCGTGTCACAAGAAATCTTGGGTTACCTATTGACATCGACGATGCCGCCGTCGATTATCCCAGTAGTACCTCACCAGGCCAATGAGGAATCCATCCGATAAAGGAGTCGTCATGACCGCAGTAGTCGCCAAGCAGGGCAAGCCGTCAGCACCTGGCACCGTCGTTGACACCAGCAAGGCGAAAGTCGTGCACCCGGCCCGCGCGAAGGACGGGGCGGTGAAAGCCGTCACAGGCAAGAAACCGGCTGCCGCGAAAAAGCCAAAGGTCGAAGGCTCGGCGAAGGCGTCGAACCGGCTCACGGACGTGTGGCCCGGCAAGGACGGCAAGGACATCGCAATCGGTGACACGGTGAAGGCGGCTGACGGCCATGTCATCAAGGTCATCGGCCGCTGGTCGAAGCATCTCAAGGACGGCGGCCTGGTGCCAATGGTCACGGGTCACATTGTGTCCGGCGGCACCAAGGACAGGGGTGCCCGGCACAACGCGGTCGCTGCGGAGGCCACGCACGTCAAGAAGTGAACTTCCCTACATAGCAGCACCACGCGAGCGTCGGGCAACCGGCGCTCGTGCTGTCTTTGCGGAATGGCCGTGCTCTCGCCGCCCGAGATCGACTTCCGATCTGCGGCGCGTGGTTGTAGCTGGGCGGCGCGGCGGGTCGATTACAGGTGATTGCAGCACGGCCTACCTGCATTGATATTCGCCGGCGCGCTCGATTGACATCCGGCGGTCTTGTCGATATTTGCCTAGCCGCTAACCCAGGTTTGACCGCCTTCATCTTCACACAGGAACTGGCCCTTCGCATTACGGACGTATTCCCCTTCTTCCCCATGCCATTCGATAACTAGGTGGGCGGGTTCGACGCCCCACGTCGCTTCGATGCAGGCTCCTTTGGCGGCTTCAACTTCGGACTTATGTTCCTCAGTCCGCCTCTCCCTTTCTTCAGCGTCTTCGCAGACATCGAGTTCGTGAATGTGCAAGTCCGTGATGGCTGTAGCGATGTTGTGGGAAATGCAATGTTCAACGACGTGCCACGGATCGCGTTCCATCAGGACTTCGTAGACAGGATTGTCTCGGTTGCAACGCACGGTCACAGCACCGTACAATTCGTCACGGTCTGATATCCGAAACGATCCAAGCTTGCAGTTCGGCTCACGGGCGGCACGAGACCCGTGCCTGAGCGCTTTCGTCATCGCCGCCACCTCGTGGCGAGTAGCAGGGCGGGCCGCCGCCGCCGTCCCTACCTGCATAACGAACAGCAACAATACGGCGAGGCTCGCTCGTATCTGAGCCTGCTTGAAGTTCTCGAACACCCGGCGGTCTCCCGTCAGTCCCGTGATTTATGGCGAATTAGCCATAGACCCTACCACGCGAGTCGTAGCAGGCTCCTGGGATGGAGCCTCTCGACGTCTTCGCGGCCAATGTGCGACGCCTGCGCAAGGAGCACGGATTGACGCAAGAGCGCCTGGCCGAATTGGCCGACCTGCATATGACCGACATCGCTCGCATCGAGACGCAGGGTCGTGATCCAGGCATCAAGGTCGTAGCGAAGATCGCCTACGGGCTTGGGGTTCCGACGAGTGAGCTGCTGATCGGCGTTGAGTACCGCCCCGAACAGTTACGGAGCTAAGGTCGAACGTGACGCTGTTCAGTGCGGCCCCACGCCCGCCTAGTTGCAAACTGGTATAGAGCTATCCGGGTCGCGCACGAAGCACAGCCGCGAACCACCCTCGCGCACGGAGTAGGGCGGCTTCTCGGGCTCGATGCCCTGCTCCGCGAGCCGGGTGAGCGTCCCGTCGAGATCCTCGACGTTCAGCGCGATGTGGCCGTAGCCTGTGCCGAGGTCGTAGCTGTCCACGCCGAAGTTGTAGGTCAGCTCCAGCCGCGGCATGTCACCGTCGCCGGGCATGTTCATGAACACGTTGACGGCCTCGTCGCGGATCGGGATGCGTCCGACCTCCTCGAAGCCGAGGGCGTTGTAGAAGGCCACCGAGCGGTCGATGTCGGTTATGCGATAGCAGGTGTGGATGAGGGGCATGACGAGGAGTCTACGTCGATCGTGCGCTTGCCTGCCCACCCCGCCGGACACGCGCGTGGCACCGCGAACGCGACTCGTGCAAGGATGGCGCGATGTTGATCGAGCGCTCGTCGAACCCGCGGTTCGTGTCGAACACGTATCTGGTCGCGGACGGCGTGGGTGGCCCTGGCCTGTTCATCGACGCGGGCGGGCCGGTGAAGCCTTTGATCGCCGCGGCGGAGAGCATGGGGATAACGCCGAGCCACATCCTGCTGACGCATCATCACTACGACCACGTGTGCGACGTGGCGGCGCTGCGTGAGCGCTGGCCGAAGCTGAAGGTCCTGATCCATCCGCTGGAGCGGGAGGGGCTGGGCGAAGGCTTCGGCGAGGCGGATACGGTGGAGGCGGGGGAGATGCTGCGGTTTGGGACGCTGGAGGTGCGCCCGCTGCATACGCCTGGTCATACCGCGGGGATGCTGTCGTTCCTGGTGAGCGAACCGAGCGGGGCGGCGAGGCGCCCGGCCGTGAGCGCCGCGCCGGGAGGATTCACCGGGGGCGAGGCGATGGTGTTCACCGGGGATACGCTGTTCAGGGGCTCGGTCGGCGGGGTGCGCGCGCCGGGGCATACGACGTATACCGACCTGCGGGATTCGATCATGGGCACGCTGATGGAGCTGCCGCCGGAGACGATCGTCAATCCGGGTCATGCGGAGGCGACGACGGTCGCCGAGGAGTGGGAGCGCAACCCGTTCATCCGTATCTGGCGGGGCGTCGACGCGGAGGGCACGGAGCCCTGCACTGCGCTGGGGGAGCCGGCGACGCTGGTGCTGTCGTGCGATGACTATGACGGCGGCACGAAGGCCTGGGTGCGCTGGCCAGGCGGCGCGGACGACATCGTGCCGGGCTCGAAGGTAGAGCGCGGCTGAGCCCGCGGGCGGGCGCCCTGGTCGCTCGCCCGGTACGCCGTCGCTCGCACGCGGATCGCGGCAGGATGGGCGCGGGGAGTGAGCGCCTAGGATGCACAGTGCGTATGGCACCGCGAGAGAGCGACAAGAGCATTCCGACCTCGCGCGTGCGTCGTACGGCGACGGTGGGCAGGCTGGCCGCGAAAGAGGCCGCGAAGCAGTTCGGGACGCGCGCGGCGAACGTGACGCGCGGGGAGGAGGCCTCCGAACAGGCGCTGGCGCGCCGGCAGCTGGAGACCGCGAAGCAGATCGTGGCGGCGCTGGGGACGATGAAGGGCGCGGCGATGAAGCTGGGCCAGGTGATGTCGTTCCTGGACGTGGGGCTGGTGGAGGAGGAGTATCGCGAGGAGTTCCAGCGCGAGCTGGCGAAGCTGCGCGATGCGGCGCCGACGGTGTCGTTCAAGCAGATGCGGCGCGTGATCGAGGACGATCTGGAAGAGCCGATCGGCGAGGTGTTCGCGTCCTTCGACGAGGAGCCGATCGCGGCGGCTTCGATCGGGCAGGTGTATCGCGCGCGGCTGCTGGACGGTCGTGAGGTGGCGGTGAAGGTGCAGTACCCGGGGGTCGCGGCGGCGGTGCGCGCGGATATGCAGAACCTGGACATGATCATGCGGCTGCTGAAGCGGATGACGCCGGGCATGGACGCGAAGGCGATCGCGAAGGAGATCCGCGAGCGGATCGGGGAGGAGCTCGACTACGAGCTGGAGGCGCAGAACCAGAGCACGCTGGCGCGCATCTTCCGCGGCCACCCGTTTATCACGGTGCCGGAGGTCGTGACGAGCTACTCGCGCGAGCGGGTGCTGGTGAGCGAGTTCGTGCAGGGCGTGGGGTTCGAGGAGCTGAAGACCCGTTCGCAGGCCGAACGCGACCGTATCGGTGAGATCGTGTTCCGCTTCTTCCTCGGCTGTCTGTACCGCCACCGGCAATTCTCCGGCGATCCGCATCCGGGCAACTTCATGCTGCTGGCGGACGGGCGCGTGGCGTTCCTGGACTTCGGCCTGTTCAAGCGCATGTCCCGGGAGCCTGTTGAGCTGGAGCTGGCCTGCCAGCGGGCCGTGTCCGAGGGGAACGCCGCGGAGCTGCACCGGCTGCTCGCGCGGTCGGGGTTCCTGCCCGAACCGGAGCGGGTCGATCCCGAGCACCTGCTGGCGTTCATCGGCTCGGCGATCTGGTGGTACACGACCGCTGACGAGGAGGTGCAGCTGACGCCGGAGATCGCCACCGAGGTGATGATCGAGAGCTCGGACCCGCGCTCGAGCTACTTCGCCGAGATGCGCCACCAGGACATGCGTCCCGAGCACCTGTTCGGGCGGCGGATGGAGCTGCTGACGCTGGCGGTGCTGTCACAGCTGCGCGCGCGCGCGAACTGGCACCGGATCGCGCGCGAGTGGATGTACGGTGACGAGCCGGTGACGGAGCTGGGGCGCGAAGAGGCTGAGTTCTATGCGCACACCGGGGTTACCGCGCCTGGTTGACGAGATGCGGGGTTGAGAGGGTGGGTAAGCCGGGAGCCAGCTCTGTCAGCCAATGCGGTCCAAGCCGCTTACCGCAGCCGCCGGCATAACGCAAGCGCCTGCGCCGGCGCGCGGATACCGCGCCGGCGCCATGTGCGCTCCCCAGCTCTTGGGGCTCGCGAGCCCTTACGCTCCCGCGAGCGCCTTCTGCTTGATCTGGTCGAACTCGGCCTGGGAGATCGTGCCTGAGTCGAGCAGGCCCTTGGCCTTGGCGATCTGCTCGGCGGGATCGGTCTGCGCGGCGACGGACTGCACGTACTTGTCCATCTGCGACTGGGCCGCTTCCTGCTGCTTGATGGCCCGTTCGGTCATGCCCTTGTGCTCGGCGATCAGGTAGACGAACACGCCGAGATAGGGCAGGATGATGATGAAGATGATCCACAGGACCTTGGCGAATCCCGAGGTGTCGTGGCGGCGGAAGATGTCGATCAGCACCGTGATCAGGATCCAGATCCAGATCACGAACGCGAAGAAGATGAGCATCGTCCAGAAGACTTCTAGGAACGGATAGCTGGTTGCGAGGAGCATGGTCGTCGTCCATTCGGTCGAGGAGTCGCTCCGTCTGTCGTCCTGGCCCGAACGGCGCGGCAGGGCGGCGGAGCCCAGTGCGCGTTAGAGCATATTGCTACATGTCGGCGGGCGCGGCCACATCCGGGTAACCGCCCGGGGCGGAGGCTGGGAGTACGATGGTTCTACGGTCGGCGATCGCTTCGTCCCCGGGTCAATTCGACGACTTCAAACCCGCGGCGCGCGGGAACGAAAGGAACACGTATGGCTGATGTCGCACAAGACACACACGAGGTGCTGTCGGGCATCTCGGTCGGTGACGCGAGCATCCTGGACACGGCGATCGGCATGCGCGAGCTGGGCCGTGAGGTCACGGGCCTCGACGCCCGCACGTATGCGCTCGTGAAAATCGCGGCGCTGATCGCGCTCGACGCTCCGCCGGTGTCCTACGCTTGGCAGATCGGCAATGCCTTGGACGAAGGCGTGACCCCGGAGGACATCCTGGGCGTGCTGCGCGCCGTGGCCTTTCAGGTCGGCGGTCCCAAGGTCGTCGCGGCGGCCCCGGAGATCATGCTCGCGCTGGGCCTGGCGCTGCCCGAGGAGGCATAGATCATGCCGATCGGAAGACGCCGTCCACTGCTCCGCGCGGCTGCCGTCGGAGGAGGCGCCTACGCGATGGGCAAGCGCAATGCGCGCGTCCAGGAGGAACAGCAGGCGCAGGCCTACGAACAGGGTCGGCAGGAGGCCGCCCCGCCCCCTCCACCGGCGGCGCCGGCGGGAGCGCCTGTGGACCCGACTGTGGAGAAGATCAATCAGCTGGCGCAGCTGCACGCCAGCGGCGCGCTGACGGACGAGGAGTTCGCCGCGGCCAAGGCACGGGCGCTGGGGATCTGAGCACTGGGGATCTGAGCGCAGTCGCGCAGGCGCTCGCTCACGGGCGGTGACAAAACTCGGCCGCCCGCCGGTCGATCCGCGAGAGCTCGGGCTGCGTAGGCCCGATCACACCGTCTGGATCTGCACGAGGCTCGTCGTGCCGGGGCGCCCGGAGGGGAGCCCGGCGGTGATGCCGACGCGCTGACCGGGCTTGCACCAGCCGAGCTCGACGACGCGCTTGGCGGCGTCGGCGATCAGCGCCTCGGTCGTCTCGTGGCGGCGCATCGAGGCGGCCTGCACGCCCCACATCAGACAACAGCGGCGGACGGTCTCTTTGCCGGGCGACAGCGCGTATATGGGCACGGTCGGGCGGTGCGCGGACACCAGCCGCGCGGAGCGACCGGACAGCGTGGGTACGATCAGCGCGTCGAGGCTCAGCTCGCGCGCGGCCACGCACAGGTTGTGAGCGATCGTATACGCGGGGTCGGTATCGACCCGGCGCACCCGCGCCACGTTCCAGTCCTCGTAGGGCGCGATCGCCTCGGCCTGCTCGGCGACTGAGGCCATCATCGCGATCGCCTCCACCGGATAGGCGCCGATCGCCGTCTCCTGGGAGAGCATCACCGCGTCGGTCCCGTCGAGGATCGCGTTGGCGACGTCGGCGACCTCCGCGCGGGTGGGGCGCGAGGAGGTGACCATCGAGTCGAGCATCTGCGTGGCGGTGATCGACGGACGCGCGAGGTGCCCGGCGAGGCGCAGCAGCTGCTTCTGCACGATCGGCACGCGCTCGATCGCCAGCTCGATGCCGAGGTCGCCGCGGGCGACCATCACGCAGTCGGCGGCGCGCACGATCTCATCGGCGCGCTCCACCGCCTGAGGCTTCTCCATCTTGGCGATCAGCGGCAGACGTGTATGGGCGCGCACGGTCTCGACGTCCTCGGGGCGCTGCACGAACGACAGCGCCACCATGTCGACGCCGATCGACTCGCCGTGGCGCAGCAGCTCGAGGTCGTGCTCGGGCACGGAGGGGAGCGACTCGGTGGGACCGGGGATGTTCAGCCCCTGGCGCGAGGCGACCGCGCCGCCGATCTCGATCTCCGCCTCGACCTCGTGCGTGGAGGCGCGCACCTCCACGACGCGCAGCCGCACCGACCCGTCGGCGAGATACAGCACATCACCCGGGGTCATCGAGTCGGCGAGTCCCTCCCAGGTGATGGACATGTGCTGGGCGTCGCCCAGCTCGTCGGTCTCCCCGCCGGTGATCGTCAGCCGCTCGCCGGCGGTCAGCTCGACGACGTCCTCGCGCAGCGGTCCGATGCGCAGCTTCGGTCCCGGCAGGTCCTGCAGGATCGCGACGGGGCGCCCGGCTCGCCCGGCCGCGTCGCGCACGCGCCTGACGGTCTCGGCGTGCTCCTCCAGCGTTCCGTGGGAGTAGTTCAGCCGCGCCACGTCCATCCCGGCCTGCACCATACGCAGCAGCGTGCCGGGCTCGCGCGAGGCGGGTCCGATGGTGGCGACGATCTTGGTGCGGCGCATGGTCACGCACGGTATACGTACCCGCGTCCGGGCGCGCTTGTGCCCCGGCGCGGTTGGGGTCGGGCGCCGCGAACGTGCTGCAGCTGCCCGCGTGATCCCACGCGGGTCCCCGCGACGGCATACCATCGATCGATGCTTGGTCCCTCCCGGCCTGTCCCGCGCGTGGGCGTCCGCGCGCGCATCGCTCACTTCGGCGGCTCGTTCGAGCGCGGAACGGTCATCGCCGTGTCCGACGAGGGGCGCCGTCTGCGCGTGCGCGGGGAGACCGGCGACACGCTGGAGTTCGTCCTCAGCCCCGCCACCGCCCGTTTCGTCGCCGCCGGGGTCTCCCACGGCCCCCGCCTGGAGTTGTTGGGAGATCAGCTTTGAGCTTCGCCCCCGACGGTATCTTGGCGACGGGAGCTTATCGCTCCCCGTGAGACGTAATCTGTGCACATCCGCGAACACTCTCTTTGCGCCGCGGTGAATAGCCCAATAGCCTGACATAAGCCTCGGATTTCGAGACCTGCTTGTAGTACTGCGTCGGGCTGGCGAGACCACCGGCATAGTCCTTGACAACGTAATTCCCGCTAGTCGTTACTACCAGGTGCCCGCAAGGGGAGGCAGGGCGCGCACGCTGCTGCAGCGGCTTGGATCGTCCTCGCATCGCCCGCGGTTCCCCTAACCCACCCTCGTCCGGAAGTCAGCGTCAGGTGGTGCTCGATGCCGGTGCGATGTGCGTGCTGCACGTTGCTGGGCTGACGGTGCACGGGTTTCGAGCCCTGTACGCCGCCCCGGCGTAACCAGTCGGGATTTTCGGTCCTCTGGTGCGACCCTTGGCCGGCCGCTGGCCTCGACGCTCGCCCTTCGGGACTACCGACTGCCGTTCACTCCATCAACCGAGTCGTCCAATTGTGCTCCTGCAGCCTCGTCTCCAGCTCGCGCCGGCGCCTGGCCAGCGCATCGATCGTGCGCTGGACGTCGCCGACTCTGACCTGACGCACCATCCGGATCTCCGAGCGGCTGTAACGCGACAGGCTGTTGTTGGTCGCGGCGCGTATGACCGTCCGCAGGACTTCCTGTCGCAGCGCCAGCACGTCGCGCTGCGCGAGACCCTCTGTCACGGTCTCCCCGGTGGACAGCCTCGTGCTGGCGTTCGTGCGGTTGAGCTGTGCGATCAGCCGCTGCAGCTCGTCGCAGAGCAGGTCCACCTCGGCCAGGAGCTCTTGGGCGCTCTCCGGCGGCTCATCTCCCTCTTGGGTCAGGACGCTCGCGTCCAGACGGCTTCGTAGCTGTGCGATCCGCTTCTGCAGGTCGGCTCTGCGGTTGAGTGCCTCGCCTACGCTCATACCTTCACTCTACAGACAAATGTCTGCTCCGGGCGGCTTGCACGCGATCTTGCGAGATAGGCCCTCAGCTGGGATCGACGGTGCGCAGGCCGACGAGGCGCGCGGCCGCGCTCTGGCGCTCGTCGTAGCTGACGAACCCGTCGAGCCCCTTGATCTTGGTGGCGGCCGTGACGTGGATCGCGTCCAGCGACCGCAGCAGCGGCTCACCGAGCTTGCCGGCGGCCGTGAGCAGTTTCCGATCCAACGGCAGCAGCGCCACCGCTTCCAGCAGCTCGGTCGTGCGCTCGATCAAGGTTTGCAGCGGCAGCTCGGGATCGTGCGCCGCGGCGTAGCGGATTGCGCGCGGAGTCTCGGTCAGCGCCAGCTCGCACGACACGAGATCGGAGTCGGCGAGGAAGTTGCGCAGGGCGTCGCTCTGCGGCTCGTCGCGCACGAGCTTGACGAGCGCCGAGGCGTCGGTATAGAAGAGCGCCACCTCAGCGCTCGCCGCGGACCTCGTTCAGCGCGCGGCTGAGCGCGTACGGGTCGCCGTCGAGCCGCAGCGGCTCCGGCAGTCCGCGGCGGGTCGGGCGCGTGACCCGGCCGTCGGCGATGAGGCGGTCGAGCGCCGCGCCCGTGGTTGCCGGTGGGCCGAACTCGGCCACCGGACGGTTGCGGGCGGTCACGATCAGCCGCTCCCCCCGCTCGACCCGTCGCAGGTAGAGGCTCAGGTTGCGGCGCAGCTCGGCTACTCCAACCGCGGTGCTCATGTACATGAAGGTAGCACATAGGCCCTGTGAAGTAGTAGATAGGCTCTGTCGTGGCTACTCGAACTCCGGTGTGGTCCATCCCGGCAGGATGTCCGGCAGCCCATCGCTGACGCGGTCGGGGAAGCGGGCGGGGCGCTTCTGGAGGAACGCGGTGATGCCCTCGGCCGCGTCGGCGGACTGGCCGCGGTGGAACATTGCCCGCGAGTCGGCGCGGTGGGCGAGCATCGGATGCTCGGCGCCGAGCATCGTCCATAGCAGGCGCCGGGCGAGCGCGACCGACACCGGCGCGGTGTTCTCGGCGATCTCACGGGCGATCTCGCGGGCCGCGTCGAGCAGCTCGCCGGCGGGGTGCAAGCTGCGCAGGAGCCCGCCGTCGAGTCCCTCCCGGGCAGAGAAGACGCGGCCGGTGGTGACCCACTCCAGCGCCTGGCCGATGCCGACGATGCGCGGCAAAAACCAGCTCGAGCACGCCTCGGGGACGATGCCGCGGCGTACGAACACGAAGCCCATGCGGGCGTCGTCGGCCGCGAGGCGGATGTCCATCGGCAGCGTCATCGTCGCCCCGACGCCGACGGCGGGGCCGTTGATCGCGGCGATCACGGGCTTGGTGGACTCGAAGATCCGCAGCACGACCTGGCCGCCGTTGTCGCGGGGCACGGCCTCGGTGTGCTCGCGCGCGCGATAGTCGAACGTCTCGCCGCCCGCGGCGAGGTCGGCGCCCGCACAGAATCCGCGGCCGGCGCCGGTGACGATGACGGCGCGCACCTCGTCGTCGGCGTCGGCGCGGTCGAAAGCCTCGATCAGCTCGTCCGCCATCGTGGCCGTCCACGCGTTCAGGCGCTCGGGGCGGTTCAGGGTGATCGTGAGGATGCGATCGGAGAGGTCGGTGAGGATCTGTTCGTCTGCCATAAGAGCGGGGATCGTATTCGCTGTGCGGTGGAGAGGCGGCTTCGCCCGATCCCGCGCCGGTTCACGACCACAGTGGGGAGTCGATGCCGCGGAGGTCCACGTGACGATGGCTTCAGCCGATCGAGCCGGGCTCTGCGATCCAGACGCTTTCGATCCCGAGCACGCCGCATAGGGTGTCGAAGTGGCGGTCGTAGTGCAGCACTCCGGCGCCGCGCTCGGCGGCGGCCGCGGCGATCAGGTAGTCGGCGGCGGGCAGGCGGCGCTTGCCGTGCAGTATCGCTCTGCAGAGCCGCGCGCGTAGTCGCTGTGGGTCTGTCCTGGGCACTCGATGCAGTTCGCACTTGACAACCCCTGTTGTAGACGCTATGTTCTTGGCTGTCATGACCCCCGAGGGGGAGTCGGACATAAACATAGGATCGGGTTGGGTCTTCCCTGTGTGGTCGACCTTGTAGCGCTTTATAGAGGGTTTCTTTGGAGAGGGACCTGGATCGCTTCGGTGAGGGAGCTGTTTTCGCGTGAGTTCGTTGGGGACATACGTGCCAGAGATTGCCGCGTGCCCGGTAGGGTCCGTAGGTAGATGCGTCAGCAGCGCTGACACATCTCTCTCTCTCTCTCTCTCTCTCTTGTCGCAGTAGCGCCCCGGATCTAACCGCCGAAGCAGGCCAAGTTTGCAGCCCCCTCGTGGGGAGGAGAAACTGTTGCCACGCGCACGATGACGTTCGCCGTCCGCGCAGTGTCGCGTCAGACCGGACGCTGAATTTCACGCCGACGAACGGCCGGCAAGCCCACCGCGAGCGGACCTGCCGCGCGCTTGGAGGCGTAGCTGGAACAACATCCCACGTTTTGTCCTTGCGACGCGCTTTGGTGTGTCCCGTGTTTTCGCGCGCGGGTTGTCGTGGCGCGGCGACTGTCCGTTGTGCGCCTGGAGGCGTAGCTGGAACAACACCCCACGCTTCGTCCTTGCGACGCGCTTTGGTGTCTCCCACGTTTTCGCGCGCAGGGCGCCATGGCGCGGCGACTGTCCGTTGTGCGCCCGGAGGCGGAACAACACCCCGCGCCTCGTCCCTGCAACGCGCTTCGGCGCATCTCCCGTCTACGCCGAGACATCTGGGTAGGAGCGCGTGATGGCCGTCACCCGCGCTCCCGTACGCGCCCGCTCGCGGTCCGTCGCCCGTCGCGGTGACTCGCGTGTGCAGGTGGCGGAGATGCAGCGCTCACGACTGCTGGCCGCGGCGGTGCGGACGGTGGACGAGCTCGGCTATACGGGCGCGACGGTCGCGCATATAACGCTTCGCGCGCGCGTCTCGCGACGCACGTTCTATGAGCTGTTCGCCAATCGCGAGGAGTGCGTCGCGGCGGTGTTGGAAGACGCGGCACAGCGGATCGCCGCGGAGATCGAGCGCGCGGGTTTGGAGGATCGTCCGTGGCGTGAGCGGGTGCGCGGTGGGTTGTGGGCGATCCTGTCGTTCTTCGATCGCGAGCCCCTATTGGCGCGGGTGTGTGTGGTGCAGGCGTTGCGCGGTTCGCAGGCGGTGCTGGAGCGCCGCGAGGAGATTTTGCGGGACCTGGCGGGAGTGCTCGACGAGGGTCGAGATGAGGGTGGCCGTGACCGGGAATGTCCGCCGTTGACGGCAGAGGGTTTGGTCGGCGCGGGCTTCGCGATCGTGTACGCGCGGTTGTTGCGCGGCGAGCGTGAGCCGTTGACGGGCTTGTTGGGTGAACTGATGGGCATGATCGTGCTGCCCTATATGGGGCCGGCGGCGGCGCGCCGCGAGCAGGCGCTGCCCGTGCCGGTCTCGACGCGTGGTCCGGCCGCGCGCGACGGTGTGGCGCCGAGCGCCGAGCACGATCCGCTGGAGGGCATCCCGATGCGCTTGACGTATCGCACCGCGCGGGTGCTGGAAGACGTCGCCGAGCATCCCGGTGTGAGCAACCGCATGGTCGGTGAGCTCTCGGGGATCGTCGACCAGGGGCAGGTTTCGAAGCTCCTGGCGCGACTGGAGCGTCTGGGGTTGTTGGAGAACGCCGGCCCCGGGCACGCCCGGGGTGAGCGCAACGCGTGGAGTTTGACGGCGCTGGGTCTCGAGGTCGCGCAGCGGTTGGGCGCCGACGCGCGCGGTCAGAAAAAGAGCGCGTGATGAATGAGCGGGTGCGTGATGAACGACGGGAGGAGATTTTTCTGATGCGTGGTCATGTCGCTGGTGCCGGTGCGGTGTCGCCGAAGTGGGCGCGCCGAGCGGTGGCGGGCTGTGTGACTCTTCTCGTGGGTGTGCTGCTCGGCGGCGCCTCGGCCGGCCCTGCGCTGGCGGGGCTGCCCGAAGTGCGCGTGTATGAGCAGGTCAGTCCCGAGTTCAAGGCGGGCTACCCGGTTTTCGAAGTAGGACTTTACAAAGCGCTCGCTTTGGATGGCGAATCGGTCGAGTATGTGTCGGTCGGGGCGTTCAGCGGCTCGGGTGAGGATTTCGCTTTGAATCGCTATGTGGCACGGCGGACCTCGCAGGGCTGGGTGAGCTCTGGGCTGTTTCCGTCTCCGACCGGTGGCGAATGCTACACCGGCCTCGAATTGATGTCGCCGGATCTGTCGCGGTTCGAGTTTTTGGGCAGCCCGTCGCCGACGGCGAGGGGCTGTCAGTTCTCGCCGACGTTGACGGCGTGGGTGCGCGAGCCCGATGGGTCGCTGGCAAAAGCCTCACCGGCGATGACCACGGCGAGCGGACAGGAGAACTCAGGCGCCATCGAGGGCGGATCGTCCGATCTCTCACGTGAGGTGTTCGAGCACCAGGACACGCCGCCGGAACACCTCTTCGAAGAAGACGAAACGCGGGTGGGCAACGAGCTCTTCGAACTCGAAGTCGGCTCCCCCTCGATCAGATTGATCGGTGTGGACAACGGCGGCGCGCAGCTCACGCGCTACTGCGACGTGAATCTCGGTGGCGGCGACGAAGCGTTCGACGCGATCTCCCAGCCCGACGCTGCGCAGGTCCTCTTCAGCGTCGCGATCGGCACGCGCTCCAGCGCGGACGGGGCGTGCGAAGCCGGTCCCGAACACCCGACGGAGCTGTTCGCGCGCCTCGGCGGCACGCACACGATCGAAATCTCGAGACCGCTGTCGGAAGGCGCGTGCCTGGAAGTGCCCTGCACGCGGGCGAAAAAACCGGCTTCGGCGCTCTTCCAGGGCGCGTCCGAAGACGGCTCGAAGGTCTTCTTCACGAGCGAACAGCCGCTCGTGGCGGGCGATGAAGATCACTCCGACAACCTCTACATGGCGACGATCGGCTGTCCAGGCGGGAGCGGGACGTGCGCAGCGGCGCAGCGGGAAGTCACCTCGCTCGCGCTGCTCTCGCGCGACCCGCACCCAGGGCAGGGCGCCGAAGTCGAGCCGCACGTGGCGGTCATCAGCCCGGACGGCTCGCACGCGTACTTCGTGGCGCGGGGGGTGTTGAGCGAAGGCGCGAATGCCGAGGGCGAAGCCCCGGAGCGGGGCGCGGAGAACCTGTATGTGTACGACGGCGCGAGCGGCAAAGTGGCGTTCGTCGCGGGTCTGTGCTCGGGACCCGAACGCTCGGGCGCGGTCTCCGACGGCCGCTGTCCCGCGTCGCTCGACGGAAACGATCAGACGCTGTGGTCCAAAGCCAACTTCCATGAAGTGCAGACGACTCCGGACGGGGCGTTCCTCGTGTTCTCGACGTATGCGCAGCTGATCTCCGCGGGACCGGAAGCCGATACGGATGCCGCCAAGGACGTGTATCGCTATGACGCCGCGACCGGGCGCCTGCAGCGCGTCTCGATCGGCGAAGCCGGAGCCGACGGGAACGGCAACGACAGCGCGTTTAACGCGAGCATCGGCGAAACGCACTTCAGCGGCGTCCTGCAGCAGCAGTACGAGTTGGAAAGCCGCGCGATCAGCGCGGACGGCTCGCGAGTCGTGTTCCTCACGAGCGCTCCGCTGTCCACGCGCGCGGTCAACGGTCAGCCGGACGTGTACGTGTGGTCTGAAGGGCGTGTCGGGTTGATCTCGAGCGGCACGTCGATCGAACCCGACACGGGACAGACGATCGACCAGTCCGGGCGAGACATCCTGTTCATGACCTCGGCGGGGCTCGTTCCCGGCGATACGGACGGGTTGCGCGATCTGTATGACGCGCGCATTGGCGGGGGCTTCCCGCTGGCGCCCGCCTCGCGGGAACCGTGCGCGGGCGATGCGTGTCAGGGGCCGCTGTCGACGCCCGCGCCCACCCTCGTGCCGGGCAGCGCCAGCCAGCCGGCGGGCGGGAATCTGCCCGCGCCGCCGCCGCCGGCCGTGGCCACGACGAAGGCCAAAGCGGCCAAGCCGCGGAAGGTCCCAAAGAAGCACGGCGGGAAGGCGCACTCGAAGTCCAGGCAGGGGAAGCGGGCGCGCAAGAGCGCGCACGGAGCGGCCGGGGGAAGGGGCGGGCGATGATGATGAGCAGTCGGCTGAACGTGTTGGCCTTGGGCGGTGTCCTGTCGATGCTGTGCGCGGGCGCCGTGTGCTCCTCGGCATCGGCGTCCACCGGTTTCGGCGTCGCGCAATTCACCGTCCAGGCGACCCACGCGCGGGAAACGCCCGAAGAAGAAAGGGGCGAAGGCGGGTTTCGCGACGTGTATGAACCGTATGCGTTCACGCAGGCCGGCAGGTTGCCGGACGCATTGACGACGACGATCGAATTCAACAACGAACCGAGCGGCCTAGAAGGTCTCATTCCAGACGGGGGCGATCCCAAGGACGTGGTCGTAGACCTGCCGCCGGGGCTGCTGGCCGATCCACTGGCCGTGCCGCGCTGCCCGCTCGCGATCTTCGCGCGGGAAAATGGTCCCTGTCCCGGCGGAACCCAGGTGGGGATCATCGAAATCGGTTTCGCGTCCTCGATCCTGATCGAGCCGATCTATGACCTTGTGCCCGAAGTCGGGCAATCGGCGGAGTTCGGGATACCCACCGGTGCCGCCTTCAACCTCGTGCTGACGGCGCATCTCGTGCACACCGCCGGTTCGCAGAGTGCGTACGGTTTCACCGTCACCTCCAACAACATCCTGCAGCGCAGCTACACGAGGGCCAAGCTCACGTTCTGGGGCGTCCCGGCCGACCCGAGCCACGATCCGCAGCGCGGTCGCAGGTGCGAGACCCTCGAGGCCAAAACAGTACTACCGACCTGCCCTGACAACGGTCTTGACAATCCCGGCGGTGAAAAGGCCGGTGTCGTTCCGGTTCCGTTCCTCGTGATGCCGACCGACTGCACGGTGGGCCCCGAGAGCTTCAGCGTCTCGGTGGACTCGTGGCAGGAACCGGGGCGCTTCGTCGAAGGTCCCCGCGCCGTGTTCCCGCCGCCGCCGGCGACCGGTTGGACCGGGTGCGGCGCGCTGTCGTTCGCTCCCTCGCTGGAAGTCTCGCCGGACAGCACGCAGGCGGACGCGCCCGTGGGGCTGGGTGTGAGCCTGCAGGTGCCCCAGCCGCGGGAACCGGGGGCGCCGCGCACGCCCGACCTGCGCAACGCGGTCGTGACGCTGCCCGCGGGGCTGTCGATCAGCCCCGGCGTCGTGGACGGCGTGCAGGCCTGCGACGAATTCGGTCCCGAAGGGATCGACATCACCGGTCCCGAATCCGAACGGCTCGGCCCCAGCAGGGAACCGCAACTGGCGCCCGGACACTGTCCCGACGCGTCGATCGTGGGCACCGCGGAAGCGATCACGCCGCTGCTGGCGGAACCGGTGAAGGGGCATTTGTATCTGGCGCGCCCGCTGTGCGGTGGCCCCGGTCAGGAACCGTGCACCGAACAGGACGCGCTCGACGGCCGCCTGTACAGGCTGTATCTGGAACTCGGAGGCAAGGGCGCGCTGGCCGGCACCGGCATCGACATCAAGGTCGCGGGCGTCGTCTCGGCGAATCTCGCGACGGGGCAGCTGACGTCGTCGTTCACCGACAATCCCCAGGCGCCGTTCAGCGAACTGAAGCTGCACCTCAACGGCGGGCCGCGCGCGTCGCTGGCGAACCCGCAGGCGTGCGGGGAAGCGCGCACGACGTCGGACTTCACGCCGTGGAGCGCGCCGGGGAGAACTCCCGCGGGCGTGCTGGTCGAAGGCACGCCGGACGCCGATCCGTTCTCCTTCTATGGCGTGACCGGCTGCGCGGGCCCGCCGGGACTGGCGCCCGGGTTCACCGCGGGGACGGTGACCCCCGAAGCGGGGATCTTCACGCCGTTCACGTTGAGCCTCACGCGCCACGACGGCGAACAGGACCTCGCGGGAATCCAGGTGCACACCCCGCCGGGATTGTTGGGGATGCTCTCCAGCGTGCAGTTGTGCGGGGAACCGGAAGCGCAATCGGGGCACTGTCCTGAAGCGTCGAGGATCGGTTCGACGACGGTCGCCTCCGGCGCCGGTTCACACCCGTTTGAAATCGGCGGGACCGTCTATCTGACGACCGGCTACAAGGGCGCGCCGTTCGGGCTCAGCATCGTCACGAACGCCGTCGCGGGACCGTTCAACCTCGGCCTGGTGGTAGTGCGGGCGCGGATCGACGTCGATCCCGAAACGTCCGCGTTGACGGTGACGAGCGACCCACTGCCGCAGATCGTGTTCGGTGTGCCGTTGCGGCTGCAGCGGGTGACGGTAAACATCGACCGTCCCAACTTCATGTTCAACCCGACCAACTGCGGCGCGCCGGGGCAGCCCGGTACGCAGCAGGTCACGGCGTCGGTGTCGGGATCGCAGAACGCGCTTGCGAACGTGTCCAGCCAGTTCGCGGTGGGGGGCTGCAAGGGGCTCGCGTTCAAACCGCAGTTCACGGTCGCAACGAGCGGGCATACGAGCAAAGCGAACGGGGCGAGCCTCGACGCGCAGGTCTCCTTCCCCGCGAGCGTTCCGGGGAGCGAGGCGAACATCGCCAAGGTCAAAGTCGAACTGCCCAAGCAGCTGCCGTCGCGTCTGACGACGTTGCAGAAGGCGTGCACGGACGCGCAGTTCAAAGCGAACCCGGCGGGATGCCCGCCAGCGTCTGTCGTCGGTATCGCCAGAGCGAGCACACCGCTGCTGCCCGTGGGCTTGGAGGGACCGGTGTATTTCGTCTCGCATGGCGGGGAAGCGTTCCCGTCGCTGATCATCGTGCTGCAGGGCGACGGTGTCAGGGTCGATCTGACCGGCAGCACGTTCATCAGCAAAAGCGGGATCACGAGCAGCACGTTCAAGACGGTGCCCGACGTTCCCGTGAGCAGCTTCGAGCTGTACCTGCCGGAGGGTCCGTATTCGGCGCTGACGGCAAACGGAAACCTCTGCAGCCTGACGAGCACGGTGACGACCAGGCGCAAGGTCACCAAGAGGGTGCACGGTCGCACGGTCCGGCGGACCGTTACGACGCGCACGCTCAAGCCGGCGAGCTTGATCATGCCGAGCGAATTCGTCGCACAGAACGGGGCGGTGCTCAAGCAGAACACGAAGATCGCCGTCACGGGGTGCGCGCTCGCGAGCAAGGCAAAAGCGCCGGCGCGACACAAGGCCAAACAGAGCAGAAGTCATAAGGGCGCAACCGGCGCTTCACGCGCCGCGCACCCGCACACGACGACGAGGAGGGCGGGCGCATGAGGACCAGCGGGCGACGGATCACGCTTGGCCCGGGTATCGCGACGATCCTCGCGATGGCCTTGCTCGCCGCGCCGTCGGCTGACGCGGGCATCTCGACCAAGCTGGCGCTCAAGAGCCAGTTCGGCCTGCAGGTGAACCTCACCGAAGTCGAGAACAAAGGCGGACCCGCCAGGGAAAACGTCTGCACGGTGCTCTCGGGAGACATGTGTCAACGAGGTAAAGAAGGCAGCGGCGCGGGCGCCTTCGGCGACCCCACCGTCGCGGCGCCCAGTGCGGGCGGAAACGTCTATGTCGCCGATACCAACCACCGGCGGATCGAGGTGTTCACGGCCGAAGGTGCGTTCGTGAGCATGTTCGGCTGGGATGTAAACGCCACCAAGGTCGCGGACGCCAAAGCCACACAGGCGGAAAAGAATCTCTGCACAGCCGCGTCAGGCGACGTCTGTCAGGCGGGCGAGGGGGGCGAAGCTGCCGGCCAGATAGAAGGCGTGTACAGCCTCGCCGTCGATCAGAGCACCGGCAACGTCTACGTGCTCGAGGTGGGTACCTTGGGCGGCCCTTCGATCGTCGACACGCGGGTCGAGGAGTACACGGCGGGCGGTGAATTCATCCTGATGATGGGCGGCGAAGTCGACCAGACGAAGGACGAGCAGGCGGGTGCGGCCGAAGCCGAAAGGAACGTCTGCACCGCTGCCTCGGGGGACGTCTGCAAGGCCGGCGTACCGAGCGGGACGGGCAGCACGGCGCACGGAGCCTTCGATCCATCCGCAAATCGCGGGAACCTGCTGGGGGTGGGCGGCCCGAAAGACCTGCTCTACGTTGGCGATCAAGGACGCGTGCAGGAGCTCGAAGCCAACGGGAAATGGGTGGGCGAAATCTCGCTCAGGTCGTTCTCCTCCAGCGGCTCGGTTAGCGCGCTCGCGGTCGACGCGAGCGGCGATCTCGACGTCGTCTACCGGGTGAACGAAGCCACGACGGTTCACGAGTACGACCCGAGCGGCACGGCCACGGGAGAATTCAAGACCGGCAACGTGCTCCTGGCGCTGGCGCGCGACCCGTTCGGAGATCTCGCGGTGATCGAAGCCGGGTCTCCGCCCCGTGGCGTGCTGTACAGCGCCGGCGGCATTCAGCTCAGAGAATTCGGGCCTCCCGAAGGGATCGGCTTCGCGGATGGGCTCGGTTTCACCGCTAGCGACGACCTGTACGTCGCGGACAGCACGCATCAGGATGTCGAAACATATGCGCCGGTTCCCGTCGCGACGCCCGTGACGGGTCAGTGCAGGAACCGCACGGCGACGAGCTTGACGCTGACTGGAGAAGTTAACCCCGAAGGTCTCTCGGCTGAAGAAACACGGGCGTGGTTCCAGTACGGCACGAGCGCGGCGCTGGGGTCGCTCACGCCGGTCAAAGAGATCGGTACGGGCAGCCTGTTCGTTCCGATCGAAGCGACGCTGCAAAACCTCTCACCGAACCAGACCTACCACTACAGGGTCGCCGCGGAAGATCAGAACGATCACGCCCCGGAACCGCCGCTGCTCGCGCAAAGCACCCTGTCGTGCGCGACGCTGGCGCTGCCGCCCGCTGTCGAAGGCGAACCGAGCGCCTTCGAAGCGACGTTCTCCTCGGCCGTGCTGTTCGCGACGCTCAACCCCGAGAACGCAAAGACCTCATACCGCTTCCAGTACGGGGCGTGCGAAGCAGGCCTCGACGTGTGCGCGAGCCGGCTGGAAAGCCCGCCGCTGGAATCCTCTGAGTACGGCCAGATCGGGGCGATGCAGACGGTGAGCGCGCTGGCGCCAAACACCGCCTATCGCTACCGGCTCGTGGCGGTCAACGAACACGCAGAAAGCACGGTCGGTCAGGAAGGATCGTTCATGACCGCGCAGGCGCCGAGCCCGAGCGCGACGACCGCAGCGGCGCAAGACGTGACGGCGAGCAGCGCGCTGCTGAGCGGGGTCGTGAACCCCGATGGCGCCGAAGCCACGTACTCCTTCCAGGTGGGAATCGACAACGGCGCCGACACCGCCTACGGCACCGTCGTGTCGGGCGCCACCGGCGCGCAGGCCGATCCGATCGCCGAGAGCTTTGCGCTCGGCGGGCTGCAGCCGGGAACGAGCTACGCGTACAGAATCGTGATTTCGAGCGCGTACGGGACGTCGATCGGTCAGCCCGCCCGATTTACGACGGCGGGCCTGCCGGGTGTGCTGTTCGCGCCGAGCGTGCTCGCGCAGCTGCCGGTTCCGAGCGTCGCATTCCCGAGCTCAATACAGCAGCCCAAAGTCAAGGCGAAAAAGGCGGCGCCCAAGAAGAAAGCCAAGAAAATCAAGCGCAAGACCAAGAAAGCGCGAAAGAGCAGTGTGCACAGTGGCAGGCGGCACGGGAAGGGGGCGCACGGGAACAGGAGATGAAGACCCGTAGTCGCACCGACCGCACAATCTCGCGTGCCGACAGAGCAAATGGATCGCACGCTGCAATCGAAATGGGAGGCATGAAACCGATGTTGTCACACATACGCAAACGCGTCACCTATACCAACCTGATCTTGACCGTCGCACTGGTGTTCGCGATGAGCGGTGGCGCGCTCGCGGCAAGCAAATATCTGATCACCTCGACGAAGCAGATCAGCCCGAAGGTCCTGAAGGCGCTGCAAGGCAAGCCCGGGGCCAACGGGGTCGCGGGAGCCGCAGGCCCGGCGGGACCGGCAGGACCGGCGGGCGCCGCGGGGGCGAAGGGGGATACCGGCAACGCCGGCAAAGAAGGTGAAAAAGGCAAAGAAGGTGAAAAAGGCAAAGAAGGCGAAAAAGGCAAAGAAGGTTCGCCTTGGACCGCCGGCGGAACCCTGCCATCGGGGAAGTCAGAGACCGGCGTGTGGATCGCCAAAGCCCCCAAAGGCGAAACGAACAATGTGAGCTTCAGCTTCCCGATCCCGCTCGCCCAAGCCCCGCACGTGGGGGTCTTCCCCACGGCCCTTACGGAAAACTACATCGGTCCTGAAGAAGGCGAAAAAGAAGCACACGAAAAACTGCCGGCGGGTTGCAAGGGCAACGTCGAAAAACCCGAAGCAAAACCGGGCAACCTCTGTGTCTTCGCCAGACTCGCCAGCGAAATCAGCGCGGAGGCATTCCTGAACCCCGCCGAAGGCCCCCCGAGTGGTGTCGGCCAAGCAGGCGTTTCAGGAGCACTGCTGGCGTTCGTCGGGTCGGGCGCCGGGACGGGCGAAGCCTACGGCACGTGGGTAGTAACGGCTAAATAGCACGCGCAGATCGCGCTCTCGAGCGAGCGCTTGGCGCTCGGTGATCAAGGTCCCGCCGGATGGTCCAAACGCCGTCCGGCGGGCCTCGCGCGCCGCGGTGAGGCGGTCGCGGTGAAGGACGGCGCCCTGCGGCGCGCACGGATCATCGAGGCGCTGGTGTCGGTCGTCCACGAGCGGGGATACGCGGGAGCATCGGTGAGCGCCGTCACCGCCCGGGCGAAAGTATCGCGACGCACGTTCTACGAGGCGTTCGACGGGCTGGAGGACTGCTTCCTGGCGTTCCTCGGCGAGGCCGATGTACGTGTCAGCGCCCTGATCTCGCGGGCGTTCGAGGGCGAGGAGTCGTGGGTCGACGGGGTGCGTGTCGCGCTCGCGGCGCTGTTGGAGCTCCTCGACACAGAGCCCGCGCTCGCACAGGTCCTGCTCGTCGAGGCGGCCGCCGCCGGGCCCTGGGCACGGGAGCGCCGAGAGCAGCACATCCTCGCGCTCACGGCGATGATCGAAGGATACTGGGGCGCGCCCGTGGAAGCGCACTCCTCTCGGCTGGTGACGGCCGGCGTGATGGCGTCGTTGCTCGGGGTCCTGCACACCCAGCTGGTGACCGCGCGTCAAGAGCCCCTGATCGCACTCCTCGGCCCGCTGATGGGGCTCGTGCTCGTGCCCTATCTCGACCGCCGCGAAGTGATGCAGGAGATCCGGCGCGCAGAGGCGCTGGCGCGCGAGCTGCTGGAGGGATATGGCTCCGGGCAGGATCGCCCCGCGCCCGTCGGGGTGGAGATCCCGGACCTGTTACTGCACCCGAGAGCGCGTCGCGCGCGCGCTTGCGTTCTGCATCTCGCCGAGCACCCCGAGGCGAGCAACCGGCAAGTCGCCCGCGCCATCGGCATCGACTGCCACACCCAGATATCAAAGCTGCTTACGCGCCTGGCCGGTCTCGGGCTCGTGAGCAGGGGACCGAGCGAGCCCGGGAGACCAAACGCATGGTCGCTCACCCGCGATGGCAGTCGCGTTGCACGCGCGTTGACGGATACATGGCACGGTCGAGAGCCGGGCAGCACAAGCGCGGATGGGTAAGGTTTTAACATATCCGTCAAACGGCCTCGACGTATGTACCAGTAACACAACAGCCGACGCCGTTGACCTCTGTACCACATCTTGACGGACCCCAAGGCCGCCCATAGGCTGGCGTGGAACGCTCGGGTGGCGGTCTCTGCACAGAGTCGGGCCGTCGCTGCGAGATAGATCCAGCTCAAGAACATCGAGGAGGAACGTATGCTTCGAGAAAACCTCAGCAGGAGAGGCGGGTCCGGCGGCGGCCGGACTGAGAGTGCACATCGGACGGTTCGCACACGCGCGGCGACAGTCGCAGTATTCGCGGCGTTGCTGGCCCTGTGGGGGGCCGCTCCGGTCCTCGCGAGCCCCGGGCCGGAATGGCTGCTGAACAAAGCATCGATCAAATCGTCAGTACCCGTAGCGATCTCGGGCAGCATCGCGTTGAAAGAAACGTCGTTCGGCGCCGGAGAAAACATGGCGTGCAACTTCACCGCAAAAGCCAAAGTCATGGGCGTGAATGGCACGATCGAATCGATGAGCTTCGAATGCACCTCGACCAAGTGCGCGACGGCCACCGGGGTCGCGGAAAACCTCCCCTGGGCGATCGAACTGTACGAAGGCGGCGTCGTCGAAACGCGGATGAGGTTCAAGGGCGCCGGCAGCGGCGAACCCAAGTGGAGACTGAACTGCGCAGGCGCGCTGAAGAACTTCTGGCTGGAGGAAGGCGGCAAAACCACCATGGTTGTGCACAACCTGGCGGGCTCGGAAGGCGGCGTCGAAGCGATCTCCGACTCGCAGGCTCACACGTTCGCCACTTTGCTCGGAAATGAATACGGGTATATCGAATCGGCCAAAGTGAAATTCACGAGCACGGAAGGCGCCCTTTCGGTGAGCCCGCCGATGCAGTGGCTCGTGAATGGCGAAACGCTCAAAGAAGCGGCCGCCACCACGTCGAAAGGCACGCTCAAGTTCAGCGACAGCCACGGCGGGATCTTCGACGAAAGAGTGACGTTGGAATGCGGCGTCACCGGCAAAGGCGCGGTCGATCCCGCCGCTGCCGACGAAGTGACGCAGTGGACGCTCGCCGGCTGTAAAACGACCGCGGGTATCTGCGTCAGCCCCGGGGTGAGCGCACAGAATCTACCGTGGCACTCCGAACTCGCGATCGTCGAAGGGTCGGCACGCGACAAGATCGTGAGCAGCGGCAAAGGAGCGCCGAAGTTCACGCTGGACTGCGAAGGCGCCAACGACGAATGCTCCGGGAGCACGAGCACGGCTGTCGAAAACGTGTCGGGAGGCGTCGACGCGATCTTCGACTCGCGATCGGCAAAACAGAACTGCTCGCGAGGCGGCTCCGGTCAAGGCTCGATCGAAGGCACCGAACTCATCGAAAACCCATCGAGCGGCACGCTGACGGTGCCGTAGCAGGGCCGAAGTCTGCCGTTGTTGCGATAAACGGGTGGGGGCGCGCCTACGCGCCCCCACCTACGTTTTAGAGCGGTCT
This sequence comes from Solirubrobacteraceae bacterium, assembly GCA_035948355.1. Classification (GTDB taxonomy): domain Bacteria; phylum Actinomycetota; class Thermoleophilia; order Solirubrobacterales; family Solirubrobacteraceae; genus Palsa-744. The sequence continues at coordinate 125,175 of DASZJF010000019.1, forward strand.
TTCAGGCTTCTCGCAGTGACAACCGCTCGCCCAGCGTCGCCAGCACCAGCTCCGCCGCGGCGTCCACGTCCAGCTCCGGGGTCAGCTCGATCTCCGGCGCCCGCGGGCGCTCATACGGGTCGTCCACGCCCGTCATCCCCTGCAACTCGCCGCTACGCGCGCGCGCGTACAGCCCCTTCGGGTCGCGCCTCACGCACTCTTCCCTGGGCGTGTTCACATACACCTCGACGAACGCCAGCCCCTGATCTTCGTGCAGTCTCCTCACCTTCCAGCGGCACGCCGCGTACGGCGAGACCAGCGCGACGAGCGCGACCGTGCCCGAGTCCGCGAACAGCTTCGCCATCTCCCCGACCCGCCCGACGTTCGTCTCGCGGTCATCCCTGCTGAACCCGAGATCGCTGCACAGCCCGTGCCGGAGGTTGTCCCCGTCGAGCACGTACGCGCCCCGGCCCGCGTCGATCAGTCGCGCCTCCACGGCGGTCGCCACCGTCGTCTTGCCGGCGCCCGGCAGGCCCGTGAACCACACCGTCGCGCCCTGCTGGCCCAGCGCCTGCCACCGCCGCTCCCTGTCGACGGTCGCCTCCTGCCAGGTCACGTTCGCGCTCATACCCCTGTCTTCTCGCTTCCCATGCTCATCGCGGTCTGCTGCTAGGTCTGCGCGGGCAGGCCCACCATCTCGCGGAACGCCACCTTGTCGTTCAGCCGCGGGAACTCGCTCTGCGGCTCCGGCACGCCCAGCATGTCCGCCAGCGGCTTCCAGCCTTCCTTGACTTCGTGCACGACCAGCCGCTCCGCCGGCACCCTGCGCTTGACCGCCTCGTTGTGCTCTTCGAACTTCGCGATCGCGTACGCCTTGTCCTCAAATTTTCCGTGGAACGTGCCCTGCCAGATCAGCGTCGCGATCATCGCGAACGCCTCCGGCGACGGCGGCTCCTCGTTGCCTTCCTTCAGTTCGCCTTTCTGCCCGGCGATCAGCGACGCGTAGATCGTGTTCCGCGCGCTCTCATACCACGCCTCCGGGTCACGCACCGTCAACAGCACCTTCGCCTCCGGAAACACCTCCATCAGTGGCTCCCAGAACGTGCATCCCGGCCAGTCCACCGTGGACTCGAACCCCTCGAACACGGCCCTCCAGTCGACCGCTTCGCCGCTCGCCGCCGCCTGCCACAACCCCAGCCTGCTCGTGTCCCCCCACAGCACCTCGACCATGTGGTAGCAGGGCCCCACGCCCAGCTCCTCCAGGGCGGCCTTGAGCGTCATCGTTCCAGTCCGGCCAAACCCGGCGCCGATCACCTGCATATTGCCTCCTCTGCTTGCCGGGTCGCTCTCAGACCCACATTGTGGTGCACCAATATAAGAACCACGTCAGATGTGCTCCGTTGCGGTGGCGGCCCTCAGCCGTCCGCGAACGGCGCGATCGGCACGCCGTGAGACTCGCCCGCGCGCATCCCCAACTCGTACGCGCCCCCGTGCGCACTCGTCCGCCTGCGGGCGCCCCGCCCGCCCGGCAGCCCCACCTCGAGCTCCACCCGCGCCACCGAGCAGTTCGCGACCTCGTGCTCGCCCCCGTCCGGATCGGCGTATCGCCAACCGGCGCTGCTCGCGCGCGGGACCTCGACCGTCGCCTCGACTCGCAGGCCTTTAGGCCCCGGCATGCTCAGTTCGCATCCCTCTGTGCTCTCCTGCACCCGTAGCCCGCGCGCCCTGAGCCCGCCGATCCGGTAACGCTCGCCGGCGATCCCCAGCGCGCCGTTCGCCACCCACGGCGTCAGCCTCCCCGCCACCTCGATCCGGCCCAGCGCCACGTCCAGCCACGCGCTCTCGTCCTCCTCGAACCCCACCCCGTGCAGCCAGATCCAGCGCTCGGCGTGCTCCGCGCCCCAGTTGTGGCCCACCATTCCTCGCCATCCGTCCAATTCCAGCGTCCGTCCGTCCGGCAGCGCCAACGTCCCGCCGAACCGCGCGCTCGGCGATGGGCTCGTCAGCTTCGTCCGGGGCAGCGGCGCGCGATACATCCAGCCGCTCGGCAGGTGCCTCAACTCCGGCTCGCCCGCCTCGATCCGCAGCGACCACCTCGCGCCGCCGCACTCGCCCTCCGCATACCCATCGCCCAGCCTCGATGGGCCGATCGCGATCCACCCGTCCCTCGGTGCGCTCAACTCCTCACTCGTGCACTTGTGCATCCACGGGCGTCCTCTGCTGGCGTCGAACACCGTGCACCACACCGATCCCCTCGCCTTTGCGCCCGGGCGCTTGTGCACCGTGTAGCGCACCCACACCCCCACCGGCTCGTCCGGCGCGAGGACCCGCAGGTAGAACGACTCGTACATCCCCGCCTTCCTCGGCGTGCCGGCAAACACCGCTTGCGCTCGCATCGTCCGGCGATCCTATTCCGCGCGTGCGAGGATGCCGCCATGAACCGCGACCCCCTCGTCACGCTCCCCCCGGCGCTGGCCGCTCCCGCCGCGCACCGGACCGGCGGCACGGGCTACGTCCTCGGCGTCGACGGCGGCGCCACCAAGACGCTCGCCGCCGTGCTCGACCTCCGCGATCGCGTCCTGCACATCGGTCACGCTGGACCCTCCAACGAAGACGCGGTCGGCGCCCGCCTGGCGGTCAAAGCCGTGCTCGACGCCACCGACAGGGCGCTCGCCTCGGCGGGCATCTCCCAGCGCGATCTGGCCGCATCCGTGCTCGCCGTCGCGGGCACCGACACCGCTTCGATCGAGCGCCACCTCCACAAAACGCGCTCCGACCGCTGGATCGTCGTCAACGACGTCGTCGGCGCCTGGGCGACGGCGACCGGCGCCCTGCCCGGCATCGGCGCGATCTCCGGCACCGGCTCGAACGTGTTCGGGGTCGGCGCCGACGGGCGCACCTGGCGCGCGGGCGGATGGGGGCATCTGCTCGGGGACGAGGGCTCCGGGTACTGGCTGGGCGCGCAGTCGCTCGTCGCCGCCCTGCACGACCGCGACGGCTCCGGTCCGCCCACCGCGCTCAGCGACGCCGCGCTGGAGTTCTTCAGCTCGCCCTCGGTCGAGGCGCTCGCCGCGAGCGTCTACACGACGCCCCTGACCAAGGGCGAAGTCGCGGCATTCGCGGTCGAGACCTCGCGCCTGGCGCAAGCGGGCGACGCTGTCGCGCGCGGGCTGTACGCTCGCGCGGCCGAGCTTCTCGCGGCGCAGATCCGGGCGGTCCTCGCCAACACGGGGCTGACCGGAGCCTTCCCCGTCGGGTTGATCGGCGGCGCCTACCGCGCCGGGGAGGTTTTCGTCACGCCGCTCACGCACGCCATCCGCGGGTTCGCTCCCGAGGCCCGGGTATTCACGGTCGAGATGGCGCCCGTCGGGGGGAGCCTGGTGCTGGCGCTGCGCGCCTGCGGATGCGAGGGAGCCGTGTCGGGCGAGGAGCTGGGCGGGTTGATCGAAGGGGCGTGCGGCACGTAGGCTTTTTTTCGGTCGCGTCGAATCGAAACGAAGCCTCGGCTGTTGTGCGTTCTGGGGCACCGATGAGACGCTTGCTCGACACCTGCCATCCGCGTGTGCGCCACGGCTTCGTCCTGGTCGCGCTGGTCGTTGCCTGTTGCGTCGCGCCGGCCGCGGCGTCCGCGTCCTACCCGGCGGGCGCCACCCGGCCGCTGCGGGTGGCCAAGGCGTCTGAATTCGCTCATGCCGCCGCGGCGCCCACCGGGGGGTCCTCGGCGCCCGCCCGCGGCTCGTCCAAGGCCACGTCGAAAAAGCACGCCAAGCCCAAGCCCAAACCCGTCCTGCACGGCGATCCCGCGCGCGCGTTGATCGCGTTCGAAGCGATGCAGCACAACTTCTACATCCCCGGGTCGGGGCTCTATCAGGGTGAACCGTTCTCGTTCCTGTGGCCGTTCTCGCAAGCGCTGGCCGCGACCGTGACGATGCGCCACGTCAACGGCGTCTCGCGTATCCCGGGGCTGTCCGGCGCGCTCACGCACGAACTGTCCGCGCGCCTGGTCGGTCTGCGCGCCTATCTCGACATCGACAACTCGGGCGCCCCCGAAGGCACGTTCACGAGCTCGCTCGCGGCCTTCGACGGGACCGTAGCGCCGCCCACCGGCCCGGGCGGGACCAAGTACTACGACGACAACGAGTGGGTCGGGATCGAGCTCGTGCGCATGTATCAGCTGACGCGCTCCGCCGCCGCCCTCGGCAGCGCCGAGGCGATCATGGCGTTCGTGATGGCCGGCTGGGACACAGACCCAGAACACGTCTGTCCCGGCGGCATCCCGTTCTCGAACTCCTCCGAAAACAACGAACGCAACACCGTCACCGACGGTCCCGGCGCGGAGCTCGCGGTGCGGCTCTATCAGCTGACGGGCAACGTCGCCTACCTGCAGTTCGCCGAACAGGCCTACAACTGGACGCGCGCATGCCTGCTCCAGGAAAACGGACTGTACGCCGACCACATCGGCGCGCACGGCACGGTCGCGCGCGTGTACTGGAGCTACAACCAGGGCGCGATGATCGGAGCCGGCACGCTCCTCTACCAGGCCACCGGCAACTCCGCCTTCCTTTATCAGGCGCGTCAGACCGCGAAGGTCGCGCTCGCCTACTACACCCCCGAACGGCTCGGCTCGGAACTGCCCTTCTTCGTATCGGTCTACTTCCGCAACATGCTCTACCTCGACTCGGTCACCCACGACCCGCCCGGCCAGCGGCTGGCCCAGTCCTACGTCGACTACGCCTGGCAGCACCTGCGCCTGTCCGACAACCTGTTCGTGTTCGGCTCGCCCCCCTCCTCGCAGCTGCTCGTACAGGCCGCGATCGTGCAGATCTACGGCCTGCTGTCCTCTGCACCCGCGACGTACTTCTAGTCGAGCGGCCCGTCTAGTCGAGCGGTCCGCGGGGCGCGACGCGAGCGGGCGAGGCGTCGCCGACGGTCGTCTCGGCGAACGCGGTCACGACGGCCGGATCGAAGCGCCCGCGGGCGCCCGCGGGCGTGTGGCGCGCGACGTACTGCTCGCGCGTCTGGTCCTTGCGCTTATAGAGGCGCTGGTCGGCGAGCCGCAGGACGTCCGTCGGCTCGCGCGCCTCGGTCGGGATGCTCACCTCGCCGTGCGCGGCGCCGATCTCAAAGCCCGGGCCGTCCTCGCACAGTGCCGCGACGCTCGCCCGCGAGACCTCCACCTCAGCGGCGGCCGAGCTCTTGAACAGCACGCAGAACTCGTCGCCGCCCATGCGGTACGCGGTCCCGTGCGCGGCGACGCTCGCGCTGAGCTTGTCGCTGAGACGCGCGAGCAGCTCATCGCCGGCCGGGTGGCCGTAGGTGTCGTTGTAGCGCTTGAACCCGTTGAGGTCATATATCGCCAGCCGCCACGGCTCCTCGGGCCTGGCCAGGCGGCAGGCGAGCCGCAGGTCTTCCATCAGCCGGCGGCGGTTGCCCAGCCCGGTCAGCGGGTCGGTCAGCGCCAGGTTGCGCGAGCCGATCAGCATCGTCAGGTTCTCGCGCACGGTCAGCATCAGCCGCGCGCACACTGCCAACACGGTCGCGATCGCGAGGATCAGCGCTGGCAGCGTCAGCTGTCGATGGAAGTTGCCGTACACGAACACCCCCAATGCGGCCAGCAGCGACAGCGCCGGCACCATCACCAGTCGCCAGTCCTCGATCCGTTTGCGCATCGCTCGCGGCCACGGCGTCCACGCCGCGACGGCCAACAGCACCGCGGCCGCCGGCCACAGGCCTTCCAGCCACGTGTTCGCCGTATACGTGTCGGTCGCGGTCTGGTAGACGTAGGTCGAGTCGGCGATCGCGCTGAGCAGCATGCTCGCGGCGATCAGCAGCCACACCCGCCCAGGCCGCCAGCCGGTCATGCCGAGCGCGCCGATCGTGAACACCAGCAGCAGGATGTCGCCGATCGGGTAAGCCAGCGCGACCACGACCGAGGCGACGTCGCCCGTGGCGCTGTCCACGATCGGAGGCAGCACAACCGCGGCCGCGAGCGTGGCAGCGGCCAGCCCCGCGATCAGCCCGTCCAGCCACATGCTGATCCGCAGCTCGTGCAGGTGCGCGCCGACGAGCAGCGTCAGCGCGACGTACATGCACGGGTACATCGCCAAATACAGCCCGTCGGCGGGGGAGACGCTGCCGCCGGCTTCGCCTGGGCCTTTGAGGAACAGCGTGAAATACAGTTCGCCCAGGCTCCAGCACAGCAGCCCCGCACCCATCGCCAGCCATGCCGCGCGCTGGGACTTGACCATGATCGCGCGGGCGATCACCGCGAACGCCGCGCCGAACATCAGCACGTTGTAGATGTCTTCGTCGAACAGCCCGTTCGTCTGCGGCCCGCCGAGGCCGACCGTCAGGTGCAGGACGAGCACGCCCACACCTCCCAGCAGGGAGGCCAGGAACAGCATCGCGGGTGTCGTCCGGGCACGCATCGCTTGGCGGACTGGCGGGTCCGCCGGTTACATCGGCCGATTGCGGGATTTCCTTCAGTCCGCGAGGGTGACTACGCACGCATAGTGCGGACAAATCGGCGCGGCTTGCGCGTGTACAGACGCTCGCCGTCGCGCAACGCCCGCTTGCGCAGGCCGGCGCGCCGGCGCGAGATCGCGCGCAGCAGCCGCCTGCGCGTGCGCTTGCGATGTCGCTTCAGCCGCTTGTGTGTCCGCACCCGCTCGGCCAGCAGCATCAGATCGTGCTCCTCACCCAGCATTTCGCCCAGCCTGTCCGCTCGGCGCGCAACCTTGGCGATGCGCCTGCTCTGCCTGGCCGTGCGCTTGCTCTGCCCAGAGTGGCGCCTGTCCATGCGCTTGCTCTGATGCTTGGCTCGGGGCTTGCCCGACGGCTTGAAGTCCGCGCTCGCCGGCCGGCGCACGTCGAGGACTTCCGCCGCGTAGCGCAGGTCCTTGACGTGTTTGCGCCACTTGTGCAGCACTCTCGGACCAGCGCGACGCCTGCCGGCGCGACGCCGACCGGTGCGCCCCGCGCGATAGATGTGTTCCAAGCCAGGTCCCGTGAGCCTGGCCGTCGAGCGGCTCCCGGGCAGCTTCCACCTGGTCACGCGCGCGCGTACGTCCGCGAGTTCCTCGGCAACCTGTTCGCGCGTGAGCGCGTCGCCCAGCGTGCGGGTGCCCGCGCGCATCCGCTCGCGCTCAAGATCCTCGCGCAGCTCCATCACGCCACGGCGGCGGCCCAGCTTGCGCGGGTGTCGCTCCACGAGCGCGTCGAGCGTGCTCACCATCACCTCGGCGTCGCGTGCTCCCGACAGACGCGCGGCGGCGTCGCGCAGGACGGCGCGCTCGCGATCCGCGCGCTTGACACCGAGTTCGCCCTCCAGCAGCCGCATCAGCGCGCGCACACGCTTGAGCGCCTTGCGCGTCTCGTGCACCGCCTCCTCCGGCGCGACTGATGACGCGCCTTCCAGCAGCTCGATCGCCAGGTCGAGCTGACCGAGCGCGATCCGCCGACAGCCGCTCGCGGCCGTCTCGTCGCTCAACAGGCCAAACCGCCGCGCCTGCGGTGGCACGCGCCCAGCCCGCGCGGCGCGGCGCTCGCGCTCGGCGCGCGCCACGACCAGGCCGAATCCGACGGCGACGGTCGCCGCGACCGCGCCGACCAGCGGCGCGACAATAGAGCGATGACCACCAGCCTTCCCCCCGCCCCATGGTGGACGGTGCGCCGTGCGGCGAACCGCAAGCCGGCGACGTATCGCTGTCCGATCTGTGGTCATCGCTTGCCCGCTCTCAGCGAGCATATGCTGATCGCGCCCGAGGGGGACTCGCGCCGGCGCCGGCACGCCCACACCGCGTGCGTTCTACGGGCCCGCGCGGCGGGGCAGCTGGTGTTGCGGGACGAGTGGCTGCGCACCCAGCCGCGCCCTCCGTCGCTATGGCGGCGGCTGCTCGGGCGCGGGTAGCCAGTTGGTTCAGTTCCCTCAGAGCGCCCCGGCTGAGTCGCCCTCAGCCGCTCAGCCGCCCCAGACGTGGACGTCTTCGGGGTCTACGCGGATGATCACGCGCTGTTCGCCGGGCTGGCGGAACGGGTAGGTGTCCTGGCCGAGGTACTTCTTGGCCAGCGCGTCGATGTGCTCGTCCGCCCCCTCGTGCGTGCGCTCGGCGACGCGGCCGCGGATCGACACGTATTCATACGGGTTGTCCATGTTCTGGACCGTCAGCGTTACGCGCGGATCGCGCTCGAGGTTGCGCGGCCAGGCGCGGCCCTCGGCGGTGTTCAGGACGGGGCGGCCGTCCTGCAGGTCCACCCACACGGGGGCGGAGTGCACGGATCCGTCGCTGCGGATGGTGGAGACCAGGCAGAAGTTCTTGGCCCGCAGCAGCTCCTCGCTGCGGCCCTCGATCGTTGCGCTCATCGGCGTGACCTTTCTCTGACGATGGACGTACTGTGGACGCACACCACGATAGGGCGTTTGGACGTGAACGCGCGCGTTCATGTGCGCGCGCGTTCGACGCCGGCAAGGCGACTGCTACTGGCGGCTGGTGCCCGTCGTCGAGCTGACGGGTGGGATCGGGTCCAGCGGGACGAGCCGACCGTTGTTCAGCTGAAACCGCACGCGCGCCGCACCGCCGCCGGGGCAGCACAGCGGATCGTTGGGGCGGTAGAGCTGGTAGGCGAGCGTGACTTCGGTGTCGCTCTGAGAGACGACGCTGATCTGCGCGCTCGGCCGGCTGGCGTCGGTGCCGAGATAGTGGCCGCCGAGGAAGAAAAACGCCTGTTTGTCGTATCCGTCGTTAGAGTGCGAGCCGGTGCCGACGAGCACCCGCAGGGTCTGGCTGGGGTGGTAGTCGGAGGTGTCGTTCGCGGTGTAGCCGTGCGCGCGCACGACCGCTAGCGCGCCCGCAAGCCCTTCGGCGCTTGCGCCGCTCGTGCCTTTTTCGGTGAACGCAGGCGCCGAAGCGGTGCGCGTGCCGGTCGTCGTGGCGGGCGTGCCGCCGGAGGTCGCCCCGCTCGTCCTCGTAGCGCTCGGCGTGGTCGTCGCGCTCGTCCTCGGCTGGGGCGTGCTGGACGTCGCCTGTGCGGTCGCCGGGGAGCTGGCCGCGGAGACCGTCTTGGTACTTGCTCCGCAGCCGCCGAGCAGCGCGGTCGACATCGCGGCGCCGGCCATCAGCATGCAGGCGCGTGTGCACGTGGGGAGCGTCATGCGCCTGCATGGTATTGAGAACCTGCTCCCCAAGCCGCAGCTCTTGAAAAGCTTATTAGCGACTGCTAAGTTATGATTCCCAGAGAGTGGCGGCAAAACGGGTCAGGAGCGGGGTCAGGAGCGGTGCGATGAGCAGTGGACATGCAAGCGGTACGCGCAGGCGGGTTCCCGCGGCCGAGCGGCGCGAGGAGCTGATCTCCGCGGCCGTGCACGAGTTCGCCCGGGGCGGGCTGCACGGCACCGCGGTCGAGCGCATCGCCCGCCGCGTGGGCGTGGCGCAGCCGTACGTGTTCAGCCTGTTCCCGACCAAGCGCGAGCTGTTCCTCGCCGCGCTGGAGCGGAGCTTCGAGCGTATCGCCGACACGTTCCGTGCCGCCGCCTCTGACTACCACGAGGGACGGGCACCGGCGGAGTGCGAGGACACGCTGCAGGCGATGGGGCGCGCCTACCGAGAGCTGCTCGAATCCGACCGCGACTACCTGATGCTCCAGCATCAGTCCTACGCGGCCTGCGACGACGAGATCGTGTGCGCACGCGTCAGGCATCGATTCGCCCAGCTGGTCGAGCTCGCGCGCGAGCTGTCCGGCGCCGACCCGGAGCGCCTGGATGAGTTCTTCAGGCGCGGCATGGCGCTGAACGTCGCGGCGGCGCTGGGGGTCGAGGAACTGTCGGTGCAATGCCCGTGGGTGGCGGCCGAGCGCGCGGTGGCGAGGGTCGGGTAGGATCGGGCGACGATGTCCCAGCAGGCGCCAGGACCGTCGGAGCCCAAGCGCAGTCGTCGCGAACAGGCCCGTACCGCCGGCCTCGTGCTGTTGGCCGTGTTGATCACGCTGTTTGCCGTGCTGAACCTGGAATCGGTCAAGGTCAACTGGATCTTCGGCACCGGCGAAGCGCCGTTGATCATCGTGATCGTCGTATCGGTCCTCGTCGGGATCGTGCTGACATACCTCGTCGATCGCCGCGCGAGCAGCAAGCGGCGCTAGCCCCGACCCGCCTCCGGGGGCCGGGGGTTCGGCGAGGAGGCGCCGGTTTCAGCCGGCCACGGGCGTGCCGGCGGCGAGCGCGGACTCGTCCTCGGTGACGATCTCGGCGGCGGCGTCGGCGCCGATGAACGGCGTAAGCACGATATAGGCCAGATAGTCCGACAGTGCGGGCAGGAGATGGATCTGTCCGCTCGTGACCTGGCAGCGGATCGTGTGCCAGATCGCGCCGGCGACACCTTCGACCGCGAGCTTGTTGCGGGCCGGCTCGGGCGCCCCCTCGGTCAGCAGCGTGGCGATGCTCTCGGCTAGGTCGCAGACGCGCTCCAGCGCCTCAGAGCAGGCGCTGGGCGCCTCGGAGGCGATGATATGGGCGTAGAGAGGGCGGTCCGCCAGCAGCCCCAGCAGTTCGCCGACGACGCGGCGAACCGTACGAGCCCAGTCTCCTGAGACGAGGTCGGGGTCGGCCGCGATTCCCAACAGCTCGTCACTGAGATCGTCGAACGCCGCCAGGAAGCATTCCTCCTTGGAGTTGAACAGCTCGAAGAACGACTCGATCGGGACGCCCGCCTCCTCCGCGATCTGGGGTGCGCTCAGCTCGTGATAGTCGTCGACCACGGCGAGGTTGAGCACGCTCGAGCGCAGCCGCTCGCGGAGCTCCTCGTCGGAGTGGGGAGCGGCGAGCGGGCTGTGACCCTGGCTGGGCGCAACCGCGCGCAGGCCCGGCGGCATCCATGCGTCCAGGGACGAGTCGGCGCCGGACCAGCGACCGTTCGAGCCTCCCGGGCGCCGCTCGTGGGCGACCGCCAACGAGCTCGCCCGCACCCGCGCCGCCAGGCGCTCTGACAGATGCTCTCCGGCGGCGGTGTGGAACAGCAGGGTCCATTGCACGATCTCCTCGCTCAGCGGCGGGATCTCCTCGGGGCGGCCGGCGCGCAGACGCGCCGCCGTCACCTCGTGCATGCCACCCACGATCCCTCGGACGATCGGAACCGGCAGGGGACCCGCGCTGGAAGCGTGGGCGAAGCTGCTGGAGAGCATCTGCTCGAACGTGCCCGTCGCCTTGCGCAGGCGCGCCAACCCCGGTGCCCCCGCCGTCTGAGCTTGGACGATCGCCAGGCCCGCGCCCTTGGCGTTGGACTCGATCCCGTCCGTGAACTCTTCGACGGCGGCCCTGATCCGCTGCTCCAGGTCGCCGCCGGTGGAGCGGTAGGCCTCGTGGACGCGCTTGACGCTGCGCGCGGCGACCAGGTCGAACGTCGCCAGGAAGCACTCCTCCTTGTTGGCGAACTGTTCGTAGAACGCCCGCCGCGAGACCCCCGCAAGCCCGATGATCTGCTTGACGCTGGTGTTCGCATAGCCGTTGGCGGCGACAGCCTCGACCATCGCTCCGTGCATGCGCAGGCGCTGGTGACGCGCCACCTCTGTGGGAGCGAGTTGGTGGGGCCCTCTTGGCAGCCGCTGATACAGGGGCGCGATCGATCTCGCTACGCCCAACTCCCCACCGTTGTGCTCGGACATCTCTCTTCTACCTCCCCGAAACGATCTACATGTCCAGACGCCTGTCAAGGAATCTGTTCAAGTAAGAATCATTCCATGTCAGCGATTTTTTGTCTACAGGGAAGTGCGCGTAGGGACTGCCCACCCTTCGGGACGGGGACGGTTGATCGGAAATCCCTGCTTAGCGCCGGTTTTTGGGAATGCGTACGAGTTGGAACTTTTGCGCCTGACGCCGGCGCCACCAAGGGTCCGGCTCGCCCGGGACGGTTCGAGGAACGCGAAAGTCGTCAGTGCGCCAGCGATTTGAGAGCGAAGATCGCCAGCCCCATGACGACTCCCACGCCGCCTTCAAGCGCGAACTCCCGCGGCCTTGACCCCGCACGCAAGCCCGCGAGCAGCTCGAACACGATCAGACTTGCGACGGCGGCCCAGACCGCCGCGTTGATGCCCGTGGTTTCGCTCGCGCCCACCGCCCAAGCGATTAGCAGCGTGAGCAGCGGGATCGACGCTCCCCGAACGATCGACCAGTCGTGCCCCAACGCCCGTGCGAGGGCCCCCACCGTGAGGTGCTCCTCGTGGGAGAGGCGGCCTCCGAGGGCCGTCGAGTAGGAATGGGCGAGCCAGTAGATCCCGAGCGTGAGCGCCGTCGAGCCGATCAGGTCGGGGTAGCCGTCGTGCACCCCGCTCTCCGCCGCGATCAGCGCTCCGATCAGGATCGTGCCGTACACGACCCCCGCCGGGTTCCGTTCCCGGACGATCCAGCCCGCGACGCGCCGCGCCCACCTGTGCGAGCCGGCGGAGTGGGATCCCTGTGGGGTGGAGGAAGAGGCGATGCGCGGATTATCGCGGGCGGGGTGACGGGATTCGGCGGCGGGGCAGCACATGGCGACAGCGTGTGCTGGTGTGGTGGGGCGAGCCCGCCCGACCGGCGTACCGGCGGACGGACTCCCCGACGGGCGGCCGCCGTGAATTCGCCTGGACAGGGCGGGCGGGCCGGAGTAGCCTCGTGGCATCCGCTACGAAAGGATGGACCAATGGCTGGTGACGAGCTGTTCATCGGATGGGGCCCGGTCGTCAGGGGTCGGGAGCAGACGGCGCTCAAGGTGTTTCAAGAGACGATCGAGTATCACGACGCCCTGCAGCAAGACGGCAAGATCGACAGTTTCGACGCGCACCTGATCGCGCCCCATGGAGGCGATCTCGCGGGCTTCATCATGCTTCACGGCGAGCGCTCCAAGCTCGACGACGTCCGCAACTCGGAGGACTTCGAGCGGCTGATCGCCCGCGCCGGGTCGGTTGTCGACCAGATCGGTGTGCTGAACGCCTCCTCCGGCGAGGCGCTCGGCCAGGCGATGGGGAGGTTCCAGGCGGCTTCGGCCGAGTTGGGGTAGCCGGGTCGAGCCGGCATAACCGGGCTGGGCCGGCGTTACTGCGCTGGAGCAGGGTCGGGTGAGACCCGGGACGAGCCGCACACGCCGCGACGGTGGCGCGAGCGGCTCGTCCGTGTCAGCGTCGAGCGTGCCTCGATCCTGGCAGAAGTACGGGTTCGTTGCACGCAACCGGGAGGGTTTGGGGTTGCGTTCGATGTCCTTAGTGAGATCTTCGCGGAAATTCCGGAGATAATCTCTTGGGGATCTGAGCGAGCTCGGCGAGACTGCGAAAGCTCGCCGCGATGAGCCGCTGGGAAATGGCCGTCCAGTCCCGTGGTAGTAGCTTCGGCAATGTCCGCGATATACGCCTTGGGCGTTTCAGTGACGACTGAGGGGTGGAGTTCCGTCCCTTGATGTCTGCACTGTGAGAGTGCCTGGCTAGCTGGGTCCTGTGAGAGTTCTTGGTTAGCTGGGGTGGGGGTTGACGTGGCCTCGCGAATCAGGTACGCTGGTGTATACGTTTAATCATGCCCCGCACCAAGCCGCGTGCTTGAGTCGTAGGTATAGGTAATGCGGGCACAGGGAGAGGTTGATTCGTCATATGGGGAATAGACGCGACGCGTAGCGATCTTCATTTGGGCGCGAGCGTCTCGTCTCATGCGGCGCGTGAGTGTCGTAGGGGGCGCTCGAGAGAGTGCTCTGAGTTTCTCTCACTGATTTGCGGGAACGCAATCCGTACCTAGAAGCCAACCACATTAGTTTTCCTGCAGGGAAAACCGGGGAACAATCGACCGGAGGCGATTAGCGTATGTACATACGTACCAGCGACCGAACGGTCGGAGCCGGTGACAAATGGTGGGTAGCGACGAGTTCAAGAACCCGGTCGGTGCTCGCTTTCCAGGCAGGAGACCGAGCCGGGCGATCGAGGAGGATGATGGTTGGCCGTCCTGTGGGTGGCCCTGGGTGCGCTGTCGGCCTTTGCCCTTGCCCCCTCGGCCGCCTTGGCGGGTGACGCCAACGAAGCCTTCTGCCCGCCCGAAACAGAAGCCTCACCTGGCTTCCGCGCGTTCATGCCGGACTGCCGCGCCGACGAGCTGGTTACCCCTCCTTACAAGGACGGGAACATAGTCTTCGAACTCGGCGCGATCTCAGATGACGGCAACCGCTTCCTCGGCAACAGCTACGGCGGTTTCGCCGGCACCGGAAACAACGAGCAGGGCAGCCTGCTGATAGGCGCGGCGATCTACGAGTTCGAACGCTCCTCAGACGGCTGGAACACCGAAGCGCTCAACCCCTCCGCACAGTCGACGCCTTTTTCTGGTTACGTCTCCTCGAGCACGGATCTCAGCTCGACCCTATGGGAGCTGGATGAGAATCCCGGTGACACCGAAATCCTTTACACCATTCCTCGGCTCACTCTCGAGCTGAGGGTCCACCAGCCGGGCTCGTCGCCCAGGTTCATACCGATCGGCCCCGAGGACTCTCCCACCCAGACGCGCTCTTTTCTCAACTTCGAACCCGCGGGCACCTCGAGCGACCTCAGCCATGTGGTCTTCTCGATCGAGCCGAGGGAAGGATCACTCTGGCCCGGCGACACCACGACCGAAGAACCCTCGCTGTATGAGTATGTCGGCACCGGCAACTCCGAACCGACCCTGGTTGGCGTCAAGAACGACGGTCCGCTACACGGCAGCCCCCACATCAACGAAGGGGCCGAACTGATCAGCCGCTGCGGTATCGAGTTCGGCGACGAAACCGACACCTACAACGCGGTCTCCGCCAGCGGCGAAACGGTCTTCTTCAGCGCCAGGGAATGCTCCGACGTACCGGGCGAACCCGAAGTCAAGGAACTGTACGCTCGCTCCGGCGGCGAAAGGACGATCGCCATCTCCGAGCCCTCGCTGCCCGCCGGCGAAGCGCACTGCACCTCCGGGCACGCCTGCTTCACCGCGACTCGGAGCGCGGCGTCGTTCCAGGGCGCCTCCGAAGACGGATCGAGGGTCTTCTTCACCACCAACCAGCCGCTCGTCAACGGCGATGAAGACACCACGTCTGACCTATACATGGCTGAAATCCAGGGCCAGGGCGCAGCTGCTCACCTCGCCAACCTGGTCCAGGTCTCCCACAACTCGCATTCGGCCGAAGCAGCTGAAGTGCAGGGCGTCGAGCGAGTCTCCGAGGATGGATCGCGCGTCTACTTCGTCGCCAAGGGCGCCCTCACCGGCGCCAACGCCGAAGCCAAATCGCCAACCGTCGGCGCTGACAACCTCTATGTCTACGACACCGAGACCGGGCACCTCGCGTTCGTTGCCACGCTCTCCGAAGAAGACGGAGAAGAGTGGTCTTCGCGTGACGAACGTCGGGTGCAGGCCACCCCGAGCGGGGGCTTCGCCGTCTTTCCGAGTCTTGAACACCTGACCGGCGCCGAGGACACCAGCACCGTCCCACAGCTCTTCGAGTACGACGCCGAAACCGAACACCTCGCTCGCGTCTCGATCGGCCAGAAAGGCAGCTATCTCTGCCCGCAGACCGAGGCCGTCCAATCCGGCTTCAACTGCAACGGCAACACCACCATCCCCGCCAACGAACCGGGGCTTACCCGTTTGCCGTATGCCGGCAATTTCAGTCCCACGACTGCTACGTCCGCGCTTGTGGTTTCAAACGACGGCCGGGTCTTCTTCAGCAGCCTCGATGCCCTGACCCCACTGGCCCGCGAAGGCAGCGCCAATGTCTACGAGTACAGCGGCGGCAACGTCTACCTGATCGCCCCGGGGGAAGACCTGGCCTTGGAACAAGCGAGTTTCGGCGTGGGGGCCGCTGTGTCAAGCGGCCGCCTGATCGGCACCGATCGCGCCGGCACCGATCTGTTCTTCGGAGCGGTCGGCCCCCAGGTCCCCCAGGACACCGACAACCAGGCCGATATTTACGACGCGCGCGTCGCCGGTGGCTTCCCGGCGCCACCTGCGCCGAAGGGCTGTCAGGAGGAAACCTGCCAGGGGGCGGGATCTGTTGTGCCATCGCTCGCCGCTCCAGTCACCGCGACGCTCAGCGGGGCCGGGAACCTTGCGCCAGAACCCGTCGTCACCGTCGCGAAGCCGAAGCCGTCCACTCGGGTGAAGCCGGCCACCCGTGCGCAGAGGCTCGCAAAAGCGCTCAAAGCCTGCCGCAGGGTCAAACCCGCGAAGAAGCGTTTGTCCTGCGAAAAGCAGGCGCGCAAGCTGTACGGCGCGAAGGCAGCGAGAGCGGGGAAACCCGGGCAACGACCGACCGGAGGCAATTAGCGCATGTACCCACGTACCAGCGACCGAACGGTCGGAGCCAGTAGTCCTCATAGCGACAAGGTGAGCGGCGCCAGAGGGCCGCGCCGGCTCGTCCTGCCCGTTGTTCTGGCGACGGCCGCCCTGCTTCTGCTCGCCGGGCCGGCCGCCGCCGCCTCCGGCCCCCACTGGTCGATCCAGGCGAGCCCGCTGCCGAGCGCCTTCTCCTCCGCAGAGACGGCCGAATGCCTCGGCAACGAAATCTGCGACGCCTACTCGCTGCTCGTCACCAACGTCGGTGACGAAGCGTCCAGCGGCGCCACCGTGATCAAAGACTCCCTGCCGGCCGGCGGCGTCACCTTCTTCAGCGCCGAAGGCGTCAATTTGACCACCAGGGCATTGTTTTCCTGCACGCACGCCGGGGCGCTGGTCGAATGCTCTTACCCCACCGCCATCGCGCCCGGCGAATCCCTCGTCGTCACGATCTCGGTCACCACCGCAGCCAGCCTGACCCCGCTTACCCTCGAAGACCATGCCAGCGTTCAAGGCGGCGGCGCCTCGGCGCCCGCCTCGGCTGTGGTCACCGGCCAGGCGGACATCGGCTCGGCCACCCTCCCCTTCGGCTTCGAAGAGTTCGGAATGAACGGCTACGGGCCCGGAGGGGAACCCTCGGCGAGCGCCGGCGGCCACCCTCTTTCCCTGGAATCCAGTTACCGGCTGACAAATGTCGTGCCCCCTGGGGCCCAATCTCTAGACTACCTGCCGGTCAAGAACACCAAGTCGGTCACCGTCGAACTCCCGTTCGGTCTGATCGGCAATCCACAAGCCGTTGGCCGCTGTCCCGAGGCGCTCCTAGCCCGCAGTGAAGGGAACATTAACAGTTTCTGCCCGTCGAACAGCCGCGTCGGCACCGTCCTTCTGCTCCGTTCTGGGGGGTATTCGTCGAGTCGGCAGAGCGGCGCAAACGAGTCCGACCTCTACAACCTCACCCCCGAACCCGGCTACCCAGCCGTCTTCGGCTTCCGTTTCATCGCCGCTGACGTCTTGCTCTACTCCCAGCTGATCCACACCCCGCAGGGTTACCGCCTCCGCGTTGACGCCCCCGAGCTTCCCCACGCCGTCGGCAGCTACCAGGTGATCGCCGCGATACTGAACTTCTTTGGTGTCCCGGCGATCGAAAACGGCGTCATCGGGGGCAGCCCGACCGCTTTCCTGCGCGACCCGACGAGCTGCACCGATACCCCCCAGCAGCTCTCGGCGCGAATCGAAGCGGCCGCTTGGTCTGACCCCGAACACCCTGTCAGCGAGGAAGTCCCCGTCTACAGCGGCATCAATGGCTGTGAATCGCTGCACTTCAACCCCGAACTGAAAGTTCTGCCGCAGAGCGCGCAGGCCGGCGCGCCCTCGGGCTATGAAGTCGACCTCAGGGTCCCCCAGCCCCAGCTCGCCAGCGAAACGGCGACCCCCGACCTCAAGGACGCGACGGTCACCCTGCCCAAGGGCGTCTCGCTCTCCCCGGCGGTCGGTGACGGCCTCGAGGGCTGCGCGGCCGAAGGGACCGAAGGGATCAACCTCGGCAGCAAAGACGTCGGCGGCGAAGGACAGGACTTCGGCGATCCCGAAGCGACCGAACTCGGCGAAGGCCACCCCGGCGGCGACTCGAGCCCCTACGACGACGGCCTCTGGCACGCCGCCCCGGGCCACTGCCCCGCGGCCTCGCAGATCGGCGAAGCCGAAGTCAGCACGCCGCTGCTGGAATCGCCGCTGCACGGCAAGGTCTTCCTCGCCCAGCCGACCTGTGGGGGTGCTTTGCCGGCCTGCACCGAAGCAGCGGCCGAAGAAGGAAAGCTCTACGGTCTGTATCTCGAAATCGACGGCTCGGGCATCATCGTCAAGCTGCACGGCACCGTCGAAGTCGGCGGCGAAGGCGGCCACAACGATCTCGCCCCCGGCCAGCTGCGCACCCGCTTCGATGAAAACCCGCAGCTCCCCTTCGAAGAGCTGAAGCTGACGCTGAACGGCGGCCCCCGGGCCCCGCTCGCGAACCCGCCGAGCTGCGGCACCTACACCGCGACCAGCATGCTCGAACCGTGGTCCCACGAACCGGGCTCTGGGGAACTCATGGGTACCCCCAACGCGACCCCTTCGGCCGGCTTCAAGATCGACCAGGGCTGCGAAGCGCCTGCCGGGTTCGATCCGGGCTTCGAAGCCGGCTCGACAAACCCGGT
Organism: Solirubrobacteraceae bacterium; assembly: GCA_035948355.1. Taxonomy (GTDB): domain Bacteria; phylum Actinomycetota; class Thermoleophilia; order Solirubrobacterales; family Solirubrobacteraceae; genus Palsa-744. The sequence goes on from DASZJF010000019.1 coordinate 143,640, forward strand.
CGCCGGCAAGGCCTCGTCCTTCAGCCTCAAGATCACCGCGCCCGAAGGCGAGCCTAACCTTTCGCGGATAAACGTCATCTTGCCCCCGGGCGAGCTGGCGAAGCTCGCGGGCGTGCCGCTGTGTCCCGACGCGGCGGCCGCCAGTGGTGCCTGCGATACGGCCAGCCAGATCGGTAGCACCACCGTCGCCGTCGGCGCCGGCCCCTCGCCGCTGTGGGTGCCCCAGAGCGGCAAGTCGCCGACCGCGATCTACCTCGCCGGCCCCTACAAGGGCGCCCCCTACAGCCTCGTGATCAAGGTGCCCGCCCAAGCAGGCCCCTTCGATCTCGGCGACGTGATCACCCGCGCCGGCATCTACATCGACCCCGAAACCACCCAGGTCACGGTCAAGACCGATCCCCTGCCCCAGACCCTGGACGGTATCCCGCTCGCCTACCGCACGATCTACGCCACGATCGACCGGCCGAACTTCACGCTCAACCCCACCAGTTGCGCACCGCTGAGCGTGGGCTCATCGCTCGCCGCGGCGAATGGCGCCTCCGCGGGTCCCTCCGACCGCTTCCAGGTCGCGGACTGCGCGAGCCTGCAGTTCAAACCCAAATTCACAGCCTCCACCAATGCTAAGACCAGTAAAGCCGCCGGTGCCTCTCTCAAAGTCAGAGTGGCATACCCCCCTGGCTCGATGGGGACGCAGGCCAACATCAAGAGCGTCAAAGTCGAACTCCCGAAGAGCCTGCCTTCGAGGCTAACGACGCTGCAGAAGGCCTGCACCGCCAAAGCGTTCGAAGCAAACCCGGCATCGTGTCCGGCCGAATCGGTCATCGGCCACGCGATCGTGGACACCCAACTACTGTCGGTTCCGCTGGAGGGACCCGCCTACTTCGTCAGCCACGGCGGAGAAGCGTTCCCCAACCTGATCATGGTCCTACAGGGCGACGGCGTCACAGTCGAGCTCATCGGAGACACATTGATCAAGAACGGCGTCACGAGCAGCACGTTCAAGAGCACCCCGGACGTACCCTTTGAAAGCTTCGAATTGACGCTTCCCCAGGGCAAGTACTCGGCGCTCACCGCTAACGGCAACCTCTGTCAGCAGAACCTCGTGATGCCGACAGTCCTCACCGCGCAAAACGGCGCCACCCTTAACCAAAACACCCACATAGAAACAGAAAACTGCACAAACGTACTCAGTATCGTCTCCAAAAAGCTAAAAGGCCGCACACTAATCCTCCGAATCGCCGTCCCAGGCGCCGGCAAGATCAAAGCCGGCGGCAAAGGACTCAGCGGCGAGACCAAAAACAGTGATGGTAGGGAAATCGTGACAATCCACCTTCGCGTAAAGAAACACGGAAAGACCCACGTAAAGATCAGCTTCGCCCCGAAGTCTGGGAAGAAGCAGTCGAAGACGTTGAGCGTGAGGGCGTAACCGGCTCTGGAGAGCCGGACGGACAAGAGAGCTACGTCAACCGCTACCGGGCCGCCGAAACGAGGACGTTACATCGGCGACGGCCCGCGGAGAGCTCGTCACTCGGCGGCGCGACCTCGGTTCCTGGCGGCACGCTCGCGCCTGACCGCGCGAGTCTCGCCGAGCGTCCGCTCGTGTATCGGCTCCGCCACGGACGGTGGCGGGGCGCAACGTGGCTGGAGTCCGACGCTGCGCGGTTCTGGCTCTGCGCCGGCGCGCAGCGCGAGGAGGGCTCCGGCGAGGACGCCTACGAGCTCTTCGCCGCGCTACACCGAACCGAACGCCTCCTGCCCGATGACGACGACTGGCTTCGCGATGCGCTTGAGCGCAACGCCCGCATCATCGACGAGGCCGCCGACTCGATCGCCTCCCTCCTCGCCGAAGCCTTCGATCATCGAGACCGCGATATCTCTGTCTCGTTTAGCGGGCTGATCGACGCTCGTCTGCACGTCACCGCGCCTGGCGAGGAGGTCTGGGTTGCGATCGCGACTCAGGCAGCCGACGGGCGCTTCGTCGAGGAGCGCCTGCGGGACGTGCTCTTCGGCTTGGTCTTGGCGGCCGCGGAGGCTGAGCTGTGGGAGCCTCGCGCGGACTGGCCCTCGGGTGAGCTCGCCTGGTTCGAGGTTGCGCGCCTTGGCCTGCGCGAGCCGACCTGATCGGACGCGACCCCGCCGACCCGCTCGACGTCGGCCTCTTCGACGCCCAGCGAGTACGCGAGCGTCGCGGTCTTCCCGCCCAGCAACGCTTGGTGCGCCTGCTCCATGCGCTGTGCAAAGTCCTCGCGGTGATGCTCGACGTACTCATCGACCGCGCGCTCGACAAGCTCGGCCTGCTTGAGGCCCGCCATCAGCGCGGCGTAGCGAACCTTCTCCTTGGTGGCCTCATGAACCTTGATCGGTGATTGTGCACGTAGCATGGTATTACTCGGTACTTCGGTACCATGAATGGTAGCATGTGATGTTGGGCGCCAGGGGTGCGACCCCGGCCCCGCCACAGTACGATGAAGCGTCATTGCCGACGTAGCTCAGTAGGCCAGAGCACGTGCATGGTAAGCACGGGGTCGCCGGTTCGAATCCGGCCGTCGGCTCTCGTTTTGCGTACCGCGACGTGACCGCCGCGCGATGTATTCTTTTACCGTAGTTGTCCGCTTCTGTCCGCTCAGCGGCAGGAGCGCATTCCGCACAAACAAGCCGAAAATGGCTCCATTACTAGCGATTCGGTGCTCTTGAGCCGCTCGCTTACCACGGATGCGCTACTACCAGCTGAGCTACGTCGGCAGCCGACCTATCGTAGTCGAACGGCGAGTCCTGGGGGGCCGACCGGCGAGTGACGCTCGGCTATTCCGAGTAGGGCGCGAGACGTGACACACCGGCGACTACCAGCGCGTCGACGATCTCCTGCCACGTTCCGAGCGTGCCCGCGCCCTACACTCCCTCAATACCTGTCGATAGGCCGCTACGATGTGGCATATCGCGGAGATGGCAGCGCGACGAGAGGAGCGGCCGTGAGCAACGAGGAGTTGGAGCTGGGCCCGGTTGACATCGTCGTGATCGGCTTCCCGCCGGGCGCGCCGCAAACGGGTGGGTCGATCCCGGTTTTTGTGGATCTTGTGGACAGGGGGATCATCCGAGTGCTCGATGTCCTCGTGGTCCGCAAGGATGCCGGAGGTGAGGTCTCGGGCCTTGAGATCGCCGACCTCGACGGCGACGGGCTCACCGACCTCGTGGTCTTCCAAGGAGCGCGGACCGGAATGCTCGGAGACGAGGACGCCGCCATCGCCGGAGAGGCGCTTGAGCCGGGGGAAGCAGCGGTGCTGATCTGCTTTGAGAACACCTGGGCGGCGCCGTTCGTAACTGCGGTGCGTCGCAACGGAGGCAACCTGCTCGCCTTCCAGCGAGTCCCAACGCAGGAGGTTCTTGACACAGTCAACGCGCTCGATGCCGCCGAAGCGGCTTCCTGAGCGGAAAGGAAGGGCAAACATGCCTCTACTTCGCGGTATTGCCCGCACAGCCGCCATCGCCGGCACCGCAACGGCCGTATCCAACCGTGTGAGTCGCCGCCAGGAAGGGAAATGGGCGGCACAGGAACAGCAGCAGTACGAACAGCAACAACAGCAGATGGCTGCGCAGGCTCCTGCGCCAGCACCGGAAGAGGACTCCATAGCGAAGCTGAAGGAGCTCGGCGGACTCCACGAGTCGGGCGTCCTGACCGACGAGGAGTTCGCAGCCGCCAAGGCCAAGGTTCTCAACATCTAGGTTGGTACGGGTCTCGGGCGCAGGGCCGACGGCACTCGATGTGTCAGGACGCCCAACAACTGCGACCAACGCCTGGTCTGTACAAAACGCCTGGTCGGTATCTACCCGCCAGATTTCTGTCACCCCGGGGAACCGGGCAAGGACGCGCCGGCTTGGATCTCCTCGAGAGCAGCCTCGAGCGTGGGGTAGAAGTGTTCGCGATCGAGGGTCTCCAGGAGGCCGTAGCGCAACGTGAGGTCCTGGAGGCGGCTGCGCAGCTCCGCGAACGCCAGGTGGATCCCGGCGGCATTGAGCTCATTGTCGAGCTGCTCGAGCATCTCGGCGGCGGTGACGTCGACGTCGGTGACGGCCTCGCACTGCAGAACCACCCACCGAGGCTTGCGGTCACGCACGAGCTTGCGGATCTGCAAGCGGAAGGCACCGGCGTTGGCGAAGAACAGCGGCGCCTCCCAGCGATACACGACAACACCCGGAATCTGCCTCGCGTCCGGATGAGCGTCAACGTCGTGCCACCCCTCGTCACCTTCGAGTCTGCCCAAGACGGCGCCGTGAGGCCACCAGTTGCGCCTGAAGAAGAGCAGAATCGCGAGCGTGACGGCGACGACGATGCCCTGCAGCACGCCGAGCAGCATCACGCCGGCGGTTGCGACGAGGGACACCGCGAACGCGCTCGGGCGAACGCGCAGATAGCGGCGCAAGATGCTCACGTCCATCAGTGACAGCGCGGCGACGATCACCACGGCGGCCAGTGCTGTTTGCGGCAGGTCGGCCAGCAGCGAGCTGAGGAACAGCAGGAGCGCCGCGACCAAGGCTGCACCCACGACACCGGTGACCTGGCTCTTGGCTTTTGACTGTTCGGCCACCGCTGTCCGTGAGCCGCTGGTCGATACCGCAAAGCCCTGGAAGAGCCCCGCGGCGATGTTCGCCGCACCCATACCGATCATCTCCTGGTTGGGCTCGACCTCTTCACCGCGCCGCGCCGCGAAGCTCGTCGCGGTGGCGATCGTGTCGGTCAAGGACACGAGCGTGATGCCCACCGCGGCGATGAACAGGGGAACGACATCGCCGGCGGAGGTCCACGGCAACGTGGGCGCGGGGATTCCCTGGGGCAGAGCGCCGACCGTGATCACGCCCTTGCCGGCAAGTCCGAACACCGCCGAGGCGACGGTGGCGCCGACGACCCCGACCAGCACCGCCGGCAGCCGCGTGGTGAAGCGGGGGAGCACCAGCAGGAGGACGAGCACGGCGACGCCGACGACGAGGGTCGTCGTTTGCGTCTGGTCGAGGTGCTCGGCGAACGCGCGCAGCTCGGCGAGGAACGAGTCGGCGTGCGTGGAGAAGCCGAAGAGCTTTGGCAGCTGACCGACGATGATCGTGATCGCAAGGCCGTTCATGTATCCGACCTGCACCTCCTTTGACAGGAGGTCGGCGACGAACCCGAGCTTCCCCAGCCCAAGGCCGATCTCGGTCAGTCCCACGAGGACGGCGAGCATGCCTGCCAGGGCGATTGCGCTTGCGGGATCTCCGGTTACCAGCAGTGGCGTGATCGCAGCGAAGATCAGGGGCGAGATCGAGGAATCGGGTCCGAGCACCAGCACTCTCGAGGGCCCGAACACGGCGTAGCCGATCAGGCACGCGATCGTCGTATAAAGACCGGTGGCCGCCGGGAGCCCGGCCAGCTCGGCGTACGCCATGCCTTGCGGAACGAGGATCGCCGCCAGCACCACACCCGCCACGAGATCCGCTCGCAACCATGAGCGCCGATACGTCCGGAGCACGCGAATGCCCGGTATCCGGCGCTCGGCTCGGGTCGCAGCCCGTCCGCTCACAGGGCAACCTGTCCCTGGTCGACGCTTGGGTCGTTCTCGGTTTCCTGCCTGCGTGGGGCGCGTCGTCGCTGCAGAGCCCGTGACGGCAGGCTCCCAGCCAGCAGGCCGGAGCCGATCCCGATTGCGGCGCCGGCGGCGACGTCGCTTGGGTAGTGAACCCCGGTGTGCACGCGCGAGTAGGCGACCGCGCCCGCCAGCGGAACGAGGACCGGCGCGAGGACCGGCAGCTCGGCGCTCGCGGCGGTGACGAACGCGACCGCCGCGGCGGTGTGGCCGGATGGGAATGACGTCGATCGCGGCGTGCGGATGAGCGTGGGCCGCCGGCGCGAGGACGGCCGCCGGCGGCGCACGAGCAGCTTTGCCGGGCCGTTTGCCGCCGCCGCCGCGATTGCGATCGCGACGAGGCCATGCCCGGCCGCGCTGCGCCCCCGTCGTCCTCCGCAAACCGCGAGTCCGGCCGCGACCACAAGCCACAGTCGCGAGTAGTTCGCCGCTCGCGTGGTGGCGATGAGGGCGCGATCCAGTGCGGGCGAGCGAGCCACGAACGAGCGTCTCATCAGCCGGCGGTCAAGATGCTGTACGCGACGCCACATCGTCATCGGGCCAGAGGGTCTCCAGGCGGGCGCTCAGACTTCCCCAGGCAGCGCGTCACATAGGTCGCCCAACCGCTGCCGAGCAGCACGCCGGCGACCACGTCGCTTGGATAGTGGACGCCCAAATAGACGCGAGACGCGGCCACCACGAACACGATCAGCACCGCGAGGCCGGCAGCCACCCGGGTGAGCCTCGGCGAAGATCCCGCCGCGGGCATCGCAAACACCAGCGAGAACCAGAATGCGCTCGCCTGTGTCGCATGGCCCGAGGGGAAGCTCGAGCCGGTAACCGCCTGCAGGTGCTCCACGGGCGGACGCGGGCGCGACACAAGCAGCTTTATCCAGACCGAGATCAGCATCGCGCCGCCGAGGCTGAGCGCGACCGCGAGCGCCTCTCGGTGTAGGCCCATCCTGGCGAACACCAGGCAGGCGATCAGGGCGAGGGGTACCAGCAGGAACGCGCTGCCCGCCCAGGTGACCACCCGCGCCACATCGGTGAGCGCAACCGTGCGCTGAGCGGCCACGTCGCGTACCGCGTTCAGCTCGACCGATCCCACGACCGAGGTCCAGAGCTCCCCGACACCCCAACCGAAGAGCACGAAGACGGCCAGTCCGAGCACCAGCCGCGTAACCGTGTGGCTCACCGGCCGGCCGCCACCCGTAGCAGCGCACCCAGATTGTCTGAAGTCAGCGCCACAGCTCTGGCGCCCGGGGGCAGGCCGGTCTCCCTGGGCAGTCGCACGCGCAGCGCGCCTGGCAGCGACGCGAAACGCAGGGGCGGATCGAGCACGAGCGCCTCGCCGTCGAGTCCAACCTCCACCGGGCCGCTCGAGCGGACTTCGAACTCCCGACTCGACCACGACAAAAGGCCCGGAAAGCGGCCCACCTGACCGACCAGCTCGAGCGCGACGAACTTTGATACGTCAGCAGCATTGCGCACCCGCGCAGCCACGACACCGAGCTGGCCTGTGTCGATCCGCTCGCGTGTGCCCGCTCCGGCGAGACTCGCAAGCCGATACGGATTGTTCGATACGAGCACGAGCGGCGCGTCGTCGCAGCGGCTCCCATCGGGAGCGGTGAACTCGAGATCGATCGGCTCGGCGTCGGGGCCCAGCAGGTCGGGCAGCATGCCCGACCAAGTCTCGAGCTTGGCGTCGCGGTAGGCGTCGGACTGGACGACCTTGGCATAGACGCCGAGCGAGGCGTTGTTGACGAACACCCGGTCGTTGACGCGCGCGAGGTCGATACGCCGCTCGACGCCGTCTGTGAACGCATCCAACGCGCCCACGACGTCATCACGGTCAAGGCCGAGGTCCAGGGCGAAATGGTTGCGAGTCCCCGCGGGAATGCAGACATGGGCAACGTCGCACCGCGCGGCTACCGTCGCCACGAGGGCCTGCGAACCATCGCCCCCGGCCATCCCGATGACCTGCGCACCGCTGGCGATGGCGCCCTCGGCGAGCTCGAGCAGGTCATCGCCGGGCCGCAAGACAACCGGCTCGATGCCCCGTCGCCGAGCTTGAGCAGCGAGGTCAAAGCGCTCGGCCTTACCCCCACCGGACTTCAAGTTGATGATCAGCACCGCAGATCCGGCAGCGCTCACCGGCACGATCACCCCAGTCATGCCACCGATGGCGGTCCTCTCCCCGGCCCACCCCAGCGCGTAGCGCGCGGCGAGTCCGAACAGGGCCAGCAACAAGAGCAACACAACCAGCGCCACCACCCCTTGCCAGTTGATCACCAGCACCACGACCAGCCCGACCCCACTGAGCGTGGCGAGCACAGCGCCGACCGTTCGCCACGGACCACGACGGGTCAAGACGAACCAGATAGCCGCGCTGCAGACCAGCACCAGCCCGACCGCCAGCACCGCGACGGGAACATCGCCCGCCAGCGCGACCGCGGCCACCACAGCCATGACAACCGGCGCTACGAGCGCGACAACCGCGGCGATACGAGGCCACAGCGACGACCACACCGCCACGTCGCTTCCCGGAGTCCCAGGGTTCGCGTGCACGCTCCGATCATCTTCCCACGCCGCGGGCTTGGTGGCATACGAAATCTACGACGCCAATGGCGCCCTCGGCCGGAACGGCAGCGACTCGTCGTGGCCTGCACCGACGATCCGGCAGGTCGCCTCGGGCACTTCATTCCACACGCCCGGTATGTCGCCAAGCGGCTCGGAGACGACCATGCGCGCGTCCTCTGACACCTCCTCATACAGCTCCCGCTCGGGATAGAGCTTGCGCAGCGTCGGCACGTCGGTCGTATAGAAGAGTGAGCGCGACTTTCCCTCGCTCGAATACCGAAATGCCCAGATGGCCTCTCCGCTGGTAGTGGCGATCGTGCCCTGAAACGGATTGGCGACACCATGCAGCGCATTGGTCGTCTCGGCGCCAAGCCGCGAGTGAAGGCTTTGCTCTATCAGTGAATTGGCTAGCCCATACAGCGCTTCCTTGAGTAGAAGTGGAGATCCTGAATACGCTAGCCAGCGGCACATGGCTGATCCTTTCTGGATGCTGCAGTTTGTGTCTAGTCTAGGTCCCGTGAGGTGAGCTACGCGTTCGGTGTCAAGGGCTCGCTCCACGAGCCCGGCGTCCGGATGCTGCCATGCATCGAGCCGACGAGAATCCCCTCTGAGACGAGAACGAGCGCTGAGCTTCCGGATCACGCGCAGACCCGCCGGGGCGCGAGATATCACTTCGCCAGCGAACTCCAGAGAGTGGGTTTGTAACAAAGGTTGCTTTTAACCGTGAACTGAGATACGTTGGCCGCCATGGCATCGAGGACATCGTGTCGCCACCGAGGAGGGCGGCCGACGCCTGAACAACACCAGCCATGAGATGCGGATCGTCTCATGAGGAAGGTCATCCCATGATCAGCGATACACATCAACGCCAGCGCGGCCTCGGCTGCGGTCATACGATCCTTCGCCACGGTCCCCGGGACTGGATCGGGACGCGCGGGACTTTTCGCGTGTGGATGCTGGGCCTCTCCCTGGTCGCTTTGGCCGGGTGTGGCTCGGGTACGACGGCGAGCGTGGCCAGCAGCCTGAGTCAGACCGCCTCAAGCCGTACCGAGGGAACGACCGCGAGCACCACCAGCGGCACGCCTACCGCCACACAAGCCAAGACCGACACCCAGCCCTCCCAGAACCAAACAGCGACCGCGTCGGCGCAAACGAAATCGGCGACGACCGCGGCCGCTCCAGCGACTCCGACCACCACGAGCACCGCACCGACCCAGACAAAGACCGTAACTCAGACCAACACGGTGACCGCACCCCCGAAGACGACGACCGTGACCACCCCCACACAGACGAACACGGTCGTCAAAACGCAGACCGTCACCACCCCGACTACCCCGACCACGACGACCACGAGCCATGCGCCGGCGGCCGCGGCGGCCGCCGGCGCCGCGGCCGCCGGTAACAAAGAATCGTCCTCCGGATCGAGTGGTCTGCCGGGGTGGGCGTGGGCATTGATCGGCGCTGCCGTCGTCGGCGCCGCGATCGCGATCATCACCCTGATTCGGCGCGGTCGAAAGGACGGTTCACCGAGCGACGGGACGGGAGGCCCGGGAACATCGGACGGCGAGCCGCCGCTGCCTCCCCAAGCGCCGCCTCGGGCATGAGTGCTCCCGACGCCCTAACCGCCGCCTTAGCCGAGCGAGATGCCTGACCCGCCGGAAGGCGATCGCTCGACCCCCGCGGATATGGTGACTGCCGGCGCCGACTCGTCGCCCCCGAAGGAGATGACGGTCCGCGGAGCCATCTTTCTCGGCGTCGGAGCGATGGTGGGCGCCGGGATCTTCGCCCTCCTTGGCGAGGCGACGCTCCAGTCCACCACAACATAGGTAGACGATATTCCGGGCCTCGGCACCACCACATCGGGAGATCCCAGCTTGCGGCGGTAGGATGCGAAGCGTCAGGCCAACGTAGCTCAGCTGGTAGAGCGCCACTGCGCGGCGGGTGCGGTGGGGTTTCGCCATGCGCATCGGGGTCAACGCGCGCGATGCACGCCGCCGGCTCAGCCGATGCCAGTGAGCAGGTCGCCCGCGGAGGATAGTCCCAGGGCGCGCGCGAGGACCACGATCGTCTCCAGGCGAGGGGAGCGCTTGCAGCGCTCCAGCAGGCTGATCTCGGTCCGGTGCAGCTCGCAGATGTCCGCCAGCTCTTCCTGAGACAGGTTCAGTCGTTCGCGATGGCCGCGCAGGTTCTGAGCGAACTGCTGTCGCACCGACTCTTGAGGTTTCACGCGATGCACTCTCGCGTCTCGCAGACGGAAGGTCTACAGACAAGCAATCGCCCGACAAAAGATCGCCTGACAGCTGTCTCGTGGCATATGAGCTGTGAAATGTGGTCGGGATCTCGCGCTACACCGCCCACCCCGGCGTCGAGCGCCAGCATAGAGAGAAACATCTCTTCATTTTACTGCCCAATGTCAGGTGGGGTGTCCCGGCCTTCCCGAGCTGCCGGTCGCCCTGCCGGCCTCCTGTCGGCGTGTCGAGGTCTGGACGGCGTCGTGAGCGAGCGAAGCCGTCCAGGGCGCTCTGTGTGTTCGCGAAGGCCGGTCGGACGTGCTCAGCTTGCGAGGACCGCGACGTCCTCGCCCGGTGTCACAGTCGTAACCGGCAGTCCCATGCCCGCCACCTTGCTCGGCAGGTCGAGCCTCAGCCAGCGAGACACTTTCGCCGAGAGCGTCGAGACGATCACCTCGTCGAAGCCGTGCAGGTTGATCGCGTCGTGCACGGCCGCGATCGGGTCGGGATCGCCGATGAGCCCGCCCACCGGCGCTCCGGCCGCCTGTTCGAGCAGCGGCAGGGCGCGATTGAGAACGGTATGGGCCTCGCTCTCGGCCTGGTCCTCGGGATCGACGACCTTGTGCAGGCCGTGGGTTGCGTTGGGCACGAGCAGCGTGAACACGCACCGCCCGCGCGCCGCCCGCTCGTGGACGGCGTCGAGCAGGGGCTGTGTGGCCGCCGTCTTATGGGCCACGACCAGCACGCGGCTGGTGGATGTGGAGGACTCCATGGCTGGAACTCCTTTTTTCTGGGGTATGGCGTGCTACTACCCAGATGATCCCACCGCGAAGCCCGTTGCGCCAGGGGCGTCGAGAGTGGCGAGGCGGAGGTGGTGGGGGCAGGATTCGAACCTGCGTAGGCAGAGCCAACGGGTTTACAGCCCGTCTCCTTTAACCACTCGGACACCCCACCGGGCATCCCCGGCCGTGAGAGCCGTGGGAGGACGCGGTGATTCTAGTGCAGGCGCCTGGGCCTACGAAGCCTCGCGCAACTGCTGCGCATCCGGCAGGGTTTGGAGCTTTTTGAGCGTGCGGCTCTCGATCTGGCGAACCCGCTCGCGGGTGATGTTGAAGGCGCGGCCGACCTCCTCGAGCGTGCGCTGGCGCCCGCCGGCGATGCCGTAGCGCATCTCGATCACCTCGCGCTCGCGCCGTGGCAGGGCTGAGAGCACGCGCACGACGTTCTCGCGCCGCAACACCTCGGAGGCGATTTCGAACGGAGATTCGGCCGTGTCGTCCTCGACGAAGTCGGCCAGCGCCGTGTCGTCCTCGTCACCGACCGGCTTCTCCAGCGAGACCGGCTGCTGAGCCATCCGCATCACCTCGCGCACCTCTTTGGTCGAACACTCCAGCTCGGCGGCGATCTCGGCGTTGGTCGGTTCGCGCCCAAGCCGTTGGATCAGCATGCGCTCGGCGTGGATCACCTTGTTCAGCCGCTCGACCATGTGCACGGGGATCCTGATCGTCCGTCCCTTGTCGGCGATCGCCCGCGTCACCGCCTGCCTGATCCACCAGGTGGCGTACGTCGAGAACTTGTACCCCTTGCGGTAGTCGAACTTCTCGACCGCCCTGATCAGCCCGAGCGAGCCCTCTTGGATCAAGTCCAGGAACGTCAGTCCCCTGCCCACGTATCCCTTGGCGATCGACACGACCAGGCGCAGGTTCGCCTCGACCATGTGCTGCTTGGCGGCCACGTCCCCCCGCTCGATCCGCTTGGCCAGGCACACCTCCTCCTCGGCGCTCAGCAGCGGCACCCGCCCGATCGAGCGCAGGTACAGTCGCAGCGAGTCCAGGCTCGGTTCGACACCCAGCTCGACGTCGGCCTTGCGCAGCTCCTCGATCCGTGTCTTCGCGCCGCGGACCCGATCAAGCGAGTCCTCGCCGCCGGTCCCCGCGACGCTCGTCAATGGAGGATCGTCGGGTGAGGCTCCCAGCGCTCCGTTGTGACCCGCGTTCGCGCCGGCCTCGCTCTCGTCCTCGGACAGGCTCGGCTCGGACTCACCGGCGGCCAGCACCTCGATGCCGTGCTCCTCCAGGTAGCTGAGCAGATCCTGTGCCTGATCGTGCGTCAGCTCCGCCTCTTCCATTGCGGCCGCGACCGTCTCGTAGGCGAGGAACCCCCGTTCCTGGCCTTCCACGATCATTCCCTGCAACTCCTCCATCTCGACCACGGCGGTACTGTCCGTGGCGATCAAGACCTCGACATTGTCGCTCACTCTGGACCCCCAGGATCCAAACGGCTTCCCCGTCGGAACGGACAGTCCGCTCCGACCTCCCCTGACCCGACTTACGGCTTCTGGCCTCCTCTGTGGTTACTCGGTCGCATTGCCTGCTCCCTGCTCTCTCAGTCATTCCCCGTTCGGTGCTTGCAGTGGCTCCTCGCCGTTCCCGACGCTCCTCGACGAATCGCGGGTTCCCCGCTCGAACGGGGGGTTGACTCGACTGGCTAAGTGCGAAGTGATACCAGAATCCGCCGTCGTATACGCCGGTTGAGTCAGGGTGCGCTCGCGGCGGCCGCTCCCAGCGGGCGGTTGGCGCCGGTCGGCCGCTAGGCTTGGGTGCAGGTGCAGACAACCCGGCAGATCAACTCGCTGTCTCCGACACATACTTTTGGCGACGACGTTCAGGCGCAGGTTCCCTCGGTCCCGATCGGCCTGTCGCGCGTCGGCGTCACCGGCGTCGAGAAGGTCGTGCGCATTCACGAGGAGCTGTTCTTCGCGCGCCTGTCCTGCTTCGTGGACCTGAGCTCCGGGCAGAAGGGGGCTCATATGTCTCGTTTCGAGGAGGTCGTCAACGAGGCGATCGGCGAGGTCGTCCTCAGCGAGTCTCCGTTCCGCGCCGAGACACTGGCCCAGCACATCGCCGAGCTCGTGCGCGCCCGCCAGGGCGCCCTGCGGGCCGAAGTCACGATCGCCGCGCGCTATCCCGAGCACAAGCCGGCGCCCGTCTCTGGGGTGGGCACCCAGGAGATCTACACGCTCCTCGGCCGGGCCGTCGCCTATGAGCATGGGACCCGGCGCGTCGTCGGCGTCTCCGCCACGGGCATGACCGCCTGTCCCTGTGCGCAGGAGCTCGTCGCCGCGCGCGCGCGCGCGCGCCTGCTCGCCGACGGGTTCTCCGAGGATGAGATCGAGCGCATCCTCGCCCGGGTGCCGGTCGCGACGCACAATCAGCGCGGGCTCGGCACGCTGCAGATCGGCTGCATCGAGGAGTGCGTCGCCGAGATCGACGCCGCGTCGCTGCTCCAGATCGTCGAGTCGAGCATGTCCTCGGAGATCTACGAGCTGATGAAGCGCTCCGACGAGGTCGCCGTCGTCGAAAAGGCTCATGCCCATCCGCGTTTCGTCGAGGACTGCGTGCGGGAGGCGATCGCGGGCGTCGTCGCCCGCTTTCCAGAGCTGGACGGCGCGAGCTTCGTCTCGGCGCGCCAGGAGAACCTCGAGACGATCCACCAGCACAACGTCGTCGCCGAGCGGCATGGTCTGCTCTCGGAGCTACGCACGGAGATCGACGCCGGGGCGCCAGCGCGCCACCACACCACGCTCGACGAGTGGCTCGCCGCCGCGCCGAGTGCCGCGCCCGCCCGCTGATAGGCCACCGCTGCGGACGCGGACGCAGATGTCGGTCGCCCTACTTCCTCAGCCGTCGGCCTGGGCGCGCGCGAGACGCCGGCGCAGCCCGAAGAAGTAGTCGAGTCCTGACACGACGGTCACGATCACCGTCGCATACAGCAGCAGCGAGACCCACAGCGGCTGTCCGTGCACCGCTATCAGGGCGAGAATCAGCGCGATCTGCATGCACGTCTTCAGCTTGCCCAGCGTGCTTGCTTCCATCACCACTCCCGCCTGGGTCGCGCCGAGTCGCAGCACCGTGACCGCCAGCTCGCGCGTGATGATCACCATCGCCACCCACGCTTCCAGCCGGTTCAGCGACACGAGCGCGATCAGCGCGGCGACGATCAGCAGCTTGTCCGCGAGCGGATCCATGAGCTTGCCAAACGTCGTGACCGTCTGACGCGAGCGCGCCAGATATCCGTCGACGAAGTCCGTCGCGGAGGCCAGCGCGAACACGATCGCGGCGAGCACGTCCCCCTCCGGGGTGTTTCCCAGCAGCGCCACCACGAGCACCGGCACCAGCATGATGCGCAGCACCGTCAGCATGTTGGGGAGGTTCAGCGGGAACACGACGATTGCCATTATGTCTGCATCGCACCCTGCCAATCCAGTCCAGCGAGGAGAGCACGACCATGAACACGCGCAGGCTTGGACCGAACGGGCCCGAGGTCTCCGCCATCGGCCTCGGCTGCATGGGCATGTCGGCGTTCTACGGGACCGTCGACGAGTCCGAGGCCAGGGCCACGATCGCGCGAGCGCTGGACCTCGGCTGCAACTTCCTGGACACCTCGGACATGTACGGTCCGCACACCAACGAGCGGCTCGTCGGCAGCGCGATCGCCGACCGCCGCGAGGAGGTCTTCCTGGCTACCAAGTTCGGGATCAAGCTCGTCAAAGACGACGACCTGATCAATCGCGTGATCGACGGCACTCCCGAGTACGTGCGCGCGGCCTGCGACGCCTCGCTTGAGCGTCTGGGCGTCGATCACATCGACCTTTACTACCAGCACCGGGTCGACCCGAACACGCCGATCGAGGACACGGTCGGCGCGATGGCCGAGCTGGTGGGAGCCGGCAAGGTCCGCCACCTCGGCCTGTCGGAGGCGAGCGCCGCGACGATCCGCCGGGCGCACGCCGTGCACCCGATCACCGCCGTGCAGACCGAGTACTCGCTGTGGACGCGCGACGTCGAGGCGGAGATTCTGCCGACGCTGCAGGAGCTGGGGATCGCGCTCGTCGCCTACTCCCCGCTGGGACGCGGGTTTTTGTCCGGCAGGTTCAGCTCGCCCGAGGAGCTCGACGAGAACGACTACCGTCGCCACGGGCCGCGCTTCACGGGCGAGAACCTGAAGCAGAACCTGGGCCTGGCCGCGCGCGTGCGCGAGCTCGCGTCAGAGCGCGGGGTGACGCCCGGACAGCTGGCGTTGGCATGGGTGCTGCACCGCGGCGAGCACATCGTGCCGATCCCCGGCACCAAGCGCGTGTCCTACCTCGAAGAGAACCTGGCCGCGGCCGACGTGCAGCTGAGCGAGGCCGACGTAGAGGCGATCGCGCAGGCCATTCCCGCCGCGGCCGGTGAGCGCTATCCCGAGGCGGTGATGCGCTCGGTCGACCTGTAGGCGCGCTCGACTCGCGGTGGCAGCTACGGGCGTCAGCCGTCCTGCGACGAGTCGGGGCCCGCTGCGACGAGTCGGGGCCCGCGCGGCAGGAGTCGATCAGTAGCCGACCGAGTAGAAGCTGATGTGCCTGCACCCGTGCAGGACGTAATGGGGCAGCGCGTGGTGGCTCGTGTAGACGACGATGTGCGGGTTTTCGCAGTGGATGATCCCCGAGTCCTCGTGCGCGTGCACGACCGTCAAGGGGTTGGTTCCGGTCCAGACGTAGTTGTAGGTGTCGTTGGCGTAGATGTAGTTCTTGCCGTTGCCCGCGTGGATCACCGCGGTCTGCGAGGAGGGCCAGCCCGTCGGGTGGTAGTCGCCCCAGATCACATCGCCGGCTTCGCCACCGTAGATCGTGTCGTCGCCGTAGCCGCCCAGCAGGTAGTTGTGCACGTTCGGCCGGCCCACGAGCACGTGCTGGCGACCGGCGGGCCCCCTGTCCATCACCAGGTGCTGGTTCGCGGGCCAGCCGGCGTGGCTGGTCATCGCCACGGCGGGGATCGCCGTGGCCGCGGCGGCGAGGCTCAGCACGAGGGCGGTGAGTAGCGCCGTGCGGACATCGCGGCGCGGGCCACGCCGGCGTGGGGCGGGGGATAGGGGCATGGGGTCGATGTGCGCGTGCATGCGATCGGGACGGCGGTCGCGGAGACGGACAGCGGTTGCGAGAAGCTACACGGGTGCTCTTGGGGGCGCCGTCTACCCCTGCATCGACGCTCGCAAACTGCCGCTTAAACGGCTCTCGCCGGTCTGGACCGATAGGGTGGGGCGATGCCTCTGATTCCCATGGTCGTCGAGCGCACCGCGCGCGGGGAGCGCGAGTTCGACATCTACTCGCGCCTGCTCAACGAGCGCATCGTCTTCCTCGGCACGCCGATCGACGATCAGGTCGCCAACCTCGTGGTCGCGCAGCTGCTGCACCTGGAGAGCGAGGACCCCGAGAAGGACATCTCGATCTACATCAACTCGCCCGGAGGCTCGGTCTACTCGGGCCTGGCGATCTACGACACGATGCGCTTCGTCAAGCCCGACATCGCGACGATGTGCGTCGGCGTGGCGATGTCGATGGGCTCGCTGCTGCTCGCGGGGGGGACGAAGGGCAAGCGCGCGGCGCTGCCGAACAGCCGCATCCTCATCCATCAGCCCTCCGCCGGATTTGAAGGCCAGTCGACCGACATCGAGATCCACGCCCGCGAGATTCTCGCCGTGAGGGGCCGCCTCGACGAGATCTATGCCGAACACACCGGTCGTCCGACCGAGCAGGTGCGCGAGGACATGGAGCGCGACCGCTTCTTCACGGCCGAGCAGGCCCAGGAGTATGGCCTGATCGACAGGGTCCTCGACAGTCACTGAAGCGGCCCCGAGGCGCGAGGCCCGCCCGATGGACGCCCTGAGCTCGAACGAGCGCGCGACGCTGCTGCTGGTCGCGGTCCTGAGCGCGCTCGCGGGCGTGGCCAACTACCAGCCCTGGCCGGCGGTCCCGCGGTTCGCGGTGGCCACGCTCGCGCTCGCCGGCCTGGCCTGGGTCGTGTCGTTCGCGACCGAGCAGCTCGGCGAGCGCTTCGGGCCGGGTGTCACGGGCATGCTGCAGTCCACGCTCGGCAACCTGCCCGAGCTGTTCGTCGTCATCTTCGCGCTGAAAGCCGGCGAGCTGATCGTCGCCCAGACCGCGATCGTCGGCTCGATCCTCGCCAACGCCCTGCTGGTACTGGGGTTGGTGATCGTCATCGGCGCGCGACGGGCCCCGGACGGGGTCATGCGGTTCTCGCCCCGCTTGCCCCGCGACACGGCCACACTGCTGCAGGTCACGGTGTTCATCATCGTCCTGCTCGGGCTCTCGCTGGCCGCGCATGACCCCGCCAGCCATCACGTCCAGACGATCTCCGCGATCGGCGCCGTCTGTCTGCTGGTCGTGTATCTCGCCTGGGTCGTTCCCTACCTGCGCTCGGACGTCGCTCCGGGTGCGCAAGACCTCGACCGCTCGACGGCGAGCTTGCCAGAGGATGCTGCGGGCGATGGAGGCGAGGGGGGCGCGGGCGTCGAATCGCAGCCGGCCGACTCCGGCGGCGCGCGACGACAACGGCGACGGCTCTCGCTCGGCCTGACGCTCACGCTGCTGCTGATCGCCGGCGGCGCCTCGGCGTTCGTGTCCGACTGGTTCGTCAACGGTCTCGCCCCGGCGATTGCCGTGCTGAACCTCTCCCAGGCGTTCGCGGGCCTCGTGATCGTCGCGATCGCGGGCAACGCGGTGGAGAACGTCGCCGGGCTGGTGCTCGCCTACAAGCGCCGCTCGGACCTCGCGATCTCGGTCGTCAAGAACTCGGTCGCCCAGATCGCCGCGTTCCTGTTCCCGCTGCTGGTGCTCGTCTCCTTCGCCCTGTCCACGCGGCTGACGTTCGCGCTCGCCCCCGTCTACATCGGCGCGCTCGCCCTGACCGCGCTGACGCTCTCACAGGTGACCGGCGACGGCGAGGCCGCCGAGTTCGAGGGCTGGGCGCTGGTCGCGCTGTACGTGATCCTGGCCACGTTCACGCTGTATGAGTGACGCGGCGCATGCGGTGACCCCCGCGGTCCGTTTCCGTCTTATCGCCCGCGCGGCGAAAGCGCGCTAGACTGCCGGATACCTCGCGCCTGGGCGGGGTTTTTCTTCGCCCGGGCTCGCTGTCCACACCACGATCGGCGCAGGGAGCACAGAACTCGCTATGGCCCGCGGAGACGTTCGCATCGCTATCACCCTCGCATGCGAGGAGTGCAAGCATCGCAACTACCAGACGAACAAGAGCAAGCGCAACAACCCCGACCGCGTGTCCCTGCGCAAGTACTGCCGCTGGTGTCGGCGTCACACCGGCCATCGGGAGACTCGTTAGCGGGGGAGTACCGCTGCTGTGGCCCGTGATCGCAAACGCGCAAAGCAACGTCGCGCCCGCCGGGGCGCCGCGGCTTCGGGCCATGGTCCCGGGCCGGACCCTGCCGCGCCCGCGGATGGGTCCGCCGACGTCCCCGCCACTGCCGCCGCGCGATCGGACGTCGCATCGCGGCCTCTCGACGTGGGTCGGGTCGAGCGCGCCGACCTCCCGGGCGCGCTGGAGCACGCGGGCGACGTCGACGAGTTCGACGCGGCACTCATCGCCGGCGCGGGAGGAGTCGCCGCCAACGCCGAGACGCTCTCCGAGGCCGAGATCGAGGCCGAGGCCGAGGTCGAGGGCGATCTCACCGAGGACGAACTGCAGGAGGGCGCCGGCTCTGGTCGTGGTGGGGCCAACGGTGTCAGCCCGGAGCAGGCCTCCGGCGCGCCGATCCGCAAAGGCAACCGCGCGATCGGGTTTCTGCGCGCCAGCTGGGCCGAGCTGCAGCGCGTTCAGTGGCCCGACCGCCGCCACGTCTTTCAAGCCACCGCTGTCGTGCTCGGATTCGTCGCCATCGCCGGCGCCTATCTCGGCCTCGCGGACTACGTGGCGAAGGAAATCGTCGAAGCCATCCTCTGAGCGAGCATGCAGCGCCACCCTCTTTCTCACCGTCGCGTCCCGTCGGCGAACGTCTCATCGCCGTTGTCCTAGCCATCGCACCGAACGAGTCAGGAACTAGAGAGCCCGAATGTTTCGCTGGTACGTCGTCAACACCTATTCCGGCCACGAGAACAAGGTCAAACAGAACCTCGAGCACCGCGTGGTCTCGCTCGGCCAACAGCGCGCCGTGCGCAACGTGGTCGTCCCGACCGAGTCCGTCTCGGAGATGAAGGACAACCAGAAGGTCACGGTCGAGAAGCGCACGATGCCCGGCTATGTGCTCGTGAACATGGAGCTCAACGAGGACTCCTGGGGCGTCGTCAAGGGCACGCCCGGCGTGACCGGGTTCGTCGGCGCCTCCCAGGAGCCGGTGCCGTTGACGCAGGTCGAGGTCGATCGCCTGCTGCACAAGACCGACGTCGCCACGGCGCCACGCACGCGCGCGCAGTTCGCGATCGGGGAGTCCGTCAAGGTCGTCTCCGGACCGCTCTCGGACTTCTCCGGGGAGATCTCCGAGATCAACGAGGACGCGGCCAAGCTGAAGGTCCTGGTATCGATCTTCGGCCGCGAGACCCCCGTAGAGGTGGGCTTTGACCAGGTGAAAAAGTTGTAGTTCGGGTCGGCACATGTGCCGACCCGCGGGCGGGCGCATGCGCCCGCCCGACCAGCGGCGCATGCGCCGCTGGGGGAGCCGCACATGTGCGGCTCCCACGCAGGCGCGCATGCGCGCCTGCGGCCCACGGCGCATGCGCCGTGGGCGACCATGAAGACCATCCCAGTCAATCGCAGCTAACCTAGGCGTTCGAAATGGCCAAGAAGGTACTCACGACGATCAAGCTTCAAGCCAACGGCGGCCAGGCCAGCCCGGCCCCGCCGGTCGGTCCCGCGCTGGGTCAGCACGGGATCAACATCATGGAGTTCTGCAAGGCCTTCAACGCGCAGACGCAGTCGGAAACCGGGACCACGATCCCGGTCGTGATCACCGTCTACGAGGATCGCTCGTTCACGTTCGTCACCAAGACGCCCCCTGCGGCGGTGCTGATCAAGCAGGCGCTGCGCATCGGCAAGGGCTCGGGCGAGCCCAACCGCACGAAGGTCGGCACGATCACCCAGGCGCAGCTGCGCGAGATCGCCGAGCGCAAGTTGCAGGATTTGAACGCGCACGACATCGACCAGGCCGCCAAGATCATCGCCGGCACGGCCAGGTCCATGGGAGTCGAGGTCGCGTCATGAGCGCTCACGGCCGCAGGCACCGTGAGGGGTTGGCGAAGATCGACCGCGAGCACGAGTACGAGCCCGCCGAGGCCGTCGCGCTCGTCAAGAGCCTGGCGAGCGCGAAGTTCGACGAGGCGGTCGAGCTGCACGTGCGCACGGGCCTGAACGTGCGCCACGCCGACGAGCAGCTGCGCGGCACGATCGCACTGCCGAACGGTCTCGGCAAGGACGTACGCATCGCCGTCTTCGCCCAGGGTGAGCGCGCCCAGCAGGCCGAGCAGGCCGGCGCGGACGTCGTCGGGGGCGAGGATCTGGCCAAGCGCATCGAGGAGGGCTTCGACGAGTTCGACGTGGCGATCGCCACGCCCGACCTGATGTCGGTCGTCGGGCGCCTCGGGCGCATCCTCGGGCCGTCCGGCAAGATGCCCAACCCGAAGGTCGGCACGGTCACGATGGACGTCGCCAAAGCCGTCGAGGAGTCGAAGTCGGGCAAGGTCGAGTACCGCACCGACCGCACGGCGATCGTGCACATGGTGATCGGCCGCGCGAGCTTCGCCGAGCGCGCGCTGCTGGAGAACTACGCGGCCGTGATCGAAGAGCTGATCCGCGCCAAGCCCTCGGCCGCGAAGGGCCGCTATCTGCGCACGATCACCCTGACCTCCACGATGGGCCCCGGGGTGAAGGTCGATCCAAGCCGCACACGTGACATCATGGGGGAGGCATCGCCCTCCGCGACAGCCGTCGCCGCCTAGCGCTTCCACACACAGGCCACCACAGACCCCCGGCAGCCGCGCTTCGCCGATCGTAGATCGGCCAGCGGTGGAAGACCGGGACAGGAGCCACTGAATGAACCGAGACCAAAAGGCCGCCGCGATCGCCGAGATCGCGGCCCACATAGACTCCTCGCAGGCCGTCTTCGCCGTCGACTACAAGGGCATCTCCGTGCCCCAGGCGGCGGAGCTGCGCGCGAAGCTGCGCGAGTCCGACGCGACCTTCAAGGTCGTCAAGAACTCGCTCACCGAACGCGCCGCCGATCAGGCGGGCGCGGCCACGTTGAAGGAGCTGCTGCAGGGCCCCACCGCGCTCACGTTCGTCCGCGGCGATATCGCGACCGCCGCCAAAGCGCTCGCCGACTACGGCCGCGCGACTCAGCTGCTGCCGTTCAAGGGCGGGCTCATGGACGGCGCGGCGCTCGACCCCGAGCAGATCCGCTCGCTCTCTCGCCTGCCCTCGCGCGAAGCTCTGTATGGGCAGCTCGTCGGGGTAGTGGCCTCGCCGATCAGCGGCCTGGTGCGGACGCTCGGTGCGCTCGTCGGGGGGCTGGCCGTGGCGCTCGGGCAGGTGCAGGAGAAGAAGCAGTCCGGCGAGATCCCGGCCGGCGAGGCGCCGGCTGCGGTCGAGGAGCCCGTGGCCGCGTCGCAGGAGACGCCCGCGGAGGAGGCCGCTTCCGAGGAGCCCGCCGTCGCGGAGGAGGCTCCGGCTGAGGCCGAGCCCGTTGAGCCCACGGCCGCGGAGGAGGCTCCGGCAGAGACGACGGCGGCGGAGGTCGAGCCCGAGGAGTCCCCGGCGGCCGAAGAGGCACCGGACGCACAAGCTGAGCCGGAGCAGGATGAGCCGGCGCAAGACGACAACCAGGCGGACGTCTCGGCTGAGGTTCAGCCCGAGGACGCCGAGACGAATCCCACCAAGGAGGACTGACTCACATGGCAACAGCCACAAGCACAGAGAAGTGGATCGAGGAGCTGAAGGGCATCTCGGTGCTCGAGCTCGCCGAGCGGATCAAGGCGCTCGAGGAGGAGTTCGGCGTATCGGCCGCGGCCGTGGCCGCGCCGGTGGCCGCCGCGGGCGGAGCGGCCGCCGGTGGCGATGGCGCCGCCGAGGAGGAGGCGTCGAGCACCGTCGATGTGATCCTCGCGGCATCCGGCGACAAGAAGATCCAGGTCATCAAGGTCGTGCGCGCCGCCACAGGCCTGGGCCTGAAAGAGGCCAAGGCGCTCGTTGACGAGGCTCCAAAGCCGGTCAAGGAGGGCGTCGAGAAGGAGGAGGCCGACAAGCTCAAGGCCGAACTGGAGGAGGCCGGCGGGACGGTCGAGCTGAAGTAGCTTTACCCGCGCCTAACAAATGGCCCGATTTTCCGGTAAAGTGCCGAGCGCTGGCCAATAGCCGCAGCCGCCCCAGAAGTACGACGTCGCGCCACATACGCGGTCGTCAAGGGCGGGGTCCGTGAGCGCCGGCGGCCCACTTAAGGGCGCCGATGACCTGTGCTATCTTTGCTGGTCGCGCTTTCGGGCGCCCTCCGACCACGTCCGTACCTCGCCCTTTCGAAGGAGACGTTTTCTTGGCTGCTGTTGATGCTCTCCGGACGCGCCGTAGTTTCGCGCGCCTTGACAAGACCGTAGACGTTCCCAACCTGATCGACATTCAGCGCCGCTCGTTCGCATGGCTCACCGACCCACAGGGCGGCGGGCTGCGCGAGACGATCGACGACATCTCGCCGATCGAGGACTACACCGGCAACCTCGCCGTCCAGTTCGGGGAGTTCGTGTTCGACGAGCCGGTCGCCTCGCTGGAGCAGTGCCGCGAGAAGGACCTCACCTACGCGCGCCCGCTGACGGTGACGGTCGCGTTCATCAACCGCGAGACCGGCGAGATCCGCGAGCAGTCGGTGTTCATGGGCGACTTCCCGTGGATGACCGAGCGCGGGACGTTCGTGATCAACGGCACCGAGCGCGTCGTCGTGACGCAACTCGTGCGCTCGCCGGGCGCCTATCTGATGGAGCCGAAGGACCGCGAGAAGCAGGTCTTCATCGCCAACCTGATGCCCGCGCGCGGGTCGTGGCTGGAGCTGGAGATCGACAAGAAGGGCAAGGTCTTCGTCCGCATCGACCGCAAGCGCAAGCTGCCGGTGACGGTGCTGCTGCGGGCGATGGGGTACGCGACCGACGAGGAGATCCTGAAGCTGTTCGAGGACTCGCTGTACATCCGCAACACGATCGAGTCCGACACCGAGGTCACGCGCACCGAAGAGGGCGCGCTGATCGAGCTGTTCAAGAAGCAGCGTCCGGGCGAGCCGCCGAGCGTGGACAACGCCAAGGCGCTGCTCAACCAGCTGTTCTTCGATCCCAAGCGCTACGACCTCACGCGCGTGGGTCGCTACAAGCTCAACTCACGGCTGGGCCTGGACATCGACATCGACACGCGCACGCTCACCCACGACGACATCCTCGCGCTGGTGCGCGAGCTGGTCTCGCTGCCCAAGCGCTTGGGCATCCCCGAGCAGCAGGGCGAGGTCGAGATCAAGGACTACGCGGCCGAGGCGATGTCGATGCCGCGCGAGCCGGTCGCCGAGCACCTGGACGAGTATGAGCACTTCGGCAATCGCCGCCTGCGCACCGTCGGCGAGCTGATCCAGGAGGCCTTCCGCATCGGGCTCTACCGGATGGAGCGCGTCGTGCGCGAGCGCTTGACGACCGAGGACGCGGACACGATCACGCCGCAGACGATCATCAACATCCGCCCGGTGGTGGCGGCGCTGAAGGAGTTCTTCGGCTCCTCCCAGCTGAGCCAGTTCATGGACCAGACCAATTCGCTGGCGGGGCTCACCCACCGCCGCCGTCTGTCGGCGCTGGGCGCGGGCGGGCTCACGCGCGAGCGCGCGCCGATCGAGGTGCGCGACGTGCACCCGACCCACTACGGGCGCATGTGCCCGATCGAGACCCCCGAGGGACCGAACATCGGGCTGATCGGCTCGCTCTCCTCGTTCGCCGAGGTATCCGAGTACGGGTTCGTCACGACTCCCTATCGCGTCGTGCAGGACGGCGTGGTGACCGAGAAAGTCGTGCGCCTGGACGCCACCCAGGAAGAGGAGCTGGTGATCGCGCAGGCCAACACGCCCGTGGATCCGAAGACGGGCAAGCTCAAGGGCACCGAGATCCTGTGCCGTACGCAGGCGGGACAGTATGTGACGGTCGGTCCCAAGGATGTGGATCTCGTCGACGTCTCGCCCGAGCAGATCTGGTCGGTGGCGACGGCGATGATCCCGTTCCTCGAGCACGACGACGCCAACCGCGCGCTGATGGGCTCGAACATGCAGCGCCAGGCCGTGCCGCTGCTGAAGGCCGACGCGCCGCTGGTCGGCACGGGCATGGAGCGTCGCGCGGCGCTCGACACCGGCGACGTGCTGCTGGCTCGCAACGCCGGCACGATCGACCACGTCGACGCCACGCAGATCGTGATCGAGACGACCGAGGGCAAGAAGGACGAGTACGAGCTGCAGAAGTTCATGCGCTCCAACCAGGGCACGCTGATCCACCACAAGCCGCGCGTGCGCAGCGGTCAGAAGGTCAAGTCGGGCGAGGTGCTCGCCGACGGCTCCTCGACCGACAAGGGCGAGATGGCGCTCGGCAAGAACCTGATGGTCGCGTTCATGTCCTGGGAGGGCTACAACTTCGAGGACGCGATCATCCTCTCCAAGCGGCTCGTGCAAGACGACGAGCTGACCTCGATCCACATCGAGGAGTACGAGGTCGACGCCCGCACGACGAAGCTCGGCGAGGAGGAGATCACGCGCGACATCCCCAACCGCTCGGAGGAGTCGCTGCGCAACCTCGACGATCGCGGCATCGTGCGCGTCGGCGCGGAGGTCGCCTCCGGTGATCTGCTCGTCGGCAAGGTCACGCCCAAGGGCGAGACCGAGCTCACGGCGGAGGAGAAGCTGATCAGGGCGATCTTCAAGGAGAAGGCGCGCGAGGTGCGCGACACCTCGCTGAAGGTCCCGCACGGCGAGGGCGGCGTGGTGATCGACGTGATGACCTTCAGCCGCGACGCCGGCGACGATCTGCCGCCGGGCGTCAACGACCTCGTGCGCGTGTTCGTGGCCAAGAAGCGCAAGATCTCCGAGGGCGACAAGCTCGCGGGCCGGCACGGCAACAAGGGCGTGATCTCCAAGATCGTGGACGTCCAGGACATGCCGTTCCTGGAGGACGGCACGCCGGTCGACGTGATCCTCAACCCGCTCGGCGTGCCGAGCCGCATGAACGTCGGGCAGATTCTCGAGACTCACCTCGGCTGGGTGGCCGCGCAGGGCTGGTATGACGACGGCTCGGAGGCCTTCAAGGAAGCCGACGCCGCCAACGGCAACGGCTCCTCGCGGCGCGTGTACGTCTCGACGCCGGTGTTCGACGGCGCGACGATCACCGACGTCGACGAGGCGCTCGTGCGCTGGCAGGACGAGCACACCGGCCGCATCCGCATGGACATCGACAAGAGCCGCCGCCCCGGCGAGCAGGCGTCGGGCAAGATGACGCTGTTCAACGGACGTACGGGTGAGCCTTTTGCCGAGCAGGTGACCGTGGGATACATGTACATCCTCAAGCTCCTGCACCTCGTCGACGACAAGATCCACGCCCGCTCGACCGGTCCCTACTCGCTCGTCACCCAGCAGCCGCTGGGCGGCAAGGCGCAGTTCGGCGGCCAGCGCTTCGGCGAGATGGAGGTGTGGGCGCTGGAGGC
>DASZJF010000020.1:0-1547 GCA_035948355.1 Solirubrobacteraceae bacterium
CGTCACGTGGACTGGACACGCAATCGAGATGCGCATCAACGCTGAGGATCCGGTGCGAAAGTTCCTGCCGAACCCAAAGCGAATCACACGCTGGGTCGCACCCGCCGGACCAGGCGTCCGCGTCGACTCGGGCTTTGGTCCGGGCTCCGACGTGCCGCCGAACTACGACTCGCTCGTGGCCAAGCTGATCGTCCATGGTGCAGATCGAGCAGAGGCCATCGCTCGTGCCGGGAGGGCGCTGCGGGAGTTCGTCGTGGTTGGGCCGGCGACGACGATCAGCTACCACCGCGCCATCCTCGACAGCGCAGACTTCCGCGCGGGCAACCTGAGCACTAGTTTCATCGAGGACCACCCCGAGCTCGTGGACAAGGCGAAGCAGCTCGCCGGCGACGTGTCGCCGTTCGATTACGGTCCCGATCCGCGTCACATCGCCGCGGCCGCAGCAGCGGTAGCCGTAGTGAATAGAAGCTGAGCAAGCTCTCGCATCCCGACCGCGGGCGTCCCTTCGAGGTTGTCAGCTCAACGATTGCCGGCCGCTCGGGGCCGTTCGTCATCCAGGACGACGTGATCAAGTTTCCAGATGGCGCCGAGGCCACCTACACGGTGGTCACTAATCCCGACTCGGCGTTCGTGGTCCCTTACTTCGACAACGGCGACACCATGCTCGTGCGCCAGTGGCGCCATGCATGGGACGAATCGTCCTGGGAAGTGCCCGCTGGAACGTTCGATGACGGCGAGCAGCCGCTGGCCTGCGCGCAGCGCGAGCTGGCCGAGGAGACCGGTCTCGTGGCGGCGCGCTACAAATCCCTGGGAGTTGTGCACGGCGCCGCGTTCCTGACCGGGCGGGCTCACATGTTCCTCGCTGAAGGCATCACCGCATCTGAGCGACATCCCGAAACCTACGAGCAGGACATGGAGGTGCGGCGCCTGCCCTTTGTCGATGCTCTGCAAGCCGCGCTGGATGGCGACATCGCCCATTCCGGCTCGGTGACCGCCCTCGCGCGCGCCGCACGAGCGCTGAACTTGCTCTAGCC
Organism: Solirubrobacteraceae bacterium; assembly: GCA_035948355.1. Classification (GTDB taxonomy): domain Bacteria; phylum Actinomycetota; class Thermoleophilia; order Solirubrobacterales; family Solirubrobacteraceae; genus Palsa-744. The sequence goes on from DASZJF010000020.1 coordinate 1,035, forward strand.
CAGCGCTAGCTCGCCGCCGGCGGGGAGGTCAGGATCGGCGAGGGGGACTTATCTCTCTGTCCGCCACCGCCGCCGTGAACGACGGCGCCAGGACCCTCAAAGGTCAGGTCGTACTCTGCGGCGATGTTGGTTCCACTCACGTCCTGGACGGTGGAGAGCACCACGAGCTTGTAGTTAGCGCCCGGTTTGAGGTCGAGGCCGCTGAACGTGACCGTGCGATCGGCATACACCGGTGTGCTGCCGACCTGCTTGCCCTTGCTGTCCAGAATGATGACGCCCGCTGCCACGGTGTCTCGCTTGAGGTCGCTGTCGAACGTGACCTTGACCGTTGCGGTCGCGATTTCCACGCTCACAACCGCTGCGCCCTTACCCAGCGTGAGGATCGGACCGGCGGTGGCGTCGTCGACCAGGAACTGCTGGGAGCCCTGGGTGCGAACGAGGGTCAGCGTCTCCTCATACGCGCTCACGTCCAGCTTCTCGCGTGAAAGCACGATCCGGACCACGAACTGCGCC
>DASZJF010000021.1:0-113706 GCA_035948355.1 Solirubrobacteraceae bacterium
CGATCCACGACTACATCGAGATCTGGCACAACACCAGCAAACGCCACAGCGCCCTGAACATGCTCACCCCAATCGAGTTCGAGAACCAACACACCACAACCACCATCGCCGCCCGATTCCAGACCCCCGCCTCCAAGAAAACCAGGCCAGATCAACGAGTCCACAAAACCGGGGGCAGATCAATCAAACCGGGTCCACTCCAGATCGAGCGCAGCGGCTTGATCGAGCTTGGCTCGGGCGAGATCGCCGAGCGGATCGACTGGCCGTAGGCCGGGTGGTGCTGTCTGGAGTCCGCTAGGACGGAGGCTTGCCGCCCGCGCGGCGCCGCACCCCGTCAGCGCCCGCGACGATAATCTCGCTGACCATCTCGGGCGGGAACAGGCCGTGCTCGACCACGCCCGGTGTCGCGCTCAGGCGATCCGCCAGCGCGCGCGCATCGGTGACCGGGCCGGCGTAGTCGGCGATCAGGTTGCCGTCCGGGCTCGCGCCCACGTCGCGCAGCCGCGTGTCCCCGAGTGCGCTCAGCGTCCGTTGCACCCCGAATCTCAGCACCTCCACGGGCACGGGCGGCCCCAGCCGTGCGACCTCCTTCTCGGCCGAGACGATCACCACGAACCGCCTGGCCGAGGCCGCGACGATCTTCTCGCGCGTGTGCGCTCCGCCGCCGCCCTTCACCAGCCACCCAGCCGGATCGACCTGGTCAGCGCCGTCGATCCCGATGTCCAGCTCGCCCACCTCGTCGAGCTCCTCCACGGTCAGCCCGAGCTCCCGTGCGACCGCGGCGGTCGCCGGCGAGGTCGCCACGAACCGCGCCCGTGTCAGCTCGCCCGCGCGCTCGCCCAGGGCGCTCAGCAGATGCGCGACCGTCGAGCCCGTACCGAGTCCGACCCGCATGCCGTCCTGAATCAGCTCGGCCGCCGCCCGCGCCGCCGCGTCCTTGAACCGCGCGATCGTCGCCGGGTCGAGGTCCTCGCGGCTCAGCGGCGCAGGTGCTTCAGACGCGCGATCGGATGCCATGGCGCGTGCGAGCGTATCGACCCTGACGGCGCCTCGGCGCGCTTGGTGGACTCCCGGTGGAGCTCCTCGTCGAACAGTTCCAGCCGGTGCCCGCCCGCGCGCTTGGCCCGATACATCGCCACGTCGGCCTCTCGCAGCAGGTCCTCCGGGTCGGCGTCGGGATCGCGCGAGATCGACACACCTACGCTCGCGAACATCCCCACCTCGATCGATCCCACCTCGAATGGCTCCTCCAGCCCTCGCACGACCCGTTCGGCGACCGTGAGCGCCTCTCTGTCGCTCTCAAGATCCTCGGCCAGGATCACGAACTCGTCCCCGCCCAGCCGCGCGACCGTGTCGCTGTCGCGGAGCGTCTGCGCCAGCCGCTCGGCGACCGACACCAGCAGCAGGTCGCCGACGGCGTGCCCGAGGCTGTCGTTGATCGCCTTCAGCCCGTCGAGGTCGATGAACAGCAGCGCGATCGGTCCCTTGCTGCGATGCAGCCTGGCGAGCGCCTGATGCGCGCGGTCCATCAGCAGCAGCCGGTTGGGCAGCTTCGTCAGCGGGTCGTGCAGCGCCTGGCGCTCCAGCCACATCCGATCGGTCACGTCGCGCGCCGCGGCATACCACACCTCGCCGTCGCAGCGCGCGCTCCACAGCAGCCACCGCCACGAGCCGTCCTTGTGGCGATAGCGGTTGGTGAAGTTCACCAGCTGCGCGCTGCGGTTGCGGCCCGCGAGCGTCAGCGCTAGCGTCTGCTCGAGATCGTCGGAATGCACCCGCGCCTGCATCGGCTGGGCCATCAGCTCCTCGATGCTCCAGCCCAGCGCGTCCTCCCACGCCGGGTTCAGCAGCGTGAACCGGCCGTCGAGCGAGATCGCCGCCAGCAGGTCGCTGGTCATCTCGAACAGTCTTGCGATCCCGCTCGCGTCCGCGTTCGTGCTCGCCAGCGCGCCCAGCGCGCCGGCGCCGGTATCCGCGCTCTCGTCGGGGCAGGCTTCGCTCTCCAAGCCGGCCTGCTCGGCGACTCGGGCTGGGTCGGTCGCATGCGGATTCGCGCGCATCACCAACCACGTCGGCGCGCATACCCCGTTTGCGGGGCATGTATTCACCCGCTGGACGAATGATCTAACGGCCATACTTTGGAGACGGTAGTACGGGCGCTGTGCCCGTGTGGCACAGACAGTCGTCAGCGGGCACCCGGCAGCGTGATTACGACGGCGCCGCGCCGAGCGGTGGCGCGGCCGGCTCCGGCCCGTCCGCCTGCGCGAGTGTGGGCGCTCGCGCGTCGACGTCGCCGCGCAGAAAGCGCCATACCGACAAGCACATCATGATCGTCATCAACACGGCGCTGCCGACACACCACTCGCAGATTTTGTGCAGCGTGAACACCTCGCGGTAGGTCAGGTAGGCGCTGAATCCGAGCCCGCCGAGCGTCAGCGCCATCGTCGCGAACCTTGCCTGCTCGCCTTCCGGGGCCAGCAGCGAGCCGAGGATGACGATGTAGCCCAGCAGGCCGATCAGCGCGACGGGAACGCCGGCGAGCTCGGAGTAGCGGGATTTCTGGACCTGGCTGCAGGGGTTGCCCTTGATCGAGCAGGGAGGCGTCGTGCCGGAGTAGTGGAGGTAGGTGAGGTATCCGGCCAGGGCGATGCCCAGAGCCGCGAGCACGATCAGCGTGGTTCTGAGAGCGCGCGCGCTCATCACGCTAGCCTTTCAGCAGCTTTTCGATCGCTTCGTTGAACGACGTCGGTTCGGTCAACGAGCCGTATTCGAGCTTGCTCGGCGTCCCGCCCGTCTTGCCGATCAGGAACGACGGCGTGCCGGTGAACCCGGCGTTGTTAGCCGCCTGCTTGTCGGTGGCGATCTGGGCGGCCAGCGCCGGGTTGTTGCGGTCGTTCGTCCACTGGGTCAGGTTCAACCCGGGCACCTGCTGCGCAAGACCCTGGAGATAGCTTTCCGTCACATAGCCGCTGTCCTCTTCGCCCTGCTCGTGGTAGAACGTCTCCAGGAAGTTCCACATCTTGTCCTGCTTGCCCGCCGCCAGCGCTGCGGCCTGCTGGGAGTCGAAAACTTCCGGTTCGCGCGTCGCCGTCTCCATCGAGCGGTATTCGATCTTCACCTTGCCCGTCTTCACCCACTTCTGGATGATCGACGGCAGCGCCCCCAGCGTGAACTCCTTGCAGATGGGGCACTCCAGGTCGCCGAAGTACTGCAACGTCACGGGCGCGTTCGGGTTGCCCAGCACGTTCCCGCTCTGGGGAATGCCGCCGACGAGCGTGTTCACGGCCGCGACCGTCTGGTTGGCTTCGGCGCTGTGCGGAGCGACTTTCTTGGCGCCGCCCCCGCCTGTGGCGATCAGGATCACGACCACGACCGCCACGACCACCGCCACGACGATCCCGAGTTGGGTCAGCCGCGCTTTGCGTTTAGCGCTCGCCGCCGCCTCCTCCTCGAGCGCCTTGCGCTGTTCGCGCGCTTGCTCCCGGCGCTGCTTGCGCGTCAGGTCCGCCTCGTCGTCCTCCACTCCCGGGCTATGGCTCATGCCCACTTTCTACACGTTTTTGCTCAATCTTGTCTAAGCACGCTGTCGGCCAGCGTCCGTGCGACGATTCAGGGGTTCCGCCCCGCCCCCGTAGCTCAGCTGGATAGAGCAGCGGACTTCTAATCCGCAGGTCGCTGGTTCGAATCCAGCCGGGGGCGTTAGCTGGTGTCGTGTTGGGTCGTGGGCTCATGGGGGCCTGCTCCCCCCATGCTGTTCGCATGGTCGCTGGTTCGAATCCAGCCGGGGCTGTTTCCGATCGGAGGCGGGCTGGGGACGAAGCTGTCCCGCTCGGGCATTCGAGTCGTAGGAGTCGACGCTGGTGCGCACCCACGAGACGAGCTATCGCGACGAGCTCGATGCGGAGGCCGCGATCGACGTTCGTTTCTTCACTCGGCGTGGCGATGTCGTCGACTACGCGGTGGTGCTGCTTGTAGAAGAGCGAGATGCGTGGCATGCGGTGCGTGTTATGACAACGTTCACCAGATGCATGACATGCACCGATACAATCGGGCAGGCGAGAAGCAGACGGCTGCGACGTTTCATCGAGGCTCCGCGAGCGAAGCTCTGCAGAGCGCGATCGGGGCGGTTCGGAGCGGCTACGGCGAGATGATCGAATCATGGCGACGGTAAGCAAGAGCACTCGAACACCGGGCAGCATCCTTGCCTCCGAGCGGTTCGACGCCGCGGTCGAGGACGGGATCGCGGGACGTCCGGCTCGATATCCGAACGGAGCCTCGTTCGTGGGAGCCGATCTCCCCGGCCTTGGAGAGATCCTCGCGCGGGACGCGCGCGAAGAACGAGCGGTCGTGCTCGTGTATCCCGACGGCGAGGAGCGGATCATCGAGCCGCACAAGCCCGCCGCGAGCACTTCGCGGGCCGCGTAAGTCTGCTCAGCCTCCGCGATCCACACCAAGAGTGGGTGTGCGGTCGGGGCTTCGCAATGAGCGGCGGTTGAGCCACTCCTGCCGCATCCTCCTTGACATCCCATCCGGTATGTGATTGGATACCATCCAGTATGCGAACCACGCTGGCCCTGCCCCCCGGACCCCGCCTGCCGCGCGCCGTTCAGTCGGTGATCTGGTATCGCCGCGCGCAGTGGCTGATGGATCAGTGCCAGGCGCGATTCGGGGACATGTTCACTCTGCGCATCGCCGGCGAAGGCGAGTGGGTGCTGACGTCCGATCCCGACACGATCAAGCAGGTGTTCACGGGCGACCCCCGCCTGCTGCACGCGGGCGAGGCGAACCGCATCCTGCTGCCCGTGCTCGGCCCCGACTCGGTGCTGCTGCTCGACGACGCTCCCCACCTGCGCCAGCGCCGGCTGGTGCTGCCCGCGTTCCACGGCGAGCGCATGCAGCGCTACGGCGCGCTGATGGCCGACGTCGCCGCGAGCGAGATCGAGCGCTGGCCGCTCGGCGAGCCCTATCCGCTGCGCCCGCGCATGCAGGCGCTGACGCTGGAGATCATCCTGCGCGCGGTGTTCGGCGTGTCCACGGGCGCGCGCATGGAGGAGCTGCGCAGTGAGCTGCGTCGCCTGTTGGACATCGTCACCAACCCGCTCGGCGGCATCGCGCTGCTGGCGCTCGGGCCCGAACGTATCGCGCGGTTGAGCTCGTTTCGGCGCGATCTCGAGCGTGTCGACCGTCCGATCTACGCGGAGATCGCCGAGCGCCGTACCGCCGCCGACCTGGCCGAGCGCGACGACATCATGTCGCTGCTGCTGCAGGCCACTCACGAGGACGGCAGCCCGATGAGTGACTCGGAGCTGCGTGACGAGCTCGTCACGCTGCTTGTCGCCGGGCATGAGACGACCGCCAACGCGCTCTCCTGGGCGGTCGAGCGGCTGTGTCGCCACCCCGCTCAGATACGGCGTCTGACCGAGGAGGTACGCGCCGGGCAGGACGCCTACCTGCAGGCCACGATCCAGGAGACGCTGCGCCTGCGTCCGGTGATCTCGATCGTGTTGCGCCGCCTGCAGGAGCCGATGGAGTTGGGCGGGCGGATGTTGCCCGCCGGCTGCTCGATCGTGCCCTCGATCCACCTCGTGCACCGCCGCGCCGACGTCTATCCCGACCCGGACGCGTTCCGGCCCGAGCGGTTCCTGGAGGCCGAGGGTGGGCGGGCGCCCGGCACCTACACCTGGATCCCGTTCGGCGGCGGCATCCGCCGCTGTCTGGGCGCCGCGTTCGCCCAGTTCGAGATGGAGGCCGTGCTGCGCGAGCTCGTCATGCGGCGCACTCTCGCCCCCTCGCGCCCGCAGTCCGAGCGGGTGTATCGCCGCGCGATCACCGAGACCCCGCGCCACGACGCTGAGGTGCTGGTCGGGCGCTGCCCCGCGGCCACGGATGCTCCCGCGTCTGCGCCCGAGGCCGAAGTTGGGCCTGGGGCAGAGGCGTTCGCTGCCGGGGCCGAGTTCACGGTCGAGCCCGAGGCGACCCCCGCTTGAGTGAGGCCACCGCCACCCGCGCCGTCTCCCGCCGCGCCGCCCGCCATACCCGCATGCAGCGCAGTGACGCCACCCGCGCCGCACTGCTGGGCTCGGCCTCCCGCTTGATCTGCAAGCTCGGCATGCACGGCGCCTCGATCGACCGCATCGCCGCCGACGCCGGTTACACCAAGGGCGCGTTCTATTCCCATTTCGCCTCCAAGGAGGACATGTTCCTGGCGGTGCTCGACGAGCACTTCGCCGCCGAGATCGAGCGCCTGGACACGGTGCTCGTGGGTGCCGGCGACCCCGCCGAGGAGGCCCGGCACGCGGCTGAGGGATTCCTGGCGAACGTCGACGCCGACCCCAACTGGCGCGGTCTCTACCAGGAGTTCGCCGTCCACGCCACCCGCAACGAGGCCTTCCGCGTCGAGTTCGCCGCCCGCCAGCGCGGTCTGCGCGAGCGCATGGCCTCCGTGTTCGCACGCTGGGCCTCCGATCTCGGCGTCACTCCGCCCGTCCCGCCCGCTGACGTCGCCGCGATGACGTTCTTCATGGCCGATGGCTTCCTGCTCGACCGGCTCGTCGACCCCGAGCTCGACGGCGCGCTGTACGGGAGGATGATCGAGGTGTTCCTGCACGGCCTCGTGGCGATGACAGACGCCTCCGAAGGCGGACCCGCTTGACCAGACGGCGACTCCGCTTGACACGCATGCGTGGTTGTGTAAACTAGACGGACAACTACCGTCTAAGCGACTGCGGAGGATACATACACCATGTCGGCTGTAACGAGCGTGCATGACCACGACCTCGCCTCGGGATCCGGCGGGGAGGCGTTGCCTCGGGTCCGGTGGCGCGATCGCAAGCGCTACGCCTGGCTGCTCGGGCTGATCGTGCCGCTGCTGCCGTTCATCTCCTGGGGCCTTGTCGAGCTCACAAGCCTGGGCGTGTTCTGGTTCTACGGCCCGGTGCTGATCTTCGGCGTGTTCCCGCTGCTCGACCTCCTCGTCGGGCTGGACGCCTCCAACCCGCCGGACAGCGTGATCAAGTGGCTCGAGCAGGACCGCTACTACCGCTGGTGCACCTATCTGTTCCTGCCGCTGCAGTACGCCGGCCTGGTGTTCGCCTGCTGGATGTGGGCGCACGGCGGCCTGTCCGTGTTCGAGTCGCTCGGGCTGGCGCTGACGGTCGGGATGGTCGCGGGCGTGGCGATCAACACCGCGCACGAGCTCGGCCACAAGCGCGCCTGGACCGAGCGCTGGCTCAGCCGCGTCGCCCTGGCCCAGACCGGGTACGGGCACTTCTTCATCGAGCACAACCGTGGCCACCACGTGCGCGTGGCCACGCCCGAGGACCCGGCCAGCGCGCGCCTGGGCGAGTCGTTCTACGCGTTCTGGCCGCGCACCGTCTCCGGCAGCCTGCGCTCGGCCTGGGAGCTCGAGCGCGTCCGCCTGCAGCGCATGGGTCGGGGGGCGTGGAGCATCCGCAACGACGCGCTGAGCGCGTGGGCGATGACCGTCGCGCTGTTCGCTGCGCTCGCGCTCGTGTTCGGGCCGATCGTGCTGCCCTATCTCGTCATCCAGGCGGTCGTCGGGTTCTCGCTGCTGGAGGTCGTCAACTACCTCGAGCACTACGGTCTCCTGCGCTCACGCCGCGAGGACGGCCGCTACGAGCGGACCGCGCCCGAGCACAGCTGGAACTCCAACAACGTCGCCTCCAACGTGCTGCTCTATCACCTGCAGCGCCACTCCGACCATCACGCCAACCCGCTGCGCCGCTACCAGGCGTTGCGCCACTTCGACGAGGCGCCGCAGCTGCCCACGGGCTACGCGGGCATGATCCTCGCCGCCGTGCTGCCGCCGGTGTGGCGGCGCGTGATGGACCACCGCCTGCTCGAGCACTACGACGGCGACCTCACCCGCGCCAACATCCACCCGCGCGCGCACGCACGCGTGCTTGCGCGCTATGAGCCACGCGCGTGAGCGTCGCGACCTCCACACCGATGCCCTACGCGGTCGCGGCCCGCGCGCTGCTACGCGACACGCTGCTCGACGCCGCCCGGCGCGAGCTCGAGCAGCGCGCCTGGAGCGAGGTCACGATGGCCGACATCGCCCTCGCCGCGGGCGTCAGCCGCCAGACGCTGTACAAGGAGTTCGGCTCGCGCGAGGAGTTCGCCCAGGCGTTCGTGCTGCGCGAGGCCGAGCGCTTCATCGCCGCGATCGAGACGGCGCTGGACGCCCACTCAGACGATCCGATCGCGGCGCTGACCGCGGCGTTCGGGCTGTTCCTCGACGCGGCCGCCGAGGACCCGCTGATCCGCTCGGCGATCGCCGGGTCGGGGGAGATGCTGCCGTTGCTCACCACCCAGGGGCAGCCGCTCGTGCAGGGTGCCGCCGAGCGGCTGTGCGCGGCGATCCTCGCGCGCTGGCCCCAAGCCGCCCTGCACGACGCCGCGCTGCTCGCCGAGTGCTTGGTCCGCCTGGGGATCAGCTACGTCGCGCTGCCCGTCGGCCCGGCTGGCATGACCGCCGCCTCGATCGCGGAGCTGCTCGGCCCCTACATCGAGCGCGCGCTCCAGTCCTGAGCCACCGACCGACGCGGGCCGGCCGCCATTCGGGGGAGCAAGGGCGTGCGCGAGGCGAGTGTTTGCCGGCCGCCCCCGGCTGCGAGCGCCCGACCCGTCCGACTCACGCCGCCTCGACGGTCGTGGCATCCCGTTCCGATCGAACTGCCGCCACACCGATTAGCCTTGCCGCTCGTGGGCTCCACCTCCGGCCATCCCGACGCCGATGAGATCCTGCTTGGTGACAACCTCGAGCTGCTCCCGCGCTTCGCCGACGGCTCGTTCCAGTTGATCTACATCGACCCGCCGTTCAACACCGGTCGCGCCCAGGCTCGCCGCGTCCTCAGCACGGTCCCCGACCCCGACGGCGATCGCACGGGCTTTCAGGGCCGCCGCTACGCCACGCGTCTGCTCGCCGAGTCCTCCTATCGCGACTCGTTCGACGACTACCTGGCGTTCCTGCGCCCGCGCCTGCTGCACGCCCGCCGGCTGCTCGCACGCGAGGGGACGCTGTACTTCCACATCGACTACCGCGAGTCCCACTACTGCCGGCTGCTGCTCGATGAGATGTTCGGCCGCGAGTGCTTCCTGAACGAGATCGTATGGGCGTATGACTACGGCGCACGCACGCGCCGGCGCTGGCCGCCCAAGCACGACACGATCCTCGTCTACGTCGCCGACCCGTCGGCCTACCACTTCGACTCGGCCGCGGTAGACCGCGAGCCCTACATGGCGCCCGGGCTGGTGACGGCCGAGAAGGTCGCGCGCGGCAAGCTGCCCACGGACGTCTGGTGGCACACGATCGTGCCCACCCGCGGGCGCGAGAAGACCGGCTATCCGACGCAAAAGCCCGAGGGCATCGTGCGGCGCATGGTCCAGGCCTCCACCCGCCCGGGCGACTGGTGCCTGGACTTCTTCGCCGGCTCCGGCACGCTCGGCGCGGCCGCCGCGGCGCTGGGCCGCCGCTACGTGCTGATCGACTCCAACCCCGAGGCCGTGCGCATCATGCGCGCGCGGCTGGGTCCCGGCGGAGAGCAGGCAGGGCCGGACTCGCTCACCGCGCACGCCCGCTGACCCCGAACGACGCGCCGGGCGCCGGCATGGGAGCCTTCAGCGCATGTTCCACGTCGAGCTGCGTCAGTTTCCACATAACGCGTGTGCGTTCAACCTGACCGACGCCGAGCTGTCGCAGATCGTCGAGCCCTGGTCCCGCGACGAATGGATCGAGCTGGGCGAACGCAAGTGGAGCCCGCATCAGGCTCGTCTGACCGTGCTGGAGGGCCCGCACCTGCCGATCGAGGATCTCGCGATGGGCCGCGGCTGGCGCAACGCCCAGCACCAGTCGCAGGACGTCACCGAGCGCGTGATCGCCCAGGCGCTCGCCTCCGCGCCCGCGGCGCCCGCGAGCGGGGGAACGGTCGCCGTGCCTCGATCGCCCGACACCGAGCTGCAGCCTCTGCTGGGCTCCGACCCGGGGGTGCTGCTGCAGGCGTGGCGGCTCGCCGCCGAGCGCCGCCCCGAGCTCTCGCCGAGCGAGTCCCTCGCGCTGGCCGAATCCACGCTCAGCTCGTTGGATTCGAGCCCGTCCTGACATGGGTCCGTCGCGCCGCTACCCCACGCTAGACTCCGATCGTCTCACGTGGTGGGCGTAGCTCAGTTGGTAGAGCTCCTGGTTGTGGTCCAGGCGGTCGGGGGTTCGAGTCCCCTCGCTCACCCTCATGAAGTGCCTGCAAAATGGCCGCCCGAGCCGTTGATCGGTCCATCTCACGTGTCGTTGTTCGGGTGCGTTTGAGAGTCCGCTTGGAGGTTCGAGATTGAGGGAGCGCGCCCCGGCATGGCCGGCCCGGCACGACGGCAAACGGCGAGCTACTCGGGAAGTGTAATTCTGCGCTCAGACATGATGCAGATTCTACATCAGATGCATCTGCGATCATGTTCGTTTCCCGGGGAGCGCCTCGACTTCGTGGTCACCTCGCGGCTGCGCGCCGGTCGCGTCTTGCCGGCGCCGGGCGCGGCCGAGATCAGGAAGGGTCCTCCCGCCAGTCGCCGAGGTGGACGAGCGCGCGGCGTTGCCATGCGCGCAGCGATGTGGAGGGAGAACGCGTCAAAGAGCCCGGCATCCTGCGACACGCCACGGACGGATCGACGCGCACATCCGCGGCGCCGCCCGGTTGAGCCGATCCCGGGCTACTCCCGGTAGAACTCGATCGCGCCGGTGCTCTGCAGATCCGCGTCGAGGATCGCCTCGACGTCGATCGTCAGCTCGATCTCGTTGCTCACGACGACGCCGCCGTCGGGGATCTGATCCTGCCAGGAGACGCCCCACTGGTGGCGGTCGATGCGCGTCCTGGCCTCGAACCCGATGCGGGTCAGCGTGCCCTTGTTCTGATCGCCCACCCAGAACGGCGTCTTCCAGCTGCCGAGATATGACACGTCCATGTCCACCGCCCTCGTCACCCCGCGGATCGTCAGCTCGGCGCGGGCCTTGAACGCGATGTCACCGACTCGCTCGGTCAGCCGGCCCGTGAACTCGATCGTGGGGTGGTTCTCCACGTCGAAGAAGTCGGCGCTGCGCAGGTGCGCGTCGCGTTCGTCCTGTCCGGTCCACAGCTTGCGGGCGTCGATCCTGCCCTCGAACGTGCCTTGCAGCGGGTGCTCCAGGTCGAGGTGCAGCTTGCCGTGCACGTCCTTGAACAGCCCGTGCACCCACGTGACCATCATGTGGCGCGCCCGGAACCCGGCCTCGGTGTGTCCCGGCTCGAACGTCCAGCTCGGCTGTTCGCTCGTGCCCTCGCCTGCTGTCCGCTGCTCGGACATGGCCATCATCCTACGCCCCGTGGCGCGCCGGGGGCGCCGTCCGCCGCCGTTTCCGGGAGAATCCCTGCGATGCACGTCACCGCCAAGGCCGACTACGCCGTGCGCGCCGTCGTCGAGCTGGCCTCCGGCAGCCAGGAGGCGCCGCGCAAGGTCGACGAAGTGGCGAAGGCTCAGGGCATTCCGGTGTCGTTCCTGGAGAACATCCTCACCCAGCTGCGCTCCGCTGGTCTCGTCCGCAGCCAGCGCGGGCCCGAGGGCGGCTACTGGCTCGCGCACCCGCCCGCGGAGGTCAACCTCGCGCAGGTCATCCGCGCGGTCGAGGGGCCGCTCGTGGGCGTCCGCGGCCTGCGTCCCGAGGAGGTCTCCTACGCGGGCTCGGCCGAGTCGCTGCAACAGGTGTGGCTGGCGCTGCGCGCGAACCTGCGCAAAGTGCTGGAGCACGTCACGCTCGCGGACGTCGCCTCAGGGAAGCTGCCGAAGGACATCGTCGCTCTCACGAAACAAGAGGAAGCCTGGGAAACGCGCTAGGTCGCGAACACCCGCGGCTCGGGCAGGCGCACGGCGAGGATCTGTCCCTCGTGCAGCTCCAGCTCCTGCGCCGACTCGCGCGTGACCTGCGCCCAGATGTCGCGCCCGTCGCCCAGCTTCAGCTCGACGCGCACCTCGAAGCCGAGGTGCACCACGCGCTCGATCAAGGCCTCCGTGCCTTCGCCCGCGGCGGAGGGCAGGATCTGGATGTCGTGTGGGCGCAGGAACGTCGCCTCGCCGAGGCGGTTGACGGGCCCGATGAACGACATCACGAACTCGTTGCGCGGGCTCTCGTACAGCTCGCGCGGCGTGCCCGCCTGCTCGATCCTGCCTTTGTTCATGACCACGATCTGCTCGGCGACCTCCATCGCCTCCTCCTGATCGTGGGTCACGAAGATCGTCGTCACGTGGATCTCCTCGTGCAGCCGTCGCAGCCATTCGCGCAGCTCCGCCCGCACCTGCGCGTCCAATGCGCCGAACGGCTCGTCCAGCAGCAGCACCCGCGGCTGCACCGCCAGCGCCCGCGCGAGCGCCATGCGCTGCAGCTGACCGCCCGAGAGCTGCGAGGGGTAGCGGTCGGCCAGGCCGTCGAGCCTGACGAGCCCCAGCAATTCGCTCACGCGCCCGCGGATCTCGGCCTTCGGGCGTCTGCGCACGGTCAGGCCGAACGCGACGTTGTCGTGCACGGTCATGTGCTTGAACGGGGCATAGTGTTGGAAGACGAAGCCCACGTCGCGCGTGCGCGCGGGCGCGTCGGTCACGACCTCCTCGCCGATGCGCACCTCGCCCGAGTCGGGGCTCTCCAGGCCGGCGATGATCCGCAGCAGCGTCGACTTGCCGCTCCCGCTGGGGCCCAGCAGCGCCGTCAGCGCGCCGTCGTTCACGCGGATGCACACGTCGTCGAGCGCGACGAAATCCCCGAACCGCTTGCTCACGTCATGTACCTCGATCGCCATGCTCAGCTCCTTCTCACAGTGTCGTCAGAGCGCTCTCCCGCCGGGTGCGGCGGGTGAGCAGATTCATCGCCACCAGCGTCGCGAGCGCCAGCAGCGCCAGCACCACCGCGCTCGCGTACGCGCCGGTGATGTTGAAGTTCTCGAACTGCCCCTGCACGTACAGCGGCAGCGTCTGCGTCTGACCTTCGATGCGACCCGAGACGACGCTCACGGCGCCGAACTCTCCGAGCGCGCGCGCGGTCGTGAGCACGACTCCGTAAACCACGCCCCACCTGATCGCCGGCAGCGTGATCCGCCGGAACGTCAGCCACGCGCCCGCTCCGAGCGTCGCCGCGGCCTGCTCGGCGTCGGTGCCCAGCTCGCGCAGCACCGGCGCGGTCTCGCGCACGACGAACGGCAGCGACACGACGGCCGTCGCGAGCACCATCCCCGGGACCGAGAAGATCACCTGGATGCCGTGCCCGATCAGCCAGTCCCCGAACCACCCGGTCTTCCCGTACACGAGCACCAGCGCCAGTCCCACGACCACCGGCGAGATCGCGAACGGCAGGTCTACGAGCGTGCTCAAGAGCGCCTTGCCTTTGAACGAGCCGCGCTCCAGCAGCAGCGCCATGCCGACGCCGAAGGCGGTATTAAGCGGCACCGCGATCGCGACGATCTCGATCGAGAGCCAGAACGCGTGCACCGCGTTGGGCGCCGTCACCGCGTCCCATACCGGCGCGATCCCGTGTTCGAACGTGCGGTAGAAGATCATCGCCACCGGCGCCAGCAGGAGCAGCGCGAGATAGCCGAGCGCGACCGTGCGCAGACCGAGCTTGCTAAAGGACATGCTTTGACCTCCAGCGCGATATGAACGTAAGCGCGCCCAGCACGATCAGCGCGGCGGCCAGCAGCACGACCGATACCGCGGCCGCCGCCGGCAGGTTTTCGTCCTGGATCTGGCTGAACACGTACACCGAGCCGACCTCCGTCTTGAAAGGCAGGTTGCCAGTGATCAGCACCAGCGAGCCGAACTCGCCGACCGCGCGCGCGAAGCTCAGCGCGACCCCCGAGACGATCGCGGGCGTGAGCGTCGGCAGCACGATCCGGCGCAGCACCGTCACCGGCCCGGCGCCCAGCGAGGCGGCGGCTTCCTCCATCGAGCGGTCCATCTCGATCAGCACCGGCTGCACCGAGCGGACGACAAACGGCAATGTGACGAACAGCAGCGCCAGCGCGATCGACGCGCGCGTGAACGCCACGTCGATGCCCAGCGGGCTGTTGGTTCCGTACAGCGCCAGCAGCACCACCCCGGCGACGATCGTCGGCAGCGCGAACGGCAGGTCGATCAGAGCGTTGACCGTGCGCTTGCCCGGGAACTCGTCGCGCACGAGCACCCACGCGATCAGCGTGCCGAAGACCGCGTTGACGCTCACCACAATCGCCGACATCACGAGCGTCAGCTTGATCGCGGCCTGCGCCTGCGGCCCGCTCACCTCGCGCCAGAACGCGTCCAGCCCGCCGCTGCCGGCCTTCGCCAGCAGCGCGGCCACCGGCAGCAGCACGAGCACCGACAGGTAGACGCCGATCATGCCCTTGCCGAGCGCCCCCGCCGCGCTACGCCCACCCCCGAGGAGGGCGGGGGCTTTCAGGCGCCCAGGCGCAGTGGCGGAGGCGGTGGGCGTGGCGCTCATTTCGAGGTTGACACTCCCAGCGACTGCTCGATCTTCGTCACGATCCCCGTTTCCGGTTCGAAGAACTGCTTATCCACGGCGGTCCACCCACCGAGGTCATCGATCGTGAACAGGCCCGTCGGCGTCGGGAACTGGCCCGGCGCCGCCACCCCTGGGATCACAGGGCGGTAGCCCTTTTCAGCCCAGATCTTCTGCCCGGCGGGCGAGATCAGGTAGTTCACGAACTTGCTCGCGCTCGCGTTCGAGCCGACGACCGCGACCGGGTTCTGGATCAGGATCGTGTGCGGCGGGATCACGTATTCGATCGCCGCGCCCTTCTTCCGATCGGCGATCGCCTCGCTCTCGTAGTCGATCAGCGCGTCCCCGCGGCCGGCCAGGAACGTCTGCAGCGCGTTACGCGCCGAGCTGTCCTGGCTGACGACGTTCTTGAACATCGCCTGCAAATACGCTTGCGCTTCAGCGGGGCTCTTGCCTTCCTTGATCTGCGCGCCGTACGCGGCCATGATGTTCCAGCGCGCGCTCCCCGACGTGAACGGGTTCGGCGTCAGCACACCCACGCCCGGCTTGACCAGGTCCGCCCAGCTCGTGATGTGCTTGGGGTTGCCCTTGCGCACGATGATCACCGCGACCGACTCCGTCACGAACCCGTGCGTGGCGTTCTGGTTCCAGCTCGAGGACACCAGGCCCGCCTTGACCAGGCGCGTGACGTCCGGTTCGAGCGAGAAGTTGACCGCGTCCGCGTGCAGCCCGTTTGCGACCGCGCGGCTCTGTTCGCCCGAGGGTCCGTAGGACTGGCTGAAGGAGACGCCCTTGCCTTCAGGCGTGGCCTGGAACGCCGGGATCAGCTTTTCGTAGGCGCCCTGCGGGGTGGAGTAGGCGACGAGCGTGACGTGCGAGTCACCGCCCGAGGCCGAGCTCGAGGAGCTGCTGCCGCAGGCGGCCAGGCCGAGCGCGGCGGCCAGCAGGGTCAGGACGACGGCGGGAGTGCGTATGGACATAACCACTTTCTGCATCGACGACATGATGAATGGCGATGCACACTAATACCACAAAACAAATCCAGATTAGCCAGTTTGGAGACAACCAACTTGAGGATGTCCTCATTCTGGGTAACCAGATTTGAGGTCGTCGTCGTTTTTGGCTAGGCTTAATGGCCGCACCCTGCCTCATCCGAGGCATCTGTCCGCAGCCGCCCGGCGCTCCGCGCGCCCCATTCGAAGGAGATCCCGCCAGATGTCAGCCACGCCCACCGTCGCCACTCCCCCGGAGGAGCGCAATACAGAGGCCGCCGAGGCCGCCGTCGAGGCGATCACGGCCTCGGCCAACCAGGAGGCGGCGTTCTCGATGGCGCTGACCCAGGATCAGAAGGACATCCGCCAGTGGGTCCACGGCTTCGCCGCCGACGTCATGCGCCCGGCAGCGCACGAGTGGGACGAGAAGGAGCAGACCCCGTGGCCGATCATCGAGGAGGCCGCCAAGATCGGGCTGTACGGGTTCGAAGGGCTCGCGCAGTTCTTCGCCGACCCGACCGGCCTGACGCTGTCGATCGTCAACGAGGAGCTCTTCTGGGGCGACGCCGGCATCGGCATGTCGATCATGGGCACCGCGCTGGCCGTGGCCGCGATCTTCGGCCAGGGCTCCGGCGAGCAGATCGGCGAGTGGATCCCGCGCTGCTTCGGCACGCCTGAGGACCTGAAGGTGGCCGCGTTCTGCGCTTCGGAGCCGAACGCCGGCTCGGACGTGTCGAACGTGCGCACCCGCGCCAAGTTCGACGAGGCGAGCAACGAGTGGGTGCTCAACGGCCAGAAGGCGTGGGCCACGAACGGCGGCATCTCCGACGTGCACGTCGTGATCGCCACCGTCGACCCCGAGCTGGGCTCGAAAGGACACGCCGCGTTCGTCGTGCCGATGAGCGAAACCACGGGCATCTCCCAGGGCACGAAGGTCTCCAAGCACGGCCTGCGCGCGTCGCACACCGCCGACGTGTTCCTCGACGACTGTCGCATCCCGGCCGGCCACGTGCTCGGCGGCAAGGACAAGCTCGACGAGCGCATCGCCCGCGTGCGCGAGGGCAAGAAGAACAAGTCCCAGGCCGCGATGCAGACGTTCGAGGCCTCCCGTCCGACGGTCGGCTCCCAGGCGCTGGGGATCGCCCGCGCGGCCTACGAGTACTCGCTGGAGTACGCCAAGGAGCGCGAGCAGTTCGGCAAGAAGATCATCGAGAACCAGTCGATCGCCTTCACGCTCGCGCGCATGAAGATGGAGATCGACGCCGCCCGCCTGCTCGTTTGGCGCGCCTCCTGGATGGGCCGCAACCAGGTCCCGTTCGAGAACGCCGAGGGCTCGATGTCCAAGCTCAAGGCCGGCGAGGTCGCCGTGTGGGTGACCGAGCGCGCGATCCAGATCCTCGGCGGCAACGGCTACACGCGCGAGTTCCCCGTCGAGCGCTGGCACCGCGACGCGAAGATCTACGACATCTTCGAGGGGACAGCCGAGATCCAGCAGCTGGTGATCTCCCGCGCGATCTCGGGGATGCACATCAGGTAACTGCTTCGGGGCGAGACCCGGCACGGCTCGCGTCGACAGGCGCGAGTCCGTGCCATGCGCGTGCGACGTAATTCAGCGATTGCGTTCCCGCGCAGGGTACGTCACTTCTGCGACGCGACCGCTTACGGAGCCCCCTCGTTCGAGGTCTACCAGGCCTGATCGGCGCCGCAGTGCGGGCATCGCACTGTGGTGGAGACCGACGCCGCGAACACGAACCCGCAGGCGCAGGTGTAGGAGGCGTTGTCGATCGGCCCGCCGGCGAGGCGCACGCGGGCGACGCTCGCGTCCTGCCCGGCGGTGGGTGCGGCCAGGTGGAGGCTCCTCGTGCGTGCGGCAGCCGTGCGCTTGCGCCGTCGATGTCGGCGCGGACGCTCGGTGTCGGCTGGATGGGGTAGGCGTTGCAGTAGCGCGGCGGCTCTCATGACGATCTACCTGTAAAGACTCTGCGCACCCCCAAAGGTTTCGCTGCTAACGCACTATTTCCTGGGCCGTCTTCGCAGCGGCGGCGCTCATGTGCCCCGAGCGACCCACGCCGGGGCCGGCGGCCCGTGAAATACTTCAAGGCGATGAACCCCGCGCGTAAGCGAACTGTGCGGCTGACGGTGGCCCTCAGTGCGGCCGTGGTGCTGGCCGGAGCGCTGATCTACACGAGCTTCAGCGCCGCCTCGCCTGCGCTCACGCCCAGCCAGCTCGTCCATCAGGCCCGACCCGGACGCAGCTACCAGGTGACGGGCACGGTCGTCGGCGGCTCGGTGCATCGCTCCGGCGGCACGCTCGACTTCAGCGTCGAGGACCGCGTGGGGGGGACGGTCGTCCCGGTCGCCTACACCGGAACGGTCCCCGACCCGTTCCGCGAAGGGCGCGAGATCATCGTGACCGTGCAGAAGCAGGGCGGCGCATTCCTCGGCGAACGGGACTCGCTGATCACGAAGTGCCCGTCGAAGTACAAGGCCGCGCCGCCCGCGGCCGGCAAGCAGAGCTACTGAGTGGCATGCCCGGCCTCAGATCGACACGACTCGGCGGCCATGACGACGCCCGACCCGTCGCGTGCGTCGGCGCGCACGGGCGCTGAGCGCTGATGGCCTCGCTCGGCAGCGTCTGCCTGCTGCTCGCGCTCGCCGTCTGCGTGTACGGGATCGGCGCATCGCTGTACGGGGTGCGGCGGGGAGCGCCGGCGTGGTCTGACTCGGGGCGGCGCGCGGTGTATGCGCTGGCGGGGATCCTGACGGTCGCCTTCGCCGTGCTGGAGATCGCGTTCCTGCGCGATGACTTCGCGTTCAACACGGTCGCCGACACCTCCAGCGCGACCACGCCGACGTTCTACAAGGCCGCCGCGGTGTGGTCCTCGCAAGAAGGCTCGCTGCTCTTGTGGGCGTGGCTGTTGTCGATGTGGTCGAGCCTCGTGCTGTTCCTGACGCGCAGGCGGATGCGCGACGTGGCGGCGTACGCGACCGCGATCCTGCTCGGGTTCGGCGGGTTCTTCGTGTCGCTGATGATCTTCTACGCGAACCCGTTCGCGACGACCCGTCCGGCGCCCGTGGAAGGCGCGGGCCTGGATCCGCTGCTGCGCTTCCCGACGATGATGATCCACCCGCCGATGCTCTACTCCGGCTACACGCTGTGCACGATCCCGCTCGCGTTCGGCATGGGGGCGCTGCTCGCGCGGCGCGTGGACGCCGAGTGGATCAGGGCGATCCGCCGCTTCGCGTTCGCCGCCTGGTTCTTCCTCGGCCTCGGCATCCTGCTCGGAGCCCGCTGGTCCTACGCCGAGCTCGGCTGGGGCGGGTACTGGGGCTGGGACGCGGTCGAGAACGCCTCGCTGATGCCGTGGCTGACGGGGACGGCGTTCCTGCACTCGCTGATGATCCAGGAGAAGCGGGGGATGCTGAAGGTGTGGAACGCCTCGCTCGTGCTCGCCACCGGCACGCTGGCGATCATGGGCACGTTCCTCGTGCGCAGCGGCGTGCTCAACTCGATCCATGCGTTCGGCGGGCAGACCCTTGGCGTGCCGTTCGTGTGTCTGATCGGCGTGCTGATCGCCGGCTCGATCTATCTGGTCGTCACGCGCCGGGACATGCTGAGATCCGAGCACCGCATCGACTCGCTGCTCTCGCGTGAGTCGGTGTTCCTCGCCAACAACGTCGTGCTCGTCGCGCTCTGCTTCGTGATCTTCTGGGGCACCTACTTTCCCCTGATCTCCGAAGCGCTGACCGGCAAAGCGGCCTCCGTCGGGCCGCCCTGGTTCGACCGCTACACGGTGCCGCTGGCACTGATCCTGGTGCTGCTCAGCGGTGTCGGACCGGTGATCGCCTGGCGGCGGGCGACGCTCGCCAACGCGCGGCGCAACTTCCTCGCGCCGGTGGGCATAGCGCTGAGCACGATCGCGGTGCTGCTGCTCGCGGGCGTGTCCGGCAAGCCGTTCGCGCTGGCGATGTTCGGCTGTGCCGCGTTCGTGCTCGGGTGCGTCGGTCAGGAGTTCGTCCGCGGCGTGCGCGCGCGGCGGGCGATGGCGGGCGAGGCGGCCCCGGTCGCGCTGGTGGCGCTCGTGCGCCGCAACCGCCGCCGCTACGGCGGCTACATCGTGCACGTCGGCATCGCCGTGCTGTTCGTCGGCGTGGCGGCGTCCTCCTCGTTCCAGCACGCCGTCGAGCCGACGCTGTCCGTCGGACAGTCCAGCAGGGTTGGCGCCTATACCGTCCACTACGTACGCCCGACGGCGACGGTCACGCCGAGCAACGACGCCGCCCACACCGGCGCCACGCTGAGTCTCGGAGCGGTCCTGAACGTCAGCAAGCACGGACGGCACGTCGCGACGCTGTATCCGAGCGAGGGTTATTACGCCTCCGACGAACCCTCGCAGGGATCCGTCGGCAGTCTGATCGGCGGTCAGCCCGTAAGTCACGTGGCGATGAGCGCGGGGGTCACGCGCGACGTGTGGAGCGCGGTCGCGCCGAACATCGAAACGCCTCAGCTGAAGCGGATCGTCGCAATCGGCAACCGCACGATCCCGTTCGTGCATCCCGAAGACGCCCTGATCGCGGTCGCCTACCTGGCGCGCTCCTACCTGCAGCACCCGCCGCCGGCGCAGTTTCACTTCATCGTCTCGCCGCTGGTGATGTGGATCTGGCTCGGCGGGCTGATCGTGTTCGGCGGCGGCCTGATCGCGATCTGGCCCGCGCCCAGCGCGATGCGCCGGCGCGTGTCGGTGCTCGCGCGTGGCCGTCGCGCCCGCGCCGCGCAGGGTCTCGCGCGCGCCTGAGCGGAGCGTAGAGCGCGTGAACGTCCTCGTCGCCCTGGTCACCGTCGCGCTGCTGGGCGCCGTGATCCTGCTCGTCAGCGCGCCGCTGCGCGCCGCCCGGCGCCCGCCCGACCCGGAGTCGGTGGCGGATCGCGCCGAGCTGGAGGCCGCGCGCGAGGCCAAGTACCGTGAGATCCGCGACGCCGAGCTGGATTACCGCACGGGCAAGCTCTCCTCCGAGGACTACGCCGCGATCGACGGGGCGCTGCGCGCGGAGGCCGTCGCGATCCTCGACCGGCTGGCGGCGCTCGGAGACGTGGTGCCCGGGGACTCTTCCCGGGCACCTCAGGCGCCTAGCTCTTGAGCAGGATGATCGCGTTCAAGAAGAACAGCACCGCGAAGAAAACGGTCCAGCGGTTGAGGTTGCGCTCGACCATCGAGCCGCCGCCGAGCGGACCCTGACCGCTGCCGACCCCGAACGCACCGGACAGGCCCGAGTCCTTGCCGGAGTGCATCAGCACGAGGAAGACCAGGACCACGCAGATCGCCAGCTGGATGATGGACAGGATCGTCGTCATGGGCTCAGATTATCGCGTCGTGGCGTGCACGGTGACTACGGGCAGGCGACGGTGGTGGACGCACTTGCGGTGGCGCCGCCGGTGAACGTGAAGTCGGCGGCGAACGGAAACCCGCCGGCGGGACAGCTGTGCGGCACGAGGATCGAGCCCGCGGCGGCGTGTGCCCTGGGACGCCCGATCCCGCCGACCGTCAGCGACAGGGAGGCGAACGAGGCGTCCGGCTCGAGCACCAGTGTCGGGATTGCGGGGACGGACACCGTCAGCTTGGAGCCGTATTGACCGCCGTCCGGCGCCAGCACGCCGGTGGCGATCGTGCTCTCGTCCAGCGGGGTTTCGCCTTGGCTGAAGATCTCGAGCGTCTGGTGTGGGCCTCGGTTGGGGCCGCGATATATCCAGACGGTGGCTTCCTCTCCGACCGCGAGCGAGCCCGCGTGCACCTTCATCAGCGCGTGGCCGCGCCCCACGAGCGATTTGGATTCACAACCGCCCGCGCCTCTGCTTCGCAGCCGTGAGGGCGGGCAGATTCCGGCGCCGCGCAGGTTGATGGTCAGCCCCGCCGGCAGGCGCACGACCATCCCGCGCAACGGTTCCGGCACGCCTTCCGCGCCGCCGGAGAACCGGAACGCGAGCGTGAGCGCGGTGCTCGCTCCGAGCCGGTCGGGAAGCAGCGAGGGACGCATGCTCGCGGCTGTTTCCGTCTGCGCCATCGCCGTCGCGGCGCAGGCGCAGCACGCCGTGAGCGCCGCCACGACCGTGGCCGCTCGCCGGCTCACCACCCATGGCGTGGCGCGGATCGGTGGCCGACTCATTCCGCTGTCTGCCTCGGACCCACGTCGCACCGGCTCCGAGCCCGACTATTTCTTCGGGCAGCGAATCTTGGTCGTGGTTTTGACGGTCGAGCCGTCCTCGAAGCTGATTTCCGAGGCGCCCGGCCAGTACCCGAGAGGACAGGTCTTGGGGGTGATGATGCCCTTGACGTGGAACAGCTTGCGCTTACCGTGGACCTTCTTGTAGTAGGCGACGTTTTTCGCGCCGGCCGTGAAGAAGGCGCTGATCGCCGAGGCGTCGGAGGCTTCGGGCAGCACTTTGATGAGCGGCACGTTGAGGCTGAAGCCGAGCCCGTAGGGCTTGGGCTCTTTGATCACCGGCGCGGTGAACACGAGCTGGATCGAGACGGGGGTGGCGCCGTCCAGGTAGATCAGCAGTTCGACGTGCCCTGGCTTGTTGTTGGCAAGGAAGAAGTCGACCGTGAAGTTCTCGTTGATGACTTC
Organism: Solirubrobacteraceae bacterium; assembly: GCA_035948355.1. Taxonomy (GTDB): domain Bacteria; phylum Actinomycetota; class Thermoleophilia; order Solirubrobacterales; family Solirubrobacteraceae; genus Palsa-744. The sequence goes on from DASZJF010000021.1 coordinate 22,138, forward strand.
GTGGGCGATTTCGTATGCGCCCTCACCGCCGCCGAACCCGGCCTTGGAGTCCGCGGGACAGCCTGAGGGACCAACGTTTTCGAGCGTCGCCGCGGTGCACGTGCCGGTGCCTTCGAGGTTCAGGGTCAGGCCGGCCGGGCCCATCACGTTGATGTGGGTTATCGGCGAGGGCACGGGCAGATTGGTCGAGCCGATCCTCGCTTCGCCGAACACGTTGGTCGGCACTCCCAGCGCGTCGGGGGAGAAGCCGGCCTTGGTGATCGTCACGGTCTCTTCCGCCTGCGCCGCGGCCGCGGCCAGGCAGAGCGCGAGCGTGCAGGCGACCAGCGTTGTGGCGACGATCCTGACTCTGGGCATCTCAAGCATCAATCCCTCTCCCGCTGACGTGTATAGCGACCCGCCGGACCCGACCGCCGGCTCTGAACAATAACCCTTCGCAACGAAGAATAGAGCGGTGCGGCGCAAACTGCGACGTTCCGCCGCGAACATCGCTACGGTCCGCAGTCAGAGCACTGTCCGGCGTTTGCGCTTAACGAATCCTTTACGGGATCTTGCTTGTCTGCCGATATGAATACAGGCGGCGTCCCGCGATCGTGGGTCAGCGGCGCCGACCACCGATCCGCAATGAATAAGGGACCGCACGAGGACAAGCCCCCCGAAAGGCCGCCGGCGAGCGGCGGGCGCCGCGTGGGCGCGCGGCGCCCGCCATGGCGCGCGGTGCTCTCGGTGCTCGCGGGCGGCGGTCTCACGGCGGCGAGCCTCGGCGGGCCGCTTGCGGGCGGCGCTCTGGGCGCGGAAGGAGCCACCGGCCCGACGACGACCAACGGCGCGCCGCCCACCTCCACCACATCCGGCGAACCGACCCGGGAAGTTCCCTGGGAACCATCCACCACTTCGACCACCGCCACTCAGCCCTCGGCGCCGACCACCGTTCCGACCACGACGGCTCCGATAACGCCTCCCGCCGGCGCGACCGGGGGGGAAGGCCCGACGGTCGTCGTGCGGCACAAGCAGCGCGCCAGCACGAGCAGACCGGGGAGCACCGTCGTCACCCAGACCAAAGCCCAACCCGCGGGCGGGCAGTCCACGCACGGCGGCAAGGCCGCGACGCCGGGCGCGAGCGCGACGCCCGGCGCTCCCAGCAATGTGGCGTTGCCCCCGCAGCTCCTGGCCGGTCAGGCCGGCGCGCTGGCGGCGATGCTGGGCGGCTCGGCCAACGCCGCGTCGGTGCAGGCGCTCGACTTCTACCGCATCCCGCTGTTCCTGCTGCCGATCTACCGGGCCGCGGCGATCCAGTACGACGTCCCCTGGCCGATCCTCGCCGCGATCAACGAAATCGAGACCAACTACGGGACCGACCTGTCGGTGTCCTCCGCCGGCGCCGAGGGCTGGATGCAGTTCGAGCCATCGACCTGGCTGCAGTACGGCGTGGACGCGTTGAACGCGGGCTATGCAGACCCCTACAACCCGATCGACGCGATCTACGCCGCGGCTCGCTATCTGAACGCGGCGGGCGCCGCCCACGATCTGAGCGCGGCGATCCTTGCCTACAACCACTCCGAAGCGTATGTCAGCTCGGTGCTGCTGCGCGCGAAGTTGATCGCCGCGTATCCCGACCAGGTGATCGCCACGCTGACCGGCCTCATCGACGGACGCCCCCCGGTGACCGGCAAGCGCATCGGCTGGGGAGCGCCGACGACCCCTCCCGCCACCGCCGCCGCGCTGCCGCCATCCTCCAGCGCTACCGCGGGCGCCACCGCCACCTCCGCGTCGGCGGCTCCCGCCACCGCCGCCGCGACGCCCGGGTCCTCGGCCCCGCCGTCCCCGACCACCGCCGCGTCCGCGGCGAGCGCGACCTCCACGGGGCCGCGACTGGTGGACGTCCGCGGTGAACCGAACGCACGGGTGGTGGCCGTACAGGACGGACGCGTGGTCAAGCTCGGTTACTCCCGCAAGCTTGGGCGGTACGTGATCCTGCGGGACGTCTACGGAGACGTGTTCACCTACGCCGGGCTCGGCGCCATCGCCCACAGCTACAAGCTTCCCAAGTCGGAGTCGGCCGCGAGTCCGTCCGCGCAGAGCGCCGGCACATCCGCGCGATCCGTCCCCGGATCGGCAGCCGGCGCCTCCGCGGCCGGGTCCGGGCCGAGCGGCAAGGTGCGCGTGTTCGCCCGCCCCTACCGCAACCCGGACGCCCAGGCGGCCGTCGCGGGCGCCAGGGTCTCTTCCAGCGGGCGGCTGCCCCTGAGCGGCGGGTCCGTCGTGGCCGAGGGCACCGTCCTCGGCCGGGTGAGTGCTCCCGCAGGGGCCAGAGACGGTCATATGCGCTTCGCGATCCAGCCCGCCGGCGACGCGAGCACGATCGACCCGCGCGCGATCCTCTCCAATTGGACCCAGCTCGACGCGGCGCTGCACCCGCAGGGCGCGAAAGGGCGTCCGAGCCTGCTCGGCGCGACCGCGAGCGATGTGTTCCTGCTGTCCAAGAGCCAGCTCGAGCGCGAGGTGCTGTCCGATCCGGGCGTCGGGTTGTCCGCGTGCTCGCGCCACGAAGTGGCCTCGGGGGCGATCGACAAACGGGCGCTGGCGGTGCTCGCGTTTCTGTCGCGCAGCGGCCTGAAGCCGACCGTCGGCACGCTGCGCTGCGGCTCCTACGACGCCGTGGGCTACGTGTCCCCGGGTCACGTCGGCGACGCGGTCGCGATCGTCGCGATCAACGGCGTTCCGATCGCCGGCCACCAGGGCGCCGGCTCGATCACCGACACGACGATCCGCACGCTGCTGACGCTCCAGGGCGTCTTCACGCCCGCTCGTATCGTCAGCCTGATGCACTACCCCGGCGCGCCGAGCACGCTCGCGCGCGCCGACCACGGTGACTACGTCGAGATCGCGTTCAGGCCCGCGCCGCGCGGGGCCGCCCTGACGTCCCCCGCGACGCCCGCCGTCGCCCATCCGGCGGGCGCCGGTCAGACCGCGCCCGCGCCGGTGGCGATCGCGGGCGAGCTGAGCGTGGCGCAGTGGGAACAGCTGATCGGCCGCATCGCAGGTCTGCCCGAGCCGACCGTCGCGGTCAAGCCCAGCTCGGCCGCGATCCCCGACGGTCAGGGGACCGCCGGCAAGTCGCAGGCTGCGTCGCCGGGTGGCGCCGGCGCCGGCGCCGGCGCTGGAGCCTCTGGCGGGTAGCCGTCGCCGGGCCGCGTCGAACAACCGCGGCCCGGATACCTCTTTTGCCCCTCGGCCGGGGAGCCTGTCCTCGGGGCCGGCGAGCCTCAGCCGGCCGCGCTGCCGCCGGGCGGCGCTGTCCCGGCGGCCCCCGTAGCGCCCACGCCCGGCCCGCGATCGAGCGCGCCGGCCAGGGCGCTGCGGCACTTGGCCTCGGCGGCTTGAAACTGCGCGCTGGCCGTGTTCAGGCCCTTGGTGCTGAATATCGGGCCGTTGCCCGAGGTGTTCGGCGCCGGGACGTTCATGCCGTTTTCACGCATGCACGCGGCGAACTTCGCCAGCGCCGCCTGGTAGGCGGGGTTCTTCAAGCGTCCCACGCGTCGTTGGAACTGGCCGCGGACGCCGCCGCCGCACTTTTTGATCGCGGCTTGCAGCTGGGCACGCGTCACACCGCTCGGCAGTTGAGGCCCACCCGCGCCGGCGCCCAGGAATCCCCCGGGACCGCTCGGACCGCCGGCACCGCCACGGCGCCGGCCGGGGGCTCGCTTCGGCAGCGTGACGCCGTTCTTCTGCAAGCATTCGCGCAGCGCCTTGAAGCGTGAGGCATCCTGTGCGCCCAGACGACGGTCAAGGCCCGCCGCGCCCGTGGAGGCCGTGGCGGACGCGCTTGCGTTTGTGGAGGAGCTGCTCGAGGATCCGCCGCAGGCCGCCAGCCCGAGGCAGGCGAGCAGCAGGACCGTCACCACGCCCGTGGCCGCCGCCGCGGGGGCGGATCTGCGTCTGTTCTTGTCGATGTGAGGCATGAATCTCCTTTGCGCTGATCGTGCTGTCGGACGCGCCCCCGCCTGACGGCGAATCGCGGGTCCGCAAGATAGCCAGTGGTGTCGACCGGTGAGTCGGTTGGTCAACCGCCCTTACCGAACAGGGCGGGTTCGCCGCCGCCGGATGAGCCGCCGCCGCTGCCGGCACCGCGTCCCTCGCCGCCGGCGCCTCCCGAGCCGCCGAACAGCGCGCCGAGGTCGCCGCCCGCTCCACCGCCGACACGAATGGATTCGGCGTCGATCGTGCCACCGGAGCCCGTCGCGCCCGTGATGACCACGGTTTCACCCGGATGAATGCCCTTGACATCGGCTTTCACGGTCTTTGTCACCGTGGAGCCCGCCGATGTCCTCACCTTGACGGTGTTGCCCTCGGCGTCGGTCACATACAGCGTGCTTCCGTCGATGTACGCGACCTGGCCGATGGTTGCGCCCGCTCCGGCGCCGCCCCCGACGAATGTGCCACCGGCGGGGACGCCGCTCGCGCCACCGGACCCCCGCAGCGCCGCGAACCGCGAGGCGAGACCGGACACGCCGCCGCCCGACGAGCTCGAAGGGGTCTGCCCCTTCTCGACGAGCACGCCGGCGATGAACCCGCACGCGAGCAGCAGCACACCGAGCAGGGCGAGTGGGAGCGGGGTGGCGAGCAACCGACGTCGCGGGCGGCGGGGCAGCTCCTCGACCGGCTCATCGGACCACTCGTCCTGCGCGAGCGCGGTCTCCTCAACGGCGGGCTCATGAACGGCGGACTCTTGGATGGTGGTCTCCTGGTCGGGCATCGTGTGCTCCTGGTCGGGTGTGGGCGCACTACTCAAAGCGCAGCGCCTCTATCGGCCTCATGCGGGCCGCGCGGGCCGCCGGGTAGGTGCCGAAGAACAGGCCGGACAGGGCCGCTGCGCCAAAGGCGAGGAAGATCGAGTAGGTGGCGACCTCGGGGTGCACGCCGGCGATTTCGAACTGGCTGCCGAGCACGCCGACGAGCACGCCGGTGACGCCGCCGAACAGGGAGACCAGCACGGCCTCGGTCAGGAACTGGGTGAGGATGTCGCTGCGGCGGGCGCCGATCGCCTTGCGGATGCCGATCTCGCGCGTGCGCTCGGTCACGGATACGAGCATGATGTTCATCACGCCGATCCCGCCGACCAGCAGCGAGATCGCGGCGACCTCGCCGAGCAGCGTCGTGAACACGCTGCTGGTGGAGTTTGAGGTTTCCAGCAGCGATCCCTGGTTGAGGACTTGAAACCCCGGTTCGGCGCTGTTCTTGACTTTGTGGCGTTCCTCGAGGACCTGCGTAACCTCGGCTTCGGCGGCGCCCAGCGAGGACTCGGATGTGGCCTGGACGGTGATCGAGTCGATCGGCCCTGAGCCGGTGAGCGAGCTCTGCACGGTCGAGATCGGAGCCATCACTACGTCGTCCTCGTTGGTGGCTCCGCTGGCGCCCTTTTTGGCGAGCACGCCGACCACTTCGTAGTTGCTCCCGTTGACCTTCATGTTCTGTCCCACCGGGCTGACCCCGGCGAACAGTTCCTGCACGACTTCCTGGCCGATCACCGCCACGCGCCTATGCTGGCTGACGTCCGCAGCGGTGAACGAGGCGCCTTCCTGAACGCGGTAGCCGTGGGCGGGCAGATAGGAGGGCGTGGTGCCCACGAACGAGGACGGTTCGTAGCTCGAGGCGCCGTAGACCAGTTTCACGGCGCCGGCGCTCACGACCGGCGAAGCGGTCTTGACGTCCGGGGCGAGGCTGGGGCTCTGCAGGGCTTCGGCGTCCTGCCTGGTCAGCGAGACGCTGCTCGCCGCGTTCGCCCGGGCACCCCCGCGAAAGCCGCCGGTGAGCACGATCAGCACGTTGGTGCCGAGGCTCTGAATGCGCGACTGCACGGCCTTGGAGGAGCCGTTGCCGACGGCGATCAGGACGATCATCGAGGCCACTCCGATCGTCATCCCGAGGATCGTCAGGCCGGAGCGCAGCTTGTTGGCGGTGATCCCGCTCCAGGCGATGCGCAGCATCTCGGCGCCGATCACGGTTGCGCTCCCACCGCGCCGGGGTGTCGATGGGGGGACTTCTGATGCTGAAGCGCGGGCGGCGCGTCTCGCACGTCGAGCGAGCGGTGGTCCGCGACGATCTCGCCATCGCTCAGCCGGATCGTCCGCTTGGCCTGACCGGCGACGTCGGGCTCGTGGGTGATCAGGACCACGGTGCGGCCTTCTTCGTTCAGACGCCCGAATATGCGCAGGACGTCCTCGGTGGAATGGGAGTCCAGGTTCCCGGTCGGCTCGTCGGCGAGGATCAGCGTGGGGTTGGTCACGATCGCGCGCGCGACCGCGACGCGCTGCTGCTGGCCGCCGGACAGCTCCGAGGGCTGATGATCGAGGCGGTGGCCCATCCCCATCGAGCGCAGGGCCCGCTCGGCGCGGCGCTTGCGCTCGGCGCCCCGCAGGCCGGCGTAGGCGAGCGGCAGCTCGACGTTGACGAGCGCGCTCGTGCGCGGCACGAGGTTGAAGCTCTGGAACACGAATCCGATCTTGCGGTTGCGCAGGTCGGCGAGATCGTCCTCGTCCATGTGGCCGACATCCATGCCGTCGATCTCATAGCGGCCGCTCGAGGGTGTGTCGAGGCAGCCGAGAATGTTCATGAGCGTGCTCTTGCCGCTGCCCGAGCTGCCCATGATCGCCACGAAGTCGCCGCGCGCGATTCGCAGCGAGACCTCTCGCAGAGCGTGCACGGCGATCTCTGGGCCCATGCTGAACGTCTTGCTGACGCCCTGCAGGTCTATGACCGTGTGCGAGGGCGCCCTCATCAGCCGCCGCCTCTGAAGAAGACGCCGCCGCCGCCGCCGCCGCCACCACCACCACCAAATCCGCCGCCGCCGAGCGCGCCGCCACCTCCGCCGCCCAACGCCCTGCCGAGCCTGGAGCTGAGGCTGCTCGCGCCCGTACTCGTCGCGGTGGGCAGGAGCACCTTTTCTCCAGCCCGCAGGCCGTCGAGGATGATCGTCGAGCTGTTGCCGGCCAGACCCGTGACCACGCGCCGGCGGGCCTGCTTGCCGTTCTGCATCACGGTCACCGTCTCGCCGGAGATTGCGCTGGTCGGAACGTTCACGCCTTCGGCCTGCTTGACGACGACTTCGGCGGTGGCGCTCATCCCGGGTTTCAATCCGGCCGCCATCTGGTCGAGCTGAAAGGTGACGTCGTAGCTGACGACGCCGCTGTTGCTCGTGGACAGGGTCGCCACTTCATTGACGTGCGCGGCGAGCTTGTCACCGTCGAGGGCTTCGACGGTGACTGTGGCGGTCTGCCCGTCTCTGACAGAGCCGATTTCCGATTCGCTCAGCGGCACCACGAGCTGCATCGAGCTGAGGTCGCTCAGGACCGCGAACGCCGAGCTGGAGGAGGTCGAGGAGTCAGACGAGCCCGAGGAGGCGGATGTCCCGGCGCCCGAGCGTCCGGAGGAGCCCGCGCTCGTCCCGCCCGCGCCCGACCCGGAGGAGTCCGATCCGCCGGAGGAGCCTCCGCTGCTCGACGCCTTGGTCGTTCCCTGTGCCGAGACGTCTTCGCCGACTTCACCCGTCAGGGACACGATCGTGCCGGTTTTTGGCGCATATAGCTTGGTATCGGCCAGCGCCTGTTCGTCGCCTTCGACGGCCAGCCGGTCGCCTTGCACCGCGGCGCGGGCGGAGGCGATGTTCGCTGCGCGGACGGCTTCGCTCTCGGGTTCCCCGGACGCGCTCGACGACGAGGATCCGCTGCTCGGCGTGGATGAGCCGGAGTGCCGAGCGCTCTCGCCGGACGGGGATTCCCCGGGAGACTGGGAGACCGCGGCGGATCTACCCGAGCCGCTCGAGCCCGAGCCGGCGGAGCCTGCGCCAGCCGAGCCTGAGCCACCGGAGCCGCCCGACCCGGAGCCCGACGAGATTTCGCCGTCATGTTCTTCGACCTGTGCGAGGTTCGCCTCCGCGGTCTGCAGGGTCGCCCGCGATTGCGCGAGCGTGACTTCCGCGCTCTTGGGGTTCAGTTCGGCCAGCAGTCGCCCCTCGGTCACGCGCTGACCCTGGGAGACGTAGATCTCGCTGATGACGCCGCTCGTCTTGAACCCGAGATCGAGTTGGCTGGAGGCCTGCAGGGCGCCGCTGCCCGAGACTGTGGATTGGACGACCCCCTCGGCGGCGGTGGCGGTGCGGGTTACGGCGCTCGAGTTGCCGGACGCGGGTCCCACGACGAGGATCGCGACGACGATCGCGCCGGCGCTCAGAGCTCCCAGTGCGTAGACGGGCCAGGATGCTCTGGTGCGCTCGGTCATCTCGCTCGGATCGATGGTGAGGCGGACGCGTAAGAGGGTGCGAAGAAACCCTGCAAGGACGCCTAAATTCGCCTAAATGTTGAAGCCGCTCGTCTTTATGTGTGATGATGGCCGCGATGTCCACGTACGGCGGGATCGATCTCGGCGGGACGAAGATCCAAACGGTGATCGTCGATGATGGGCACACCGTGCTCGGGTCCGCGCGCCGGCCCACGCCCACGAGCGGCGGACCGGAGGACGTGGCGAAGGCGATGGCGCGGGCGCTGCGCGACGCGGCCAAGGCGGCCGAGGTCGAGCCGGCGCGGCTGACGGGGATCGGGGTCGGCTCGCCCGGGACGATCGCCGACGGAGCCGTAACCAGTGCGCGCAACCTGCCGGATTGGGAAGGCACGTTTCCATTGGCGGCGAAGCTCAAGGCCGCGCTCGGGCCGGAGGTGCGGGTCGGCAACGACGTGCAGGTTGCCACCGACGCGGAGGTGAAGCTCGGCGCCGGACAGCCATACGAATCGCTGCTCGGCGTCTTCTGGGGGACGGGGGTCGGCGGTGGGTTGATCCTCGACGGTAGGCCCTGGACCGGCCGTGGGGGCGCCGGGGAGATCGGGCATATGGTCGTGGAGATCGACGGCGCGCGCTGCACGTGTGGACGGCGCGGCTGCATGGAGGCCTACGCCGGGCGCGCGGCGATGGAGCTGCACGCGCGCAGGCTGCATGAGGAGAAGGGCCACAAGACCGACCTGTTCGAGCTGATGCGCGAGCACGAGCGCGAGCGCCTGACGAGCGGGATCTGGGCGCGGGCGCTGGATCGTCACGACAAGCTCGCCACGGAGATCGTCGACGGTGCGGTGCGCGCTCTCGGTGCGGGGATCGCCTCGGCAGTGAACCTGCTCGACGTCGAAGCCGTCGTCATCGGCGGTGGGTTGGGAGTGCGCCTCGGCGATCCGTACGCCAAGCGCATCGCCAAGGCGATGCACCCGCATCTGTTCGCGGACAACCGGCCTCCGGACGTCCATGTCGCCGCGCTGGGCGATCTAGGGGGCGCGATCGGCGCGGCATTGCTGGTCGAGCCTGGGAACGACGGGGTCCGCGCGGCGGCGTAACGTGTATTCACCTTGACCCAGCCGGTGGAGCATCTGTCGAACTTCCTGCGCAGCCCGCTGTTGGATCGGGCGGGCGAGCGACTCGGCCGCGTCGAGGATCTGATTGTGCGGCTGGCCGACGGCGGCTACCCGCCCGTGACGGGCGTGAAGGCGCGGATCGGCGGGCGCGAGCTGTTCGTGCCGGTGGACCGGATCGCCGCCCTGCAGCCCGGTGCGGTGCACCTCGCGGGCGAGAAGCTGAGCCTTGGACGGTTCGAGCGGCGTGTGGGGGAGGTGCTGCTCGGCCAGGACGTGCTCGGGCGCAAGCTCGTCAACGTCGAGGCCGACCCGCCGCGCCTGGTGACCGCGCATGAGATCGAGCTGTCCTGCATCGAGGGCTGGTGGCGGGTGGTGGGCGTCGATCACAGCACGCGTGCGCAGCTGCGGCGGATGTTGCCGCGGCGCCTGCGCGGCATGGTCGCGGACCGTCCGTTCCTGGACTGGACCGACATGGAGCCGTTCGTCGGGCACGTTCCCACCGCGCGGCTGCGGTTCTCGCACCGCAAGCTCGCCAACCTGCACCCGGCGGAGATCGCCGATCTCGTCGAGGCGGCCTCACACGAGGAGGGCGAGGAGATCATCGAGGCCGTCGGTCAGGACCGCGAGCTCGAGGCCGATGTGTTCGAGGAGCTCGACGAGCATCACCAGCTCGAGTTCATTCGCGAGCGACCCGACGCGCAGGTTGCGGCCGTGATCGCGAGGATGGCCGCCGACGACGCGGTCGACCTGATCGGGGAGATCGACCAGGAGCGCCGCGGGCGCGTGCTCGTGCTGCTGCCGCCCGCCCAGCGACACCAGATCGAAGGGCTGCTCGACTACAACCCGTCGAGTGCGGGCGGGCTGATGAGCCCGGACTTCATCCAGCTGGATGAGACCGACACGGTCGTGCGGGCGATCGAGCGGGTGCGCAGCAGCAATCTCGCGCCCGCCACTCTGAGCACCGTCTACCTGCGTGACGCCGAGGGTCGGCTGTCGGGCTCGGTGGCAGTGGTCACGCTGCTGCGCGCGGCGCCCGAGTCGATTCTGCACACCCAGGCCGAGCACGAGCCGGAGTCGGTCGGCACGGACGCCGACCTGCCCGAGGTCGCGCGAGCGATGACCGACTACAACCTCGTGATGCTTGCCGTCGTAGACGAGGACGAGCGGATGGTCGGTGTCATCACGGTGGACGACGTGCTCGAGCAGACGTTGCCCGCCGGCTGGAGGCGGCGCTTCGGGGTCGTCAGCGACTGAGCTCCGGCGGGCGCAGATGCGCTCGGCGCCGGTCGGAGATGGACTGCCCGGATTGTTCCGGCGCTCCCGGAGATTCGGCGATTGGTACTCTGAGCCCTGGCTTGAGCCCAGACAGCACGCGTTGGAAGGAGGTCGGCATGGACCGAGAACAGCCACGAAGTACCCAGCCGGCCGCACGCGTGTCGGGCGACGTTCCGTTCCCCCTGGCCTAGTAGCCGCCTCACCGGGACTTTGTTCGCGTCGGCGTGCGCCGAGACGTGACGAGTGCGATCCCGCGAGCGAGGCCAGGAGGTGAACGAGATGACGACCGACGAGACGACGCTGACCCCCGGCGACCCCGGCGCCTCCCCGCCGGAGCACTCGTCGCCACCCGCTCCCGTCCGCCCCGAGGGCGTGCCCCCCGTCCTGGACGAGGCGCACATCGGCGACATTCGCGGTGCGCTGGGGACGATCAGGATGCACGACACGGGCGAGCGTCATGGCTGGCGTTCGCGGGGTATGGCGCTGCTCGCGATCATGGGTCCGGGGCTGATCGTGATGGTGGGCGACAACGATGCGGGCGGCGTCTCGACGTACTCGCAGGCAGGGCAGAACTTCGGCACGACCCTGTTGTGGGTGCTGCTGTTGCTGATCCCGGTGCTGATCGTCAACCAGGAGATGGTCATTCGTCTCGGTGCGGTCACGGGCGTCGGGCACGCGCGCCTGATCAACGAGCGGTTCGGGCGCTTCTGGGGGTGGTTCTCGGTCGGGGACCTGTTCGTCCTGAACTTCCTGACGATCGTCACCGAGTTCATCGGTGTGAGCCTCGCGCTGGAGTACTTCGGCGTCAGCTCCTATGTGGCTGTGCCGGCGGCGGCGGTGACGTTGATCGGGATCACCTCGACCGGGAGCTTTCGCAGCTGGGAGCGGTTCATGTACGTGTTCGTGATCGCCAACTTCCTGGTGATCCCGCTGCTGATCCTCGCCCGCCCACACCTCGGTCAGATCGCCCAGAGCACGTTCGTGCCGAGCATCCACGGCGGCGTCGGCTCCTCGGCGGTGCTGCTGATCATCGCGATCGTCGGCACGACGGTCGCGCCGTGGCAGCTGTTCTTTCAGCAGTCGAACATCATCGACAAGCGGATCACGCCGCGCTGGATCAACTACGAGCGCGTTGACACCGTGATCGGCGCGTTCGTGGTCGTGATCGGCGCTGGCGCGATCATCGCCGTGACGGCGTTCGCGTTCGCCGGGACGCGTTACTTCGGTCAGTTCTCCGACGCCGGCGCGGTCGCCACGGAGCTGGGCCGCACGCTGGGGTCCACGGCCGGCACGTTTTACGCGATCGTGCTGCTGAACGCCTCGCTGATCGGCGCGGCCGCGGTGACCCTGTCGACGTCCTATGCGTTCGGCGACGTGTTCGGCGCCAAGCACTCCCTGAACCGTGGCCCGCTCGACGCCAAGGGGTTCTACGCGAGCTTCACGCTGATGGTCCTGGCGGCAGCCGGCATCGTGCTCATTCCCGCTGCGCCGCTGGGACTGATCACGACCTCGGTGCAGGCACTCGCGGGCGTGCTGCTGCCGAGTGCGACCGTGTTCCTGCTGCTGCTGTGCAACGACCGCGAGGTGCTCGGCCCGTGGGTCAACCCGCCGTGGCTGAACGCGATCGCGAGCGTGATCGTCGGTGTGCTGATCGAGCTGTCGCTGATCCTGATGGCGAACACGATGTTCCCGAGCATCGATGTGACGACGCTCTTCGTCGTTCTGTCGATCGTCCTTGCGATCGGGCTTGTGGCGATGGGCGGTTATGCGCTCACCCAGCGCGGCGGGGCCGCCGTGATGGTGTCAGACGGTGAGATCCCGCGTGAGAAGCGCCACACGTGGACGATGCCGCCGTTGGCGCTGCTGGAGCGGCCGGTGTGGTCACCGGGGCGGAGGCTCGCGATGCTGGTGCTGCGCGGCTATCTGGTCGTCGCCGTCCTGCTGCTGATCGTGAAGACGGTCCAGCTCGGGCACTGAGCCGCCGGTCCTCGTGCGAGTGCGCCGCAACGATGTGGCCCGCACGGGGTCACCGTCGCTGTCGAGGTCAGTCTCCCGCCAGGCTGCTCGGCAGCGGTTGACCCGGGGGCGGCGGGTCGTCGAGCATCAGTCGCGGGATCGTGACGGGGTGCAGGCCTTTCTTGCGCAGGCCGGCGATGATCGCGGGCAGCGCCGCGATCGTCTCCGAGCGGTCCCCGCCGGCGTCGTGCATGAGGATGATCGCCCCGGGATGGGCGCCCGCGAGCGCGCTCTGCTCGATCGCGGCGACGCCCGGCAGGGTGTAGTCATCGGTGTCGGTCGACCACAGCACCATCAGCAGGCGCAGCTTGTGCAGCAGCTTGAACGTGGTCGCGTTGAACGAGCCATACGGCGGGCGGAACAGGCGTGGACGCGGGCCATCCAAAAGTTCTATACGAGCGATCTGTTCGAATAGCTCTTCATACTGGTCGTGGGCGGACATCGAGGCCAGCATCGGGTGCGTCTCGGTGTGATCGCCCACCACGTCGCCCGAGCGCAGCTCCAGCAGCGTGCCGGGCGAGAAGTAGCGCTCCTCCTCGCCGATCGCGAAGAACGTGGCGCGCACGTGGTACTTGTTGAGGACGCCCACCAGCTGCTGGGTGTAGGGGCCGGGACCGTCGTCGAACGTGAGCGCGACCTCGTTGCCGTGCGACCCGCCGGCGGTGATCGCGGGCGTGTAGGAGAGGACGTGGTCGATAGCTTTTTCTTCGGCCGCCGTGGTCAGCGCCTGTTCTTGGGCGGGGGTGCGCTTGACGGCCGTCTTGGTGTGCGGGTCGGCTTTGGCGGTCGTATGCGCGCTGCCCCCGTGCGAGCTCAGCGCCGCGATGAGCAGCGCGAGAGCCGCCAGAGAGATGATGCCCGCGACCGCGCGGCGGCGCCGGTATACGTGCTCGTGCTGGTGGCTGGGAGGCGGCTGGCTGGCGGCCATCGCGGAGAGTGTAGGGCCACCTATGGCGCGGCGTCACGACGGAGCGCTCGGTGGGCGCATCCGCCAACTGACCCATCTATCGGAACGCGATCCGCTATGGGACCCGCGCGTGGACGCGGACCCTAATGTTGGCGGAGCCATGATTCCGTTCTCGATCTCGATCGCCGTGCTGTCACTCGTGCAGGGCGCCGTGGTGGCCGTGCCCCGCGCCTGGGAGCCACAGCGGCTGGCGCGGTTGCGCAGCCGCCGCTGGGCGCTGATCCCACCGGCGTCGGTCCTCGCGTTCGTGCTGATCGCGCGCGAGGCCGAAAGGTCGAGCGCCGACGGTCTGACCTACCTGGCGCTGGTCGCCGTGCCGGCGCTCGCGGCGCTCGCGCTGGGCCGGCTTGCTTGGTATGCCGATCCGCCGTGCCCGCGCTGGGCGTTGCTCGTCATTCCGCTGTTCGCGCTGGCGTGGGGCGATCGCGGCGGGGTGGCGGGGGAGGCGGCGGCGCTGGGGCTGTCTGCCCTCAGCTGCGCGGCGCTGGGGGCGCTGCTGGCGGCGGTGACGCCCGTGCGCTGGCTGGCGGGTGGGATCGTCGCGATGGCGGTCGCCGACACCGCGCTGGTGGTGTCGGATCTGCTGCAGAGACCGAACAATGCGCTGAACGCCGCCCACCCGGCGGCGGGACTGCCAAGACTCCAGACGGCGGTGTTCGGCTCGGCGGTGATGGGTTACGGCGACCTGTTCGTGGCAGGCGTTCTCGGCGGGCTGCTGGCCACGGCGATGGGCCGGCGATGGCAGTTGCGCGGCGCGGCGCTCGCGGCGGCGCTGGCGCTCGGGTTCGACCTGCTGTTCTTCTTCGTGGATGAGCTTCCGGCGACCGTGCCGGTGGCGATTACGCTGCTCGTGTTGTTGGCGCGTCGGCCGGGTCTGACGCGGACTCCGACGGGACCGGGGTCTCCCGTGCGGGAGTCACGATCCGGTTCGGTCGCGGATGGGCGCCCGGAGCGCTCGGAGCCTGGCCCAGCGCGAACTCCTCCGCCACGGGCTCCAGCCGGGCGGTGAGCGGCCGCGCGGTGGTCTCGATCGCCGGGGGCGCGTCGAGCGGTCGCTCGGAGGCGACGATGCCCGCTCGCTCGATGTGGCGTATCTGCGGGACGAGCTTGTGGTCGAAGGAGCCGACCGCGCGGTTGTAGGCGCTCACGGCCGAGTCGAGCTGGCGGCCGGTCTTGGCCAGATGCTCGGCGAAGGGGCCGAGCCGGCGGTGCAGCTCGCGCGCGGACTCCGCGATCTCGCGCGCAGACTCCGCGATCTGCTCCTGGCTCCAGCCGTAGTGCACGGCCCGCAGCAGCCCGATCAGGGTGGTGGGGGTGGCCATCAGAACCTGCTGGGAGACGCCGTATTCGATCAGCGCGGGATCCTCGGCGAGCGCGGCCTGGTAGATGCCGTCGGAGGGCACGAACATCACGACCAGCTCGGGCGTGGAGTCGAATTGGCGTTGATAGCCCTTGGAGGCGAGCTTGGTGATGTGATCGCGCGTCTGACGGGCATGACGCGCCAGATCCAGCGCGCGTGCGGGGCGATCCTCGGAGCCGGCCTCGATCGCGGCCAGATAGGCGTCGAGCGGCACCTTGGAGTCGACCACGATCGTCTTGCCGCCGGGCAGGCGCACGAGCAGGTCGGGTCGCAGACGACCGTCGTCGGTGTGGATCGTGGACTGCTCGACGAAGTCGCAATGGGCGACCATGCCGGCCAGCTCGACCACCCGGCGCAGCTGGATCTCGCCCCAAGAGCCGCGCGTCTCCGGGCGCTTGAGCGCGGTCACCAGCTCGCCGGTCTCCTTGCGCAGGGTGTCGGTGCCGGCGCTCAGCGCGCGCACCATCTCCGCGAGCTGCACCTGGGAGTCGCGACGCTCGCGCTCCAGGCGGGATAGCTCTGACTCGACCTTGCCGAGCTTCTCATGGACGGGCTGGACGAGCCCCTTGAGCTCCTCCGCGCGGCGGGCCATCTCGCCTGAGGCGCGCTCCTCCTCGGCGCGGCGCGCCTCGGTCATCCGCTGCGCGAGCGAGTCGCCGGTCTGTTGCAGGACGTCCAGGGAGATCGCCTTCAGCTCGTCGCGCAGGCGCTCGCGCTCCTGCGCGCGCTCGTCCTCCTCGCGCGTACTCAAGCCGCGGCGCCCCAGCGCGAGCGCGCACGCGGCGCCGAGCAGCAGTCCGACTATCAGCAACAGGATGCTCATGGTGATCGGCCTTTCGCAGACGGTGAACAGAACAGGCTGACATCCGCCGCGGACGGCACCCAAGGGTTGCCGATTGACAGTGGCCATGACGAGGAGTAGCGTGGAGAAATTCCGTCAGATGGGCTGTGCCGTCGCGGAGGGGAGAGGCCGTAGTGCGTGTGGGGCCCTCGAGCAGGAGGAGATGCAGATGCTACCCGCCGCACACGGCTTCCCAGATTCGATTCTTTCCCGCCGACACCCGGCGCTTGGACGCCCGCTTGCGCTCGTCCTCGGGCTGGTCGCGCTCGCGGTGTTCGCGTTCCCGGCGCCCGCCGCCAACGCCAGGCCGGCTGCCCCCGTCAGCACCTATCTGGCGCTCGGCGACTCGATCAGCTTCGGCTACAGCGAGCAGGTGTTCAACGAAAACTTCCCGAACGAGTCACCGTCGTTCTTCGAAGAAGGATTCACGAACGACTTCGCCCAGGACCTCTCACGGCCGTCCGCGGCCGGCAGAGGCGTGACGCTCGTCAACGACGCTTGCCCGGGGGAGACCTCGAACGGGTTGATCGGCGAAAAGGAAGCCCTCGGCGGGAAAACGTCGACCGAACCGGCGGGCCATAATCCCCAGGGCCTCGGCGACTACCACCCGTGCGCGTACAGCAACGTGGACGGGTTGCCGCTGCACAACTCGCTGAGCGTCGGCGGGCAGTCGATCTCACAGCTCGAAGACGCGTTGAGCATCCTCAAAGAAGGTCACCCGGCACACCCGGTCGATGCGATCACGCTGAACATCGGCTCCAACGACGAGCTCGCGGCGATCAAGCAGTGCGAAATCGAAGTCACCGAAGAATTCACCCATACGGGCAAAAGCAAATACGGTGCTACGCCCGCAGCGGCCGTCATCGCCTGTATCGCGGTGAGCTCGGAAAAAATCACCGTTCCGCACATCCTCGCGAACATCGGTGACATCCTGGGCGTGCTGGACAACGCCGGACCGGGCGGGGGTCACTACACGGGGCCGATCGTCCTGGTCGGGTTCTACAACCCGGACGCGTTGGTGCTCCCCGGCAGCGACGCACTGCAGGAGGGCCTTAACGCGGCGGTCGAAGCCGACATCCTGCCGCACTTCCCGAACGTGACGTTCGCGAATCCGTTCCCGGTGTTCAACAAAGGGCAAACTCCGGCGAAGGAGCAGGCGTCGATTTGCAAGTACACCGAAATGTGCAACCCGAACGATCCCGGTGGCAGCTCCGACGACGGCGACATCCATCCGTCGCCGACCGGATACAGGGAGCTGGGCAGGCTGGTCAACCAGGCGTACCTGGCCAACCCGGCCCGTTGACGATGACCCTCTGAGGTCGCCACAGCACGCGCAGAGGGGCGCCCGTCCAATTTGGACGGGCGCCCGGCGCTCTCGCCATTTACGGGGCCCTACGCCACCAAACGCGCGGCCCCCAACGCCTCGTACTCCGAGGCGACGAGCTCGAGCACGCTGAGCATCGCCGGCGCCGCGGGCAGCAGGCGCGCGCCGGCGGCCGTGGCGGCGATCACCCGCCGGGCGGGAGGACGGGGTGAGAGGGCGCGGATGACGATGTCCTCGCGCACGACCGACAGTGCGAGCTCGGGTATCAGCGCGACGCCGACGCCGGCGCCGACGAGACCCTGGACGGTCTGGTAGTCGTCGCTCTGGAAGGAGACGCGCGGCTCGAACCCGGCGGCGTGGCAGCAGCGCACGACGTGGCGGGCGCAGGGGCTGTCCTGCGAGGTCTGGATCCAGGCTTCATCGCGCAGGTCCTCCAGGCGCAGCCGCTGCCGGCCGGCGAGACTGTGTGCGCGCGGCAGCGCCAGATAGAGGGGGTCCTGGAGCAGCTCGACGCGCGTCAGGCGCGCGTCGGAGGCCGACTCGTTCCGCCCGGAGCCTCCGCCGTCCCGGTCGAAGCGGGAGGAGTCGAACTCGAACAGCAGCGCGAGGTCGAGCTCGCCGGTGCGCAGGCGGGGCGCGATCTGCTCGGGCTCGCCCTCGGCGAGGGTCAGCTCGACGTCGGGGTGGCGGGAGCGGAAGGTGGCGATCGCGAGCGGCATCAGCGTGGCGCCGGCGGTGGGGAAGGAGGCCATCCGCAGCCGCCCGCCACGCAGGCCGGCGATCGCGGCGAGGGCCGCTTCGGCGGCGTCGAGGTCGGCGAGGACGCTGTCGGCGTGGCCGACGAGCGTCTGGCCGGCCGCCGTCAGGCTGACCCCGCGCGGACGGCGCTCCAGGAGCGTCATCCCGGTTTCGGCCTCCAGCGCGGCGATCTGCTGAGAGACGGCCGACTGGGTGTAGGAGAGGGCATCGGCGGCGGCGGAGAACGAGCCGCGATGGGCGACCTCCCGGAGGATGCGCAGACGGTTCACATTAAGCATAAGCAAAGCTTATCGCAAGGATGATAAATATCACTGGTACTTATGAAAGGAAGGTGTCAGTATGAACTCGAAGTCAGGCTTGTGCGGGCCACTGAAGACGGCGCCGCAGGAACGCTGAGAAGACATGCGAACACGCCTGAGAAGACATGCGAACACGCGAAGACAAAGAGGAGAGCATCGCCATGCCCACCAAGATCATCGTCTCCTACGACGGAACCGCCAACGAGGACGACGCGATCGCGTTCGGCTCGTTGCTGCACCGCGCCGGCGCCGAGGTGTCCCTCGGCTATGTCCGCCACACCGACGAGGCGGTGAGTGACGAGGAGGCACAGGAAGTGCTCGACCGCGGCGCCGCGCACTTCGACGGCACGTTCGCGAGTCGTCACGCGGTGACGGATCGCTCGACTCCCCAGGGCCTGCAGGCTCTCGCCGCGCAGATCGGCGCCGAGGCGGTCGTGTTCTGCTCGGACTCCCACACCGCGAAGGGGCACATCACGATCGGCAACTCGGCCCAGCGTCTGCTGGAGGGCGGCAGCGTCGCCGTCGGGATCGCTCCGGTTGGGTTGGCGGAGGCGCACGGGGCGGCGCGCAGGATCGTGGCGGTCGGCGAGGCCGGTGGCGCGGGCGGCGCGCAGGCGACCGCGCAGGCGCTCGCGAGCGCGCTCGGCGCCGAGGTCGTGCCGGTGGCCGACGACGAGGCCGATCTGCTGGTGATCGACTCGCGCCCGGACGCCGAGCGGGGTCGGGTGTCGATCAGCTCCTCGGCGGCGCACCTGATCGAGATCGCGACGTGCCCCGTGCTGGTGCTGGCGAGCGGTGTGTCGCTGCGGTTCGCTGCAGCGCCCGCGGTCGCCGCGGCCTGAGTTTTTGGGGCGAGCCCCCGCGCGTGGCGTCTCGGAGAGGGGGCGCCCGCGCGGGGCGCGTGCGTGAGAGGGAGCGCTCGCTGACCGATCGGAGATCCCGTCGATCTGCGATCGGTCGGGCAGGGTACGTCGGGGTCTGGGGTCGGCGGCGTGCCGGGCGTCACTCCCCGGTTGCTCGGCCCACGGTGCGGCTGCGAACGCGCGCGAGCAGGTAGCGCGCGAGCGCTATGCCGAAGTCCACCCCACCGCCGAGCAGGTGGCCGAGCGGGCCGGTCCACAGCCACGTCTCCAAACGCCGGACGGGACTCGTGGCGGGCGAGGCCGGGGCGGGCGCGGGGCTGCGTGAGGGCACGGTCCTCATCGGGCGGACGGTATCGTGGCGGCAATGGGAGAGCCCGTCCGGACGACAGTCACAGAGCTGGGAGAGTCACGCGTGCGCGTGGATGTCGAGGTGGCGCCGGCGGAGATCGAGGTGCGCGTGCAGCGCAAGGCGGGGCAGCTCGGGCGCGAGCTGAAGCTGCCGGGGTTTCGCAAGGGCAAGGTGCCGGCGCCGGTGGTGTTGCAGCGCCTGGGGCGCGAGGCGGTGCTCGACGAGGCGGTACGCGACGGCCTGGGAAGCTGGTACGCGGAGGCGATCCGGGATTCGGGGATCGTGCCGGTGGGAGATCCGAAGATCGACCTCGGGGAGCTGCCGGAGCAGGGGCGGGCGCTGCGGTTCTCGTTCGAGATCGGCGTGCTGCCGGTCGCCGAGCTGGGCGAGTACTCAGGGCTCGAGGTCGGGCGTCGCGAGCCGGCGCTCGATGGGGAGCTGATCGACCGCGAGGTCGAGGAGATGCGCGAGCGTCTCGCGCGCCTGGAGACGGCCGAGCGCCCTGCCGCAGAGGGCGATTACGTGGTCGTCGATTACGTTGGACGTCTGCCGAACGAGGACATGGAGACGGGCGAGACGACGATGGTCGCGTTCGCGGGCGGCGAGGGTCGCGACCAGCTGATCGAACTGGGCGGGGGCAAGCTGATCCCCGGCTTCGAGGCGGGGCTGCTCGGTGCGCAGGCGGGGGAGACGCGCACCGTGGAGCTGAGCTTCCCGGCGGACTACGGCAGCGCGGAGCTGGCCGGGAGGGAGGCGTCGTTTGAGATCGCCGTGAAGGAGGTCAAGGGCAAGCAGCTACCGGACGTGGATGAGGACTTCGCCGTGGATGCTGGGTTCGACGACGTGGAGGAGCTGCGCGAGGACATCGGCCGGCGCATCCTCCAGGACGAGGAGCAGCGCGTGGCGGAGGAGTTTCGCGAAGCCGCGCTCGACGCGGCGGTGGCCGGCGCGCGGGTGCCCGTCACCGAGGAGCTCGCGCGCTCGCGCGCGAGCGAGATGTGGGAGCGGATGCTGCACACGTTGTCGCACCGCGGGATCACGCGCGAGGCCTATCTGCGGATCGTGGGGCGCGCCGAGGAGGAGATTCTGGCCGAGATGGTGTCCGACGCCGAGCAGGGGCTGCGCCGCGAGGCGGTGCTCACGGCGGTCGTCGCGGCGGAGGGGATCGAGCCCTCCGAGCAGGATTTGCTGCAGGCCGTCGCGCCGACGGCCGAGCGCGAGGGGATCGCGCCCGAGCAGGTGCTGGCGCAGCTGCGCGAGGCCGGGCGGGTGGAGGAGCTGCGCGAGGATCTCGCGGCGCGCCAGGCGGTCGAGCTGATCGTGCAGCGCGCCAAGCCGATCCCGCTCGAACAGGCGGCGGCGCGCGAGAAGCTGTGGACGCCGGAGAAGGAGGCCGAGGTAGGCGAGAGCGAACCGGCGCCGGCTGCCGAGAAGCTGTGGACGCCAAGTCGCTAGCCTGAAGGAATCAGGTCGGGGAAGAGAAACTAAAGCGAGGACGATGAGCCCACTAGTGCCAATGGTCGTCGAGCAGACCTCGCGAGGCGAGCGCGCGTTCGACATCTACAGCCGTCTGCTCAACGAGCGGATCATCTTTCTCGGCACGCCCGTGGACGACCAGATCGCGAACCTGATCGTCGCCCAGCTGCTGCACCTGGAGTCGGAGGATCCCGAGAAGGACGTGTCGCTGTACATCAACTCGCCCGGCGGCTCGGTGTATGCGGGGCTGGCGATCTACGACACGATGCAGTTCATCAAGCCCAGCGTGCAGACGATCTGCGTCGGCATCGCGATGTCGATGGGCGCGCTGTTGCTGGCGGGAGGCGCCGAGGGCAAGCGCATGGCGCTGCCGAACGCCAAGATCCTGATCCACCAGGTGAGCTCCAGCTTCCAGGGTCAGGCGACGGACATCGAGATCCACGCCAAGGAGATCATCGACGTGCGCCGGCGGTTGGACGAGATCATCGCCAAGCACACGCACAAGCAACTCGACGACGTGCGCAAAGACACCGAGCGCGACTACTTCATGTCTTCCGAGGAGGCGAAGGCGTACGGGATTATCGACCGCGTCATCACCGAACACTGAAAGGCGGCCGCTGAGCGGCGCCGGCCGATCTCCGATCGGTCTGCGTCCTTGACCTGCTTGCCCAGCGACCGCCTTTTACGCGAACAGACAGAAAAGACGAGCATCTAAACAATGGCCAGACCGACAGACACCAACGAGCAGCTGCTGTGCAGCTTCTGCGGCAAGTCCCAGCGACAGGTCAAGAAGCTGATCGCCGGGCCGGGCGTGTACATCTGCGACGAGTGCATCGACCTGTGCAACGAGATCATCGACGAGGAGCTGGCCGCCCCGCCCGCGTTCGACCTGGAGAACCTGCCCAAGCCGCGTGAAATCTACGAGGTCCTGGACGAGTACGTCGTCGGCCAGGAGCCTTCCAAGCGGACGCTGTCGGTGGCCGTCTACAACCACTACAAGCGTGTGCAGATGATGACCTCGGCCGATGAGGAGATCGAGCTGCAGAAGTCGAACATTCTGCTGCTCGGGCCGACCGGCTGCGGCAAGACGCTGCTCGCGCAGACGCTCGCGCGGATCCTGAACGTGCCGTTCGCGATCGCCGACGCGACCGCGCTGACGGAGGCGGGGTATGTCGGGGAGGACGTCGAGAACATCCTGCTGAAGCTGATCCAGGCCGCCGACTACGACGTCAAGAAGGCGGAGACGGGGATCATCTACATCGATGAGGTCGACAAGATCGCGCGCAAGGCCGACAACCCGTCGATCACCCGCGACGTCTCCGGCGAGGGCGTGCAGCAGGCGCTGCTGAAGATCCTGGAGGGCACGCAGGCCTCGGTGCCGCCCCAGGGAGGGCGCAAGCACCCGCACCAGGAGTTCTTGACGATCGACACGACGAACGTGCTGTTCATCTGCGGCGGGGCGTTCGCGAACCTCGACAAGGTGATCGAGCGGCGGATCGGCAACAAGGGGATCGGCTTCGCCGCGGCGATCGAGGCCAAGGCCGAGAAGGACACGGGCGAAGTGTTCGAGCAGTGCCTGCCGGAGGACCTGATCGAGTACGGGCTGATCCCCGAGTTCATCGGTCGCCTGCCGGTGATGAGCGCGGTGCACCAGCTCACGCGCGAGGATCTGGTGTCGATCCTGACCGAGCCGCGCAACGCCCTGGTCAAGCAGTTCCAGCGGTTTTTCTCATTCGACGGGATCGAGCTGGTGTTCTCCGAGGACTCGCTGACGGCGATGGCCGAGCGCGGCCTGGAGCGGGAAACGGGTGCGCGCGGGTTGCGCTCGATCATCGAGGAGATACTGCTGGAGGTCCAGTTCGAACTGCCCTCGCGCAGGGACGTCAAGAAGTGCGTCGTCACCAAGGAGACGGTCGAGCGCGGCCTGACGCCCACGCTCGTGACCGAAGCCGCGCCTGAGGATGCGGCGTCGGGGCGGGAGCTGCGCGAGGAGTCAGCGTAGGCCGTCGGGTCGCGCTCGCGGGCGCACACGCCGGACGACACCGCGCCCGCTGCGGCTCCTCTGACGGCCGCCGCGGCTGCGTGACCGCTACCATCGCGCTGTGACTAAGCTCGTCAAATCGCAGGCCAAGACCTCAGAGTCCAAACTGAAGCGCACCGCCAAAGCGGTGCCGTGGGCGGCGCTGCTGCAGGGCACGATGATCGTCGGCCGGCGCTGGGCCTCGCTCTCGGAGAAGGAGCGCGCGCGGTTCACCGAGCTGGTGCGTCGCTCGCGCGGCCGGGTGCGCAACCTCAGCGCGAAGGAGCGTCTGGAGCTGCGCAGGCTCGCGCACAAGCTCGACGTCAGAGGCATGGGCCGCGATCTCGCGCCGCTCGTGCTGCGCCGGCACCACAAGCGCGGGCGCCGCAAGCACCGCTGAGCTTGAAGATGGCCGACGATCTCGACCAGCTGTCCACGCATGAGTTGCACGATCGCGCCGTGCATCGCGCGGAGCACCGCGTGGACGTGAAGTTCTTCTGGTCGCTCTTGCAAGCGATCCCGGCCGCGGAGATGCTCAGCGGCGATCAGGGCGAGGCCGACTATGACCTCGAGTCCTCCAAAGGGTTGATCTCCGACGCGGTGCACAGCGGCGATGGGGCGCTCGGCGAGGCGTTGCGGCCGCTGTTCATCGACTACCTGCGCAAGCACCCCGACGCCTAGCCGTCCGCGGGCGCCGATCGCGGGCATGCAGAGATCGCACAGCGCCAAGCGTCCGGCCGGCGCCACCGGACCCTCTGGGGCGGGCGAGCCCGGCGCGGGCGCGAACTGGACGCCGGCGCAGGCCGAGCGCCACCTGCAGACGCTGGAGCTGTTCGGGATGCGCTTCGGGCTCGATCGGATGCGGCGGATGATGACCGCGCTCGGTTCCCCCGAGCAGCGCTTGGAGGCGATCCACGTGTTGGGTACGAACGGGAAGACCTCGACGACGCGGATGACGGCGGCGATCCTGGAGCGCCACGGTCTGCGCACGGGCGTGTACACATCCCCGCACCTCGTCTCCTACAGCGAACGGGTACGGATCGGCGAGCGCGACCTTCAGGAGGGCGAGTTCGCGGCGGCGCTCGCGCGCGCGGCGCGCGCGGCGGAGCGCGTCAACCGCACGCTGGCCGAGGACGATCGCGTGACTCAGTTCGAACTGATCACGGCCGCGGCGCTGTCGGAGATGGACGAGCGCGACGTGGGGGTAGCCGTCGTGGAGGCAGGTCTCGGCGGACGGTACGACGCCACCAGCGTGATCGACGCCCCCGTGACGGTGCTCACGAACGTCGGGCTTGAGCACACCCGCTGGCTGGGGCCGACGCTGAGGGACATCGCCGAGGAGAAGCTCGCGGTCGTGCGTCCCGAGGGGACGCTCGTGCTGGGGTCCTGGCTGGGGGAGGAGGCGCTGGCGGTGGCCGAGCGCGTGGCGGACGAGCGCGAGGCGCGGGTGGTGTGCGTGAATGAGGTATCCAGCGCGGTGGCGCTCGCGGCGAAGGGCCCGTTTCAGCGGCGCAACTTCGCGCTCGCGTGCGCTGCGGCCGAGGCCCACCTGCGCGGCGCGGGGATCGAGCTCGACGAGCGGGCGGTGGTCGCGGCCGCCGCCGCGACCGAGGTGCCGGGTCGGCTGCAGATCGTGGACAAGCGCCCGCCGACGCTGCTCGACGGCGCCCACAACCCCGATGCCGTCGGGGAGCTGGTGCGCTCCCTGCCCGACGTGCTGGGAGGCCGGGGCGTGGCGCTCGTGATGGGCGTGCTCGAGGACAAGGACGCGGCGAGCATGCTCGCCGCGCTGCTGCCGGTGTGCGAGCGCGCGTGGTTCACCGCGCCGCCGAGTCCCCGCGCGCTCTCGCCGGCGGCGCTGCAATCGCTCGCGCGCCAGCTCGGGTTCGACGCGGTGGAGTGTGAGCCTCGGCCGGAGCGGGCGCTCGAGCAGGCACGCCGCTGGGCCGGGGAAGAGGAGGGCGGCAGGGCGGTGCTCGCCACGGGCTCGATCTATCTGGTCGGTGATCTGCTGCGCGGGCTGGGCGCCTCCGATACCCTGGATACGCAGGCTGCTTCGCAAACTTGAGTTATATGAACGACGACGGCCCCTCCGTGCTCACGATGATCGGCGCCGTCGCGCTGATCGTGGCTCTGGTCATCCTTGTATTTTTTGCTGCCGGCTACGGTTTCGGCCGCCTGTTTCTCTAAACTCAGCCGGCCGATGCCACCGCTTGCATATTTTGGAATCGAAAGCAACGGCCTGAACCTGGTCATCGATCTGCTGATCCTGTTCGTCGTCGTCCTGTACTTCTCGCTGATCTACTGGACCTATGCGGACGCGCGGCGGCGCATCCTCGATCCGATGCTGGTCGGCTGCGCGACGGCGGCGTCGCTGTTCCCGTTCGTCGGCACGATCGTCTACGTGATCCTGCGTCCGCCGGAGTATCTGGAGGACGTGCGCGAGCGCGAACTGGAGATGCAGGCCGCCGAGGCGCGACTGCACGAGATGGACAGCGGGCTGTGCCCGCACTGCGACTACCGCATCGAGCGCGACTTCGTCCGCTGCCCCAGCTGCCTGCGCAAGCTCAAGGAGCGCTGCGTGGCCTGCCAGCGCCCGCTCGACCAGGCGTGGACGATCTGCCCCTACTGCGAGACCGAGGTGCCCGGCGCCGTCGCCCCCACGCGGCGTAAACGCCGTAGTCGCCGTGCCGAGACCGACGAGGACTCCCTGTCGATCGAGAGCGAGCCCGCGCTGACGCGGGACATCTCGCTGAGCGCCGAGGACCCGTCGGAGGACGCTATGCCCGCCGTCACGCCCGCGGGTGGCGCTCCCGACGAGGAAGTCAGGGCGAAGCCCGTCGCGGCCTCCGATCCGGCCTCCTCACGCGCACGAAGCACTGGACGCGCACGCCGTCCCCGGCCGACTTCCTGACGGCTCTGCCCTGACGCGGCCGAGCTCTCGTAAACGACCAGCAAAGGATTCCACGACTCATGGCCCGGACTCTGATCCTCGTAAAGCCCGACGCCTTCGCCAGAGGGCTGTCCGGCGAGATAATCGCCCGCTTCGAGCGCAAGGGATTGACGATCGTCGCCCTGCGCCACATGACCGTGACCCGCGAGTTGGCTGAGCGCCACTATGCTGAGCACTCGGAGCGGCCGTTTTTCGGCGAGCTGGTGGAGTTCATCACCTCGGGGCCGATCGTGGCGATGGTGCTGGAGGGCGTGGACGCCGTCAGGGCGGCGCGTCAGATCATCGGCGCGACCGATCCGCTGGAGGCGACCACTGGCTCGATCCGCGGCGACATGGCGATTGAGATGGGCCAGAACATGGTCCACGGCTCGGATTCGCCCGAGAGCGCCGCGCGCGAGGCGGCGCTGTTCTTCGGAGAGCTGTCGCAGCAGTAGCCGCGGCGGCGGCGGATCGGCGAGTCCTGGCGACTATATGGCGCCCTCCTCCTCTCTGATCCTGGCCTCGCGTTCGCCGCAGCGCCGCGCGATCCTGGAGCGGCTGGGGTTGGCGTTCACGGTGCGCGCCACCGACGTGGACGAGCTGAGCGAAGGCGACCCGGTGCAGGTCGCGCGCGAGAACGCGCTGTGCAAGGCGCGGGCGGCACTGCGCCCGGGGGCGGCCGAGGCGGTGCTCGGCTGCGACACGATCGTGACTCTCGACGGCGTGATCTACGGCAAGCCGCCCGACGAGCCGGCGGCGCGCGCGACGCTCATGGCGCTCGGCGGGCGCACGCACGAGGTGATCAGCGGCATCGCTCTACTGCTCGCGGACGGGCGATCGCAGGCCGCCGAGCGCTCGGCCGTGGCGCGTACGCGGGTCACGTTCGGACCGATCGACGAGGAGCTGCTGGACTGGTATGTGGGCACCGAGGAGTGGCGCGGACGCTCGGGCGGATATGCGATTCAGGGCGCGGGCAAACGGCTGGTGCAGGAGATCGACGGCGAGGTCGAGAACGTGGTCGGCCTGCCGGTGGCGGCGCTGCTCGACGTCTACCCCGAGCTGCTCGGTGATTGAGTCCGGCCGCTGCATTCACTATCGGCGGACTTGCTGTGAGTGGGTCTCTACGACGCCCTGCCGGGCTTTGTGACCCACTGGCTCGTGAAGTTGAGGACTGTGGCGAGACGGTCGAAGTGCTGGTCGTAGTGAAGCACCGCGAAGCCGCGCTCCGCGGCCGCGGCGGCGATCAGCGCATCGGGTACGCGTACCCGATGCGCGCCGGGCGCGCCGTGCGCCGATAGCTCGCGGATGGCGAAGATCGCGGCGTCCGTCACCGAGCGGGTGATCGGCGCCTGCCGCAGGCCGGCCAGCGCGGCGGCGACGGCCTCGACATGTTCGTGATCGCGTGCGTTGTAAAGCAGCTCCAATGTGATGACCGGACACCCGATGAGGTCTCCAGCGTGGGCGGCGGTCTTCCACTGGGGCGCCACGGCAGGGTGAGACGCTCTCGCCCAGGCGGACGTGTCGGCGACCCAGGGACCGTCGCGCCAGCTCAGCGCCACGCTCGGTCTCGTACGTCGCGCAGGCCCTCGAGGTCGAGCCCGGAGCTCCCCTCTGCGGCACTGATCAGAAAGTCGCGCGCGCGGTGCTCCGCCTCGCGGTCCTGATCGAACGCGGCGGCACCTCGGATCGCGAGCGCGTGGACGATCTTGGATGAGGGGGCGCCCGGCCCGAGCACGCCGCGCCCACGCGCGATTGCGCGATCGAGCTCCGGATCGCGGGAAACCTGGATCCGTCGATGCCGAGTCACATGCTCAGTGTACCCGTTAGAGGACACCACTGTTGGAGGCGTCGAGGTCGCCTGTTGGGTGCTGCCGTCGCGATTGTCTGCAATGGCCACTTCTCTCTTCTACCGACCTCACCGTGCAGGCGGGACAGGCCGACGAGGATGCCTCATCTCACCGGTGGCCGGAGCGTCTCCGCTCCAACGGGGGTGGAAACTAGACTTGGGATGTGCTGCTCCGGGGGCTGAATCCATGAGGCTTGATCGGCTGGTCGCAGGGATCGGTCCTGTGGACGGCCCAGGCGGGGATGTCGAGGTCTCCGGGCTCGCATACGACAGTCGCTCAGTGCGCCCCGGCGCCCTGTTCTTCTGCGTCCCCGGCTTCCGCAGTGACGGGCACGACTTCGCGGCGCAGGCGGTCGCGGACGGCGCCGTAGCGCTGGTCGTGGAGCGGCCCCTGGGGCTGGGCGTGCCGGAGGTGCTGGTTCCCTCGGTGCGCGCGGCGATGGGGCCTGTGGCGAGCCGCTTCCACGGCGACCCGAGCGCGGCGCTGCGCGTCGTCGGGATCACGGGCACGAACGGCAAGACCACGACCGCGTTCCTCGTGCGCGCGCTGCTGCAGGCGGCCGGCGAGCAGACCGGGCTTGTGGGCACGGTCACGTCGATCGTGGGCGGTGAGGAGCGCCAGGTGCAGCGCACGACCCCCGAGGCGATCGACCTGCACGCCGGCTTCCGCGCGATGCTCGAAGGCGGGGATCGCGCCTGCGCGATGGAGGTCTCCTCGCACGCGCTCTCACTCGGGCGCGCCGGGGGGATTCGCTTCGCCGCGGCCGTGTTCACGAACCTGACGCAGGACCATCTGGACTTCCATCCGAGCATGGAGGACTACTTCCTGGCCAAGCGCCTGCTGTTCCTGCCCGGCGAGGGCCCGCCACCGGGTGTGAGCGTCGTCAACGTCGGCGACCCGTACGGTCGGCGGCTGGCGGCGGAGATCGGGGCGGGGGCGCTCACGTTCGCCGTGGGGGACCCCGGTGTCCCCGGCGTTGACGGTCCCGATGCGGGCCGTGACGTCGACGACGCCGACTACCGCGCGATGGATCTGCGCTGCGACTTCGAGGGCTGTCGCTTCGCCTTGCGCACACCCATCGGCACGCGCGAGGTGATGCTCCCGATGCCCGGCCGCTTCAACGTCGCCAACGCCCTCGGCGCGCTCACGGCCGTGCACGCGCTCGGGTTTGACCTCGACACGCTCATCGTCGCCTTGCAGCGCGGCGTCAGGGTTCCCGGGCGCTTCGAGCCCGTAGATGCCGGCCAGGACTTCGCCGTGCTCGTCGACTATGCCCACACGCCCGACTCCCTCGACAACGTCCTGCGCTCAGCGCGCGACATTGCCCAGGGTAGGGTCATCAGCGTGTTCGGGGCGGGGGGTGACCGCGACCGCGCCAAGCGCCCGTTGATGGGGGAGATCTCCGCGCGCTTGGCGGACATCACGCTCGTCACGTCCGACAATCCGCGCTCGGAGGCGCCCGCCGCTATCGTCGCCGAGATCGTTTCCGGCATCCCGTCCACAGCGGTTTCCGAGGGATCGGTGCACATAGAGGTCGATCGTCGCGCCGCGATCGACCAAGCGCTGTCGCTCGCGCTGACCGACGATGTCGTCGTGATCGCCGGCAAGGGCCACGAGCAGGGGCAGGAGCTCGCGGATGGCCGCAAGGAGCCCTTCGACGACGTCACCGTCACGCGGGAACTCCTCGCCGCTCGGGCCGGCGCCCCCGCCGGGGCGGGCGAATGAGGGATTGGGACGCCAACCGTTTGGCGCGCGCCGCCGGTGCGCGTCTCGTCTTCCGCCCGGATGCGCAGGCTCTGCCCGGTGGCGCTCCTCAGGGCGCGGCGCGGTCCGGGCCGCTGCGCGTGTCTATCGACTCGCGCGAGGTTGCCCCCGGTGACCTGTTCGTCGGCTTGCGCGGCGAGCGTTCCGATGGGGGGGAGTACGCCGCCCAGGCGCTCCAGGCCGGTGCCTGGGGGGTGCTCGTGGCGCCCGAGCACGCGCTCGCCGTCGCCGCGATGGCCGAGGCCGCCGGGGCGAGCATCGGCTACCACGGCGTGGTGCTCGCGGACCCCAACCCGCTCGCGGGCCTGCAGTCGCTCGCCCGCTCCTGGCTGTCGGAGCTGCGCGCTGCTCCCGGCGCGCGGGTTGTCGCGATCACCGGCTCGACCGGCAAGACCTCGACGAAGGACATCCTCGCGGCATTGCTCTCACCCCACCTGCGCACAGTCGCAAGCCCCGCCAACTTCAACACCGAGATCGGCCTGCCACTCGCGATCCTCGCCGCGCCCGCGGACACCGAGGCGCTCGTGCTGGAGATGGCGATGCGCGGACCCGGGCAGATAGCGGAGCTGACGGCGATCGCCGAGCCCGAGGTCGGCGTGATCGTCAACATCGGCCCCGTCCACCTGGAGCTGCTCGGCTCGCAGGAGGCGATCGCCGCCGCCAAGGCCGAGCTGATCGCCGGTCTGGCTCCCGGCGCGACCGCGGTTGTGCCCGCCGGCGAGCCGCTCCTGGGCGAGCACC
This sequence comes from Solirubrobacteraceae bacterium, assembly GCA_035948355.1. Classification (GTDB taxonomy): domain Bacteria; phylum Actinomycetota; class Thermoleophilia; order Solirubrobacterales; family Solirubrobacteraceae; genus Palsa-744. Next base: position 52,363 of record DASZJF010000021.1, read on the forward strand.
TCCGGGAGGACGTCCATACGGTCACATTCGGTCCCGATGGCGATGTCCAACTCTGCGAGGAGCGCCCCGACGGGTGCGTTTGCATCTTGGACGGCACCTCCGCCGGCCGATCTCCGATCGGTACGGCGGGCATCTCGCCGACGCGCGACCGCGATCGCGCGAAAACTCTCCCAGCCGACGCCGCCCGCATCGTCCTGCGGCCCTCCTTCGCGCAGGCCCATAACCTGCGCAACCTGCTCGCGGCCGTCGCGGCCGCCCGCGCGCTCGGCGTTACGCCCGGCGGCGAGGTTACTGTGCGGTTCTCGGCGCTGCGCGGCGAGCGCATCCGACTGCTTGAGGAAATCGTGCTGATCGACGACTGCTACAACGCCAACCCGATGTCGATGCGCTCAGCCCTCGACGACCTCGCCGAGACCGCCCCCGGGCGGCGAGTGGCGGTGCTCGGCGACATGCTCGAGCTCGGCCCCGACGAGCGCCGCTTTCATCGCGAGATCGGCGCTCACGCGGCCGCGCGCGGCGTTGACGTGCTCGTGACCGTCGGTCCGCTCGCGGCCGAGATGGCCCCCGCGTTCGCCGGCGCGGACACCCACTCCGTCGCGGACGCTCCCGCCGCCGCCGAGCTGCTCACGCGACTCCTCTCCCCGGGCGACACCGTCCTGGTCAAGGGCTCGCGCGGCGTCGGCCTGGAGCGCGTCGGTCAGGCGCTGCTGGCGCGTGAGTCCCCCGCTGGCGTGCGAGCGGGCACCGACGAGCACCGGGCGGACGGGCGCTGAATGGGGCGCATTCTCTTCGGCGGCACCGCCGCCCTGCTCATCTGCATCTTCCTGAGCCCCAAGTTCATCGAGTTCCTGCGCCGGCGCGAGTTCGGCCAGCAGATCCGCGAGGACGGCCCGCAGGGCCACCACCAGAAGGCGGGCACGCCGACGATGGGAGGCATCATCGTGATGCTCGCCGTCGCCATCCCGTTCCTGATCCTGACCGACTGGGATTGGCGCTCGGTGGGAGTGTTCGGGGCGATGATCGCCTGCGCGCTGCTCGGGTTCGCCGACGACTACGTCAAGCTTGTGCGTCGCCGCTCGCTCGGCCTGCGCGCGCGCACCAAGCTCGCGATCACGATCGCCATCTCCCTCGGACTGTGGTTCGTCGCCGCCCACAAGGCGCACCTCGCGCCGGAGTTGCGGTTGCGCGTCGTCGACTACACGGTCGAACTCGGGCCGTTCTACCCCGTGCTCATCTATCTCGTGCTCGCCGGCACAACCAGCGCTGTCAACCTCACCGACGGCCTCGACGGCCTCGCCGCCGGCTGCGCCGCGATCGTGTTGCTGGCGTACATCGGGATCGCGTTCGTCACCGAAGACTACGATCTGGCGATGCTCGCCGGCTGTCTCGTCGGCGCCTGCATCGGTTTCCTGTGGTTCAACGCGTTTCCCGCAACGATCTTCATGGGCGACACCGGCTCGCTCGGGCTCGGCGGCGCGATCGCCGGCCTGGCCGTGATGACCCACACGGAGGTCCTGCTGATCCTGCTCGGCGGAATCTTCGTGCTGGAGGCGCTGTCGGTCGCGATTCAGGTCTTCTCCTTTCAGACGACCCGACGGCGCGTCTTCTTGATGGCGCCGATCCACCATCACTTCGAGCTCAAGGGCTGGTCTGAGACGAAGATCATCCTGCGCTTCTGGATCGTCGCCGCGATCTTCTGCGCGATCGGCTTCACCATCTACCACCAGAGCATCCGCTGAGGTGACCGCGCCCGCTCTGCACTCCAGACCGGACATACCAGGCGGGCCCTACCTGGTCGTGGGGCTCGCGCGCTCTGGCTTCGCGGCCGCGCTCGCGCTGCGCGAGCGCGGCGCGCAGACGATCGGCGTCGACCGTGGCACCCCCGATGGTCTGGACACGCTCGCGGACGCCGGCGTCGAGCTGCACGTGCATGAGGAGGGTGTTGCGCTGCTGGAGCGCGTCGGCGCCGTCGTCAAGAGCCCCGGCGTGCCCCGCGAGGCGCCCGTCATCGCCGCGGCTCGCGCGCGGGGGCTGCCCGTGCTCGGCGAGCTGGAGCTCGCTTGGCGCCTGCTGGAGAACGAGCTCGTCGCCGTCACGGGCACGAACGGCAAGACGACCACCGTCGAGCTGATCGGGCACATCCACCGCGCCGCCGGCCTGCCCGTCGCCGTCGCCGGCAACGTCGGCGCGGCGCTCAGCGGGCTCGTCGGCGAGGTCGCACGCGACGTGACGATCGTCTGTGAGGCTTCCTCGTTCCAGCTCGAGGACACGCTCGCGTTCGCGCCCGAGGCCGCCGTCCTGCTGAACATCGCTCCCGATCACCTCGACCGGCACGCCACGCTCGCGGACTACACCGCCGCCAAGCTCCTCATGTTCGCGCGCCTGTCCCGCGGGGACGTCGCCGTGCTCCCCGCCGACCTCGACGTCGAGCTTTCGGAGGAGGTCCGGAGGGTGACCTTCGGCGCGGCGTCGATCCCGCGCGGGGATCCGCGCTCGGCATCGGTGACGCTGGACGACGATGGCACGATCCGCTGGCGGGGCACACCGCTGCTGCCCGCCGCGGAGATCGCCCTTCGCGGGCGCCACAACGCGCAGAACGCGATGGCTGCCGCAGCCGTCTGCCTGGCGCGTGGGATCGACCCTGAGGCGGTCCGCGCCGGCCTGCGCACGTTCGCGGGCGTGCCCCACCGCCTGGAGGAGATTGCCTGCCGCGGGGACGTCCTGTATGTCAACGACTCCAAGGCCACGAACGTCGCCAGCACGCTTGTCGCGCTCGACGCCTACGCGCCCGGCACCGTGCACCTGATCCTCGGCGGCCAAGCCAAGAGCCAGGACTTCACCCCCCTGCGCGAGCCGGTGGAACGCCACTGCCAGGCCGTGTACTTGATCGGTGAAGACTCCTCCCTGATCGCCTCCACGCTCGCCGGCATGCCCGTGCCGCTGCTCGAATGCGGCGAGCTCGAGCGGGCGCTTGAGGTAGCCGTGTCCACGGCCCGCCCGGGAGACGTCGTCCTGCTCTCGCCGGCCTGCGCCAGCTTCGATCGCTTCGCCGACTTCGAAGCCCGCGGCGAGCGCTTCCGCGAGCTGGTCGCGGGACTCGGAGGGGACGTGTGAGCACCGTCCGGGTCGGTGCGAGCTCGTCGTAAAGGCATTGCCCGCATGGCGTCGAAGAGACCACGGATGCCGAACCGGCCAGCAGCAGCCGCACGGCGCGCCCGCCCTGCGCCCGGACCCCGGGGGGCGAGCACCCGTCCGCGCCCATCCGGCAGGGCAGATGCCCAGCCGCACTCGATCGAGCATCGCATCCTGATCACCGCCACGATGTGCCTGCTCGCCTACGGCGCGGTGATGGTCTACAGCGCCACCTCGGCGACCGCTCTGCTGCAGGGCTCGGGCAACGGCACCGGGTACCTGATCAAGTTCGTCGTATACGGCGCGATCGGCCTCGTGATCATGCGCGTTCTGGCCCGCGACGGGATCGCCAAAGCGCAGAGCTTCGTCGCGCCGTTGCTGGCCGTCTCGTTCGTGCTCGTGCTCGCCGTCCACGTCCCCCACGTGGGCGTCTCGATCAACGGCGCGCGGCGCTGGATCGGTCCCGGCCAGCTGCAGTTCCAGCCCTCGGAGCTGCTCAAGCTCGCACTCGTGCTGTACGCCGCGACGCTGCTGGCCCGCCGGCCCAAGCGTGTGCACGACCTGCGGGCGCTATCCCGGCCGTTGCTTGTCGTCGTCGGCGGGGCGTGCCTGCTCGTCGCCACCGAGCCAGACCTCGGCACCGCCATGACGATCGCGTTCACGACCGCCGCGCTGCTCGTCGCCGCCGGCATCCCCGCGCGCAACCTCGCGATCGTCGCCGGTACAGCGTTCGGCCTCGTCGCGCTGTACGCGATCGCGCGCCCCTACGCCCGCGCGCGCCTGACCTCGTTCATGGACCCCTGGGCGCACGCTTCCGGCAGCGGCTTTCAGGCCGTCCAGGGGCAGATCGCGATCGGCTCCGGCGGCCTGTTCGGCGTGGGGCCGGGCCAGTCGGTGCAGAAGATCTTCTACCTGCCCGAGGCACCCACCGATTTCATCCTCGCGGTCATCGCCGAGGAGCTCGGCGTCATCGGCGTGTGCGCGCTGCTGTTCCTGTACGGGCTGATCGCCTACGCCGGCCTGCGCGTCGCCAAGTCCGCGCGCTCCCTGCACAGCGCGCTGATCGCGGTCGGCGTGACCTCGCTGATCGTCTCCCAGGCGCTGCTCAACGTGTTCGCCGTGCTCGGCCTCGCGCCGCTGACGGGTGTGCCGCTGCCGTTCGTCTCCTACGGCTCCAGCAGCCTGATCGTGATGCTCGCCGCGATGGGCCTGCTGCTGAACGTCGCCGCCGGCGGCAGCGCGCACGTGCGCGCCGTGCCCTCGCGAGGCTCGACCCGCACGGTGGCCGATGCGCGAAAACAGGCAGGATGGGGCCGTGACACAGACGAAGATCGCAATCGCGGCGGGGGGCACCGCCGGACACGTCGCGCCGGCGCTGGCGGTAGCCGGCGCGCTGCGGGCTGAGCACGCGCACGTCGCCTTCATCGGCGGCACGCGCGCCGAGGCTCAGCTGGTGCCCGCCGCGGGTTATGAGCTGCGCACGATCTCCGTCGAAGGGCTCAGCCGCACCAACCCGCTGCACGCCGCCCGCGCGCTGCTGCGCGCCGCGCTCGCGCTCCCGCGCGCGCGGGCGATCCTCAAGGAACTGCATCCCGACGCGGTGCTCGGGGGCGGTGGCTACGTCACCGGCCCCGTCGGGCTCGCCGCGCGCTCGCTGCGCATCCCGCTCGTGCTCACCGAGGCCGACAGCCATCTCGGGCTCGCCAACCGCCTGCTCGCGCGCGGCGCCCGGCGCGTGTGCCTGGCCTTCCCGATTCCCGGTCGCGACGGGGATCGCTACCGCGTGACGGGCCGCCCGATCCCTGTGCCCGACGCCGACCGCACCGAGGCGCGCGCCCAGCTCGGGATCGCCGCGGATGAGACATGCGTGCTCGTGTTCGGGGGCTCGCTCGGCGCGCGCTCGATCAACCTCGCCGCGCTCGAGGCGTTCGCCGAGGTGGAGCTCGTGGGCGCGGGCGCGGTCCGCGTCCTGCACATCTCTGGACGCCGCGACTATCCCGACCTCGCCGCGCGGGCGCTGCCGGCCGGATATGACCTGCGCGAGTACCTCGACCTGGCCGAGTTCGCGCAGGCGCTCGCCGCCGCCGACCTCGCGGTTGCGCGCTCTGGCGGCTCGGTGTTCGAGATCGCCGCGTATGGCCTGCCCGCGATCCTCGTGCCCTACCCGCACGCGTCGGCCGACCACCAGACCGCCAACGCACGCTGGCTGACCGACGCCGGCGCCGCGGTCGTCATCCCCGACTCGGAGCTGACCGGCGCGCGCCTCGCGCGCGAGGTCGCAGTGCTGTTGGACGACGGCGCGCGCCTGGCCGCGATGGCATTGGCCTCGCGGAGTCTTGCGCGGCCCGACGCCGCACGGGACGTGGCCCAGGAGCTGATCGCCGCCGCCGCGTCGAGACGGGGCGCGCGCGCATGAGCGTTACGCCCGAACGCCCATGGGCAGGGCGGCGACTGCACTTCGTCGGGGTTGGCGGCGCCGGCATGAGCGGATACGCGCGCGCGTCTCACGCGCTCGGAGCGCGGGTCAGCGGCTCCGATCGCGTCGCCTCCGTCTACACCGAACGCCTGGCCGCCGATGGCGTGCTGGAGGCGCGGATCGGCGAGCACGACGCCGCGAACGTGCCCGCGGGCGATGACGTCGAGGTCGTCCACTCGAGCGCCGTCCCGCCCGAGAACCCCGAACGCGTCGCGGCCCGCGCGCGCGGACTGCCCGAGCGTCCGCGCGCGGAGCTGCTGGGCGAGCTGAGCGTGCTGCGGCGCACGATCGCGGTCGCGGGCACCCACGGCAAGACGACGACCTCGGCGATGCTCGTATCCGCGCTGCGCGCGGCGGGACTGCAGCCCGATTGGCTCGTCGGCGGGTCGGTCGGCGAGGGAGAGGACAATGCGAGCTGGACCGGTATGGGGGAGTGGCTCATCGTCGAGGCCGACGAGTCCGACCGCTCGATGCTCGCGCTCGACGTGGACATTGCGGTGCTTACGAACGTCGAGCTGGAGCATCACGCGACCTTCGAGTCGCTGGCTGAGTTGCGCGAGGCGTTCCGCGCGTTCCTCGCGCGGGCGCGCACGGCGATCGTCGTGTGGGACCGTCCCGAGCTGCTCGCGCTGGCGCCGGAGGGGGCGCGGACGGTGCAGGTCGGCGCGGTCCAGACCACGGGCGGCCCCGGGGTGGAGCTGGTGAGCTTCGACGTGGCGGCACCGGTGCTGACCGACGGGGGCTCACGTTTCGATTGGCGCGGGCACGAGGTCGCGCTGTCGGTCCCGGGCACGCACAATGCGCTGAACGCGACCGCCGCGCTGGAGGCCGCCCGCCTGGCGGGAGCCGACGCGCAGCGAGCGATCGCCGGCCTCGCCGGGTTTCGCGGCGCGGGAAGGCGCTTTCAGCCGCTGGGGGAGACCGCTCGCGGCGCTCGCGTGTATGACGACTATGCCCACCACCCGACCGAGGTCGCGGCGACGCTCGCGGGTGCCCGCACGCTTGCGCACGAGCGCCTGATCGCCGTGTTCCAGCCGCACCTGTACTCCCGCACGGCGATGTTCGCGCGCGAGTTCGGCGCCGCGCTGGCGCAGGCCGACGTGACGGTCGTGCTCGACGTATATCCCGCGCGCGAGCGCGCCGAGGATCATCCCGGCGTCAGCGGCCTGCTGATCGCGCAGGACGCCGCCGACGCGGCGCATGGCCGGCCCGTGTACTGGCTGCCGACGTTCGCCGACGCCGAGCCGGTGCTGCGAGGGCTGCTCGGCGCGGGCGACGTGTGTGTGGCGATGGGCGCTGGCGACATAGACGCGCTGGCCCGAGCGTTGGTCGAGGACGACGATGGCGCGTAATAAGAAGCCCGTCTCCAGGGACTCGCCGACGACCGTGCCGTCGATCGTGCAGCGCGACCATTCGCTCGCGCGCATGGCTACCGTGCGCACCGGCGGCGAGGCCGAGTTCTTCGCACGCGCGGGCAGCAATGCTCAGCTGCGCGAGCTGCTCCTGTGGGCGCGCTCGGCGCGCGTCCCCGTGGCGGTCGTCGGTTCGGGCTCGAACCTGCTGATCGCAGACGAGGGAGTGCGTGGGCTTGTCATCAAGCTCGACCGCAAGCTCGCGCTGATTCAGCGTGAGGGTCCGCTGCGGATCGTCTGCGGCGGCGGTGCGCGGCTGCCCGCCCTCGCCACCCGCGCGGCCCAGGCGGGACTGTCGGGGATCGAGTTCGGCGTGAACATCCCCGGTACTGTCGGCGGTGCGGTGCGGATGAACGCGAACGCTTACGGCGGCGAGCTCGCGCGGACGCTTCAGTGGGTCGAGATCGTCACCGCGCAGGGGTCCGAGCGCCGCCTGCCCGAGCAGCTCGGGTTCGCCTACCGCCGCTCCAACCTCACCAACGGGGAAGTCGTCGCGCGCGCCTCCTTCCTGCTTGCCGAATCGGACGCGACCACGGTCAAGGCCACGCTCGCGGACATGCGCGCCCGCCGTCACGAGGCCCAGCCGCAGGGGATCAAGACGTTCGGCTCGACCTTCGTCAACCCCGAGGACCCCCGTGCCGAAGGTCGCACCGCCGGAGAGCTGCTGGCCGCGGCGGACTGCAACGGCCTGACGGTCGGCGGCGCTCGCCTCGCGCTCAAGCACGCGAACTTCGTCGAGAACACCGGTGAGGCCACGACCGCGGACGTGATCGCGGTGATGGCCGCGGGCCGCGCCCGCGTGCTGGAGCGCTTCGGCGTGGCGCTCGAGCCCGAGGTGCAGACGCTGGGGGGCGTGCGCTTTCCGTGGATTCCCGGCCAGGGGTCCTAAGCGCTGAGTAGCTTCCTCTACGAGGTCGTCTCCGGACTCGGGCTCCCGCCGATGCGGGGTCGATCGGCCCCGAGAAAGGGGGTGATGGTATGGCAGCAGCTGTCGCTGTACTAGCAATCGCGCTGCTCGTCGCCACGCTGGTCATCGACCGGCTGGTGAGATAGCCCGGTTGCACTCAGCTCCGGTGGACGGCAGACCCTATGTCCACCGGAGCATTCTATATGACAAGTACCCGGTTGCCCGGGCCCTTGAAAATACGTCGACGCAGTCGCCGTACTAGCACTCGGATGGTAGCGCAGGCGGTCATGCGCGAGGTGGATGCGGGAAGGTAGGTGTTCGAGCATGCGGGTCGAACACTTCATGAATGGCCCGCTCCATAGCCGCGCCCGCTTCTCGCCGCCTGAACCGTAAACGGGCGTACCTCGCGTTCGGCCTGCCGCGACCACTGGAGGCCACCGTGCGCACGGCGCGCACCGGGATGGCCGCCGTGTGGGCGCGCCGCCGGCTGCGGATTGCGCTGCTGACGGTCCTGATCGCAGTACCGCTGCTGGGTGGCGTCTACCAGCTGCTGCGCCACTCCTCGCTGAGCGCCGTCGAGCACGTGCAGGTGCGCGGTCTCGTGGCGGTGCACGGCGCGGACACGGCCGCGATCGAAACGGCCCTCACAAGCGCCGCACACGGCATGAGCACGCTCGCGGTCAGTCCCGCCGCATTGCGCGCCACGGTCGCGCCGTATCCGATCGTACGCACGGTCAGGGTCCATCCGAGCTTCCCGCACGGTCTGCGTATCGAGGTTGTCGAGCGCCCACCCGTCGCCGCGCTGGTCGTAGGCGGCGTCCGCACCGCCGTGGCGGCCGACGGGGTCGTGCTCGGCGCGGGGTATCTGTCGGGTTCGCTGCCGCTGGTGAACGCCGGCAAGGCCACCACAGCCACCAATGCCGCCACGATGACACTGCCCGCGGTGGGAGGGAGTGTCCGCGGCGCCTCGCTGCTCGGGGCGCTCGCGGTGCTGGGTGCGGCGCCGACACAGCTGGCTCACGCCGTCACGCGCGTGTACTCGGGACCGAAGGGTCTGACGGTCGCGCTGCATGGGGGCGTGCTCGCCTACTTCGGCGACGCCACCAGGCCGCACGCGAAGTGGCTGTCGCTCGCGCGCGTGCTCGCCGACCCGAGCTCGGCCGGCGCCGTATACATCGATGTGCGGCTGCCCGAACGCCCCGCCGCGGGGTTCGCCCCCGGCACGACGCGCCCCGACGCGAGCTCCGTCGAATTGGAATCGAGCGGCGCGTCGGACCCGAACACGGCCGCCGAACTGGCCAGTGGCCTGGACGCCGCCGTGGGAGGCGGCACGGGTACGAGCGCCGGCAGCGGCACGGGGACGGAACCGAGCGCCGGCGCCGAAACGACGCGGTCGGGCTCGACGTCCGCTGAAGCCGGCTCGAGCGGATCGGCCTCGAACGAAAGCACGAGCGCCTCGCGGCCTGCAGGAGTCGGGAGCGGCGAAACCTCCGAAACGCCCACCACGAGCGGGGTTCCAGGAGGTTGAGTCGCGTCCACGAACTCAGGGCAAACGCTCATCCTCGACTCGAGGTTTACCCCGCGGGGGGAGCGTGTCTCGGGGTCTGGTCGAGAGTTCCTGGATCTGCAACGATCGTTGCGAGATTGAACGCGGTCGTTGACAGGGCGAAGTTCCCTGCATAACGTGCACGTTTCAGCGGGCCGGCCGACAGTGTCGATCGAACCCTTAACTCTTACTGAAGGCTGTGGACGGAACCCATCATGGAGAGCTCAGCGAGTAGCGGCAGCATGACCGGCGCCGGCAGCTATCTGGCGGTGATCAAGGTCGTGGGCGTCGGCGGCGGCGGCACGAACGCGGTCAGCCGCATGGTCGATGCGGGCCTGCGCGGCGTGGAGTTCATCGCCGCCAACACCGACGCGCAGGCGCTCGCGATGTGCGACGCCGACGTGAAGCTGAACATCGGCCACGAGTCCACGCAGGGCCTCGGCGCGGGCGCCAACCCCGAGGTCGGCCTCGGCGCGGCCTCGGAGTCGCGCGATGACATCAAGGAGGCGTTGAAGGGCGCCGACATGGTGTTCGTCACCGCCGGCGAGGGTGGCGGCACGGGCACCGGCGCGGCGCCCGTGATCGCGGATATCGCCAAGAACGAGATCGGCGCGCTGACCGTCGGCGTGGTCACGCGCCCGTTCGACTTCGAGGGCTCCCAGCGCGGCCGCCAAGCCGCGGAGGGCATCGAGCGCCTGCGCGAGGTCGTCGACACGCTGATCGTGATCCCGAACGAGAAGCTGCTCACGGTGGTCGAGCGCCGCACGTCGATGCTGGACGCCTTCAAAGAGGCCGACGACGTGCTGCGCCAGGGCATCCAGGGCATCACCGACCTGATCACGATCCCCGGCCTGATCAACCTCGACTTCGCGGACGTGCGCACGATCATGCACGACGCCGGCTCGGCGCTGATGGGCATAGGCACCGCTGGCGGCGAGAACCGCTGCGGCGACGCCGCGAAGGCCGCGATCTCCTCGCCGCTGTTGGAAGAGTCCGTCGACGGCGCGACGGGCATCCTCTTGAACATCACCGGTGGCAAGGACCTGGGCCTGTTCGAGGTCAACGACGCCGCCGAGATCATCCAGAACGCGGCCGACCCGAACGCGAACATCATCTTCGGCGCCGTCATCGACGAGTCGATGTCCGACGACGTCCGCGTCACGGTCATCGGCACCGGTTTCGACCACCGCCCGGGACGCAGCGCGCGTGCCGAGACGCGCTCTCGCCGGGACCGCGGGCCGCGGATCGACGATCGTCAGCGCTCGACGCTTGAGATCTCCGACGACGACATCGACGTTCCGCCGTTCCTGCGGTAGACGAGTTCGCGTTCGGTCCGCAACGGACGTCTCGTCTCGGCCATCACCGGAATCGCCGTTTGCCGCAATAGACGGGGCGTGCATGCTGACAATAATCAGGGCGCATGCTCGAATGGCCAGGCGCGCATGCTGGGAAAGAAGTCTGATTTGGTCCGGGCGGCGCTTGCGCCGCCCGGCGATGCGTGCATGCACGCATCGCCAGACGTGCCGCATGCGGCACGTCTTCCGTTGGCGCATGCGCCAACGGCGAGGCCGCACATGTGCGGCCTCTTCACACGCCGCATGCGGCGTGTGGCCGACGGGCGCATGCGCCCGTCGGCGACCTCGCACATGTGCGAGGTCGAACAGCAGACATCCCGCGCTTACTCGCTAGCCTGCGGGCGTGCCCACGACCCTGCGCCGCACCGCCCTGTACGACCGTCACGTGGACGCCGGGGCCAAGATGGTGGATTTCGCCGGCTGGGAGATGCCCGTGCAGTATGAGGGGGTGCGCCAGGAGCACACGGCCGTGCGCACCGACGTGGGCGTGTTCGACGTCTCGCACATGGGCGAGATCGAGACCTCCGGTCCGCAGGCACTCGAGCTGCTGCAGCGGCTGATCTCGAACGACCTCGCGAAGGTGCCGATCGGTGGCGCGCAGTACGGGCTGCTGTGCCGCGAGGACGGCGGCGTGCTCGACGATCTGTTCACATACCGCCTGGACGCCGAGCGCTGGCTGACCGTCACGAACGCCGCCAACCACGCGCAGGATCTTCAGTGGTGGCGTGAGCACGCCGGCGCGTTCGACGTGCAGGTGGAGGACCGCATCGACCACTACGCGATGCTCGCCGTGCAGGGTCCCCGTGCGCGCGAGCTCGTGCAGGCGATCTCCGATGCGCCGCTGCCACCGCGGATGAGCGCCGCCACGCGACGGTTGCTGGGCGCGGAGATGCTCGTGTGCGGCACCGGCTACACCGGCGAGGACGGGGTCGAGCTGCTGCTCTCACCCGCCGACGCCCCGGCGCTGTGGGACGAGCTGATGCGTCGCGGCGCCGTTCCCGCGGGGTTGGCCGCGCGCGACACGCTGCGGCTGGAGGCCTGCTTTCACCTGTACGGGAACGATCTCTCGACCGAGCGCGGGCCGATCGAGGCCGGGCTCGGCTGGTGCTGCGTCGAGGATACCGGCTTCATCGGCTCCGACGCCGTGCGCGCGGTGCGCGCCGTGGGGCCACGTGAGCGGCTTGTCGCGTTCGCGATCGACGGCCCCGGGATCGCGCGTCAGGGCAACCCGATCGTCGGTGGTGGCGTCGTGACGAGCGGCACCCTCTCACCCTGTCTGGGTATCGGCGTCGGCCTCGCGTATGTCCCCGCCGAGCGCGCCGCCGTCGGGACCCGGCTCGAAATCGACGTCCGTGGCAAGATGCGCCCCGCGGTCGTGCGCGAGAAGCCGCTCTACCGCCAAGGCTAGACCGACCCACGAACGATCACCGACCGCACGAACGAGCGCCGGACGTACCGCCGCTCCCCAGAAAGAGGGCCCGCGCATGGCGGACGCAAGCTATCCCGACGATCTCCTATACCACCCCGAGCACGACTGGGCGCGCATCGACGCCGCGCAGCCGGCCGAGGCGACGCTGGGGATCACCTGGTACGCCCAGGACGCCCTCGGCGAGGTCGTGTTCTTCGAGGCGCCGGCCGTCGGGACGCTGCTCGTCCAGGGCGCGCCATACGCCGAGGTCGAGTCCGTCAAGGCCGTATCGGACGTGGTCGCGCCGCTGTCCGGCGAGATCGTCGCGGTCAACGAGGCGCTGCAGGACAGCCCCCAGCTCATCAACGAGGACGCGTACGGCGAAGGCTGGATGGTGCGCATCGCGCTGAGCGATCCGGGCGAGCGCGACGCGCTGATGGACGCGAATGCCTATTCCGCCACCCTGGGCGGCTAGGCTGGCGGCAGCCCTTGAGCCGCTATACCGCCACCACCGAGCAGGATCTCGAGCGGATGCTCGCGACGATCGGCGTCGGCTCCGTGCAGGAGCTGTTCGACCGCCAGATCCCCGCGGGCGTGCGGCTGGGACGTGCGCTCGATCTGCCGGATGGGATGGGCGAGCAGGACGTGTATGCGCACCTGCGCGAGCTGGCGGCGCGCAACGTCAGCGCCGAGGAGGAGTTGTCGTTCCTGGGCGCGGGCATGTACGACCACTACGTGCCGGCGCTGATCGACATGCTGATGGAGCGCTCGGAGTTCCTCACCCCCTACACCCCCTACCAGCCCGAGATCTCCCAGGGCGGGCTGCAGGTGATGTTCGAGTACCAGACCGCCATCTGCGAGCTGACGGCGCTGCCAGTCTCCAACGCCTCGGTGTACGAGGGGCCGAGCGCCGTTGCCGCCGCCGGGTATCTGGCCAAGCTGCACAACGGCCGCACCCGTCTCGTCGTGAGTGCGGGCGTGCACCCGCACTCGATCCAGACGCTGCACACGCTCGCCCACGGGTACGGGATGAGCGTCGTCGAGGTTCCCCTCCGCGATGGCGTCACCGACGTGGACGCCTGGACCGCGGCGATCGACGGCGACACGAGCGCCGCCATCTTCGCCCAGCCCAACTTCTACGGCGCCGTCGAGGACGCCGCCGCGCTCAGCGCCGCCGCCAAGAGCGCCGCGGGCGGGGAGAGCGGGGCACCGGTGCTCGTCGCGCAGGTCGACCCGATCGCCCTCGGCGTGCTCGCCGCACCCGGCGAATGCGGCGTGGACGTCGCCATCGGCGAGGGGCAGCCGCTCGGCAACCGCCTCGATTACGGTGGGCCGTCGTTCGGTCTGTTCGCCGCGCGCGAGGAGTATCTGCGGCGGATGCCCGGGCGGATCGCGGGCGAGACCGTGGACGTGGACGGACGGCGCGGGTTCGTGTTGACGCTGCAGACGCGCGAGCAGCACATCCGTCGTGAGAAGGCGACGTCGAACATCTGCACCTCCCAGGCGCTCAACGCGCTCGCCGGCGTCGTCTACCTGGCGTGGCTGGGCCGGCGCGGCATCGTCGAGCTGGGCGAGCTGCTGCTCGCGCGCACCCACTACGCCCGCGAGACGCTCACCGCGCTGGAGGGCGTGGAGCCACTGCACTCACAGCCGGTCATCCGCGAGTTCGCGGTGCGCCTCGACGCGGACGTCGCCGCGGTCAAGGCCCGGTGCGCGCAAGCGGGCGTGAATCCGGGCGTGGACATCCAGGCGCTGAGCGGGCGCGAGTCCGATCGCGGCGGCCTGCTCGTCGCCATCACCGAGCAGCGCTCGCGCGCGGACATCGACCGGCTCGCGGACGCGCTCGGCGCGGCCGTGGCGGCCGAGCGCCAGGCGGTGGCGGTATGACAAATAGGCGTGAGGAGGAGGTCACCAACCCTTCCACGGGTTCGCAGGGCAAGCTGGGCAAGGACGCAGGGAGCGTGGCGTACTACGTACGCGTGCTGGCCGATCAGTCGATCGCATCTGATCGACGATCGGTAAGGACGCCGATCCAGCGCCGCCATGCGGACTCGTGGAGCGAGACTCCGCAGCAGCGCGACCGTGCGCGGACCATCTTCGAGAAGGGCGCTTCCGGGCGCCGCGCGTTCGTATGCCCCGACATCGACGTGCCGCCGGTGGATGCCGAGACGCTGCTCCCCGCGCGCTACCGGCGGGCGCAGGCGCCGCGCCTGCCCGAGGTCTCAGAGCCCGAGATCGTGCGCCACTACGTGGGCATCTCCAAGCGCAACTTCGATCTGGACTCGGGCTTCTACCCGCTCGGCTCGTGCACGATGAAGCACAACCCGCGCCTGCACGAGCGCGCCGCCGCGCTGCCCGGACACGCGCGACTGCACCCCCTGCAGGACCCCGCGCGGGCACAGGGCGCGCTGGAGCTGATGTGGAGTCTCCAGGGAGCGCTCGCGGAGATCGCCGGCCTGCCGCACGTCTCGCTGCAGCCCTCGGCGGGCTCGCACGGCGAGCTGGCGGGCCTGCTGCTGACGCGTGCCTATCACGAGTCCCGCGGCGAGACCCACCGCCACAAGGTGTTGACGCCCGACACCTCGCACGGCACCAACCCGGCGACCGTGACGATGGCCGGTCTGGACGTCGTCAAGCTCGCGACCGACGCTCACGGCGGGATCGATCTCGACGATCTGCGCGCCCACGCGGACGGCGAGGTGGCATGTCTGATGCTGACCAACCCGAACACGCTCGGCGTGTTCGACCCGAACATCGAGGCGATCGCGCAGATCGTGCATGAGGTCGGTGCGACGCTCTACTACGACGGAGCCAACCTGAACGCCGTCATGGGCATCTCGCGGCCGGGCGACATGGGCTTCGACATCGTCCATTTCAACCTGCACAAGTCCTTCACCCAGCCCCACGGCGGTGGCGGCCCGGGATCGGGCCCGATCGCCGTGAGCGAGCGCATCGCCCCGTTCCTGCCGACCCCGATCGTCGTCCGGCGCGAACAGGAGCAGACCAACGGAGCGGCGCCGATGTCGGCGCCCGTGTTCGATCTCGACTTCGGCGCGGAGGACGAGGGCCCCGGCTCGCGCACGATCGGGCGGTTGCGCGGGTTCCACGGCAACTATGGCTGCTTCGTGCGCGCCTACGCCTACATCCGCTCGCTCGGCGCCGATGGCCTGAAGGACGCATCGGAGACGGCCGTGCTGAACGCCAACTACCTGCTCGCGCGCCTGCGCCGGGAGGGCATCGTCGCCGAGCACCTGCCGCTCGCCTACGGCGAGCTGTGCATGCACGAGTTCGTCCTCTCGGGCGGCCCGATGAAGCGCGAGCTGAAGCTGAAGACGCTCGATCTCGCCAAGCGCCTGCTCGACTTCGGGTTTCACCCGCCGACCGTGTACTTCCCGCTGCTCGTGGACGAGGCGCTGATGGTCGAGCCGACCGAGACCGAGACGCGAGAGACGCTCGACGCGTTCGCCGACGCGATCGCTCAGATCCTGCGCGAGGCCGCGAGCGACGGTCCGGAGGTGGCCCAGAACGCCCCCTACACGACCCCGGTCAGACGCCTGGACGAGGTCGCGGCGGCCAAGCGGCCCGTCATCCGTCAGCAGCTCGCGTAGATGCGCATCTTCTCCGGCATCCAACCCACGGGGAGCAAGCACCTGGGCAACTACATCGGCGCGATCTCCCAGTACGTCGCCGGGCAGGAGCGCGGGGAGGCGCTGTACTGCATCGTCGACCTGCACGCGATCACCGTCCCGTATGAGCCCGCGCGGCTGCGCGAGAGCCTGTATGACCTCACCGCGCTGCTGCTGGCCGCGGGGCTGAACCCGGAGCGCTGCATCCTGTTCAGGCAGGGCGACGTGCAGGAGCACACCGAGCTGTGCTGGCTGCTCAGCGGCGTGACCGAGCTGGGGAGGCTGCAGCGGATGCACCAGTTCCGCGACAAGTCGACCGTCCAGCGCGAGCTGGTGTCGGCCGGTCTGCTCATGTACCCGGTGTTGCAGGCCGCCGACGTGCTCGCCTACCGCGCCGATGAGGTGCCGGTGGGCGAGGATCAGCGCGAGCACCTGGAGCTGATGCGCGACGTGGCGCGGCGCTTCAACGCGCGCTTCGGCGACGGCGAGGAGGTGCTGGTCGTGCCCGAGCACCGCATCCCCGAGGTCGGCGCCCGGATCATGGACCTGCAGGACCCGACGCGCAAGATGTCCACGACCGGCGGCTCCGAACAGGGGACGGTGTACGTGCTCGATGAACCGCGCGCGATCGAAAAGAAGATCCGCAGCGCCGTCACCGACTCCGGCACGGAGATCAGGCGTGCGCAGGACAAGCCGGGCGTGTCGAACCTGATCGACATCCTGGCGGTCGCGCGCGCAAGCACGCCCGAGGCGGTCGAGGCCGAGATGGCGGACGCGCGCGGGTATGGCGACCTGAAGGCGGCGGTAGCGTCGGCCGTGGTCGAGTATCTCGCGCCGGTGCGCGAGCGCTACACGGCGCTGCGTGCCGACGAGGACGCGCTGGAGGCCATCCTCGCCGACGGGGCAGCGCGGGCGCGGGAGATCGCCTCCGGCACGCTCGTGGACGTGCGCGAGCGGATGGGCGTGGGCGGTGCAGCCCCCCGTCGGGGCTGATCGGTACGGTGAAAGTATGAGCGCTGAAGGTGCGCATACGGTTGAGGGCGAGGAGATGTCGCCCGACACGATCGACAGGGCCGACCGGAAGGAGGCCCGAGCTGTGAACACCATCGCGACGCTCGATCTCGACCTCGACGTGTTCAGCGGTCCGTTCGACCTGCTGCTGACGCTGGTGCTGCGCGAGGAGATCGATCTACTCGAGCTGGCGCTGGCGGACGTGGTGCTCGCCTACCTCGACCATCTTCAGTCCCGCGGAGAGCTGGACCTGGAGACGGCGACCGAGTTCATCGTGCTGATCGCGGCGCTGCTCGAGCTCAAGTCCAAGCTGATGCTCGCCGCAGAGGACGAGAACGAGCTGCTCGACATGGAGCCCGAGGAGGCGGCGGAGGAGCTGCTCGCGCGGATGCTCGACGCGCGCCGCTACCGCTCCGCCGCGGGTCATCTGAGGGAGCTGCTCGCACAGGAGCACGGGAGCAGGTTCCGGCAGGCGCCACCGCCCGCGCACCTGCGCCGCACCGACCTGGAGCCCGAGGAGGGCTCTCGGAGTCCCGAGGTTCTGGGTGAGGCGATCGGACGGCTGCTGAGCATGCCCCCGGCGATCAGCCTGCGCCACATCGGCACGGTGCGAGTGACGGTCTCAGAGCGCCTGACGTACCTGCGCGGACTGTTGCGCCGGGGAGCGTTCAGCTTCGACGAGGCCGTCGGCGGCGCCGACCGCATGACCGTCGCCGTCACCCTGTTTGCGCTGCTGGAGCTGTACAAGCGCGGCGAAGTCGACTGGCGCCAGCCGGAGAGCTTCGGCGAGATCGCGATCCAGGCCGCCGGTGCCCAGCCCGCCACCTCGGTCGCGGCCGTGGCAGGATAGGCGTCATGGACGCGGAGATGGAAGCCATCGCCCGAGGGGCGTCCGCGGGGGATGCGGAGGGTGAGGTGGCGATCCGCGCGTACGCCGACCCGGCGGGCGGTGCCGAGGGGGATGAGCTGGCGAGCACGATCGAGGCGCTGCTGTTCCTCTCGCCCGACCCGCTGAACACGACCGAGCTGGCCGAAGCCGCTCAGGTCGGCGAGCCCGACATCGAGGCGGCGCTCGGCGCGCTCGCCGCACGCTACGTTCCCGGCGCGCGCGGAATCGTGCTGCGCGAGCTGGGCGGCGGGTACACGTTCGCGACCGATCCCGCCGCCGAGGACGCCGCCAGGCGCCTGTTCAGCCGTCCACGCACGGCCACGCTGACGCCCGCCCAGGCCGAGACGCTGGCGATCGTCGCCTACCTGCAGCCGGTGTCACGCCCGGAGATCACCCGCATCCGCGGCGTCAGCGCCGACTCGGCCGCGACCACGCTGCTGGAGCGCGGCCTGATCGAGGAGGCCGGGCGCTCGCAGTTCGGCGCGGTCACCTACCGCACGAGCATGCTGTTCCTGAAGCTGTTCGGGCTGCGCTCCCTGCAGGAGCTGCCCGACGTGGCGCGCTGGGACCCCACGCCCGAGGAGCAGGCCGAGCTGCGCGAGCGACTGCTGCGCGCGGGGGAGGCTCGGGCGGGGGGCGGACCCACGCCGGAGTAGGCCGCGGAGCCCGGTGCGTCTGGCCAAGCACCTCGCCCACGCGGGCGTCGCGTCCCGCCGTCGCGCCGAGACATTGATCGCCGCAGGCCGCGTCGCGGTTAACGGGGAGATCGTGACCGACCCTGCACGGGACGTGGGGGAGGGCGATCGCGTCGAGGTCGCGGGACGCGCACTGGGGGGCGCCGACCGATCGAAGATCGGCCAGCGGGTCGTGTACGCCGTGAACAAGCCCCTCGGCGTGATCTCCACGGCGCGCGACACGCACGGGCGTCCGACGGTCGTCGAGCTCGTGCCCGCGGAGGGACTGCGCCTGTACCCCGTCGGACGGCTCGATGCCGACAGCAGCGGGTTGCTCCTGCTCACCAACGACGGCGAGCTCGCCAACCGGTTGACGCACCCGCGGTACGAGGTCTCCAAGACGTATATGGCGCGCGTCGGCGGTGGGCGCGTGGGGGAGGGCGCGCTGCGGGCGCTGCGCGACGGTGTCGAGCTGGATGACGGCCGCACCGCGCCCGCTCGTGTGCGTCGCCTGAAGTCCGACCTGATCGAGCTGACGATCCACGAGGGTCGCAACCGGCAGGTGCGGCGCATGTGCGAGGCGGTCGGCCATCCCGTGCTCGCGCTGCAGCGCATCGCGTTCGGTCCGCTGCGTCTGGGCGATCTCGCGCCCGGTAGGAATCGCCGGCTGAGCGAGGCGGAGATCGAGCGTCTGCGTGCGCTCTGACAGAATCGCTGCCATGCGACTGTTCGCCCTGCGCGGCGCCACGAGCGTGCCGCGGAACGACGCCCAGGAGATCCTGGACGCGACGACCGAGCTGATGAGCGCGATCATGGAGCGCAACGCGCTCGCGCCGGAGCACGTCGTCAGCTGCATATTCACGGCCACCAACGACCTCAACGCGGAGTTCCCCGCCGTGGCGGCGCGGGCGCTGGGGTTCGAGCGGGTGCCGCTGCTGTGCTCGCGAGAGATTCCCGTGCCGCGGGCGATGCCGCGCGTGATCAGGGTGCTGATCCACTACCACGCCGAGGACGGGCACGAGCCCAGGCACGTGTACCTCGGCGACGCCGCCGAGCTGCGCGCGGACTTACTGGCCGCGCAGTAGCCCCACCCGTCGGCACCGGCGCGCCGATCGACGCCGACGCGTCATGGCCGGGACGCTCGCCTCTTCGCCCGCCTCGCCGCGCCCGCCGCGCGGGCTCATCGGCGGCGGTTCGTCACAATGGGTGCGCCATGCCCATCGAGTTCGCCGAGCGCATTCGCCGCATCCCCGTATATCCCGTCGCCGGCGGCTACGCCGAGCAGGCTCCGCTCGTGCGGCTGGCCAGCAACGAGTCGCCGTATCCGCCCCTGCCGGCGGTGCGCGAGGCGATCGACCGAGCGCTGTCCTCGCTGAACCGCTACCCCGACCCGTCCAACGCGATCCTGCGCGAGCGGCTGTCCGATCGCTACGAAGTGCCGAGCGCGCGGATCGCGATCGGCAACGGCTCGTGCGACATCCTGCTCGCGGCCGGCGAGGCGCTGCTGGAGCCGGGCGCGGAGATCGTGCACGCGTGGCCGTCGTTCTCGGTCTACCCGCACCTGTCCGCGGCCTCGGGGGCGCGCGCGGTCACCGTCCCGCTCGACTCCGACCAACGCCACGATCTGGAGGCGATGCTGGCGGAGATCACCGCCGCCACGCGCCTGGCGATCGTGTGCAATCCCAACAACCCCACCTCGACCGCGCTGCCGCCGGCGGACATCGCCGCGTTCGTAGCCGAGGTCCCGCCGCACGTGTGCGTGATCGTGGACGAGGCCTACTGCGAGTTCAACCTGCTCGGCGACCCCGACGCCTCGATCGAGCTGCTGCACTCCCATCCCAACCTCGTGCTGCTGCGGACGTTCTCGAAGGTGTACGGCCTGTGCGGGCTGCGCGTCGGGTTCGCGCTGTGCGGCTCCGAGGCGCTGCCCCGGGCGGTGGACCAGGTGCGCCAGCCGTTCTACTGCAACGCGCTCGCCCAGGCCGCGGCGGTCGAGGCGCTGGCCCATCAGGACGCGGTGCTCGAGCGCGTCACTCGCACCGTCGCCGAGCGCATCTCCGTCGGCGAGGGCCTGCGCGCCCTCGGCCTGCGGGTGGCCGACTCGCAGGCGAACTTCTGCTGGATCGACCTCGATGGCGATCGAAGATCGGCCGGCGACGAGGGTGAGGTCATGCGCGGGCTGGAGGACCGTGGCGTGCTCGTGCGCGGCGGCGGCGCCCTGGGCTCAGAGACGCCCGCGCTGCGGGTCACGTATGGCACGCCGCAGGAGAACGCGCGGTTCCTGGCGGCGCTCGGCGAGGTGCTCTGAGGTCGCCGGCTCCGAGGTCGCAGGCGGCGTCTCTCGCGACTGGACGGAGACATGCCGGTCTGCTACAAAGAGCCGAGACGACCATGACCGCGACGGTTCGCACATCCGGCTGTACATCCCGCGCCCTCACCGCGTGGTCGTCGTCCTCCGCCTATTACGCCTGGCGATTTATCTAGGCGCTTCGGATCGCCCCTGCCCGCATGTGAGAGCGGGCGCCGGCGGCCGCACCGGGTCCGAGCACCGGATCGAGCGCCTCACACGGCGTGCACAACGCCAGCTCACGCGCAGTCGGTGCATACAACTCCAGGCGTAAGTGAAAGGATGAGTCTTGATGATGATCGTAATGAAGGAGACCGCGACCACCGAGGAGGTCGAGGCGGTCATTGAGAAGATCGAGCGGGCCGGGGCGCTCGCCCACCCGATCGAGGGCGCCCGCCTGACCGTGATCGGGGCGATCGGCGATGTCGAGCAGGATGTGAACATCGAAAGCCTGGGGCTGGAAGGACAGCCCGGGGTGGACCGGGTGCTGCCGATCCTCAAGCCCTACAAGCTCGCCTCCGAGCAGATCCGCCACGGCGAGCGAACCGTGCTCGACATCGCCGGACGCAAGATCGGCGGCGATCACTTCGCCCTGATCGCCGGTCCCTGCACGGTGGAATCGCGCGAGCAGACGCTTACGACCGCGCGCGTGGTGCGCGACGCGGGCGTGTCGCTGCTGCGCGGCGGCGCCTACAAGCCGCGCACCTCCCCGTACGCGTTTCAGGGTCTCGGCGTCGAGGGACTGCGGCTGCTCGCCGAGGCGAAGGCCGAGACCGGTCTGCCGATCGTCACCGAGCTGATGGATCTGCGCGATATCGACGACGTGCTTGGAGTCGCCGACGTGATCCAGATCGGCGCGCGCAACATGGCGAATTTTCCATTGCTCACCGAGATCGGACGCTCCGGCTGCCCGGCGCTGCTCAAGCGCGGGCTGTCCTCGACCCTCGACGAGCTGCTGATGGCCGCCGAGTACATCCTCAAGGAGGGCAACCCCAACGTGATGCTGTGCGAGCGCGGCATTCGCACGTTCGAGACCGACCACCGCCGCGTCACGCTCGACATCATGGCGGTGCCGATCCTCAAGGAACTGTCGCATCTGCCGGTGATCGTCGATCCCAGCCACGCCGCCGGACGGCGCGACCTGGTGCTGCCGCTCTCGCTCGCGGCGGCCGCCGCTGGGGCCGACGGCATCATCGTGGAGGTGCACCCCAACCCCGACGAGGCCGTCTGCGACGGACCGCAGGCGCTGCTGGCCGATACCTTCGACGAGTACGCCGCCGCGGTGCGACGCACCGCCGAATTCGCGGGCAAGGCGCTCAGCGCGGCGTGATGAGGCGCCGGCCGACGCTTGCAGCCCGAGCGCGGCCGGCCGCCTCACGATGGAGCTCGGCGTGAGGATCGCGGTCCTCGGGGTCGGGCTGATCGGCGGTTCGATCGGTCTGGCCGCGCGCGCTCGCGCGGGCGCGCACGTATGCGGGTACGACCCCGATCCCGCGGCGTGCGAGACGGCGCTCGGGCTGGGGGCGATCGATCGGCGGGCGCCGGACATCGCCACGGCCGTCGCCGGGGCCGACGTGGTGTTCGCGGCAGCGCCGGTCGGCGCGCTCGAGCAGGCCGTGTCCGAGGCGCTTGCCGGCGCCGGGCCGGACTGCGTCATCAGCGACGTCGGCTCCACCAAGCTGGCCCTTGAGGACGCGCGCCGGGATCGGCGCTTCGTCGGAGGTCATCCACTCGCCGGCGCCGAGACGGCGGGCGTAGCGAGCGCTCGGGGGGATCTGTTCGAGGGCGCGATCTGGTATCTCACGCCGACTCAGGCCGGCGACCCGGCGCTGTACGAGCGGCTGCGGAGCCTGATCGAACGTCTCGGCGCGCGTCCGCAGGTCGTGGACGCCGGCGCCCACGACCATCTGATGGCCTGCATCTCGCACCTTCCCCACGTGCTCGCCAACGTGCTCGCCGCCCAGGCCACCGGCGCGTTCGCGCGTGAGGGCTCCCCACCGACGGCGGGTCCCAGCTTGCGGGACACGATCAGGGTGGCCGGCGCCAACAGCGTGATCTGGACCGACATCTATCTCGCCAACCGTGACGCCCTGATCGAGGCCATCGACGAGCTGACACGACGGCTCGCCCTGGTCCGCGACGACCTGCGGGCGGGGGACGCCCGGGCCCTGCGCGACTGGAACGAGCGAGCGCGGGCCGAGCGCGAGACGTTGCTGCGGCCGGGCTCGTAGGGTTCGACTAGATGAACATGCGCTTCGAGCCATCCAGTGGGCTCGCCGGTGAGCTGCGAGCGCCGGCGGACAAGGCGATCTCCCACCGCGCCGCGCTGCTCGGGGCGATGGCCTGCGAGCCGGTGCGGATCGAGAACTACCTGCACGCGGCCGACACCACCTCGACGCTTCAGGCGGTGCGGGCGCTCGGCGCGCTCGTGGAGATCCGCGACGGACAGACCACGATCCGCGGCACCGGTCTGCGCGAGGCGCACGAGCCCGACGAGTCGATCGACGTCGGCAACGCGGGCACGCTGATGCGGCTGCTGCCCGGCTGGCTGGCGGCGCAGGAGGGCCGCTCGTTCACGCTCGACGGCGATGACTCGATCCGCCGCCGACCGGTCGATCGCATCGCCGTCCCGCTGCGTCAGATGGGCGCCGAGCTGGACGCGCGAGACGGACGCCTGCCGCCCCTGACGGTGCGTGGCGCGCGCCTGCGGGCGATCTCCTGCGAGCTGCCGGTGGCGAGCGCGCAGGTCAAGTCGTGCGTGCTGCTGGCGGCGCTCGCCGCGGACGGCGCCACGACCGTCGGCGAGCCCGAGCGCAGCCGCGATCACACCGAGCGGATGCTGCTGCGCGCCGGAGTCAACATCCACCGCAACGGCCGCCACGTCACCGTCGTCAACGCCGACGAGTTGATCCTCGATCGGGTGCGCGTCCCCGGCGATCCCAGCTCGGCTGCATTTCTGGTGGCCGCCGGCGTGCTCGTGCCCGGCTCGCGCCTGCTGTTGAGGGACGTGGGCGTCAACTGGACGCGCACCGGCTTTCTACGGATCGTGCGGCGCATGCGCGGGATCGTGCTCGGCGACCTCGAGCAGGAGACCGGCGAGCTGTCCGTGGACGAGCCGGTGAGCGATCTCGACGTCGCCCACGGGGCGCTGGAGGCGACGGAGGTCGAGGCCGAGGAGGTGCCGCTCGCGATCGACGAGCTGCCGCTGGTGGCGCTGCTCGGCTGCTACGCCGAGGGTGAGACGATCGTCCGCGGCGCGCAGGAGCTGCGCGTGAAGGAGATCGATCGCATCGCCGGCGTGGTGGAGGGCCTGCGCGGTCTCGGGGCGGACATCGAGGCGACCGACGACGGGTTTGTCGTGCGTGGCACGGGCGGGTTGCGCGGCGGGAGCATCGACGCGCGCGGCGATCACCGCATGGCGATGATGGGCGCCGTCGCCGGCCTCGCCTCGCGCGAGGGAGTCGAGGTCGTCGGGATCGAGGCGGCGGCGGTGTCTTATCCCGGATTTGTCGAGGATCTCACCGGTTTGAGCTCGTGACGGTGGCCGCTCAAAGACGGTCGTCCGGGCGCTCTGCGACCCCATCCGGGCGGAGCGTGTGGTCGTAGCGATCGACGGGCCCGCGGGTGCGGGCAAGTCCACCGTGGCGCGTGCGCTCGCGGGCAAGCTGGGCTACACCTATCTGGACAGCGGCGCAATGTATCGCTGCGTGGCGCTGCTCTCGCACGCCTCGCCCGAGGAGCCGCCGGCTGCGCTTGCGCGTGAGGCGAGCATCGATCTGGGCGCCCGCGTCCTCCTTGACGGGCGCGACGTGACCGAGGCGATCCGCGCGCCCGCGGTCGCCGAGACGGCCTCACAGGTGGCCGCCGATCCGGGTGTACGCGAGGCGCTCGTGGCGAAGCAGCGGGAGTTGATCGCGACCGGGGACTGGGTCGCCGAGGGGCGCGACATCGGCACCGTCGTAGCGCCCGACGCCGAGCTGAAGGTCTTCCTCACGGCCGATCCCCGTGAGCGTGCGGGCAGGCGCGCGAGTGAGCTGGGCGGCGATCCCGAGGCGGTGCTCGCCGAGCAGACCCTGCGCGACGAGCGCGACCGCACGCGCGAGCACAGCCCGCTGCGGCCTGCCCCGGGTGCCGTCACAGTCGACACGACCGGGCTGAGCGTAGAGGAGGTCGTACGGCACATCGCCGTGCTGCTGCCGCGCTGAGCGCCGGCCCGGCGCCGCTCCGAGTCGGCTCGCGAACCGGGATGCGGCGCCCGGCCGGTCATACTGGCCCGATGTTGAAGGTTGCGATAGTCGGCTATCCCAACGTGGGCAAGTCCTCGCTGATCAACCGCCTCACGGGCACCCGCGAGGCGGTCGTGCACGAGCGTCCCGGAGTCACACGCGACCGCAAGGAGCTCGACTGCGAGTGGAACGGGCGCCGGTTCAAGCTGATCGACACGGGCGGGGTGGACTTCGAGGACGAGGATCCCCTGGCGGGCTCGATCCGCGACCAGGCCCGAGCGGGGCTCGCGGACGCACAGGTGGCGGTGCTGGTCGTGGACGCGCGCGCCGGGATCAGGGGAGGCGATGAGGAGATGGCCGATCTGCTGCGCCGCTCCTCCGTTCCGAGCATCGTCGCGGCCAACAAGTGCGACGGGGTGGGCGACATTCCCCAGGCGGCCGAGTTTCACCGTCTCGGGCTGGGCGAGCCGCTGGCGGTGTCCGCGGCGCAGGGCCTCGGCTCGGGCGATCTGCTCGACCGGATCGTGGAGCTGCTGCCCCCCGGTGAGGACGAGCCTGAGGACGACACCGTCCGTCTGGCGGTGATCGGACGCCCGAACGTCGGCAAGTCCTCGCTCGTCAACCACATCCTCGGGGAGCAGCGCACGATCGTCTCCGAGCTGGCCGGAACCACGCGCGACGCGATCGACACGCCGCTGGTGGTGGACGGGCGCAAGCTCACGCTGATCGACACGGCCGGCGTCCGGCGCCAGTCGAAGGTCGCCGACTCGGTCGAGTACTACACGACGCTGCGCTCGCACCGCGCCGCCGAACGGGCGGACGTGGCGCTGGTCGTGTGCGACGCGCGCGACGGCGTCACCGCACAGGACCTGCGTATCGCCGAGCTGGCGATGAAGTCGAGCTGTGCGACGGCGCTGGTGCTGAACAAGTGGGACATATACGAAGGCGACGAGGACGGACTGGAGCACGAGCGCGCGCGTGTCGCCGAAAAGCTCAGGCTGCGCCCGCGCGTGCTGACCGCCAGCGCCAAGACCGGCCGGCACGTGGCGCGCCTGCTGAACGAGGCGATCGCGCTGGGCGATCGCATGTCCGGGCGGATCCCCACGCCCGAGCTCAACCGCTTCCTGGCGGAGGCCGTGCAGGCGCGCCAGCCGCCGGTAGGGACGCGGCGCAGCGCCGGCCAGCATCGTCTGAAGCTCATCTACATGGCTCAGATCGGCGAGCGCCCCCCACGGTTCGCGATCCAGGTCAACTCTCGCACGCGCGTGACCCGCGACTACGCCTACTTCCTGGAGAACCGATTGCGCGCGCGCTACGGGATGGACGGCGTGCCGCTGATCGTCGACTTCGTCCAGCGCGGAGAGCGCGGGCGTGGGGCCGACACGGCGCGGCGCGCGCGCAATGCCGGTCGCTGAGACTCCGGGCTCAAGACTTCGATAGCCCTGATGCGGACTCCGCACCCATCCGCGCACGGGGTGCGCGAGCGTCGATATAGACTCTCCCGACTTTGATCGCCAGCAACGAGCGCGGAGCCGACCCGAACCCATGAGCAAGCACGCAGACAACGAGTTCCTGTTCACCTCCGAGTCCGTCACGGAGGGGCACCCGGACAAGATCGCCGATCAGATATCCGACGGCGTGCTCGACGCCGTACTGAGCGCCGAGCCCTATGGCCGCGTGGCGTGCGAGACATTGGTCAACACCGGACTTATCGTGGTCACGGGGGAGATCTCGACGGATACCTACGTCGACATTCAGGAGATCGCGCGCGAGACCGTGCGCAAGATCGGCTACACGGACGCCGACCTCGGCTTCTCGGCTGACTCCTGCGCGGTGCTGAACGCGATCGACAAGCAATCGCCTGACATCGCGCAGGGCGTCGATGTGGCGTACGAGGCGCGAACGGACGCCGGCGACGATGACGAGCTCGACGTCGCCGGGGCCGGCGACCAGGGGATGATGTTCGGCTACGCGACGAACGAGACCGACGCGCTGATGCCGCTCCCGATCGCGCTGGCGCACCGGCTCGCCGAGCGCCTCGCCTCCGTGCGCAAGGCCGGCACGCTCACCTACCTGCGCCCCGACGGCAAGACGCAGGTCAGCGTCCGCTACGTCGACGGCAAGCCGCGGCAGATCGAGAAGCTGCTGATCTCCACCCAGCACGGCGAGGGCGCCGAGTCGCTGATCCCCGACGATCTCTGGGAGCACGTGGTCGAGCCGATCCTGCCGAAGGAGCTCTACGACCCGGCGAAGCTGCGCAAGAACTTCCTCGTCAACCCGACCGGGCGCTTCGTGATCGGCGGACCCGTCGGCGACGCGGGGCTGACCGGACGTAAGATCATCGTCGACACCTACGGCGGGATGGCACGTCACGGTGGCGGCGCGTTCTCAGGCAAGGACCCCTCCAAGGTCGACCGCTCGGCGGCCTATGCGGCGCGCTGGGTAGCCAAGAACATCGTCTCCGCTGGGCTGGCCGAACGCGCAGAAGTTCAGGTCGCCTACGCGATCGGCGTCGCACACCCGGTGTCGGTGATGGTCGAGACGTTCGGCACCGAGCTCGAGGGCTGCACGCGCGGCCAGATCGCGAAGGCCGTCGACGAGGTCTTCGACCTGCGCCCGGGCTCGTTCCGCGAGGAGCTCAAGCTGCATCGGGCGATCTACCAGAAGACCGCCGCCTACGGTCACTTCGGGCGCGAGGATCACGACTTCACCTGGGAGCGCACCGACAAGGCTCAGGCGCTGCGCGCTGCCGCCGGCCTCTGACCTGAGAGCGGTCCGGCGGGCCGTCTAGAGTCGAGGGTGCAGCGGGAGACCAGCTCTCGCGTCCCGCCCCGCCCCTGGAAGACCACGGGCCTCACTTCCGATGTCCGCTATCGCTCAGGTAGAGCCATTGACGACCGCCCGCGCGCTGCGCGGCCCGTTCGACTACCGCCTCCCGGAGGAGCTGTGTGGCGGGATCGTCGGCGTCGGCTCGATGCTGGTCGTGCCGTTCGCCCGCCGGCAGGTGCTCGGTGTCGTCGTGGGCATGTCCGAGCACAGCGAGATCGCCGAGGAGAAGCTGCTCGTGCCGTTGCGCGCCCTGGAGCTGGGCGTGCCCGTCGAGCTGGTGGCGCTGGCCGAGTGGATCGCGGCCGAGTACTGCTCGACGATCGCACGGGCGCTGACGCTCGTGCTGGCACCCGGTGCGGCGCGCAGGCTCAGCGGGCGCAAGCGTCGCAAGGTCGTTCGTACTGAGCGCCTGCCGGTCGGTGCCCGTCGCCCGCAGCCGCCGCCGCTCACGCCCGCGCAGGGGCAGGCGCTTCGGTCCCTGCAGGACGCGCTCGGAGCGCAGCGCTTCGAGCAAACCCTGCTGCAGGGTGTGACCGGCTCGGGCAAGACCGAGGTGTATCTGCGCGCGGCGGCCGGCGCGCTGGAGCAGGGGCGTGGCGCGATCGTGCTCGTGCCGGAGATCGCGTTGACACCACAGATCGTCGGACGTTTCTCCGAACGCTTCGGCGAGACCGTCGCCGTGCTGCACTCGCGCCTGCGAGGAGGCGAGCGCTACGAGGAATGGCGGCGGCTGCGCACCGGTGAGGCGCGCGTGTGCGTCGGTCCCCGCTCGGCGGTGTTCGCGCCGGTCGAGCGACTCGGACTGATCGTCGTCGACGAGGAGCACGACGCCTCTTACAAGCACGAAGGCGACCCCCGCTATGACGCCCGTGAGGTCGCCGTGCGACGCGCGCGCGCCGCCGGTGCGCTGCTGGTGCTCGGCAGCGCGACCCCGCGCCCCGAGAGCCTGTATCGCGCCGGGCTCCCGGGGCGACCGTCACAGACGGGAGCGCTGCTGCGCCTGCCCGAGCGGGTGGACGGGCGTCCGCTGCCGCGGGTTGACGTGCTCGACATGCGCGGCGAGTCGAACACCGGTCTGCACCCCGTGACGGTCCAGGCGCTCGCCCGGGTGCGGGAGGACAGGGGCAAGGCGATCGTGCTGCTCAACCGCCGCGGCTGGTCGAACTTCCTGTCCTGTCGCTCGTGCGGACGGGTGTGGAGCTGCCCGGAATGTGACGTTGCGCTGGTACTGCACCGGCGTGACGGGTTCCTCGCCTGCCACCACTGCGGACATCGCGAGTCCGCGCCCGCACGCTGCGAGCAGTGCGGCTCGATCTCGGTCGGGCGCCACGGCGCGGGCACCGAGCGTGTCCAGCACGATCTCACCGCCGCGCTGGACGGGAACGACGAGCGGTTTCCCGTTCTCCGCCTCGACGCGGACACGGTCGGATCTGACGGTGTCGCCACGCTGCTACGCCGGTTCGAGGCCGCCGAGTCGGGTGTGCTGATCGGTACGCAGATGGTCGCCAAGGGCCACGACTTCCCCGACGTGACGCTCGGCGTGGTGCTCGACGCCGACGCGACCCTGCGGTTTCCCGACTTTCGCGCCGAGGAGCGCACGTTCGCGTTGATCGCCCAGCTCGCCGGGCGGGTCGGGCGCGGGGCGGAGGGCCGCGTGCTCGTGCAGACGATCGCGCCCGAGGCCCGCGCGATCGCATACGCCTCGCGCCACGACAGCGACGGCTTCCTCGCGGGCGAGCTGGAACGCCGCGAGGCGTTGCGCTATCCGCCGTTCTCGCATCTGATCAGGATCGTCTGCTCAGCCGTGGAGAGCCCTCCCGCACGCGCGGCGGCCACCGCGCTGGCGGAGCGGTTGAACGGCTCGCTTGCGGTAGGTTCAGGAACTGCGGTCAGGACGGTCGCTGGGCAAGCAGGTCAAGAGGACGCGAGGGAGCGTCGCTTTGGCGCACCGATCGAAGATCGACGGGATCTCCGATCGGGGGCACACAGCCCGGACGGCTGGGTCCCGCGAGCTGGCCGAAACGGGGATGCGAGCCGAAGACGAGTGTCTCCCGGTTTCGCTAAGGACGCAGACCGATCGGAGATCGGCCAGCGCCGCTCAGCGGCCGTCCTGGGGCCTGCGGCGTTGTTTCGCCTGCGTGGCCAGGAGCGCCAGGTGCTGGTCGTCAAGGCCTCCGAGCGCCGTTCCGCCGTGCGCGCCGTCGGCGAGGCGGTGCGGCTCCTCGCCGAGGATCGCGCGCACAGGGGCGTGAGCTTCAGTGTGGACGTGGACCCTCAATAAACTCGTCTGTATGGATGACGAGGATGAGGATGTGGAGGCGATCGATCCAAGATCGGCCGGCGAGGAGGACGCGCCCGCCGTCGAGGAGCTCGACGAGGAGACGCGCGCTCGTCGCGATGCGGCGCTGGCGCGGGTACGCAAGCTGGGCGATCCGGTGCTGCGCGCGAGCGCGGTCGCGGTCGACCGCTTCGACGACTCCCTGAGGAGTGAGATCGAGCGCATGGGTCTGCTGATGAGCGATGCCCTCGGCGTCGGGCTGGCGGCCACTCAGGTGGGAGTCCTGCACCGGGTGCTGGTGTATCGCGCGTACGCCGACGATCCGATCACGGCGATGGTCAATCCCGTGATCGAGTGGCGCAGCGACGAGCTTGAGAGCGCCGAAGAGGGCTGCCTGAGCATCCCCGGCGTGCACGTCGAGGTGGAACGGCCGGCACGAGTTCGCGCGCGCGCGCGCGACGCGTTCGGCGAGGAGGTGCTGGTCGAGGCCGAGGGACTGGAGGCGCGGGTGATCCAGCACGAGATCGACCATCTCGACGGCATCCTGATCCTCGACCGGATCTCGCGCGAGGCGCGCCGCGAGGCGATGCGGTCCCTGCGCGAAGCGCGTGACGGCGTCGCGTCCGAGACCCGGCCGGAGCGCGCGGTCGCCTCCGAGACGAGCCCCGCGTAGCCGCGCGTCCGCGGCGTGTGGGGAGAAGAGCCAGGTCATGCGCACGGTCTTTCTCGGCACCTCGTCGTTTGCGGTCGCGGTGCTGGAGCGATTGGCCGCAAGCGAGCATCGCCCGGCGCTGGCTCTGACGCGCCCGGACCGTCCGCGAGGGCGCGGACGCAAGCTCGGCGCGCCGCCCGTGGCGGATGCCGCGCGGACGCTGGGAATCGAGCTGGAGCAGCCCGCGAGCGTCAACTCGCCCGCGACCCGTGAGTCGATCGCGCGGGTGTGCCCGGAGGCGGTGATCGTGTGCGCCTTCGGCGCCCTCGTCACCGAGCCGCTGCTGTCCGAGCACGAGCTGCTGAACGTGCACCCCTCGCTGTTGCCGCGCTGGCGCGGCGCCGCGCCGGTGGAGCGCGCGATCATGGCCGGCGACGCGCGCACCGGCGTCTCGATCATGCGTCTGACCGCCGGCCTGGACAGCGGGCCGGTGTGCCTGACGGAGTCCCTCCCGATCGAGCCGCAAGACACGTACGGGTCGGTGGCAGAGCGTCTGCAGGCGCTCGGTGGAAATCTGATCGTGCGCACGCTCGATGAGGCCGCACACGGCCGCCCGCTTCCGTTCGCCGAGCAGGCGCATGCGGGCGTCACCTACGCCGAGAAGATCGGTCCCGAAGATCGGCTGCTGGACCCTGCGCGACCTGCACAGGAGCTCGAGCGCGTGGTCAGAGCGCTGCACCCACACATCGGCGCGCGCCTGCAGCTCGCCGACGGGGGGCTGCTGGGCGTGCACGAGGCCCGAATCGCCGGGAGCCAGCAGGGGGAGGACGGGCCACCGCCCGGAGAGCTCGCGGCCGGAGAGCTCGCTGGGAGGGGCGACCGTCTGCTGTATGGAACGGCGCGGGGAGCGCTCGAACTGCTACGCGTGCAACCGCCGGGCGCTCGCCCGATGGACGCCGGCGCCTACCTGCGTGGACATGCCGTCTGAAGCACGCGTCTGTGCGTACGCGGTCCTGCGCCGCGTGTTCGAGGACGGCGCCTACGCCGACCAGGCCCTGCGCGCCGAGTCTGGCGCGCTGGATTCGCGCGATCGCGCGCTGGCGATGCGCCTGGCCTACGGCGCGGTGCAGCGCAAGGGCACGCTCGATCGACTGATCGCAGGGCTCGCCGAGCGACCCGTCGCGCGGCTGGACCCGCCGCTGCTGGCGGCGCTGAGGCTCGGGCTGTATGAGCTTCTTTACCTGGATGGCTCGCCCGACTATGCGGTCGTGGCCGACGCCGTCGAGCTCGCCAAGATCCACGCGCGCGCCGGCCACGGACTCGTCAACGCGGCGCTGCGCCGGGCCGGCCGGGAGGGGTCGGCCGCCCTGCTGGGCGCGATGAGCGATGCGACGCCCGAGCAGGCTGCCGTCAAGCACTCGCACCCGGAGTGGATCGCGCGCCTGTGGTGGCAGGAGCTCGGCGCCGGCGACGCTCGCTCGCTGATGGCCTGCGACAACGAGCCCGGTGAGATGGCGCTGCGCGCGAACACGCTCCTCGCCGACGCTCCCACGCTGGCCCGGAAGCTCCCGGTGCGCACGCACGCCGATCCCGATGTGCCCGAGGCGCTCGTGCTGGAGGAGGCGTTCGATGTGCACGATTCGCCTCTATGGAGGGAGGGTGCCTTGCTGGCGCAGTCGCGCGCGGCGATGCTCGTCTCGCGCGTGCTGGCGCCCCAGTCGAATGAGCGCGTGCTCGACCTGTGTGCCGCGCCGGGAGGCAAGAGCACGCACCTCGCCGCGTTGATGGAGGGTACGGGCGAGGTCGTGGCGGTTGAGCGAGACCGTAGGCGAGCCGGCGCGCTGGTGCGTACCGCGCAGCGGCTGCGCGCCCACAACGTGCGTGTCGAGCTGGCCGATGGGGCCCACCCCCGGCCTGAGGGGGCGGTGTATGACCGTGTGCTGGTGGACCCGCCGTGCTCGGGGCTGGGCACGTTGCAGGCACGCCCCGACCTGCGCTGGCGGATGGAGCGCTCGCGCCTTCAGGTGCTCGAGCGCGAGCAGGCGAGGATTCTCGCCGCGGGCGCCCGGGCGCTCCGTCCGGGCGGCGTGCTGGTCTACTCTACGTGCACGATCTCTCCGACCGAGAACGAGCGCCGGATCGCCACGTTCCTGGACGCCAACCCAGACTTCGCACTCGATGACCTCGGCGTCGAGCTGCCCGCCCTTCGGCACCCGTCACCATGTGCGCCCGGGACCGTGCTGACCCTGCCCCATCGCGACCGCACCGCGGGCTTCTTCATCGCGCGGCTGCGCCGGGCGGGCTGAGACCGTGGCCGGCGAGGCGGAGAAGCCCACAAAAGCTCCGGCTGAGCTCGGGCCGCGCTGCCCACACTGCGGCGAGCCGTGGCTGCGCCCGACCAACCTGCCGGGGCGCTATCGCTGCGTGTACTGTCTGCGCCGGTTCGAGCTGACGTCGGTGTGCCCGAACTGCGGCGAGCACTCGACGATCGTGCGCATGTCCTCAACGGCGATACTCAAGTGCAATAACTGCGGCGACTCGATGTTGCAGGCGATATGAACAAGTACGGCGGCGCTGGATCGGCGTCCTTACCGATTGGAGATCACGGGATCTCCAATCGGCCAGCACATATGCCGAGCGCATTGCGCTCACTGCGTCCTGGACCGGCTTGCCCTGCGTGTCCATATCAGCTGGGTGGACTGACTGGGGCGCAGACGATATGAGCAGGCCACTGAGCGAGCCGCTGAGCGGCGTGCGGGTGGCCCCGTCGATCCTGTCCGCCGACTTCGGACGTCTGCGCGAGCAGGTCGAGGAGGTCCTGAACGCGGGCGCGCGGGTGATTCACGTGGACGTGATGGACGGGCACTTCGTGCCGCCGATCACCGTGGGGCCGATCGTCGTCGCGGCGTTGCGCGAGCAGACGCACGCGGCGGACGCGGTATTGGACGTGCACCTGATGATCGAGCGTCCCGAGCGTCACGTCGGCGAGTTCGTCAAGGCCGGCGCGGACACCGTCACGTTTCACGCCGAGGCCACCCCGCACGTGTCCTATACCGCCGGGCTGCTGCGCGAGCAGGGGGTGGGGGTGGGCGTGGCGATCAATCCCGCCACGCCGGTCGGGGCGCTGGCCGAGGTGACGGGCGCGATCGACATGGCGCTGTGCATGACCGTCAATCCCGGCTGGGGCGGGCAGCCGTTCATCGCGCATTCGCCGGAGAAGATCGAGCGGGTCAGGGCGATCGTCGGCGCGGACGTGGCGGTGCAGGTGGACGGCGGCATCGACCGCGAGACGGCGCCCGCGTGTAGAGCGGTTGGTGCGAACGTGTTCGTCGCCGGCTCGGCGATCTTCGGCAGCGACGATCCCGGCGAGGCCTACCGCGCGATCGCGCGCGCGGTGGACGCGGCCTGACCGTCGCCGACCGGCAGTGCCGCAGCGTCAGGGCGCCCACGGCGGTACAGGACCCCGAGCGCGAGCGCCAGCACGGCCGTGGCTCCGGCATAGCCGATCTCGGTGCGCAGCAGCTGTTCGCTCACGGCCGGAGTGATCATCCAGACCAGGAACAGCACGGCCGCCAATCCCCAGCAACACGCGGCGGCGCGGGCTCGGTCGCGCGCCAGCGCAGCTTGGTTGAGAGCCCCGGAGGTGAGGTGCAGGCCCATCCCGACGCCCACGAGGGCCAGGCCGATACGGCCGTAGGAGAAGTGCTGGCCGAACAGGTGGGTCATCGCGAACGGTCCGATCGCCAGCAGGCCCAGCGCCACGGCCGCGGCGAAGGCGGCGATCGACAGCACCGTCACGCGGATCGCGCGGGCGAACGCGTCGTGGCCCTCGGTGGCCTCCAACCCGGTCAGATGCGGCAGCAGCGAAGTCTGGATCGACTGGAACAGCTGCAGCGGCGCGCGCGCGATCAGCAGCACGTCGAACACGATCCCGGCCAGAGCCTTGTTCTGAGAGGTGGCCGCGACGGTCAGTACGGCCGCGTTCAGGATGGTCTGCTCGGAGAGCATGATGCCCGAGACCCACCCGGCGAAGCCGGTGCCCCGCCGCAGCGACAGCTCATGTGCGGCGGCCTCCTGGACGCCCTCGGCGCCGGGGCCGGCCAGCGCCGCGTCGGCCTCGTCCACGGTGATCGGCGCCTGTGCCAGATCGGCGTCATGGGGATGGGCGCCAGACGGACGGTCGGCTGCGCGGCGCTCTTCCCCGCGGCGGGCGAACGCGGCGGGTACCACCACGAGCGAGACCAGCGGCGCCGCCGCGATGCCGAGCGCGACGGCCGTCTGCCCGCTGGTGATACCCAAGACGACGGCCAACGCAAAGCAGATACGCGCCAGCGCCTCCATCAGCACGAGGCACCCAAACAGAACGAAGTATTCGTGCCCGGCCAGCCAGCCCCGTGCAAAGTAGCTGGCGGCGTAGGCCAGCGTGCCGACGACCAGCACGTCGTACAGGGCTTCATAGCCTTCGAATACCTGGTTCACCAGCACTTCGTGCAGCGCCAGCGCCGCGATCAGGAACAGCAGGGCGAAGCCCGACTGGATGGCGATCGGGACGCGCAACGGGTGCTCTCCGTGTCCGTGCGCCCTGCGTTCGGCGATCGTGCGCGAGAGCAGCTGTTCGATCGGCCGGTAGATCACCGAGATGATCACGAACATGACAGACCACAACAGCGCGACCCGTGAGGCCGCTGCTTCGCTGAGGACGTGGCTGGAGATCGAGAAGAACGCGAACGTCAGCAGGCCGGTCGCGGCGATCCCGATCGAGAGTATGCGGGCGCCGCTGCCATACGAGCGAGTCTCACGTCTCACCGGCCCCTCCTCCGTATGCGGGGTGTCGTTGGCGTCGGCCTGACTCATGGCCGGCGGGGCGCCTGCGTCGGGGTCCCGACGCGAATCCTCAGAGTCGGACAAGCAGCATCGTCCACGGGAAGGGCGAACGGACTCCGATCACGTCGCCGTAGCGCGAGAGCAGATCGACGAACGCTCGCTTGGACCAGTGGTTGAGATGCCCGGGCGTGTTGCCGAGCGCCGGCCAGTATGCGCCGCGGGCCATGTTCAGCATTCGCCACAGCGGCTCGCGCGGGACCGAGACGAGCAGGTGGCGCTGCGCACAGCGCGCCATCTCGCTCAGCGTGTGCTCGGGATCGGGGACGTGCTCGAGCACCTCGATCGCCGTGGCGAGGTCGAACTCGCCATCGGCGAACGGCAGGTTTTCGGCTCCCATCACGCGATATTCGAGGTTCGGAGCCGTGCGCTGGGACCAGCCGGCCTGGATCGACTCCTCCTCCAGGTCGATCCCGACCACACGCCTGCTCTCGCCGAGACGCTCGGCCCACTGGTGCACGAGCACTCCCTCGCCGCAGCCGACGTCCAGCAGTGAGAGGGGGTCGGCGCGGCCGAGGAGCTCGTCCAGCGCACCCTCGAATCCGGCCATCATGCGCCGCACCGCCGGGTTGGTCGAACCGTACTTGTCGTAGGTGTTGCCGGTGACGATCCCATCCTCGGACACGGTCACGCCCGCGCTCGCGCCGCTGCTCACGGCCTCACCGCCTCTCGCTCCTGCGCCGGGTCTTCGCGGTTCGGTCCGTCCGCGGCCGGATCGCTCGATGTCGCGCCGGCATCCGCGGGGGCCTCGCTTGCGCCGGCCCGGATGGATGGAGTGTTCGACTCGTAGTGGGAGGGCGCGACGCCCAGCTGCAACTCGATGCGGCGCACCCGCTCGAACGTGCGCTGGGTCATCACGCGCTGGGCGGCGAGCAGGTCGCCGATCACGCCCAGCGCCCACAGCACCACGGCGGCGATGAACAGCACCGCGCCGAGGATCAGCGACTGCACGTGGCCCTTGCCGTTGCCTTCGGCGTATGCGACCACGAAGCGGATCCACACGCCGATCGAGACCAGGCCCATCAGCAGGGCGAGGCTCCAGAACACTCGCAGCGGCTCGTACTGGGCGTAGATGCGGAAGATCGAGATCGTGTTGCGGCGCACGTAGGCGCCCATCGACGGGAACAGGCGCGACTCGCGCGTCTTGGGGTTCGTGCGGACCGGGACGTGGTCGATCGCGACCAGCAGCTTGCCCGCCTGGATGATCGTCTCCAGCGTGTAGGTGAAGCGCGAGACGACCATCATCTGGATCGCGGCCTCGCGGTTGTAGGCGCGAAAGCCAGAGGTCGTGTCGGGCACCGAGGTGGAGGACGCTTGGCGCACCACCCAAGAGCCGAGACGCTGCAGCGTCTTCTTCAGCGGCGAGAAGTGCTCGATCCCGCTCACCTCGCGGTCGCCGACGACCATGTCGGCGCGGCCGTCGAGGATCGGTCGCACGAGCCTGGCCACGTCCGGTCCGTAGTACTGGTTGTCGGCGTCGGTGTTGACGATCACGTCCGCGCCCAGCTTCAGGGCGGTGTCGACGCCGGCCTGAAAGCCGGCAGCCAGCCCCTTGTTGTTGGTCAGGCGGATCAGGTGATCGACACCGTGAGCGCGCGCGACCGCGATCGTCTCGTCGGTCGAGCCGTCGTCGATGATCAGCCACTCGACGACGTCGAACCCCTCCACCTCGCGCGGCAGATCGGCGAGCGTCTGGGGGAGTTGGTCGGCCTCGTTGTAGCAGGGGATCTGGATGATGAGCTTCACTTGGGTGAAAGCCTACCCCGTGCGGCCGGGTGCTCGGGGCGAGTGCTTGCACCCCGCCGGGGGCGCCTGCTCGCACGGATAGGCTCTACGCCCGCCCGCACAACCCGATCCATCTCCCTTTACGAACCCAATGGCCAGCGCCACGCTCAGCAAGCCGCGGCAGCACACCACTCCGCTGCGGCGGCTGCGTGACCTCGACGCCTCGACGTGGGCGAAGATCGGCTTCGCCGTGCTGTGCGTGGGGGCGCTGGTCGGCTACTTCGCCTATCCCACCTACCCGACCTA
The DNA here is from genome assembly GCA_035948355.1 of Solirubrobacteraceae bacterium. Lineage (GTDB taxonomy): Bacteria > Actinomycetota > Thermoleophilia > Solirubrobacterales > Solirubrobacteraceae > Palsa-744. The sequence goes on from DASZJF010000021.1 coordinate 90,043, forward strand.
CGACTCGTTCTACGCGCTGTTGTGGGGACGGGACCTGCTGCACCTGCACCTGCCCGATTTCAGGGTGTATCGCGGGCCGACCGAGCACCCACTGGCGATCGCGTTCGGGATGGTCTGCGCGATCTTCGGGCAGGACGGCGCGCGGCTGATGGTGCTCGGGTCGATCGCCTCGTTCGTGGCGGTCGTCGCCGGCTCCTACCGGCTGGGACGGCTGTGCTTCGGCCCGGTCGTCGGACTGTTCGCGGCGCTGCTCGTGCTGAGCCGATTCTTTATCGAGAACTTGGCTGCGCAGGGCTACCTCGACATCAGCTACGTGGCGCTGATCGTATGGGCGGTCGCACTCGAGGTGCAGCGCCCGCGCCGGGGGACGCTCGTGTTCGTGCTGCTCGCCGCCGCCGGCCTGCTACGACCCGACGCGTGGGTGCTGAGCGGCGCCTACTGGCTGTGGTGCGTCTGGCCCCGTCACGGGGAGGCCTCAATCGGCAACCGCCGGCGCCTGGGGTATCTGGGTCTCGCCCTGATCGGGCCGGTCGTGTGGCTCTGCGTGGATGGGATCGTGACCGGCGACCCGCTGTACTCGCTGCATTCGACCGCGGGCCTGGCCCAGGAACTCGAACGCACCCAGGGAGTGTCGAGCGTCCTCGCCTCGGTGTGGACGTTCGGGGTGCGGATCGACAAGCTGCCGGTGATCCTCGGTGCGCTCCTCGGACTGCCGCTGGCCGTGTGGCTGGCGCCGCGTCGGATGCTCACGCCGCTGGTGACCCTGGTCCTGTTGATCGGTGTGTTCGTGGCCGAGGGCGCGGCCGGCGCGTCGGTCATCGATCGCTATCTGCTGGGGGCCGCCGCCCTGCTGCTGCTGTTTTGCGCCGTGGCGATCGGAGGCTGGGCGATGCTGCGCCCGAAAACCGCGCTGCGGCGCGTGTGGATGCTCGGCGCCACTGCCCTGATCGTCTACGGCAGCGTATCGGTCGCCACGACGCTCAGCCTGAGCAGCCTGCGGACTACGCTCGCCTATCACGAGGACTTTCACGAGGGCCTGGTCGCGGCGCTGTCCAGTCCGCCGGTACATGCCGCGCTGAAGCGCTGTCCGCTGGTGTCGCTGCCGGACAACAAGCTGATACCCGACGCGCGCTGGATTCTCGACAGCGTCGGCCAGCACGACATCGTCGCGCGCAGCCAGGCGCGAACCGACGCCAAACGCGGCGCCCACCAGCTGGAGGACCGGTTGAACAGGGGCAGCGTGGCGGTCTACCCGCTCGGCAGCGCCGTGTTCTTCGAGGCGATCGTCGACCTCGGCGACGATCCTCGCGACCAGGTCCCGCAGGCCGGCTACCACCGCATCTACACGAGCCGCTACTACGCGGTCTATGACAACTGCTGAGGGCTCCCATCCGGTGCTGGGCGGGGCAGGGGACGGGTCCCCAGGCACCGGCGGGTCCTCGGGCACCGGTGGGTCCTCGGGCACCGGCGAGTCCCCCGGCGGCGGTGTCGAGGGACGTGCCGATGGGATGGACTCGCGCCGCTGGGCATGGGTCGGGGTGGCGGTCGTGCTCGCGAGTGGGCTCGGGTTGCGGCTGTGGGGTGTTAGGCAAGGCCTGCCCTACGCCTACAACGCGGACGAGGCCGACCACTTCGTGCCGCATGCGATCGAAATGTTCGGGCACAGCCTGAACCCTCGCTATTTCGCCAACCCACCGGCGTATACCTACGTGCTGCACTATCTGTTCGCCATCGCCTACGGCGGGACGACCGGTGCCCGGCACGCGTTGGCGGTGCACCCGGCGGACGTCTACACACTCGCGCGAGTCGCCGCGGCCCTGCTCGGCACGCTGGCGGTGTGGCTGCTGTACGCGACCGGAGCGCGCCTGTTCGGTCGTGGCGTCGGACTGCTCGCGGCGGCGATCGAGGGGGTCGCGTTCCTGCCGGTGTTCTATGCGCACCTGGCCCTCAACGACGTGCCCACCCTGGCGCCGCTCACCCTCTCGCTGCTGGGGACCGCCGGAGTGCTGCGTAAAGGCCGCGCGCGTGACCATCTGCTCGCGGGCCTGGGTCTGGGGCTGGCATGCGCGACCAAGTACACGGCCGGCATCGTGCTCGTGCCATACCTGGCGGCCGTCGCGGCGAGCTACCTCCAGACCGCGGCCGAGCGCGGGTCGGCGAGCGCCGGGCGCCGCACCGTGGGTGGGATCGCGCTGGCGGGGGCGGTGGCGCTGGCGGCGTTCCTGGTCGCGAATCCCTATGCGATCCTCGACTACTCGGACTTCCATTCCGAACTGGTCCATCAGTCGACGCTCTCTGCGGAAGCCCAGGGCAAGCTCGGCGCACCCCGCGACGGCGGGCTGGCCTACTACCTGTGGACGCTCACCTGGGGTCTCGGCTGGGCGCCCGCGCTGGCGGCGCTGGGGGGCGCGCTGAGCGTGTGGTGGCGTGAGCGCGCGCTGGGCTGGCTGCTCGTGCCCGCTCCGCTGCTGTACCTCGCGTTCATGGGTTTGCAGGGGCGCTACTTCGGTCGCTGGCTGCTGCCGATCTTCCCGATCCTGTGCCTGCTCGCAGCCCTGTTCGCGCTGCAGCTGGTGAACGTCATCGCGCGCCGGCGCCCCCGTCTGCGCGTGGTCGCGGCCACGCTGCTCGTCGCGCTGCTGCTCGCCCAGGGGCTCGTCTACAGCGTCCATTCCGGTCGCGTGCTCGCACGCGCGGACACGCGCAACCTCACGCGCGCCTGGATGCTCGCGCACATCCCCGCCGGCGCGCCGATCGTGGTCGAGCCGGTCGCCCCCAACGGGTGGGGTACGCGCTGGAACAAGTATCCGTCGCTGGTCTCGCGCATCTCCGCGACGGGCGCCCTGGAACCGCCGGCCGGCGTGAAGATCGGCATCGAGGACTACGAGCGCACACTTGCCCCGGCGCTCCTGGGCTACTACCAAGCGCATGGCTATTGCTGGGTCGTGAGCGGTTCGACCGAGTCCGGGCGCGCGTTTGCCGACCCGCACGCGGTGCCGCGCGCGATCGCCTACTACCGCGCGCTGGAACGGACGGGCGAAGTCGTCTATCGCTCCTCACCGTATGCGGCTGGGCAGGGTCCGGTCGCATTTGATTTTGACTGGAGCTTCGATTACTACCCACTCGCCTACCACCGCCCTGGGCCGGTGATGACCGTCTATCGCTTGCACGGCGGCCGGTGCCGCGGCTGAGCGGGGGTTATCCTGGATGCACAGATGACGACCTGCACGGACACCGATCGGGAGCACCTGGCGCGCGCGATCGAGCTGGCGCGCAACGGTGGGGGCATGGTCAAGCCGAATCCGGTCGTCGGCGCGGTGGTGGCGCGCGCAGGCGAGGTGCTCGGTGAGGGCTGGCACGAACGCTTCGGCGCGGCGCACGCCGAGGTCAACGCGATCGAGGCGTGCGGTCTGGCCGACCTGAGCGACGCGACGCTGTATGTATCGCTGGAGCCTTGCTGCCACGAGGGCAAGACGCCGCCGTGCACCGAGGCGATCGTGCAGTCGGGGATCAGGCGGGTGGTGGTCGGCTCGGACGATCCGACCGAGAAGGCCTCCGGACGCGGTCTGGGGATTCTGCGCGACGAGGGCGTGGAGGTCGTGCTCGCGGAGGGCGAGCTGGCCACCAGTGCGCGGCTGCTCAACCAGGCGTTCCGCAAGCACGCGCGCGTCGGGCGCCCGTGGGTGCTGTTCAAGTCGGCGATGACGCTCGACGGCAAGGTCGCTACGCGCACGGGCGACTCGCAGTGGATCAGCGGCGAGGCCAGCCGCGAGCTGGCTCATCAATGGCGCGCCTCGGTGGACGCGGTGGTCGTCGGCATCGGCACGGCGCTGGCCGACGACCCACGTCTGACCGCCCGCCCGGAGGGCCTCACCGACGGGCTCGAGCGATGTCAACCCCGTCGCGTGGTGTTCGACTCGCTCGCGCGGCTCTCGCCCGGCTCGCAGCTGGTCTCGGCGGCGCTGGAGATCCCGCTCACCGTCGTAGTCTCGCGCGCGGCGGCCCGAGCGGACACCGACACGCTGGAGGCCGCCGGCGTGCAGGTGCTCGTCGCGACCGGCGAGAACGAGCCGGCGCGGGTGCGCTCTGCGCTGGATCAGCTCGGCGCGCTCGGCGTAGGCTCGGCGCTGCTGGAGGGCGGGCCGCATCTGGCCGGCGCGTTCCTGGACGCGGGCGAGATCGACGAAATCCGCCTGTTCCTGGCGCCGCTGCTGCTTGGCGGGAGCGCCGCCCGCGATCCGCTCGAGGGCAAGGGTGTGGAGCAGATCTCCGAGGCGCTGCGCGCTCTGACATGCGAATGCGACCGCGTCGGCGAAGACCTGCTGATAAGCGCCAGATTGCGCGAGTGGTAGGCGAGCGATCGTGTTCACGGGCCTGATCGCCGATCTCGGCAGTGTGACTGCGTTGGAGCGCAATGGCGAGGGCGTGACGTTGCGCATCGGGACACGTCTTACGAGCGAACTGCAACCGGGCGACTCGGTCGCCGTCAATGGCGTGTGCCTCACCGCCATCGACATTCGTGAGGGCGGTTTCGCGGCGGAGGCGATGGTCGAGACGCTGCGGCGCTCGGCGCTTGGCGCGCTGGAGCCTGGGGCTCGAGTCAACCTCGAGCTCGCGCTGCGCGCCGACGGGCGTCTCGGCGGACACGTCGTGCAGGGGCACGTCGACGGTACGGGGACGATCGGCGAGGTCCGTGACGAGGGACCGATCGGAGATCGGCCAGCACGGGTGCTGAGGATCGAGACCGATCCCGGCATCGAGCGCTATCTGGTGGAGAAGGGATCGGTTGCGGTCGATGGCGTCAGTCTTACGGTCAGCTCACTGAGCGATGACTGGTTTGAGGTCTCCCTGATACCGGAGACGCAGCAGCGCACCAACCTCGGAGAAGCCGCCGTCGGCGGTCGGGTCAACCTGGAGGTGGACGTCCTTGCCAAGCACGTCGAGCGATTGATGGAGGCATCACGTACATGACCCAGCCGAAGGCCACCACAGACAACCCCGGCGCGAGCGCCGCAGCCACCCCGTTTGCCACGATCGAGGAAGCCTTGGAGGAGATCCGCGCAGGACGGATGGTGGTCGTGTGCGACGACGAGCACCGCGAGAACGAGGGCGATCTGACGCTGGCCGCGCAGTTCGCGACGCCCGAGGCGATCAACTTCATGGCCAAGGAGGGACGTGGGTTGATCTGCCTGTCGCTGACCCCCGAGCGCTGTGAGGAGCTGGGTCTGGAGCTGATGGCGGCGAAGAACGAATCGTCGTTCGAGACGCCGTTCACCGTGTCGATCGAGGCGCGCGAGGGGGTGACTACGGGAATCTCCGCGCACGATCGCGCGCGGACGATCCAGGTGGCGATCGACCCCGAGACCCACCCGCGCGACCTCGTGCAGCCGGGCCATATCTTTCCGCTGAAGTCTCGTTCCGGTGGCGTGCTCGAGCGCACCGGCCAGACCGAGGCGGCGGTCGATCTCGCGCGCCTGGCCGGACTGAACCCTGCGGGGGTGATCTGCGAGGTGATGAACGACGACGGCACGATGGCGCGCGTCGGCGATCTCGCCGGCTACTGCGCCCGGCACGGCCTGAAGATGATCACGATCGCGGACCTGATCGCCTACCGTCGCCGCCACGACAAGCTCGTCGAACGCGTCGCCGCGGCGCGTCTGCCGACCGCGCATGGCGAGTTCGAAGTCGTCGGCTACCGCTCGCTGGTGGATGACAAGCATCACGTGGCGCTCGTCAAGGGCGAGGTGGCCGGGCACAGCGACGTGCTCGTGCGGGTGCACTCGGAGTGCCTCACCGGCGATGTGTTCCATTCGCTGCGCTGCGATTGCGGGGAACAACTGGAGTCGGCTCTGGCGATGATCGAGGCCGAGGGCGAGGGCGTGCTGCTGTATCTGGCCCAGGAGGGTCGTGGGATCGGCTTGCTCAACAAGCTCAAGGCCTACCGCCTGCAGGAGGACGGCCTTGACACGGTCGAAGCCAACCTCCAGCTCGGGCTGCCCGCCGACCTGCGCGATTACGGCATCGGCGCGCAGATCCTCGCCGACCTGGGTCTGTCCTCGATCCGCATCCTGACGAATAACCCCAAGAAGATCAAGGGCCTGGAGGGCTACGGGCTGTCGGTCAGCGCGCAGGTTCCGATCGAGCACGCGCCGAACCCCCACAACGAGGAGTACATGCGCACGAAGGCCCAGCGGATGGGGCACACGCTGCACCACCAGGGGCTGAACCTCGACGCGGAGATGCTGCATTCCGAGCGCACTCAGGATGCCGCCGAGGGAGAGCCTGAGCGGTGAGCGTCTCCTACGCGATCGTCGTGGGGCGCTTCTATGAGGATCTCGCCGAGCGACTGGTGAGCGGTGCGCGCGACGCGTTCGCGCAGGCGGGGCACGACGACGTCGCGGTGTATGACGTGCCCGGCGCGTACGAGCTGCCGCTCGCCGCCTCCTACGCCGCGCGTTCGGGTCGCTACGCGGGCGTCGCCTGTCTGGGCGCGGTGATCCGGGGCGAGACCGACCACTACGACTTCGTCTGCGCTCAGACGGCGAGCGGGATCATGCGGGTGCAGCTGGACACCGGTGTGCCGTGTGCGTTCGGAGTGTTGACATGCGCGACGCTGGAGCAGGCGTTGGCGCGCGCCGGTGGCGGCAAGCGCCACCAGGGACGCCACGCTGCCGAGGCCGTGTTGGCGATGGCGGCGCTGCGAGCCGAGTTGCTCGATGATCGGAATATCCCGCCCGCGCCCGGGGTCGGCTAAACTGCCGCACGCGATGGCCAAGGTATGTCACAGCTGCGGCAAGGGTCCGGCGTTCGGACAGAGCCGCAGCCACTCGATGGTCGCCACCAAGCGCCGCTTCGACCCGAACCTGCAGAAGGTGCGGATCCTCGTCGGCAAGGCGCCGCGACGCGTATACGTCTGCACACGGTGTCTGAAAGCCGGCAAGGTCACCAAGGCCCTGTAGGGCCGCCGGACCGGGAGACATTCGCTACCGAAGCCGGGAGACGTTCGCTTCGCTCACATCCCCGTTTCGGCCAGCATCCCCGAACCGGCCAGCAGCGCCATACTGCGTCCTTACCGATCGTCGATCGAATGGGAATCGCCGATCGGCCAGCACGCGTACGTAGTACGCCACGTCTCCTGCGTCCTTGTCTGACTTGCCCATCGACCTTACAGGCTGTGACGAGACATATTCTGAGTTCTCGGCCGGTGGCTAGTTGAGAAGACTCGGCTCCGACCGACCTGATATGACCTAACGCAGTGAGCGATACCAACCTGGTTCGTTTTCGTGCGGCGGTGGCAGGAGCGCTGGCGCATCTGGAGTCCCGCCGCGAGGAGGTCAATGACCTCAACGTGTTTCCCGTCGCCGACGGGGACACGGGCGACAACATGGCGCTGACGCTGCGGGCGGTGCTGGCCGAGCTCGATCGCCTGCAGGGCGCGAACGGACACCAACGCACGATCGACGAGATCGGACGCGAGGAGATCGTGCAGTCGGTCGCCCGCGCGGCGCTGCTGGGGGCGCGCGGCAACTCGGGCGTGATCCTGTCGCAGCTGATCCGCGGCGCGGCCGAGGAGCTCGTCTCACGTCCCGGCCAGCTGATCGACGCGACTTTGATCGGCGCGGCGCTCGCCAATGCGGCGGACCGGGCGTACGCGTCTGTGCGCGAGCCGGCCGAGGGCACGATCCTGACGGTGGCGCGGGAGATGGCGCACAGGATTATGACCGACGTGGCGCACAGTCCGGAGGATCCGCGTCTGGGGCCGGCGACAGATCCCGCCACCCAGGACATCGCGATCGCCGACGCGCTCGAGCGCGCGGTCGCGACCGGACAGGAGTCGGTCAAGCGCAGCCCGGAGCTGCTGGCGGCGCTGCGCGAGGCTGGCGTGGTCGACGCGGGCGGGTACGGGCTGACGATCATGTTTGCGGGAGTGGTGGCGGCGTTGCGCGGTGAGGAGGCGCCCGATCTCGACCACCACGCACCGGCCCAGATCACCCATCCCCAACACGTCTCCGGCACGTACCGGTTCTGCACGAACTTCGCGGTCATCGGCATCGGTCTGAGCGCGGGCGCGTTTGTCGAGCCGCTGGAGGAGCTGGGCGACTCGGTGCTGGTGGTGGGCGACGCGAGTACGTTGAAGGTGCACCTGCACACCGACGAGCCCGAGCGGGCGACCGCGTTGTTTGCACAGGTGGGAGAGATATCGAGGCTGGACATCGCCGACATGCGCTTGCAGATCGCCGAGCGCGACGGGCGCATACAGGCCTCCATTCACCCGAACGGCACAGCGAGCGCCGGCGGGTCCGACGCTGCGATTCCCCGGGCTCGTTGCGGCGCTCTGGTGGTCGTCAGCGGCGACGGGCTGGCCAAGATGTTCGGTGAGCTGGGCGTGTGCACGATCGACGGCGGTCCGACGATGAACCCCTCCACGTATGAGCTGCTCGCGGCGATCCACGAGGTCCCGGCCGAGGAGGTGTTGGTGCTGCCGAGCAGCCCCAACGTGACGATGGCCGCCGAGCGCGCGGCCGAGCTGTCGGACAAGCAGGTGCTGGTGGCCCCCGCGGCCGGCCAGCAGGCGGGACTTGTGGCCGCGGTCGCGCTGGAGTCAGACCGCGGCGTGCGAGAGAACGCGCGGGCGTTCGGCGAAGCGCTCGAGCGCGTGCGTACCGGCGCGGTCGCGCCCGCCGCGCGCGACGACGCCCAAGGGCGGTTCAGGCGTGGCGATGCGGTCGGGTTCCTCGGCGAGGACGTCATCGCCTGGGGCGATCCCGCCGCGACGCTTGGGGCTGTGATCACCGAGCTCGCCGCGGATGCCGAGCTGATCAGCTGCATCATCGGCGAGGATCCTCCACTGTCGGGCGAGGAGGTCGCAACGATGGTCGACGGCGTCCTCGATCTCGAGCTGCGCGAGGGCGGTCAGCCCGCCTACTGGTGGCTGCTGACCGCCGAGTGACGCTCGGCGCCGGACCGGGCGCCGGACCCGGGGAGTGCGGCCGGGGAGCGAGTGGAGTCCGCGCGGGACGCTGACGACCGCGACGGCAGGCATTATGAGCAGTGGCGATGTCCACTCAGCTCGCTCAAGCCGATCCCGGCTCGACGTCCGTGCACGCGGCCAAGCCGGGGCTGCGCGCGTTCGCCTCGGACGAGCGTCCGACCAGGGCCCGGCTGCTGGCCGCGCCGGTGCGCTGGCCGCGCCCCTCGCGCCTGGACGATCCGCTGGAAGTGGCCCCCGGCAGGATGGCCGACGGCCTGCGGACGCTCGGGCTGACGAGTGTCGGGGCGCTGCTCGAGCACCTGCCCAGGGACAGCCGGGACGCGCGCACCGTCAGAGGCCTGAGGGCCGGTGAGGCGGCCACGGTCGCCGCGCAGGTGCGCACGATCGCCGCGCGGCCGGTGAGGCGGCGGGGGATGAAGCCGCTGGTCGAAGCAACGGTGTTCGACGAGACGGGCACGATGCGCGCCATGTTCTTCAACCAGCCGTGGCTGGTCCAGCGGTATAAGCCCGGCACGCGCCTGGTGCTGCACGGCAAGACGACGGCCCGCGGCACGTTCAACGTCGCCCACCACGCCGTCGGCTCGGACCTCGGCGCCGACCCGGCTGCGGGTGAGACCGGCGCGCCGGGTGAGATCGTGGCCCACTACCCCGCGACGGAGGGCGTCAGCTCGACGCAGATATTGACGCTCGTGCGCGGCTGCGGGTCTGCGCTCGCGGACGTGCCGGAGACGCTGGGCGCAGCCGCCCGCGTGGCCGAGCGGCTGGTGGACAGGGCGGGCGCGCTGGCGGCTGTGCACTTCGCGCGTACGTCCGAGGAGCGCGAGACGGGAAGGGAAAGGCTCGCGTTCGAGGAGCTGCTGCTGGCGCAGCTCGTGTTCTTGCGCCGCAGGGCAAGGCGACGCGCGCAGGCGGGCGCGCCGGTGCTCGGCGAAGCGTCCTCGTTGAGCGAACGCTGGCTGAAAGAGCAGCTGCCGTTCGCGCTGACGAGAGATCAGCAGAGGGCGATCGCGACGATCGGCGAGGATCTGGCGCAGGAGCGGGCGATGCAGAGGCTGTTGCTGGGGGAGGTCGGGAGTGGCAAGACGGTGGTCGCGGTGTGGACGCTGCTGCGCGCCGTCGAGCACGGGATGCAGGCGGCGCTGATGGCCCCGACGGAGACGCTGGCTGAACAGCACTTCGCGACGTTGCAGAAGCTGCTGGGAGGCATGCAGGGAGAAGTGACGTGCGCGCTGCTGACGGGCTCGACCTCGTCGCGGATGCGCGCGGACACGTTGGGCAAGCTGGCAAGCGGCGAGCTGTCCCTGGTGGTCGGCACGCACGCACTGATCGAGCCGGACGTCGAGTTCGCGGCGCTCGCGGTCGCGGTGGTGGATGAGCAGCACCGGTTCGGCGTGCGCCAGCGGGCGGCTCTGGACGGCAAGGGGACGATCGCCAACCCCACCCGTCCGGCGGTGCACGTGCTGCACATGACCGCGACGCCGATCCCGCGCACGCTCGCGCTCGCGAAATACGGCGACCTGGACACGACGATGCTGCGCGAGCTGCCGCGGGGAAGGCAGCCGATCGACACGCGGATCGTCTCGGGCGAGGCCGAACGGGCGCGCGCGTATGAGCAGCTGCGCGAGCAGCTGCGCGCGGGCCGGCAGGCGTATGTCGTGTGCCCGCTGATCGAGCAGGCCGAGGATCCCGAGACGGGCGAGGGGGCGGCGCAGCCGGACCTGCGCACGGCGACCGCGGAGCTGGAGCGACTGCGCAAGGGCGAGCTGCGCGACCATCGCCTGGTGCTGCTGCACGGGGGGATGCGAGCGCGCGAGAAGGCGGAGGCGATGGCGCGGTTCGCCTCCGGCGCCGTGGACGTGCTGGTCGCGACGACCGTGATCGAGGTCGGGATCGACGTTCCGAACGCGAGTGTGATGCTGATCGAGAACGCCGAGCGGTTCGGGATTTCCCAGCTGCACCAGCTGCGCGGTCGGGTGGGCCGCGGCGAGCACCGCTCCTCGTGCCTGCTCATGGGCCCCTCGGGGGCCGCGAGGCTGAGGGCGCTGCAACAGCACGCCGACGGGTTCGAGCTCGCCGAGATCGACCTGCGGCTGCGCAGCGAGGGCGAGCTGATCGGCGTCAGGCAGTCCGGGATCGGCCAGCACCGGATCGCCTGTCTGCCCGAGGACGCGGACCTGCTGGAGCGCGCGCGGGCACGCGCGGAGGCGATTGTCGCCGCCGACCCCCAGTTGCGTGAGCCCGAGCACGCACTCCTGGGCGACGCGCTGGAGCGGGCGTTTGGGGCCGACGCGCTCGAGCCGATCCCCGCATAGGACCCGCAGTGCATCGGCGACGATCGCGTCCCGGTCTGGATCGCGCCCCTGCTACGAGGCGCGTTACGGTGCCGGGATGAGGGTGATCGCGGGCCTCTATGGCGGGCGCCGGCTGACGGCGCCGAAGGGCAGGACGACCAGACCGACCTCCGAGCGGGTGCGCGAGGCGCTGTTCGCGATGCTCGGCGACATCGAGGGCGCGCGCGTGCTGGACCTGTTCGCGGGGACGGGCGCATTGGGCATCGAGGCGCTCTCCCGAGGCGCCGTCCGGGCCGTGTTCGTCGAGCCTGACCGGGCCGCGATCGGGGCGTTGCAGAGCAACCTGGCGGCGCTCGGGCTGACCGGCGAGCAGGCTCAGCTCAGGCGCGAACACGCAGAGGAGGCGCTCGGACGGGCACGGAAATGCAAAGAGACATACGATCTTCTCCTGATCGATCCTCCATACGGACGGGCGCTCCAGCTGGGGCCGCGGCTGTCGGCGGCGCTGGGAGGGGTGCTCGCGCCGCAGGCGCGCGTGGTGCTCGAGAGCGATCGGCGCACGCCGCTGCGCCTGGGGCTCGCGCTCGAAAAGGAGCGCCGCTACGGAGACACCACAATCGCAATCCACCGCCACGCATGACCGACAACAAGCGCATAGCCGTCTGTCCGGGCTCGTATGACCCGATCACCAACGGTCATCTGGATGTGATCGGACGCGCCGCGATGCTGTTTGACGAGGTCGTGATCGCCGTCGTGAACCGGTCGGTGCGCAAGGACAAGACGCTGTTCGCGATCGAGGAGCGGCTGGCGTTCATCGAGCAGGCGACCGCCGGGCTGGCGAACGTGCGGTCTGAGCCGTTTAACACGCTCGTGGTCGAGTTCGCGCGCAAGGTCGGCGCGCGCGCGATCGTGAAGGGGCTGCGGGCGATATCGGACTTCGAGTACGAGCTGGAGATGCATCAGCTCAACCGCCGGCAGGACCCGGAGATAGAGTCGGTGTATCTGATGGCCAGCTCTCAGTACAGCTTCCTGTCCTCCAGCGGCGTCAAGGAGCTGGCGATATTCGGCGGGCGGATCGACGATCTCGTGCCCGCCCCGGTGGCGGCGCGATTGCAGGAAGAGCTGAGACGTTGACGAACTTAGGGCCGAACCCGACCGAAGAGTCGCCGCACGAGGAGCGTGGCCGGCGCCTCCGCAACCAATCGTGTCGCCGCAATGGGCGCGGACGGAGATAGTGTTTAGCCAATGGATGTCCTGGTACTCATAGACAAGCTCGACGATCTGGTGCACAACGCCAAGCCGGTGCCCCTGACAGACCAGGTGCGCGTCGACAAGGAGGAGATCTACGACATCCTCGACCAGATGCGTGCCACGATCCCGGAGGAGATCAAGCAGGCCCGCTGGATCGTCAAGGAGCGCCAGGAGATGTTGGCCGAGGCTAAGAAGGAGGCCGAGCGGATCCTCAAGGAGGCGCGCGAGCGTCAGGACCGGCTGGTCGGCGAGGAGGAGGTCACCAAGCAGGCCGAGCGCGCCGCCGAGGACATCGTCGAGGACGCGCGTGCGCGCGAGCGCGAGATCCGCCTCGGCGCCGAGGACTATGCGGATGAGATTTTGAACACGCTCGAGGTGAACCTGTCGAAGTTCATCGCCGCCGTGCAGCGCGGGCGCGAGCGCCTGCAGGGCAAGGACGAGCCCGCCGAAGTCAGCTAGGCGCCGGCTCGGAACCCCCGCAATTGGGTAGGGTCTCGCGCGTGAATACGCGCGAAGCGAAGTACAAGCTGAGGGTCGCCCAGACACTGCTGGGCACCGGGATGGTCAAGCCGGTGCGTCCCGACAGGGCGGTGCGCGCGATCGCGGCGCTGCACCGCTGGGGACCGACGCCGGCCGCGGCGTATGCGGCCTCGGCGGCCAGGTATCCCGACAGGGAGGCGATCGTGGACGAGCGGGGAACGCTGACGTTCGCGGAGGTCGAGCGGCGCACGAACGCACTCGCGTGGGCTCTGCGCAAGGCGGGTGTGCGAGAGCAGGATGAGGTGGCGATCATGTGTCGCAACCATCGTGGGTTCGTCGAGGCGACGGTGGCGTGCGCGAAGCTGGGGGCCGGGGCGCTGTATCTGAACACGGCGTTCGCGGGGCCGCAGATCGCGGATGTGATGCGCCGCGAAGATCCGGTGGCGCTGGTGTATGACGAGGAGTTCGGGGACCTCGTGCGCGAGGGCAGCGAGGGACGCAAACGGTTCGTCGCCTGGCACGAGCCCGGTGAACGGTCGCGGGCCGGGTCCGACCCGGGGTTGGAGGGTCTGATCGCCGCGGAGACGGACGCGCCGCTTGATCCGCCCGCCGAGAAGGGACGAGTGGTGATCCTGACGTCGGGCACGACGGGGACGCCGAAGGGGGCGCCGCGCAAGCAGCCGGACTCGATGGAGCCGCTGGCGGCGCTGTTCTCGAAGATCCCGCTGCGAGCGCGCGAGACGACGGTGATCGCGGCGCCGATGTTTCACTCGTGGGGGTTTGCCCACTTCACGCTCGCGCTGCCGCTCGCCTCGACGCTGGTATTGCGGCGCAGGTTCGATCCCGAGGACACGCTGCGGGCGGTTGCCCACCACCGCGCCACGGCGCTGGCGGTCGTGCCGGTGATGTTGCAGCGGATCCTCGAGCTGGGCCCGGAGACGATCGGCAAGTACGACCTGAGTTCGTTGAAGGTGATCGCGCTGAGCGGCTCGGCGCTGCCGGGCGAGCTGGCGACGCGAGCGATGGACGCGCTCGGGGACGTGTTGTACAACCTGTACGGGTCGACGGAGGTGGCGTGGGCGACGATCGCCACGCCCGAGGATCTGCGGGCCGCGCCCGGGACCGCCGGTCGGGCGCCGATGGGGACGGTCGTGAAGCTGCTGGACTCCGAGGGCCGCGAGGCGGCGCCGGGGGAGGGGGGGCGCATCTTCGTGGCCAACGAGATGGTGTTCGAAGGCTATACCGGAGGTGGCAACAAGGAGATCGTGCGCGGGCTGATGAGCACCGGCGACGTCGGTCGCTTCGACGCGAGCGGACGGCTGTTCGTGGACGGGCGCGACGACGAGATGATCGTCTCGGGCGGCGAGAACGTGTTCCCGCGCGAGGTCGAGGACCTGCTGGCCGACCACGAGCAGATCGAGGAGGCCGCGGTTGTGGGCGTGAGCGACGAGCAGTTCGGGCAGCGACTGAAGGCGTTCGTCGTGTTGCGCGAGGGCGCTCAACTGGACGAGGAGGCGGTGAAGTCTTATGTCAAGGCGAACCTCGCCCGCTATAAGGTTCCGCGCGAGGTGGTGTTCTTGGAGCGGCTGCCGCGCAACGCGACGGGCAAGGTGCTCAAGCGCGAGCTGGTCGCGCAGGCGTAGCTGTCAGGGGGACGAGCCTGCGGTGGCCGGCGAGTCCGACGGCCGGGTCCGTCGCGGTACGCGTGCGGGGAATGGAGCGCTTTCAAGATTGATCCTGCTGAGCGGACGAGCTCGCGGCAGGACGGCGCGCGGGCACTGGCTGGCGCTAGCCTGAGGGGCATGGCGGCACAGACGCATACGTTCGATCTGGCGGGCCTGCGGCTCAGCCCTGGGGAGGGGCGCAAGCTGTCGCTGCAGGTGCCGATTGACGCTCTGGAGCTGGGCGGCGAGCGGTATGAGGCGCGTCCGGACAGCGTGCCGGTGACGCTGGAGGTGTCGAAGATGATGGGCGGCGGGTACGCGCTCAAGCTGGCGCTGAGCGCGACGCTCGCCGGACCGTGCATGCGCTGCTTGAAGGAGGCCGCGCCGGAGGTCGAGGTGCAGGCGCGTGAGGTGGACGTGCCGGGTGCAGGGGAGGAGCTGGAAAGTCCGTACGTGCAGGGGGAGGTCCTCGACGTGGCGGCGTGGGCGCGCGACGCGTTCGCGTTGGCGACCCCGGTGAAGGTGCTGTGCAAAGAGGACTGCAGGGGGTTGTGCCCGGAGTGCGCGGTGGACCTGAACGAGGCCGGGCCGGAGCATCGACATGAGCGGGCGCGGGATGCGCGGTGGGCGAAGCTGAGCGAGCTGAAGGTTGACTAGTCATCGCGCGGAGGCGGTGGTCGCGGTCGATTGCAACGGCGCCGATCTCGGCCCGACCGAGGTCGCGGCCGGCGCGGCGATCGCGGCGGGGGAGGGCGTGCGGACGATCCTGTTCGGTCCGGCACGGGAGCTCGGGCAGGCCCTGCGGGATGTGGCGGACGGGGCGGTCGAGGTGGTGGATGCGCCCGTGTCGATCGCCAAGAGCCCCGATCCGGCGAGCGCTGTGCGAGCGAACCCGGACTCCTCGATCGTTCAAGCCGCGCGGGCCGTCGCCGAAGATCGCGCACAGGCGCTGGTGTGCGCGGGAGGCACGGGCGCGGCGCTGGCGGCGGGCCTGTTCAACATCAAGCGCGCTCGCGGGATTCACCGGCCCGCGCTGGCGCTCGTGCTGCCGGTGCCGGGCCGGCCGGTGACGCTGCTGGACGTCGGCGCCAACGCGCAGGCGCGCGGCGAGCACCTGGAGCAGTTCGCGTTCATGGGTGCCGCCCTGGCGCAGACGCTGCTCGGGGTGGAGCGTCCGCGCGTGGGGCTGCTGTCCAACGGCGAGGAGGCCGAGCGGGGCAGTCCGCTCGTCGTCGAGGCTCACGCCCGGTTGCGCGCGCGAGTGGATGCGGGAGCGAGCGGGTTCGAGCTGATCGGCAACGTCGAGGGCGGCGACCTGGTCTCGGGCGTGGCCGACGTGATCGTGACCGACGGGCTGACCGGCAACGTCGCGCTGAAGACGATGGAGGGCGTGTCGCAGACGCTGCTGCGAGCGATCCGCGACGCGGCGATGTCATCGACCCGCGCGAAGCTGGGGGGGCTGCTGCTGGCGCCCGCGCTGCGCGGACTGCGCGAGGAGATCGACCCCGAAAGTCAGGGCGGCGCCTACCTGCTCGGGCTGCGCCGGCTCGGGGTCGTTCCCCACGGCGGGTTCGGTCGGCGCGGGTTCGCGCGTGCGATCGTGCGCGCCCGACACGGCGCGAGCGAGGATCTGAGCGCCCGCACGCACGCCGCGCTGGCGCGGGCGGGGGCGCTGCGACGGGCTGCGCCCGTGTCCGCGTCGATCGCTAGCCTGCCTCAGAATGACGCGTGAGGAGGTGGCGGAGCTGATCAGGGGACATCTGGCCGACGAGCTGGATGTCGAGCCGAGCGTGATCGACGAGCAGACGCGGTTCAAGGAGGACCTGGAGGCGGACTCGCTGGACCTGTATACGCTCGTGCAGGAGCTGGAGGACAGTTACGGTGTGCGCATGACCGACGAGCAGGCAGCCGCGATCACCACCGTCGGGCAGGCGGTGGACTTTGTCTTGGCACATGCCGCTGCCTGATGCCTGCCGATGAACCTGCTCAACCAATTGCTCGAAGAGCTGCCCGAGGAGCTGGAGCGCCAAGTGTTCACTCATGCATCGTGGACCGAGCGCCGCGAGGACTCCTACGCGCGGCTGGCGTTTCTCGGCGACAGCGTGCTCGGACTGGCGATCACCACGCATCTGTATCCGCGCTTGGAAGCGGAGCGGTTCGGGGCGGGACGGCTGACGAAGATCCGCGCGCAGGCGGTGTCCGGCCCGAGCTGCCGCGCGGTCGCCGAGCGGCTGGGCGTGCCCGAGCGGCTGCGCGCCGCCGCGCCCTCGAACGCCGCCGGGGGCGCGGTGGCGCTGGTGGAGACCGAGCGTGTGCTCGCGTCGGTGATCGAGGCGGTGATCGGCGCGTGCTACCTGACAGCCGGCTACGAGCGCACCTCCGAGGCGGTCGTGGAGGCGTTTCAGCCGGAGATCGAGCAGGCGCTGGAGCACCCGGTCGACTTCAAGTCGGCGCTGCAGGAGCTGCTCGCCCGGCGCGGCTCGATCGTCGCCTACGAGGTCACCCGGGAGGCTGGACCGCCGCACGAGCGCACCTACGAGGTGGTGGCGCTCGTGGACGGCGAGACGGTGGGCTCGGGATCGGGCAAAAGCAAGAAGCATGCCGAGCAAGAGGCTGCGCGGGGGGCTGTGGACAGATTGCAGGAGCAGACATGACCTGGGTTCGCAGGGCAAGCTGGGCAAGGACGCAGGGAGCGTGGCGTGCTCTGCACGCGAGCGACCGAGGACGCAGATCCAGCGCCGCCATGCGGGCCCAGGGGCAAAAGCAAGAAGCATGCCGAGCAAGAGGCTGCGCGGGAGGCCGTGGAGCGTTTGCAGGAGCAGACATGAAGCTAAAGCAAGAAAGCACGCCGAGCAAATGCGGTGGAGCGTTTGCGGGGGCAGACATGAGGGTGCGAGCATGCGGCTGAAGTCGCTCACGTTGAAGGGCTTCAAGTCCTTCCCCGACCGCACCCGCCTGGACTTCGGTCCGGGCGTCAGCGTCGTGGTCGGGCCGAACGGGTCGGGCAAGTCCAACGTCACCGACGCGGTCCTGTGGGCGATGGGCGAGCAGTCCCCGCTCGCGGTCCGGGGCCAGTCGATGCAGGACGTGATCTTCGGCGGCGGGCGCGGCGTGCAGGCACGCAGCGCGGCGGAGGTCGAGATCGTGCTCGACAACTCCGACGGCACGGTCGATCTGCCGCTGAGCGAGATCTCGATCGTGCGCCGCCTGGATCGGGGCGGCGATGGCGGCTACCGGCTCAACGGCGCCCGTTGCCGGCTGACGGATGTGATCGAGGTGCTGTCGGACACGGGTCTCGGCAAGGAGCAGCATTCGGTCATCTCTCAGGGCCGGGTCGAGGCGATCGTGACGTCCAAGCCGCGCGATCGCCGGCTGCTGATCGAGGAGGCCGCGGGGCTCGGCAAGCACCGCAAGCGCCGGCGCCGCGCGCAGCTGAAGCTCGATCGTACCCAGGAGAACCTCGATCGTGCGCTGGACGTCGAGCGCGAGGCGCGTACGCGGCTGCGCCCGCTCAAGCGTCAGGCCGAGGCGGCCGAGTTGCACGAGCGGCTGGAGCGCCAGCTGCTGGAAGCCCGCTGGGAGCTTGCGTGTGAGGCCTTGCGCGCTCGTGGCGTAGAGCTGCGCGAGGCCGAGGCGCAGGTGCGCGATGCGCGAACGAGTCGCGAGTCAGTCGAGTCCGAGCTGCAGGCGATCGTGGCGCGGCGCGGACGCGCCGAGACGGCGCTGGCGGAGCGCACCGAGCGTCACGATGCGCTGTCGCGGCGTGCGTATGAGATCCGCTCCGCGCGCGAGCGGCTGCAGCTGCGGGAGGAGCAGGCCCGGGCGAGCGCGGTCACGCTGGCCGAGCGCGCGAGCCGCATCGAGATCGAGCTGGGCGCGCTCATTGCTCCGCTCGAAGGCGCCGGCGCCGCGCTCGACGGGGGCGAGGTCGGGACGGATCGCGAGGGGGCGAGCGAGGATCGGGTGCGCGAACTCGAATCGGAGCTGACCGAGCTCGACAGCGAGCGCCAGCGCCAGGGGGAGCGCGAGATCGAAGGGCTGGAGCAGGAGCGTGCGCAAGCCACAGGTCGGCTGGCCGAGGTCGAAGCGGAGACGACCCTTGCTCGCGATGGGCAGCAGCGCGCAGAAGAGCGCCTGGAGGCGGCGCGCAATGGGCGCATCTGGGCGACGACCTGGAGCGAAGTGCGCGAGCTGATCGCCAAAGGCGTTTCGGAGCTGCTCGCTGTGGACGGGGAGCGCGAGCGGGAGCTGGCGATCGGCGAGCTGGCTGACCGGGCTGAGCGCCTCGCGCAGGGGGCGATCGAGCATGCCTTCGGGGAGCTGAGCGTGCTCGAACAGGAGCGTGAGCAGGCGGGTCGTATAGTGCGCGAGTGCGAGCGTCGCCTCGCCGAGGCGGGCGAGGCGGCACGCCGGGCCGGGTGGCTGATCGAGCAGCGCCGCAGCGCCCCCGAGCAGGGTCCGCTGGCGGTTCGTCGCGCGCAGTTGCAGGGCGAGCTCGCCGCCGAGCGCAGGCAGGCCGAGCGGCTGGCCGCCGAACGTGTCCAGCGCGAGCAGCGGATCGCGCGCCTGCGCGCCCGGCGCGCGGCCGACATGGCGCTGGAGCCCCGCGCCCGACGCATCGCCGCGGCGCTCGCCTCCGTGGCGCAGGGCGCAGACGCGTTGCTGGTGGAGCTGGAGGAGCAGCTATCGCACGATCGTGCGGCCGGTGAGCGCCTCGCGGCCGAGCTGCGCGCGTGCGCGCAGGAGGAGGCGGAGATTCAGGCGCGCCTGCGGGCACTCGGCGAGAACGTGACCGCCGTCGAGGTCGCCGCCCAGCGACTGCGCGACCAGGCGGCCGAGGCGTCCGAGGAGCTGAGCGCGATCGCCGAGCGGCTGGAGCGCGCGCTGCCGGGGGAGGACAACGATGATCCCCAGCCGCTCGCGCCCGAGGAGGCGAGCGCGCTGGAGGCCCGCGTGCAGCGGCTGCTCAGGCGACGCGAGCAGCTCGGGCCCGTGAATCCGCTGGCGCAGGAGGAGTACGCCGAGGCGCTCGCCCACGTCGAGGAGCTCGAGTCCAGGCGCTCGGACCTGGAGACGGCGCTGCGCGAGCTGAGGACGGTCATCAGAGACACCGATCGTCAGATCGCAGAGACGTTCGAGCAGACGTTCGCCGCTGCCGCGCGCAACTTCGAGGAGCTCGTCGGTGACGTGTTCCCGGGCGGCAGCGGACGGTTGCGACTCGTACGCGACGAGCACACGCCTCGCGCGGTGCTCGGCGGGCAGTCCCCAGCCGAGGGCGCGGCCTCGGGCGGTGGCGATGACGCTGCGTCCGCGACCGACGCCGGGGAGGCGGCGGCCGACGCGGAGGCCGAGCATGAGCGGGAGCGCGCTCGCGGCGAGGGCCAGGAGGAGGACGCGCTGGGCGTCGAGATCGAGATCACGCCCGCGGGCAAGTCGACCAAGCGGCTGTCATTGCTCTCCGGCGGGGAGAAGTCGATGACCGCGCTCGCGTTCCTGTTCGCCGTGTTCCTCGCGCGTCCCTGCCCGTTCTACATCCTCGATGAGGTCGAGGCCGCGCTGGACGATCTCAACCTCGACCGGTTTCTCGCCCTGCTGCGCCGCTATTCCGACAGGGCGCAGTTCATCGTGATCACCCATCAAAAGCGCACGATGGAGGCCGCCGACTGGCTGTATGGGGTGTCGATGGGCGGCGACGGCGTCTCCAAGGTGCTCTCGCGGCGCCTGCCCCCCGAAGCGGTGACGCCGAGCGCCGCGGAGGAAGAGGACGCCGGTCCGTCCGTGGCGCCCGTCGCCGAGGTCGCCTGAGCCCTCTCGGGAGTTCGCCGTGCCGCGCGACTGGAGCGAGCTGTTCATCACCGACGCGCCCGTCTCCGACGCCGGATCGAGCGCGTCCGGTGCGCCCAGACGCGGGTTGTTCCGGCGCCTGCGCGAAAACCTCGCGAAGACTCGCCAGGCGCTCGGCGGCGAGATTCAGGCGACGCTGTCCGGCACGCTCGACGCCGAGGCGTGGGAACGGCTGGAGGAGGCGCTGATCCTCGCCGACGTCGGCGCGCGCACGACCGCCTCGATCGTGGCCACGCTCGAGTCCGAGGTTGAGGCCGGCGAGCTGGGGGCACACGGCCCGGACGGCCGGGTCGGCGAGGCGCTGAGCGAGCGATTGATCGGGCTGCTCGCCCAGACCGCGCGTGTGGGGGACGCTCGCATCGACATCCGCCCCGAGCCGACCGTGATCATGGCCGTCGGCGTGAACGGGACAGGCAAGACGACGACGATCGGCAAGCTCGCCTGGCATCTGCGCCACGAGCTGGGACGTACGGTGCTGCTCGGTGCGGCCGACACGTTCCGGGCGGCCGCGAGCGAGCAGTTGGAAGGCTGGGCGCAGCGGGCGGGGTGCGAGATCGTGACTGGGCCGGAGGGCGCGGACCCGGGCAGCGTCGCGTTCGAGACGATCGCCAGGGCCCGCGCGGAGGGCGCGGATGTGGCGATCATCGACACCGCCGGGCGGTTGCACACCCAGGACGACCTGATGGCCGAGCTCGGCAAGATCCGCCGCGTGATCGCGCGCCGGCTGGAGGGGGCTCCGCACGAGACGCTGCTCACGATCGACGCCACCACGGGCCAGAACGGGTTGCGCCAGGCGCGGATGTTCGCCGCCGCGGCCGATGTCACCGGAGTCGTGCTGACAAAGCTCGACGGCACCGCCCGCGGCGGGATCGCGCTCGCGATCGCGGCCGAGCTGGAGCTGCCCGTGAAGCTGATCGGGATCGGCGAGACGGTCGAGGATCTGCGCCCGTTCGATCCCGAGGAGTTCGCGCGCGCGCTGATCTCGCCGGAATGACGCGCATGTCGCGGCACGGCTCAGAGACCCGGGCGATCCAGCATGGAGGAGTGGCGAAGGGGGCGTGCACGCGCCGCCGAGGGGTAATCTGAGAGATATGTCTGTATGGATCGTGTGGCTCGTGGCGGCATGTCTGCTCGGTATTGGGGAGATGCACCAGGGCGGGTTCTATCTCGCGCCGTTCGCGATCGGCGCCGGTCTCGCCGCGGTCGTCGGCCTGCTGGGTGTGGGGGCGTTGCTCAGCACGATCGTGTTCGTGGCTGCCTCGAGCATCGTGTTCGCCACGCTGCGACCGGTCGCGCGCAGGCATCGTCGCCTGCCGCCCGCGATCCGGACGGGCGCCGCGGCGCTCATCGGCAGGCCCGCGGTGGTGATCGAGCGGATCGCCAACGGCGAGGGGGTCGGGTGCGTGAAGATCGACGGCGAGGTGTGGACGGCGCGCAGCTATGACGAAGACGAGATCATCGACGCGGGCGAGCGGGTTGAGGTCGTGGAAATTCGCGGCGCGACCGCGCTCGTGATGCACTGAGTCCCAGGACAACGTGAAAGGGAACTGATCATGGCTGCACTCATCGTCGTCGCCGTCGTGGTGCTGTTCGCGCTGCTGGTGGCGGCGCGCACCATTCGAGTGATCCCGCAGGCCCGGGCAGGCGTGGTGGAGCGGCTCGGCCGCTACAGCCGCACGCTCGAGCCGGGCCTGACGCTCGTTACGCCCTTCATCGATCGGGTCAAGCCGCTCGTGGACCTGCGCGAGCAGGTCGTCAACTTCTCACCGCAGCCGGTGATAACCGAGGACAACGTCGTCGTCGCGATCGAAACGGTCCTGTACTTCACGATCACCGACCCCAGATCGGCGACGTATGAAATCGCGGACCCGTTGCAGGCGATCGAGCAGCTCACGGTGACGACGCTGCGCAACGTGATCGGCGGGCTGACGCTGGAGGCGACGCTGACCTCGCGCGAGAACGTCAACGCCCAGCTGCGGACCGTCCTGGACGAGGCGACCGGCAAGTGGGGAATCAGGATTAACCGTGTGGAGATCAAGTCGGTCGATCCGCCGCCGGACATCAAGACCGCGATGGAGAAGCAGATGCGCGCCGAGCGCGATCGCCGCGCCGCGATCCTGACGGCGGAAGGCGAGAAGCAGTCGCAGATCCTCACCGCCGAAGGCGCCAAGCAGGCGGCGGTGCTCAACGCCGAGGGCGCCCAGCAGGCCGCGGTCCTCGACGCCGAGGGTGAGCGCCAGGCCGCGATCCTGCGCGCCGAGGGCGAAGCGAGGGCGATCGATACGGTCTTCAAAGCGATCCACGAGGGCAAACCGGACCGTGAGCTGCTGAGCTACGAATACCTGCAGATGCTGCCCCAGCTCGCCGAAGGCGACGCCAACAAGGTTTTCGTCGTGCCGAGCGAGTTCGCGCAGGCGTTCGGCGGGATCGGCGAGGCGCTCGCGCGGCGTCCACCCGGCGAGGCTCTGGAGCGCCCGTCCAAGCCGCCCAAGCCGCCCGTCCCGCCGGCCCCGCCTTCCCCGCCGACCTCACCCGCCGGCGGCAAAGACTGAGGAGCGGCCCCGCGCGCCGGGGCTGCGAGAATCCAGGCCGATGTTCGACGCCCTCGCCGAGAAGCTGCAGGCAACGCTCGCCGACGTGCGCCGGCATGGCACGCTGACCGAGCAGGACGTCGATGCGGCGATGCGCGAGATCCGTCTCGCGCTGCTGGAGGCCGACGTCAACTTCAAGGTTGTGCGCCAGTTCACCGCCCAGGTCAAGGAGCGCTGCCTGGGTGCTGGCGTGATCGGCGGGCTGAACCCCGCCCAGCAGGTGGTCAAGATCGTCGCCGAGGAGCTCGCGTCGCTGATGGGCGGCGCCTCGGCCGGGCTGGCCTTCTCCGCTCACCCTCCCACGGTGATCCTGATGGCGGGGTTGCAGGGCTCGGGCAAGACGACCGCGACCGCGAAGCTCGCCTTGCACCTGCGTTCAGAGCGCGGCGCGTCGGTCGCGGTGGCGGCGTGCGACACCCACCGCCCGGCGGCGGTGGAGCAGCTCGTCAAGGTCGGCGCTCGGGCGGGAGCGGAGGTGTACGAGCAGGGGACGACGCGCGACCCGGTCGAGATCGCCGCATGGGCGCTGGAGCGCGCCACTCGGGAGGGCA
>DASZJF010000022.1:0-1565 GCA_035948355.1 Solirubrobacteraceae bacterium
GGTTGGTATAAATGGGTCCCGGTGGGTGCGATGGTACTTTGCTTTATCGTAGACCTCCCTCTTTCTTATAGGGACAAGCATGTGGGGCGAGTGTCCTGAGTCAAGCTTTCTGAGACGGTCTTTGGTTGGGTGCGGGCTTTGGCCCGAGACCAAGGAGACGACTGGATGGCACGACCCTCGAAGTTCAGCCCGGAGAAGAAGCAGCAGATCGTCCTGAGCGTGCTCAGGGGAGAGATGAGTCTCGCGGAGGCGGCCCGTCGTCATGCGGCCTCGGAGACGTCTGTCGCGAAGTGGCGCGACCTGTTCGTAGAGGGCGGCGTAGCCGCGCTCAAGAACGGGTCGCGGGCGGCCCCCTCGGGGAGGGAGGCCCAGCTCGAGCACGAGCTGGCTGATCTGACCCATGCGCTGGGTGAGGCGCACGTCGAGCTGCGGATCCTCAAGCGCGGTGGGGTGGCGAGTTTCGCCACGAGGAGCTGGAGGTGATGCGCCTGCAAGCAGGGCTCAGCGTGAGCCGGTTCTGCGAGCTCGTCGCAATTCCGCGCGCGACGTGGCACCGCCACGCCCGCAGGGCGAGGGAGGGCTTCCCGGCCCGAGGGCCATGGCCGACGCCGGTCCGCGATCAGATCGAGCAGCCTGCGGCGCAGCTCGCGCTGGAGTGGCCCGCCTGGGGGCACCGCAAGATCCACGCCCTGCTGGCTGTGGACGGCTTCCACGCCTCTCAGGCGACCGTGCGGCGGGCGCTCGCCCGGCGCGGGCTGTTGCAGCCGGTCGGCTACCAGCGCGAGCGCAGGGAGCTCGCGAAGGCACGCAAGGCCGCGTTCGTCGAGGCACCGACGCGGCGCAACCGCGTCTGGCAGACCGACTTCTCAGAGCTCGAGACCGCCGGCGGCGGGACCTGGCAGATGAGCGGGGTCGTCGACTATGTCGCCAAGCTCGCGCTCTGCTGCCCAGTTACCACCACGAAGACCTGGCGCGACGCCGTTGCGGCCCTGGAGGACGCTCGCAGCGCGGTTGAGGATTTGCTTGGCGTCTCGTTGCTGGAGGACTGCACATGCGCCGCGACGGGCGAGCTCAACCCGGTGATCGTCGTCTCGGACAACGGGCCGTGCTACCGCGCGGTCGGGTTCGCCCGCTACATCGCCTCGCGGCCTGAGCTTGCGCATGTCCGCACCCGGCATCGATCGCCTGGGACCAACGGCGTGATCGAGCGCTTCTACGAGTCGATCAAGTACGAGCACCTATACCGGCACGAGATCGACGACGGCCCCGCGCTCGCCGAGCACGTCGATGGCTACCTCGACGTCTACAACCGACAGCGCCCGCACGAGGCGCTCAAGTTCGCCCTGCCCATCGACCGCTACACCGCGGTCCCGACCCCCGAGAACACCACCGAAACCACACCCCCAACCGAAGAATCTGTCTCAACTACTTGACGCGGGACAAAGCTCGATGGTTGGCCTGAGGGAACCCGGCTGATCTGCCGGCGCGAGCGTCCCCACCCCGGCGCGCAGCTCTCCTTCTCAGACCTCGACGGACATCGCTTTCAGTGCTTCATCACCGACCGG
>DASZJF010000023.1:0-36560 GCA_035948355.1 Solirubrobacteraceae bacterium
CGCGGCGTGCACATGATCGACGGCAAGATGCAGGACGACGCCACCTGGAAGCAGTGCAAGGTGATGGTCAACCTCGCGGAAATGCTCGCGCGCAAGGACCCGGAGCTGGCCGAGGCCTACGGGTTGACTCCCGCGGCGGTATAGCCCGCCATCCCTTTCTGGGGATAGAACGAACCACCGGCCCCTATAGCCGACTTCTACCGCAGCTTTCGTGCAGAACCCATTTGAAGGATCTTGCTAAATATATATTGTCGTATCATACGAAGATATGCTATATGTTCTTATGAGAGTCTAGAGAAAGCGTCTTATAGAAGGGGCCATCTATGTCTATGCCAGACTCATCGACGATTTTTCAGTCTTCGGACCTGAACCGTCGCGGTCGAGACGTCCTCGATGCCGCCCGCGAGGGCATTGCTCGTATTCGCGATACAGACGGTGCGAGCCTCATCCTCACACGCGAGGATTCCCTGGAAAAGATGCGCCGTCAGCTTGATACGATGGGCCAACTCGCAGAGGCCATGGCAAGCTTCATCACGCTCGATCGTGCTCTGGACCATGAGCACCGCCAGCCAAGGCCATCCGAGCTCGGCTCGTGGATGTGGATGCGCCGCCTATCGGCCGAGGACGCCACAGAGTTTGTCCGCGATGTCGGGGATGCCCTGTACGAGAGTTGCAGAACAATGTCGGTCGCGCCGCTCGTTAGCACCGTGGACGATTGGAAGGCTACCGCCGACGCCCTAGATGACCCCCTGGCCCGCGAAACCCTGCTCGGCGCAAGCACTCCAAATGACTATGTCGAGATTGAGCGCCCACAGACCGCGGAGGAGCACAGCACGGGAGCAGCCGCTTGAGAGTGCCAACGTCCGGCACAGCCCTCCGCCGGACGGCAAGCGCTATGCACGGGTAGGTCAACATGGCTCCGCCCGCCAAGAAAGGCACCGGCAGCAGTGCCTACCAGCCCTATACGAACACCCGTCGTCCCGGTGGCAAGCCCGACTACAAACCTAAGTATCGAGTGCTCGTTCACCGCCGCCACAAAGCGCGCTGGGACGAACTGGTGGAGCGCATCGGCCTCGTGCAGGCACAGCGGATCTATGACCACCTGGCGACAACCCCCGGACGACTGCCGGAGGGGCTCAAGGTCAACATCCTTCGTGGCGCTGCAGCACGCCCACAGGAGCCGGGCTTCTCACGTACAGTGCATTGGCGCGTTCCCGGCAGCGCCGCACGCCTGGACTACCAGCATCACGCCGAGTATGCCGGCGGCGATAAGGGCGATCGACATCCGGTCGTCCGCATCGTAGCCATCTCCTTCAGCAGCCATTGACGCGAAACCGCAGTCGCGCGTCGCTGAGATGCCCACACTGCGCGCATAGTCCGTGTAGGCTTCCGCGCCGCATGAGGTTCTTCGAGTTCGAGGCGCGCGAGATCGTCAAGCGCGCCGGCATCCCCGTCACCGACTACGGCTTCACGACCGATCCGGCCGAGGCGGCGGAGATCGCGCGGCGGATTGACGGTCCGACGGTGATCAAGTCGCAGGTGCTCTCCGGCGGGCGGATGAAGGCCGGCGGGGTCAAGTTCGCGGACACGCCTGAGGAGGCCGAGGCCTACGCGCGCGACATCCTGCAGCTGGAGATCGGCGGGCACATGCCCCGCGGTGTGCTCGTGGACCCGAAGGCGGAGGTCGAGCAGGAGTTCTACGCGGGCGTCGTCTGGGATGGCACCGCGAAGCAGCCGCTGATGCTGTTCAGCGACATGGGCGGGATCGACATCGAGCAGGTCGCCGAGGAGCACCCCGATCACGTCGGCCGCGGGCATTTCTCGACGATCGAGCCCTTCTCCGACTTCCAGGCCAAGCAGGTGATCGCCGCCGCCGGCGTCACCGGCAAGGCCCTGCAGCGCGCCACGCCGGTGCTCGCGCGCCTGGCCAGGCTGTTCCTCGAGAACGACATGACGCTCGCGGAGATCAACCCGCTGGCGCAGCTGAAGGACGGCTCGTTCGTCGCGCTCGACGCGCATATGGAGATGGAGAACGAGGGCATGCCGCGGCAGAAGGGTCTGATCCAGGCGCTGGGCATCGGCGCCGAGGAGGGCACCCGCGAGGGCCACACCCCGACCCCGTTCGAGGAGGCCGTGAAGGCGATCGACGCGGCCGACCACCGCGGCGTGATCCAGGGCAAGGACACCGGCTTTGACGGCAACATCGGCCTCGTGATCGGCGCGGGCGGCGGCTCGCTGACGCTCACCGACGCCGTGCGCCAGCAGGGCGGCAGGCCCGCGAACTACTCCGAGATCGGCGGCAACCCGTCCGTCGCCAAGGCCTGCGGCCTGGCCAAGGAGGTCCTCCAGAAAGACGGCGTGCAGAAGATCGCCGTGATGATGTCGATCGTCTCGAACACGCGCGTGGACATCGTCGCGCGCGGCGTGATCAAGGCCTGCCTGGAGCTCGATCGG
The DNA here is from genome assembly GCA_035948355.1 of Solirubrobacteraceae bacterium. GTDB lineage: Bacteria > Actinomycetota > Thermoleophilia > Solirubrobacterales > Solirubrobacteraceae > Palsa-744. The sequence goes on from DASZJF010000023.1 coordinate 2,455, forward strand.
GACCCGGGCGAGACGATCGCGATCTTCCGCATCCCCGGCGCGTGGGAGGAGGAGGGCTTCAAGATCCTCGACCGCTACGGGATCGAGTACTGCGACCGCTCGGTCTCCCTGTGGGAGGCCGCCGGGCGCGCGGTCGCCAAGATCCAGGGAGTCGCGGCATGAGGCCCTCTCATTGCGCCCGTATGCGGGGCCGGACGCCCCGTTCCCACGCGCTCGGCACCGATATGACCTGCGCGGATGCGCCCCCACCAAACCCGACCCGGAACATCTCATGTCCATCCTGATCGACCAGGACACGACCTTCATCATCCAGGGCATCACCGGGCGCGAGGCCGTCAACCTGACCCGCGAGTGCCTGGACTACGGCTCGAAGATCGTCGGCGGCGTGACCCCCGGACGCAAGGGCCGCGAGGTCCACGGCGTGCCGGTGTTCGACACGGTCGAGCAACTCGTCGCGCACAACGGCGGCGTCGTGCCGGACGGCTCGGTCGTCACGGTCCCGCCCGCGGGCACGCGCGACGCCGTGTTCGAGGCGCTGCACGCGGGCATCAAGACGATCGTGATCGTCACCGAGCGGATCCCGCGCCGCGACGTCGCGATGATGGTCGAGCTCGCCGACGCCAGGGGCGCGCGGATCATCGGCCCGAACTGCCTCGGCGTGATCGTCCCGGGGGTCGCCAAGATGGGCGGCATCGGCGGCCCGGCGCGCAACGCCGCCGTGGCCTACCAGCGAGGCGCGGTCGGCGTGATGAGCCGCTCCGGCGGCATGACCACGGAGATCTCCTCGACGCTCACCGCAGCGGGGCTCGGCGTCTCCACGGCGGTCTCGATCGGCGGCGACGCGATCATCGGCTCGACCTACGCCGAGCTGATGCCCTACTTCGAGGCCGACGAGCAGACGCAGGCGATCGTGATCTACACCGAGCCCGGTGGGCGCATGGAGGCACAGCTGGCGCAGTGGGTCTCCGACAACGACTCGCGCCTGCCGATCATCGCGTTCATGGCCGGCAAGTTCATGGATGACGAGGAGATGCAGGGCATGTCCTTCGGGCACGCCGGCACGATCGTCGAGGGCATCCAGGACAGCGCGACGGAGAAGATCGCACGGCTGGAGGCGGCCGGCATCCCCGTCGTGCAGCGGATCGACGAGATCCCCGACCTCGTCAAGGCCCAGATCGCAGAGAGGAATAGCCAGGCGTGAGGAAGAACGGAACGTTCATCGCGGTCGAGGTCGATGACCAGGCGGCCGCCGACACCGAGCTCGCGCGCAAGCTCACGGAGGCGTGCCCGGTGGACATCTTCGCCCAGAGCGACTCCGGCGCACTCGAGCTGATCGAGGGCAACCTGGACGAGTGCGTGCTCTGCCGCCTGTGCCTCGACGCCGCGCCCGAGGGTGCGGTGAAGATCATCAAGCTCTATGACAACGACGCTGTCCTCGCGTAGGTATTCCCTCGACCGTCCCGTCCCCTATCCTGTATGCAGGAGGGCCGAACGAGCATGAACGAAAACTTCTCCCTGATCGTGATGTGCCTGTTCCTGCTCGCGTCGTTGGCGTTCTTGGCGCAGCAGCTCACTTCCTACCACTAGAGGCGCCCAACTGACGGCCTGGCGCCCGGTCTATCGTCGGCGTCAGTGGTGTGTGTCGCGCGCCTTGCGCACGCGCTGGCGCTCCTGCTGCTTGTCGACGACGTTGACGATCAGCCGCAGGAACTGCTCCGGGCCCGAGGCCTTGGCCTGCCCGTAGGCGAACGCCTCGACCCAGTCGGCGACTTTGGCTTCGCGGGCCATCACGTTGAAGAACTCGCGACGCATATCCACCCGCACGCGCGCGTCGGCCGCGGGGCCCTTGGTGACCTTCAGGTCGGGCATCTCCAGCCGAAAATGCTGCACGTCGCCGCGCCCGCGCAGTTCGACACCGACGACGAGCTTGATCGGCTCCAGTGCTGGTACTTCCCCGATGAACCGGCGTACGGCAAGCTCGATCAGAGCCTTGGCGTCTTCTGCCATCTCACACTACCTCTCTCTCCCCCGGCCCGATCTCCCCCCGCCAGAGAGAGTGGAAGAGGACCGTCGTCGCCCGAATAATCGATCGCTCAGATCAGATCAGATCAGATCTTATGACGTTGCAGCAACTTGCGCCCGATGACCATGCGCTGGATCTCCGAGGTGCCCTCGCCGATCAAGAGCAGCGGCGCGTCGCGATAGAGCCGCTCGATCTCGTACTCCTTGGAGTACCCGTACCCCCCGTGGATGCGAAACGCCTCCTCGACGCAGAAGCGGCCGGCCTCGGAGGCGAACAGCTTCGCCATCCCCGCCTCCAGGTCCGAGCGCTGACCGGCGTCCTTCAAGCGCGCGGCGCGCAGCGTCATCAGGCGCGCGGCGTCGACCTGGGTGCCCATGTCGGCGAGCTTGAACTGGATCGCCTGGTGCTCTGAGATCGGCTTGCCGAACGTCTTGCGCTCCTGCGCGTAGCGCAGCGCCAGCTCCAGCGCGCGCTGGGCGATGCCGACGCCGCGCGCGGCGACGTTGACGCGGCCGACCTCCAGGGCGTCCATCATCTGCGAGAACCCACGGTTCAGCCCCGCCTGCTCGCCGCCGAGGATGTTCTCGGCCGGGCAGCGGTAGCCGTCGAACACGAGCTCGGTCGACTCGACGCCCTTGTAGCCCATCTTGCGCAGCTGCGGCGGCACGTTCAGCCCGGCCAGCTCGCCCGTGTTCTCGCCCGCGCCTGGGGTTTTTTCGGCGATGAAGCACGTCATCCCGCGGTGGGCTTTCTCGGCGTTCGGGTCGGTCTTGACGAGCACGAACACGAGATCCGAGCGCAGGCCGTTGGTGACCCACATCTTCTGGCCGTTGATCTCGTACTTCCCGTCCTCGCCCTTCTTGGCGGAGGTTTTGATCGCCTGCACGTCCGACCCGAGCTCGGGCTCGGACAGCGAGAAGGCGGCGCGGATCTCGCCCGTGGCCATCCGCGGCAGGTACTTCTGGCGCTGCTCCTCCGAACCGAACTTCATCAGCAGGTAGGAGCCGATGAAGTGCGTATTGATCACGCCCGAGATCGAGATCCAGCCGCGCGAGAGCTCCTCGACGATCATCGCGTAGGTCGTCAGGTCGAGACCCATGCCACCGTACTCCTCGGGGATCGTGACCCCGAACAGCCCGAGCTCCTTCATCTGCTCGACGATCGGCTCGGGAAAGGAGTCCTCGTGGTCGTAGTGCTCGGCCTGCGGCAGGATCTGCTCGTCGGCGAACTGGTGCACCATCTCGGTGATCGCCTGCTGCTCGTCGGTCTTCTCGGTGTACGGGGCGGGGGCTACGGCCATTCGCTTTTCGCTCTCCAGGTCGTGTTCGGTTTTCCCGCAGGATACCTGTGCGGCGCGGGCTGGCAGACTTCCGACCCCGATGATGCCCGTACGCGAACAGCATTGGTGGGTGAGCCATGAGCCAGCCCCCCGAACACACCGGCTGGCGCCGCTCTCGATTGCCGGCTACGCGCCGGGAGCGCTTGAACGGCAATGAACTTCGCGCGCGACGTGCTCGATCGACTGCCGCCGGGAGACCGCGCGCTCGTGGAGCTAGCCCGGGACGGGTCCCGGCGCGAGTGGACGTTCGGCGAGATGGCCGATCGCAGCGCGCGCCTGGCGAGTGCGCTGCGGGCGCGGGGCGTGGAGCGGGGCGAGGTGGTGATGACGCTGATCGGCAACCGCCCGGAGTGGGTAATGACGATGGTGGCGTGCATGCGTATCGGCGCGGTGGTGCTGCCGTGCACCGAGCAATTGCGCGCGAAAGACCTGCGGCTGCGTATCGACGTGGCGCGTCCGTCGCTGATCGTGGCCGACGAGCGCAACCGCGCCGAGCTGGAGGCGGCCCTGGCGCCGGCCGGCGACGGTAGGGACGAGGGCGAGACATCCGCGAGCGGCGACGTGGAGGTAGTGCTCGTGCCCGACGAGGCGCTGTTCGCGGGCGAGCCCGCCCCGGCGGTCGAGCTGGGCGAGGACGAGCCGTGCCTGATCACGTTCACGAGCGGCACCGCCGGCGAGCCGAAGGCCGTCCTTCACGCCCAGCGCTATCTGCCCGGTCAGCGCGTGCAGGCCACGCACTGGCTGGGCGCGCGGACCGGCGAGCTCGTGTGGTGCACGGCCGCGTCGGGCTGGAGCAAGTCGGCGCGGAATGTTTTCATCGCGCCGTGGCTGCGGGGCGCGAGCGCGCTGTTGCACGACGCTCGGTTCGACCCGGCCGAGCGGTTGGAGCTGTGCGAGCGCGAGCGCGTGAACGTGCTGTGCATGGCGCCGACCGAGTACCGCGTGATCGCCGCCCGCACGACGCTGCGCGCCCTGCCCGATCTGCGCACGATGGTCGCCGCCGGCGAGGCGCTGAACCCGGAGGTGCAGCGCGCCTGGCGCGAGGCGACCGCCCTGCAGATCCGCGACGGGTACGGCCAGACGGAGACCGGGCAGCTGACAGGGATGGCCGCCGAGGAGGACGCGCGCCCGGGCTCGATGGGCAGGGCGCTGCCGGGCGTGGCGCTGAGGATCGACGACGGCGAGCTGATCGCCGATCCGCGAACGGTGGGGACGTTCTGCCTCGGCTACCTCGGCGAGCACGTCCATCGCGACGAGGATGGATCGTGGCGGGTGTCGGACCGTCGCGAGGACGGGCCGTGGCGCACGGGGGATCGCGTGCATGAGGACGCGGACGGCTACCTGTGGTTCGAGGGCCGGGGCGACGACGTGATCGTCTCCGCCGGCTATCGCATCGGCCCGTTCGAGGTCGAGTCCGCGCTGATCGCCCACCCCGCCGTGGCGGAGGCCGCGGCCGTGGCGGCGCCCGACCCCGAGCGCGGCTCGGTCGTGCGCGCGGTGGTGGTGCTGCGCGAGGGCCACGACGTAGACCCCTCTCCCGCTCTGGTGCGCGAGCTGCAGGAGCACGTCAAGCGCGAGACCGCCCCCTACAAGTACCCCCGCATCGTCGAGTTCGCCGATGAGCTGCCGAAGACGGCCTCCGGCAAGATCAAGCGGGCCGACCTGCGCCGGAACGCGTAGCTCCCCCGTCCCGGATGCTGTTCCAGACGGCGCATGCGCCGTCTGGCCGGGACGCGCATGCGCGTCCCGGGACATGCCGCATGCGGCATGTCCGACGACAGGCGCATGCGCCTGTCGTCGGGGTGGGTCGCAGACCCACCCCCACCCCTCTCAGACGAGCTGCTCGGCAACCTGCGCGGTGGCACCCGCGCGCTCGAAGTCGCGCTCCAGCTCCTCGACCTCCTGCGCGACCGCGCTCGCGGGCGGGCGCAGGATCAGCAGCGCGGCGAGGATCCCGAGCACCACGCACACGGCGGCGACCACGTAGGCGAGGTGATATCCCCCGGTGAGGGCGCTGGCGAGCGAGTGTCCGCTGGCGCTCAACGCCTTCGTGTGAGCGGTCGCGATCGTGCCGAGCGTCGCCAGGCCGATCGCGCCGAACAGCTGCACCGAGACGTTGATGATCCCCGAGGCGAGCCCGGCGTCCTGCGGCGGCGCGTCGGCCATGCCCATCGTCAGCAACGGCAGGAACGAGGCGCCCGCGCCGAGCCCGATCAGTCCGAACGCGCCGAACAGGCCGGGGAAGTAGCCCGCGTGCACACCCTGGGTCGCGAGCAGCAGCAGGCCGGCGGCGATCGCGGTGAGACCGGCCGCGAGCGTGTTCAGCGGACCGAAGCGGTTGACCGCCTTCACCGCGAGCCCCATCGACAGCGCCGCGATCGAGATCGTCAGGGGCATGAACGCGAGACCGGTGTCGATCGCGTCGTACCCCAGCACGCGCTCGAGGTACAGCGCGCCGAGGAAGAAGGCCGAGAACATCCCCGTCACGAGCAGCCCGCGGACGAGGCTCGATCCCATCAGCATCCGCAGGCGCAGGATGCGCAGCGGCATGATCGGGTTGGAGATGCGCGACTCCAGCCAGAAGAAGGCGCCGAGCAGCAGCAGCGCGGCGCCGCCGACGCCGAGCGTGCGCGCGGATAGCAGGCCGTATTCGGTCGACTTGACGATCGCGAAGGCGCCGAGCATCGTCGCCAGCGTGATCAGCACCGACCCGGCGACGTCGACGCCGCCGGCCAGGCCGATGCCGCGATTCTCCTCGATCAGCACCGAGCCGAGCACGAACGCGAACACGCCGATCGGCACGTTTACGAAGAAGATCCAGTGCCAGTCCAGCGACTGCGTCAGCGCGCCGCCGGCGAGCAGTCCGATCGAGCCGCCTCCGGCGGAGACGAACGCGTACATGCCCATCGCCTTCGCCTGCTCGGCTTTCTCGGGGAACTCCGTGACGATGATCGCGAGGATCACGGCCGAGGCCACGGCGCCGCCGATCCCCTGGACGAAGCGCCCGGCGATCAGCATCGTCTGGCTGTCCGCGACGCCGCAGAAGACCGAGGCGGCGGTGAACAGGACGAGCCCGGCGAGGAAGACTTTCTTGCGCCCCACCAGGTCGCCCATCCTGCCGGCGAGCAGCAGGAAGCCGCCGAAGGTGATCAGATAGGCGTCGATCACCCACGTCAGGCTGCCCTGGGAGAAGTGCAGGTCGCGCTGGATCGAGGGCAGCGCGACGTTGACGATCGTCGCGTCGAGCACCATCATCAGCTGACCGAGGCACAGCACCGCCAGCGCGATCCAGCGGCGACGCTCGCTGCGCCGCGATGTCTCTGCTGCGTCGAAGTTGCGGGTGTCGAGCTGCTCTGCGGCGGGGGCGTGCTCTGTGGCCGGGCCGAGCTGATCTGTGGTGGCGCTCATGACGTGTGGCTCCCTTCGGTGATAGCGAGGGCACACCATAGCATGGATCATCCATGCGACAGGGACGATCTGCATAAAATTTATAATCGCTGCTAGAATGACAACAAATGCGAAATGGTGTAAAATCACGCGCAATGGGTGCTGAGAGGGCCTCATCATGTGCTCCGGGCTCGATGGTCCTGCTGACCCGCCTGGCCAAGCAGGTCTACCGGCGCAGCAGCGATGAGCTGCTGGGGATGCAGCTTCGTCACCTGGTCGCGCTCAGCTACGTGCGCGACCACGACGCCTGCCCCCAGCACGAGCTGGCCGAGGCCTTCTGCATGGACGCCAACAACGTCGTGCTGCTGCTCAACGAGATCGAGCAGCTGGGTTACGTCACGCGCCTGCGCGACCCTCACGACCGCCGTCGCCACCTGGTCCAGCTCACGACCGCGGGCGCCAGCGCGCTGAGCCTCGCCGAGCGCGCCCAGGAAGCGATCGAGGACGACGTGCTGCAGGCGCTGGACCCTGAGGAGCGCGCCACGCTGTGGCAGCTGCTCACGCGTGCGCTGCGCGGCGTCGAGCCGGCCGACGGTGACTGCGCCGCGGATGCCGCCCGCGACGAGCCGCTCGCGTCCGTCGCCAAGTAAGTCGGCCTCCGTCCCTCGCGGATCGCCGCGACAGCATCCAGCTGCGGTTCACGGGCGGGTGCTCAGACCACGACCACACCTATACCGGCTCGCAGCTGCACGTGCTGATCACGCGCGGCGGCGCGCAGGGCGAGGCGCAGGTGCATTAGCGAGCGAGCGCGACGCTAGAGAGCGACGATCGCGTCGATCTCCACCAGCGCGCCCTTGGGCAGGGCGGAGACCTCTACCGTCACCCGCGCGGGCGGGTCCTCACCTGCGAAGAACGAGCCGTACACCTCGTTGACCTGAGCGAACTCATCCAGGTCGGTCGTGTATACGGTCAGGCGCAACGCCCGTGCCAGCGAGGCGCCGGCGCCCTCGCACACCGCCTGCAGGTTCTGCAAGCATCTGCGCGCCTGCTCGGCCGCCGTGGCGCCCACGATCTCGCCCGTCACGGGATCGAGCGGGATCTGGCCCGAGCAGAACAGCAGATCGCCCGCACGGACCGCGTGGCTGTAGGGGCCGATCGCGGACGGGGCGCCCGAAGCGGTGACGATGTCACGATCTGAAGCGATCGCCTGACCCTAGCGCGCCCCTCCGGCCGATCCATTAGATTCCACGTATGCGACTCAGAGGATCGGTCGCTGCCGCGCTCCTGGCGGTAGCCGCGTGTGCGTGGACGGCCACCGCGCAGGCCCAGATCACATGGGCGCCGTGCGGGGACGGCAACGACTACGCCTGCGGACACCTGACGGTTCCGCTGGACCCGAGCGGCGCGACGCCGGGGACGATCACCCTGGCGATGCGCCGCCACCGCGCGCCGGTCGGGGAAGCGCGCGAAGCGGTGATCGCGCTCGCGGGCGGCCCTGGACAGGCGGCGATCCCGTTCAGCGAACAGTTCGCGCATCTGCTGGGGCCGATCGCGGCCACACGGGATCTGATCGTGTTCGACCAGCGCGGCATCGGCCTGTCGCACCCGCTGTCGTGTCATCGCTTCGAACTCGATGCGGGCGGCCCGGCCGGTCAGCAGCTCGCCGAATGCGCCGCCCAGATCGGCCCGCCGCGCAGCGATTACACGACCGCCCAGACCGTCGCCGACATCGAGGCGATTCGCGAAGCGGGCGGGTATGAAAAGCTCGTGCTGTACGGGACGTCATATGGCACGAAGGTCGCCGAGCGCTACGCGCAGAGCCATCCGGAACACGTCGCGGCGCTCGTGCTCGACTCGGTCGTGCCGCCGAACGGACCGGAACCGCTGAACCTGCCGACGTTCGCGGCAATCCCGCGCGTGCTGCGCCAGCTGTGCGCGGCGCGTGCGTGCGCGCACATCACGCCCGAACCGGTGGCTGACCTGTCAAGACTCGTCCGACGTATGGACGCAGGGGCGCTGAGCGGGCGCTGGATCGATGGCTCCGGGCACGCCCACACGCTGCGCTTCTCCGCGAGCACGCTGCTCGAGGTCCTGCTCGCCGGCGATCTCGAACCGGCGCTGCGCGCGGAATTCCCCGCCGCGGTGCGCTCGGCCGCCGACGGCGATGACGCCCCGTTTGCGCGCCTGCTGCACGACGCCTCCGAACGGGGCGAAGGCGGCGAACAGGAAAGCCCGAGCGAGAGCTTCGACACGCCCCTGTACTTCGCCACAAGCTGCGAAGAGGAGCCGTTTCCGTGGAGCCGCACCTCCAGCCCGAGCAAGCGCCTGGCCGAAGCCACCGCACAGATCAGGGGGCTTGGAGCGAGCCGGATCGCGCCGTTTCAGCCGAGCAACGTGCTCGCGATCAGCGACATCCCCGCGTGCGCGTTCTGGCCGTATACGACGCCGGCACCGGCGCTCGTGCAAGAACCGTTCCCGAGCGTGCCCACGCTGATCCTGAGCGGCGCCGACGACCTGCGCACACCGACGGCCAACGCGCGCGAAGTGGCCGCGCAGGTTCCCGGCTCCAAGCTCGTGGTCGTGCCCGAAGTCGGGCACTCGGTCCTCAGCAGCGATCTCAGCGGCTGCGCGAGCAAGGCGCTGCAGGCACTGTTCAAGCCATCGCCGATCAGGCCGTGCGCCGGCGGCCCGGAGATCCTGGGCCTGCTCAGGCTGGCGCCGCTGGCGCCGGCGCGTCTGTCGAGCGTGACACCGGCCCGGGGCAGCCATGGGCGCCCCGGACGCACGCTGGAGGCCGTGGGGCTGACGCTGGCGGACTTCGTACGCGAGGAGACGGTGCAGGCGCTCGGCGCACTTGAGTCCGGCGACATCGGTGGGCTGCTGTCGCTGCGCATCGGCGGCCTGCGCGCGGGCTGGGCGGGAACGGAGCAGGCGGCGCTCGTGCTGCACGGCTACTCCTACGTGCCGGGAGTGACCGTCTCCGGGAAGGTGACCGCGACCGAAGTCGTGCTCCACGTCGGCGGATCGGCCGCCGCGAAGGGGACACTGCGCCTCGGCCCGCATCACCGGCTGATCGGCGCGCTGGGCGGACAGCACGTGCTGTCCTCGCTGCTGAACGATCGGGAATCGGGGGGCGGCGGTCGATCGGTGCAAGCGACGAGCGCGGCCGCGAGTGACGCTATTGTCCGAATGGATGCGCAGGCTGGCCATTTCACCGCTCCTGGCGGCTCTGCTGCTCGTAGGCTGGCCCGCCTCCTCACTCGGCTCTCCTCCTGAATTCGGTCCCTGCCCGAACGGCGCCGAGCCGGCGTTCGCCTGCGCGACCGTGACGGTGCCGCTGGACCGCGGCGGCCAGGTCCCCGGCACCGTTCCGCTGAAGGTGGAGCGCAAGCTCGCGGGGTTCATCCCCAGCAAAAACGCCGTGGTCGCGCTCGCGGGCGGCCCGGGACAGTCGGCGCTGGAGCTTGGTGAATTCATCGCCAAAGCGATCGCCCCGGCGCTGGGCTCGCGCGACCTGCTGGTGTTCGACCAGCGCGGCACGGGCGAATCCGGTCCCCTGAGCTGCCCCGCGCTGAGCAGCCAGAGCGAACTCGAACGCACGCACTCGATCGGCGAGCTCGTCGGCCGCTGCGCGCAGCAGCTGGGGCCTGCGCGCGGGGACTACACCAGCCAGGAATCGGTGGCGGACATCGAGGCGTTGCGGCAGGCGGGTGGGTATGAAAAGCTCGTGCTGTACGGAACGTCATATGGCACGAAGGTGGCGCTCGAGTACGCCGAACGCTACCCCCAGCACGTGGAAGCGCTGGTGCTCGACTCGGTCGTCCCGACGAGCGGCCCGGAAGCGTTCGCGGTGGGCACGTTCCAGGCGATCGGCGGAGCGCTGGGCGAGCTGTGCTCGAACCGCGCCTGCGCGGGGATCACATCCAATCCGCTCGCCGACCTCGCGCGCCTGACCGCGCAGCTGCGCAAGCATGCCCTCAGCGGCTCTGTCTATGACGGCTCCGGCCATCGGCACGCCGTCAGGTTGAGCGAGACGAGCCTGCTGGGGATCCTGCAGGCCGGCGACCTGAACCCGGCGCTGCGCGCGCTGCTGCCGGCGGCCGTCATCTCGGCCCTGCGCCGCGATCCCGACCCGCTGCTGCGGCTGGAGCTGCTGTCGGAGGGCCTGATCCCGAACGTGCCCGGCAAACGGCCGGTCGAAAGCTCGGAGTCGATCGACGAAACCCTGTTCGTGGATACCTCCTGCGAGGAGCTGCCGTTCCCCTGGCAGCGCGCCGCCCCGGCGCCGACACGGCTCGCGGAAGCGCTCGCCTCACTGCGCGGCCTGCCGAGCGCCGACTTCTACCCGTTCGACGCGAGCACCGCGCTGAGCGCGAGCCTCGTGCCCGTGTGCGCGAGCTGGCCGGACGCCTCCCCGCCGCCGCCCGCCCAGGCGCCCCTGCCGGGAGTGCCGACGCTGATCCTGTCCGGCGCCCAGGACCTGCGCACACCGACCGCGAACGCCCGCGGTGTCGCCGCGCTGATTCCCGGCTCACAGCTGCTCGTCGTCCCGTTCACCGGCCATTCCGTCCTCGGCAGCGATTTCAGCGGCTGCGCCGAGCAGGCGGTCGGCGCGTTCTTCGCGGGCACGCAGGTGCAGCCGTGCGGATCCACGCCGAACATCTTCAGCCCCACGCCGGTCACGCCGACCAAGCTCGCCTACATTCACTCGCCGTCCGTGCTTCCCGGCAGGCCCGGGCAGACGCTGACGGCGGTGCTCGACACGATCCTCGACCTCAACCGCCAGGTGATCGGCGCGACGCTGCAGGCCAACGCCGAACTGCCGATCGGCTCGAGCTTCGGCGGGCTGCGCGGGGGCTATGCCCGGCTGGAGACATCCAAAGTCGTGCTGCACGACCTCTCGTTCGTGGCGGGCGTGCGGCTGAGCGGAGTGTTCCCGGTCAAGGAAGGCCAGCTGCAAACGGCCACGATCCGCATCTCCGGGTCGGCGGCCTCGCCCGGAACGGTCAGGATCGGCGCCGGCAAGACGGTCAGCGGCACCCTCGGCGGCAGGCGATTCGACGTGAACATCGCCAAGGTCAAGCTCGCGCGCACCGCCGCCGGCGGCGGTGAATGGCCCACCGGCAGGGTCGCGTTCCCGCTGCCGGGTCTGGCCCGCGTGCGCTGAGACGGGCGGGCGCCACCGCGGCCGCGACGCAGACACACGAGCACGCCGCTCCCGCGATGAGCCGACGAGCGCTCGCCCCCGGGATAGGCTGGGAGCGATGACGAACGCACTGGTCACCGAGACCTCGCCGTATCTGCGCCAGCACGCCGAGAACCCCGTCGACTGGCTGCCGTGGGGACCCGCGGCACTCTCGCGGGCGCGCGAGCAAGACAAGCCGCTGCTCGTCTCGATCGGCTACTCGGCCTGCCACTGGTGCCATGTGATGGAGCGCGAGTCCTTCGAGGACGAGCGCACGGCGGAGCTGATGAACACGGAGTTTGTGTGCGTGAAGGTCGACCGCGAGGAGCGCCCGGACGTGGACGCGCTGTACATGGAGGCGGTGCAGACCATGACCGGCCACGGGGGCTGGCCGCTGAACGTGTTCTTGACACCCGAGCAGCTGCCGTTCTACGGCGGGACCTATTTCCCACCCGACCCACGCCCGGGGATGCCCGCGTGGACGCAGGTGCTGCAGGCCGTGGCCGAGGCGTGGACGCAGAACCGCGAGGAGGTCAGAGCCGGCGGCGAGCGTCTGCGCGAGCGATTGTCCGGCGGCGCGCAGCTGACACCCTCCACCGAGCCGCTGCGCGAGGACGCGCTCGATCGCGCCGTGGCGGGACTGGCGGCGACATATGACGCTCGCCACGGCGGGTTCGGCGGCGCGCCCAAGTTTCCGCCGGCGTCGGCGATCGAGTTCCTGTTGTTGCGGGCCGATGCACATGGCCGGCCCGAGGATGAGGACGGCGGGGATGCCGGCGAAAGAGGCCCCAGAGGCGGCGACGGCGCCAGAGATCTCCGGCGCAGCGAGGCTCCCACACCTGGCGCCGCGGCAGAGATGGCCCTCTCCACCCTGCGTGCGATGGCCGGAGGCGGCATCTACGACCAGCTCGGCGGAGGCTTCGCGCGCTACAGCGTCGACGCCACCTGGACGGTGCCCCACTTCGAGAAGATGCTCTACGACAACGCGCTGCTCGCCCGCGCTTACCTACACGGCTGGCAGGCGAGCGGAGACCCGCGGCTCAGAGAGGTGTGCCGCGAGACGCTCGACTGGGCGCTCGGCGAGATGCGTGGGCCCGAGGGCGCCTTTTACGCCGCGCTGGACGCCGACTCGGAGGGCGTCGAGGGCAGGTACTACGTGTGGACGGTAGCCCAGCTGCGAACCGCGCTCGGCGAGGACGCCGACGCCGCGATCGCCTGGCTCGGAGTCACCGAGCCGGGCAACTTCACCGATCCCCACCATCCCGAGCCGGGGTTGAACGTGCTCCAGGCGCGGGGCCCGCGCCCGCCGGCGGAGCAGCGCGAGCGGGTGCGCGCACGGCTGCTGGAGGTGCGCGCCGGGCGGACGCGCCCCGGGCTCGACGACAAGCGCCTGACGAGCTGGAACGCGCTGATGATCTGCGCTCTGGCCGACGCCGGGGCGACGTTGGAGGAGCCCCGCTATCTCGAGGCCGCCGTCGAGTGCGCGGAGTTTCTGCTGGGCGAGATGCGTGACGAGCGCGGCCGGCTGCTACACACCTACAACGACGGACGGGCCCGGATCGGCGCCTACCTGGAGGATCACGCGTTTCTGCTCGAGGCTTTGATCGTGCTGTTCGAAGCCACCTGCGAGGAGCGCTGGTTCACGGAGGCCACGGCGCTCGCCGACACGCTGATCGCGCGCTTTGCCGACCCCGAGAATGGTGGCTTCTTCTCGACCGCCGCAGACGGCGAGCAGCTGATCGTGCGGCGCAAGGACCTGGAGGACTCCCCCATCCCCTCCGGGGCCTCCAGCGCGGCGATGGGTCTGCTGCGCCTGGCCCAGCTCACGGGCGATGGCGGGTACGAGCGTCAAGCCGTCTCGGTCCTGCGCCCGCTCGCGGAGATCGCCCCGCGCCATCCGACCGCGTTCGGGCACCTGCTGCAGGCGCTGCACTGGCACTTCGCCCCCGCCCGCCCGATCGCCTGCGCGGTGCCGAGCCACCCGAGCAAAGGGTAGGCGCCCATGGAGGAGTGCGCTACCCCTCTGGAGTCTCCCCCTGTGGGCTTTCCTCTGATGAAGCCTGCTCAGATACGGGTCCCCCCGGGGACAGCGATAGGTCCGGGTGGGATGTCGGAAGCGATGGGATTCGGGGGGGCGGCACGTCTGACATACCCATCCCCGCGATGGCTGCCGCAACCCGCCTCGCTCCGGGCGAACCGCGCTCTGCGCCAGCCGCATCTCCACCCCCCAACCTCGCGTCCGGTCGGACTTTGCCCCCTAACGCCCCGGCCTCGGAGCTTCCACCACCTGCCCCGCCCTCGCTGAAGATACGGGCGCCCACTGCCGCAATCGACAATCCGAGCGTCAGCAGACCAATAGCGAGCTCGACTGCCGTCAAGGATCTACAGGGCTCGGCGTGAGCGGCGATGTCGCCGAAGCCCGCCGTTGTCAGTGTGCTCAGTGCGAAGTAGATCGAGTCTATCGACCTCAGACCGCCTGTATGACTGGGGTTTTCGACATAGCAATTCATGATCGCGGGGTCGTGCGAGGCGGCGAGATCGGCGTACGCATAGGCGCCGACCAGCGCGGCGAGCGTAAGCGCAAACCCAGCGAAGAGCAGGCCTCGTGGCAGCGCATTCACCCGTCTGCGCAAGAGCACGCCGAACAGCACGTAGAGGTTGCCCCCGACCACCAGGCCGGCGGCGATCCAATCGCCAGTTACGTGCGTATGTTCGTTGCCGACGATCGTGTAGAACGCAACCCACGGCACGAGCCAAACAACTGGGGGCAAGAAGATCTCGATGAATCCGCGTGCGTCCATGCGCGTCAGACGCTACGAGGCCGTCTCGAACTCAACGCGAATGGGAACGATTTCTTCCGACGGCGCCGAGCGCTCCCAATCCAACGCCGGCCACCGTGCCGACGACCACGCCCACTACACCGCCGAGCGCGAGCCCCACGCCAGCGAGACTAAGCGCCCCAACGGTCATTGATCCACCCTGGCCAAGCGTATCTAGCAACACACTGTCGACCTTCTCAACCTCGGTGATCAATGGCCCTGCTGGAGAGCTTTCGTCTTCATGAGATACGTTCTTGACCATGGCGCATAAAAGTATAGATCGCACTCAGTGTGCACCGTTGCGCCCAGGTGCACAGGCGTTCTACATCTAAAGAATCGCGAGGTAGCGGTCGAGCTCCCAGCGAGTCACCTGCACTCGGTAGTCCTCCCACTCCTGGCGCTTGATCTCGACGTAGCGGTTGAACATGTGCTCGCCGAGCGTGCGCAAGAGCAGCTCGGACTCCGCCGCCAGCTCGATCGCCTCGCCGAGCGACTCGGGCAGCTGCTCGACGCCGAGCCGGCGGCGCTCCTCGCTGGAGAGGTGGTAGAGGTTCTTCTCCATCGGCTCGGGCAGCTCATAGCCCTTCTCGATCCCCTCCAGCCCCGCCTGCAGCAGCGCCGCGAACGTCAGGTAGGGGTTGCAGGCGGGGTCGGGGCAGCGCAGCTCCATGCGCGTCGCCTGCTCCCGCCCGGGGTGATACAGCGGCACGCGCACGAGCGCCGAGCGGTTGCGCCGCGACCAGGCGACGTACACGGGCGCCTCGAACCCGGGGACCAGGCGCTTGTAGGAGTTGACCCATTGCGCGAACACCGCGCAGATCTCCCGCGCGTGCTTGAGCTGTCCGGCGATGAACGCCTTGCCCACGTCAGAGAGGAAGTACTGGTCGTCGGGGTCATAGAACGCGTTGCGGCCCTCGGAGAACAGCGACTGGTGGGTGTGCATGCCCGAGCCGTTCTCGCCGAATAGCGGCTTGGGCATGAACGTCGCGTGCCAGCCGTACTTCATCGCGTACTCCTTGACCGTGATCCTGTAGGTCATGCAGTCGTCGGCCATCTTCAGCGCGCCCGCATAGCGCATGTCGATCTCGTGCTGTGAGGGACCGACCTCGTGGTGGGTGTACTCGACGTGGATGCCGAGCTGCTCCAGCGCGAGCACGGTCTCGCGGCGCACATCCGAGCCGGCGTCGAGCGTCGTCAGGTCGAAGTACCCGCCCTCGTCGAGCACCTCGGTGGACTTGCTGTCGCGAAACAGGAAGTACTCGAGCTCCGGGCCGACGTTGAACGTGTCGAACCCCATCGCCTGCGCTCGCTCCAGCGCGCGGCGCAGCACGTGGCGAGGATCGCCCTCATATGGCGTGCGCTCGGGTGTGACGACGTCGCAGAACATCCTCCCCACGCCCTGCTCCTCTGGGCGCCACGGCAGCACCGCGAACGTCGATGGGTCGGGCATCGCGATCATGTCCGACTCCTCGATCGCGTTGAACCCCGTGATCGAGGACCCGTCGAAGCCCATGCCCGCCTCGAACGCGTCGTCGAGCTCGGCCGCGTTGATCGAGAACGACTTCAGCTGGCCGAGGATGTCGGTGAACCAGAAGCGGATGAAGCGGATGTCGCGCTCGGCCACAAGCGCCTTGACGTCCTCCGCGCTCTGCGCCTGCTCCGGTTTCGCCTGCTCGGCCATCGCGGCGGACCTTAGTGGATGGTCCCCCTGAGCGGTATCGACTGTTGGCTAAACCGCATGGGTCCGGCAACTCCCGCCTGAGACGTTCGAGAGTCGAGCTGATCAAGGACGCAGGGAGCGTGGCGTACTACGTACGCGAGCGACCGAGGACGCAGAGCAGCGAAGGCTATCGAGCGTCTCAGTGGCCGGCGACTGCGGCTACGAATGATGCGACCTCTTCGGCTTCCTTGCCCTGATACAGCAGCGCGGGCATCTGGCCGAGGCCGCGCGCGCGGCCTTCGGCGATAGCGCTCAGCACGAGCGCCTTGCGCCCGGCCGCCGTGGAGATGTCATCACCCACGCGCACGTCGAGGTTCGGGCCGGTGCGACCGACCGAGTTGGTCGCCGACAGCGTGTGGCAGACCGCGCACGTGTGCGCGAACAGTTCGCGGCCTTTCTGCTGTTCGGCGGTGAGGCGCAGCCCGCCGACCGTTACGCCCGCCTTGTGCGCCGCGTTGGAGGCGAGCACGAACCCAGGCACGATCAGCCCGAACGCGAACAGCAGCACAATCCCGATCGTGACGGCGCGCTGGCCGGCTTTCGACTCTGTGTGCTGCTGGCCGATCTCGGACGATCGGTCGCGCGCCCCGCGCGGACCGCCGCGCATCGCGACGAAGAACACGCCGAGGCCGAGCAGCACCCAGAATGCGATGAACGCGTAGACCATGCAGGCGGGGACCATATCGAGTGCGCAGGCCGGACGGTTCGATGAGGGATCTCTCACCTTTAGCCTGGCCGAAGCTGCGGCGCTACTCTGAGGTAGAAGCTCGATGACCTACTTCCTGCGCAGACTTCCCCTGTCGCGGCTGCTGCTCGTGTGTGGGCTGGTGGTCGTCCTCGGCGCCTCCGTGACCGCACTCGCGCTGGCGCTCGACACGGGACCGACACCGCCGCCCAAGCCGCTCGCCGACGCGGTCCGTCAGGCGCTCGTCGCGCCGCCCGTGGAGGGAGTCACGGCGCGCATCCAGCTGACCGACCACCTGCTCGAAGGCGCCAACCTCGCCGCCGGCAGCGGTGGCGCCGCCGGCGGGCTGTCCTCCAGTCCGCTGCTGAACGGCGGGTCCGGTCGGCTGTGGATCGCCAAGGATGGCCGCGCGCGCCTGGAACTGCAGTCCGAAAAGGGCGACACGCAGATCTACTACGACGGGCACACCGTGTCGATGTACGACGCTTCCTCGAACACGCTCTATCGCTATACGGTCCCCGCTCACGAAGACGGCTCCTCGGGCGGGAGCGCCGGCGCCGGCGCCGCGGGCGGCGCGACCGCCCCGCATGAACCTCCGAGCGTCGCCAAGATCGAAGAAGCGATCTCGCATCTGCGCCACGTGAACGTGTCCGGCGCGATGCCGACCGACATCGCCGGCCAGGCCGCCTACACCGTGCGCGTCACCCCCCAGGAATCGGGCAGCCTGATCGCCGGTGCCGAGCTCTCGTGGGATGCCGTCCACGGCGTCCCGCTGCGCGCCGCGCTCTACTCCACGACGAGCGCCACGCCGGCGCTCGAACTGGCGGCCACCGAAGTCTCCTACGGCCCGGTGGATGGCTCAGTGTTCGAATTCGAGCCGCCGGCGAACGCCAAGGTCCAGGAAGTCGTCGCGCCCGAAGGAGGCACGGCGAAGCCCGATGCCTCTGGTGGACACCCGACGGTCACCACGCATGGCCATGGCATCGCCTCGGTGGCCGTGATCGAAAGCAAGGCGAAGGCGGGCGCCACTGAATCCTCGGCGCTGCCCGAAGGACTGCAGAAAGTCAAGATCAACGGCGTCGAAGCGACCGAGCTGCCGACCGAGCTGGGCACGCTGCTCAGCTTCGAGCGCGCGGGCGTGCGCTACATGCTCGTCGGCGCGGTCGGCCCGGCGGCGCTCGAAGCGATCGCCAAGGGCCTCTGAGCGTGACCGACGACGAGGCGCCGCCGCCCGTCAGAGCACGCGGTCTCGTGAAGCGCTACAAGGAGGTCCTGGCGGTCGACCACATCGACCTGAACGTCCGCGCGGGCGACGTGTACGGGTTCCTGGGACCCAACGGCGCGGGCAAGACGACGACGCTGCGTATGGCGCTCGGCCTGATCATGCCGACGGAGGGCACGGTGCAGCTGTTCGGACGCGACCCGATACGCATGGGCGCGCGCGCCCTGGAGGGCGTCGCCGGGTTCGTCGAGGCGCCGCGGTTCTACCCGTATCTGAGCGCGCGCAAGAACCTGGAGCTGCTGGGCGCGCTGGACGGCGGGGGCGCGAAGGAGCGCATCGCCGAGGTCCTGGAGATCGTCGAATTGAGTCCCCGCGCCGAGCACCGGGTGGGCGGCTACTCGCACGGGATGCGCCAGCGGCTTGGGATCGCCGCGGCGCTGCTGCGCAGCCCGCGCTTGCTGATCCTCGACGAGCCCGCCACCGGTCTCGACCCGGCCGGCATGCGCGACATGCGCGAGCTGATCCGCCGCCTCGCGGATGAAGGCATCACGGTGCTGCTCTCCAGCCACCAGCTCCCGGAGGTGCAGGAGCTGTGCGACCGCGTCGCGATCGTCGATCGCGGGCGCGTCGTCTACGAGGGCGCGCTCGCGGACCTGCGCCGTCAGGGCGGAGCGGGCTACCGGCTGCGCACCACCGATGACGCGCGCGCGCTTGCGCTGCTGCGCGCCCAGCCGGGTGTCGAGCACGCGAGCGGCGGCGAGCACGGGCTGGGCTTTCAGGCGCAGGAGTCCGACGTGGGCGCGCTGTCGCTCGCACTGGCGCAGTCCGGTGTAGGCATCCTCGCGCTGACCCCGGAGCTGGCGACGCTCGAGGACCTGTTCTTCAGGCTGACCGAAAACGGCGCCCAACCCGAGACCCCGATCGGCTCCGGAGCAG
The DNA here is from genome assembly GCA_035948355.1 of Solirubrobacteraceae bacterium. Taxonomy (GTDB): domain Bacteria; phylum Actinomycetota; class Thermoleophilia; order Solirubrobacterales; family Solirubrobacteraceae; genus Palsa-744. Next base: position 21,771 of record DASZJF010000023.1, read on the forward strand.
CGGCATGAGCAGCACGGCCGCCACACCGCCCCTGTCTCCGCCCGTCACCGGCGCCCCGGGCGTGAGCCACGTTCGGCGCCCGTCAACGCTGACCGTCTGGCGCTGGGAGCTGCGCAAGCTCATCTCCCAGAAGCGCACCTATCTTGGGCTGGGACTGGCTGTCCTGCTGCCGTCAATCTTCGTGATCGTTCAGAACCTGCGCCACCAACACCCCGGCCGAGGCGACAGCATCTTCACCTCCCAGATCACCCAATCAGGGCTGGCAACACCCGTGCTGACGCTGCTGTTCGAGTCCGTCTTCTTCCTGCCCGTGATCGCGTCATTGGTGGCGGGCGACATCGTGGCTGCCGAGGATGGCAACGGCACGCTGAAGACGATCCTCACACGCTCGGTAGATCGCGGCCAGGTGTTCGCCGCCAAGACGCTGGCCGCGCTGACCTACGCGACGATCGCCGTCTTCCTGGCGGCCACCGTAGCCACGGTCGAGGGCGTGGCTTCGTGGGGCTTCAACCAGATCACGACCTACTCGGGAACCGTCGTCTCCGCCTCGGAAGGCCTCGCGTTGGTGTTTGCCGCCAACGCGTGCTACCTGATCCCACTGTTCGCCGTGGCCTGTATCGGCGTGCTGCTGTCGACCGTCACGCGCAACAGCACAGCAGCAGTGGTGGGCGCGATCGGACTCGTCATCCTGCTCTACATTCTCTCGGGGATCCCCGGCCTGGAAGGCGTCAAGCCCTACCTGCTCACCGAACAGTTCGAGAACTGGCACGGCCTCCTGCGCACCCCGACCGACTGGGCTCCTATCGCACACTCCGCCTGGGTCTGCGCGCTGTACGCGGTCCCGGCGCTGTTCGCGGCTTACTTGGTGTTTCTGCGGCGGGACGTAGCCGGCGGCTAGCCTCCTACTCAGCCACCGACGTTGAGTAGTGTGACGTCCTTCACCAGGAGATGCGACACGCCGGTTCGGGGACACGCCGGTGCGGGCGCCCCAGCTCACCCGAGCATCTCGTCGAGCGTGCGGCCGCTGAGGACCGAGCGAGGGTGTTCGGCGACGATGTCCGAGCCGGGCTGCGCATCGTCGTCGCGGCGCTTGATCAGCAGCCATTGCGGCTTGGTCCCCGGTCGGGTGCGCTGCAGGGCGAAGCCGCCGCGCAGCTTCTCCCCGTGGAGGACGAATACGGCATGGCCACGGGTTAGTGCCTGTGGCCATGCGACGCGTCCGCCCTGCTCGTAAGTTCCGCGATCCCAGACGATCACGCCGCCCGCTCCGAGCGTGCCCTCGAATGCGTTGTGCGTCATGGCGTGATCGGCGACCTCGACGGCGAGGCGCTTGACCGCGGGATCGAGCGTAGGTCCCCTCGGGATCGCCCACGAGCGCATGACCCCGTTCACCTCCAGGCGAAAGTCGAAATGGTGCGCCGTCGCCGCGTGCTCCTGCACCACGAACACCCCGGCGCTGACGCCGCGGATCGCGAACTGCTCGTGGCCCTCGACCGCCACCCTCTCGACCGCGACCTCCGAGACTCGCGCCGGCGGCGGGCCGTCGTGCAGGAAGGCGACGAGCCGATCGACCGCCCGCTCGGAGCCCTCGGCGTGGACCTGCACCGCTCCGTCCTCGCCGTTGCGCACCCAGCCCAGCACCCCGAGCTCACGCGCCCGTCCGACGGCCGCATCGCGAAACCCGACGCCCTGCACCTGACCGCGGACAACGGCGCGGACCGCCACGGCCGCGACCCCGCGCTCCCGATCGGCCATCGACGCCTACCTCCTCGCCAAGCCCACTAGCGCGGGTCGGCACGATCGAGGTTCCAGTGGCGTGAGGTCGAGCAGATCCACAGCCACGGCTGCTCGTCCTCCTCGAGCGTGCGCGGAACCATGTAGAAGCGCGTGATCGTGCGCTGCCCGCCCTCGTGGTCGCCGTAGAGCAGGTCGATGCTGAGCGGCGTACGCTCAGAGATCGCCTTGCGCACCGGCGCGTAGAGAGCGTCTTGTGTGTCGCGCAGTGCCGCCTGCCAGAAGCTGACGTCGCTCGCGGGGACGTAGAGGTCGCGCGTCTGCGCGCGGAAGTCCTCGAACTCCGGATGGGGATCGTCAATCCCAGCACGACGCGGCCACAGGTGCCAACCGTGCAGCACGGCGATACCCGAGGCGACGTTGCGCAGCGGCAGCGCAAGGTAGATATTCCCGTTGGCCTCCTGCACGGCCGCGAGCCCGTCGCGCAACACGAGCCAGTGATCGTCGCCGTAGCCGACCTTTTGCGGCGGATCCTGCGGACGAGCGTTGAACAGCACCGGGCGCAGCCCCACCTTCAGCGCCTGCTCGGAGACGCGCGCAGCGCGATTGGCCGAGCGGGTCGACGCGAACGTCGCCACAGCCAGGATCAGAGTGCCACCAGCCGTGGCCAGCGAGGCGATCGTGCTCGTGTCGGCCATCACCGCTCAGGCTACAGACGGACACGAGCTCGCCATTGCTCCTACTCGCGCGCCGCGGAACGCACGCCCACCCTGCGCATGCCCTTGCTCAGAGGCGAGCGAGCGCGAGCGCGCGAGCGAGACCGGCGTCGACCTCAGCCATCAGCCAGTCCGGCAATGAGCCGATGCGCTCCTCGACCGCGCCCCGATCGATCGTGGCGATCTGCGTGACGTTGACCACCGAATCCCCGTCGAGGTCGGTGACGACGTCGGCTGGCAGCAGGATGTTGCCAGGCAGCGCGGCGAGCTGAACATTGCTCGTGAGCACGACCACGGTGACGGTCGCCAGCCTGGAACGGTTGTACTGATCAGCGCTGACGACCAGCACCGGGCGCCGCAGGGCGGGAGCGGAGCCCCTGGGCAGACCGAGATCGGCCCACCACAGCTGGCCCCGCACCATCAGACCTGATCGCCGACGATCAACGCCGCCGCGGCCGCATCGGTGAACTGGTGATCGTCCGGCAGTCCGGCGAGCGCACGGTTGATCGCCTCGGTGACGCCATCGTGCTCCAAGCTGTCAAGCCAGTTCTCCGCAGCGCGCGCAAAGAACTCGCTGCGCGAAAGGCCCAGCCGCTTTGCAGCGCGGTCCACACGGTGAAAGGTCTCATCAGAAAGTGAGATCGCCGTCTTCACACCACGCAGTATAACCAGGTCATACCAACCCTGGCGGCGGCTGACACTCACCCCGCCGGCCTCGCCTCTCGGCCGTCTCGCCGGACACCATCAGGGACGCTGATATGTCGCCAGCGTCAGTCCCGTCGCCAGCGTCGCGCCCTTGAGGCCGCTGCGCACTTCGACCGGGTTGAAGCCCGATTTCAGGCTGAGCTTGTGCTTCAGCGCGTAGAACAGGAACCCAACATGGTGCAGCTGGCCTTTGGAGCCGCAGATCCCGCCCCAGCCGATCTTGCCGGCGCTGTTGACGCCCGCGACCGCACCGGCGGGCAGGCTGCCTTCCGGGATGCCCGTCGCGTTCGGGGAGATGCCGGCGACGGCCCACTGGATCGCGTCGTTGGCGCTGCCGCTCAGGTCGAGCGCGAGCATGAGCACTTCGCTGGTGCCGCGCGGCACCCCATGCCACTGCAGCGGCGGCGAGGTGCCGCCGCCGTCGCAAGTGTACTTGGCGGCGATCGGTCCGCCCGCCTTGAACGCGGTGCTCGTTACCTTGATCTTGCCGAACCCCAGTTCGCCCTTGGAGGGCTTGCCCGGCTTGGGCGAGGTTGTAGCCGCGGGCGTCGTGGTCGTCTTCGCCGGGGTCGTGGACGATTTGGACGACTTCGCGGGCGGCTTGGTCGCCGTGGATGTGGTCGCGGGCGTCGTCGGAGTCGTCGGCGCCGTGGCCGTGGTCGCGGCGGTCTTGGCGACGACCACGCTCGCCGCTTTGCCGCCCGAGCTTTCGCCGCAGCCCGCGATCGCGACTATCGCGCACAGGCATGACGCGACGCCCGCCGGCCGTACCGCGCGCCGCGCGCCGCCCACGCCGAACCGATCCTGCCCTACGAACCTACGACCCATGATGATCCTCCTGCCAGAGACCTTCTGATATTCAGAAGGTCGGCACTATACAAGTCCGGTGATGCGTTTGCGCAGGTCGGGCTCGGTGACCGGCGGCTCTGAACTCAGCCGACCTCGGCCGGCAGCTCGACCTCGGTGAGCTCCACCTCGCCGATCAACCGCCGCGCCTCGCGCGGGTCGATCAGGCCGGCCCCAAGGCGAGCGGTGGACTCCGCGCCACAGGCCACGCCGAAGCGCAGGCACTGGTCGGGAGCGCGCGATTCGTAGCGCGCGGCGAGATACCCCGCGAGAAACGCGTCGCCCGAGCCGCTCTTGGCGACCGGCTCGCGCGGCAGCACCCGAGCGCGCTTCAGCGAGGGCTGGCCGTCGACGAGAACCTGCGCGTAGCAGCCGTCCGGGAGCGTCATGATCGCCTCGCGCGGTCCGAGCGCGGCGATCTCGCGCACGGCCAGCGAGCGCTCCTGCTCGCTCGCGAACTCGTGGCCGACGAGCTCCTCGGCCTCCAGCACGTTGGGCGAGACGACGTCGGGCTCGGCGCGAACCGCGTGATGCAGCGGCTCGCCGTCGGTGTCGATCACGGTCGTGACCTCCATCCGCGCGAGGTCGCGGATCAACGAGGCGTATATCTCGGGCTCGACGCCGCGCGGCAGCGAGCCGGCGAACACGACGATCGCGGCCCCGCGCGCGAGATACAGGAGCTTGTCCGCGAACAGTTCTACCTCGCGCTCGGACACCGACGGCCCGCGTTCGTTGATCTCAGTCTGCTCGCCGGTGGTCGGGTCGAGCACCGAGGTGTTCGTGCGCGACTCCTCGCGGATGCGCACGAAGTCGTTGAGGACCGCCTCGTCGGTGAGCTGCTCGACGATGTGCGTGCCAGTGACTCCGCCCGCGAACCCGGTCGCGATCACGGGCTGACCGAGAGCCTTGAGGGTGCGTGCGACGTTGACGCCCTTGCCGCCGGCCATCGTGCGCTGCTCGACGGTGCGGTGTCTGCGCCCGAGCCTGAAGTTCGGAACCGAGAGGGACTTGTCGATCGCCGCGTTGAGCGTGACCGTGATGATCATTGCGGGTTTCAGACTACCTCAACGAAACCCTGCGGACTCAGTACGCCAGATCCCAGGCCACCGCGCGCAGCCGCTCCGCCTCGGCGCGGGCTGCCCGGGCGGGATCTCCGCCCGTCGCCGTGTGGGCGCCTGCGATGCTTCGCGAAGCCGACACCAGACCCCCCGCGCGACCGGGGGCGAACGCCGGAGCAAGATCCTCCACGCGCCCGCCCTGGGCTCCGACTCCGGGCAGCAGGAACACGGCGTGCGGCATCAGCTCGCGCGCTCGCGCGATATGGCCGGGGGCGGTGGCGCCGACGACGGCGCCTACGTCGCTGAGACCGCTCTCCCCCACCCCCGCGCACCCCAGCTCGTCCACGAGCTGAGCCAACCGCTCCCACACGGTCCCCGCGCCGGCCACCGGAAGATCCTCGACGTCCGCCGCCCCCGGGTTGGACGTACGCACGAGGACGAGCACGCCGGCGTGGGCCGCACGGGCGACCGTCACGAACGGCTCGACCGCGTCCCTGCCCATCAGCGGGCTGACGGTCGCCATATCCGCGCCCAGGCCGGCGACCGCGCCGAACGGCGTCTGCACGCCGCCGAACAGCGCCTGCGCGTATGCCCGTGCGGTCACGTCGATGTCCCCGCGCTTGCCGTCGGCGATCACGAGCAGCCCCGCCTCGCGGGCGTGGCGCACAACCTCTTCCAGAGCGGTCCGACCTACGGCGCCCAACCGCTCGAAGCAGGCGAGTTGAGGCTTGACCGCGACGCACGCCGGCCCCGCCGCGTCGATCAGCGACCGGCAGTGTGACATGACCGCCATCCCGACCCGCTGGACGGGGGGCGCGTCGGAGGAACCGACCAGCGACTCATCCACGCCCGGCCACAGCGCGCCCGGGTCGGGGTCGAGCCCGAGCACGATCTGCGACCGGCGTTCCTCCACCCGCGCGGCGAGCGCGTCGCCGAACGAGCGCAGCGGCGCATCCGTGACCGCAGGGATCCGCTCAGGCACGCGGCGTCACGGCCGCAGCGTCTGCGGGCTGCTCAGGCACGCCGGCTCGCGGCCTCAAAACCCACGCACGACCTCAGCGGCCCTTGACCGCGTTCTTCAGGCCGGTGCCGGCCGTGAACCTCGGGACGCGCGCCGCGGCGATCTGGATGCGCTCGCCCGTGCGCGGGTTGACGCCCTGGCGCGCCCCACGCTCCCCCACGTGAAACTTGCCGAACCCGGACAGGGTTATCTCACTGCCGCGCCGCAGCGTGTCCTGGACCGTGCCCAGCACCGCCTCGACCGCGCGCGCGGCCTCGCCTTTGGTCAGGTCGGCGCGGTCCGCCACCTGATCGACCAGCTCGGACTTCGTCACTTCGTCCTCCTTCATCGCTGACTCACGAATGGATTTTCTGACGCTAACAGTGTTTGCGGACGATTTCGCACCGCGGGACCGCTATCGACCACCGCATCGGCGAGAATGCCGGCGATGACATTCGAACGCGTCGCCTGGGGCCTGACCGTGCTCGTCGCCCTGCTCACAGCCCTCCTGCTCCTGCTCGCCGGCTATACCGGCTACGCCGGGCTCTCCGCCGCGGTGGGCGCCGCGGCGGCGATCAACCTGTAGCAGGGCTCATTCCTGCGCCGCGAGCCATTGCCGTAGCGCCCTGGCCGCGCGGCCGCGGTGGCTGATCTCATCCTTCTGCGCATCGCTCAGCTCGGCCATCGTCTCCGTTTGCGGCCGGTCGCCGGGCACGAATGCCGGGTCATAGCCGAATCCTCGCTCACCGCGGGGCTCGGAGGCGAGCGTGCCCTTGCAGCGCCCCTCGAAGATACGCTCCTCCCCCGTCTCGGGGTTCACGTAGGCGAGCGCGCAGACGTACTCCAGCGCGCTGCCCACCGGCGCCTCGCTCAACAGCAGCGCGAGGTTCTCCCGATCGCTCGCGTTCTCACCCGCGTAGCGAGCCGAACGCACGCCCGGCCTGCCCCCCAGCGCGGCCGCCTCGATACCCGAGTCGTCGGCGATGCTCACTCTTCCGGTGGCCGCAGCCGCTGCGCGGGCCTTGGGCAGCGCGTTCGCGGCGAACGTCTCCCCATCCTCGGGCGGCAGCTCGACATCGTCGGGCAGCGCGTCGATCTCCCACTCCGGCAGCAGTCGCGCGAACTCGCGGCGCTTGTGCTCGTTGCGCGTGGCGAGCAGCAGCCGCGGCATCCTCACGCGGCCACTGTAGCCTGGGCGATCGCCAGCGCCTGCAGCTCGCGCAGCGTCTCGATGCCGCCCGCGGCGAGCACGAGCAGCTCGTCCAGATGCGCGCGCGAGAGGGGCGTGCGCTCGGCCGTGGCCTGCACCTCGACCAGGCCGCCGTCGCCGGTCATCACGACGTTCGCGTCGACCTCGGCGTTGGAGTCCTCACCGTAGTCGAGGTCCAGCCGCGGCTGGCCGTCAACGATCCCGCAGGAGACCGCAGCGACCGAGCCCGTCAGGGGACTCTCGGTCAGCCTGCCCTTCTCCCGCAGCCTGGCGCACGCCAGCGCGAGCGCTACATACGCGCCCGTGATCGACGCGCAGCGCGTGCCGCCGTCGGCTTCGAGCACGTCGCAGTCGAGGTAGATCGTGCGTTCGCCGAGCGCCTTGAAGTCCACGACGCCGCGCAGCGAGCGCCCGATCAGGCGCTGGATCTCGACACCGCGCCCGTCGGGACGGCCCTTGGCGATGTCGCGCGGCTTGCGATCGCCCGTGGAGGCGGGCAGCATCGCGTACTCGGCCGTGACCCAGCCCTTGCCCTTGCCGGCCATCCAGCGGGGCACCGCCTCCTGGGCAGCCGCGGTGCAGATCACGCGCGTCCCGCCGATCGAGATCAGCGCGGAGCCGGTCGCGGCGCGCACGAACCCCGGCTCGATCGTCGTCGGGCGCAGGCCGTCGGGCTCGCGGTCATAGCTGCGCTTGCTCATACCGAGCTCCCGCGTCGCGACCGACCCACGCCCGACCGGACCAGGCCGGCCCAGACCACGCCGGCCCGATACCCCGCATCAAACCGACACCCCGCGCAACTCACGCGATCGCCTCCGCGGCCGCCAGCTCGACGTGCTCGACCGCGCCGAGCGGCATCTGCAGGAACCGCGTACCCAACTCGCGGAACGCGTCGACGTCGCCGGTGCACAGAAACCGGTACTCGCCCTCGCCCTCGGCGCGCGACCGATCGGAGATCGGCCAGCCCAACTCGCGTGTGCTGAGCGCGTGCTCGACCTGGCGCGCGAGCGCAGCTCCGGAGGTGATGAGCGCCACCTCCGGACCGAGCGTGCGTTGCAGCATCGGGCCGATCAGGGGGTAGTGGGTGCAGCCGAGGATCACCGTGTCCACGTCCGCGCGTCGCAGTGGCTCGCACGCGGCGCGGACCGTCGCCACGGCCTGCTCGTCGAACTGCTTCCCCGCCTGGATGATCGACGCCAGCGTCGGACACGGGACCGCGTGCAGCGCCACGTGCGGGTCGACCGCCGCCACCGCCCGCTCGTACGCGCCGCTGGCCACCGTCGTCGGCGTCGCCAGCAGGCCGATACGTCCGCTGCGCGTGGCGGCGACGGCGCGTAGCGCCTCCGGGCGCACGACGCCCATCACGTCGATGCCGAGCGTCGTCTGGCGCATGCGCGCGCTCAGGCTCGGCAGGGCCGCAGAGGTTGCAGAGTTGCAAGCGACGACCAGCAGCTTCGCCCGCCGGCGCAGCAGCTCCTCGGCGATCTCCGCGGCGAACCGCTCGATCTCCTCGGGCGAGCGCTGGCCGTAGGGGAACCTGGCGGTGTCGCCCAGATAGACGAAGTCCTCGCGGGGCAGGCGCACGAGCAGCTCGTGCAACACCGTCAACCCGCCCACACCCGAGTCGAACACGGCAATCGGGCGTGCGCGTGGGTCACGATCTGCAATGGCGCTGTCCATGCGCGCCATCATCCCAGAGCGCCGCCGCGCGCGCCGTTCGTCGGCTGCGTCCCCGAGCCACTCCGCTACGCCGACGTTCGGAGCCATCCAGCGCGACCGGGCCAACTATCGTGACGCGCGCATGCGCGCGCTCGTCGTCTCGAACATGCAGCCCGACCGGGCTCATCCCCAGCGGGGGCGGTTCGTGCGCGACCAGGTGGACGCGCTGCGCACGATCGGCGGGGTGGACGTGGAGCTGTACGAGTTCCCGCCCGGTCGGCGCGCGCTGCTTGGAGCCGCCTGGAGCCTGCGCCGCCGCTACCGGCGCGAGCGATGGGACATCATCCACGCCCACTTCGGACTCACCGCCTGGCCCGCGCTCGCCGTCCGCGCCCGGGTGCGCGCGCTGACCGTGCACGGCACCGACCTCAGCCACCCCCGCACGCGCAAGCTGACCGCCCGAGCGATCCCGCGCATGGACATCCTCGCCGCGGCCTCCGCCCCGCTCGCGCAGCGGCTGCCCGTGGAAAGCGAGCGCGCGCTGGTGCTGCCGTGCGGAGTGGATCTTGTGCGCTTTCACCGGATCCCGCGGGCGCAGGCCCGCGCGGAGTTGAAGCTCGACCCCGACGAGCCGTTCGTGCTGTTTCTCGCCAGCCCCTCGCGTACGGAGAAGCACTACGACCAGGCGCTGATGCTGGCGCGCGACGCGGACGTCGAAGTGCGCGCGCTCTACAACGTCGATCCCGAGCTCGTCGCCCAGTGGGTCAACGCCGCCAACGCCGTGCTCGTCCCCAGTGCGCGCGAGGGGTTCGGCCTGGCCGTGCTGGAGGCGCTGGCGTGCGACGTGCCCGTGCTCGCCACGCCCGTCGGCATCCATCCGCAGGCGCTGCGCGACGTCGCGGGGACGCTGTGCGCGCCGTTCGACCTGGCCGTCTGGCGCGACGCGCTGGCGCCACACCTGCGTGATCCCGACCCGCGCATCGCCGGTCGCTCCCACGCCGAGCCGTTCTCCGCGCCGCGCATGGCCCAGCGCGTGCTCGACGCCTGGCGCGCAGCCCTGGAGCGCACCTGATCCACCAAGTAGCATGGATCGGTCGATGGACGACACGCAGACCACCACTCCGGCGACCGAGGACGACCACACCCAGACGCCCGCGGGCGAGGACGCGCCGAGCGGCCCGCCCGGGTTCGGCGAGCGCGGGCGCATGCGCCGGCGCATGCGGTTCCTGCGCAAGGCGCGCGAGCTGGCCTATCGCGACCTCGGCGGGCTCGTGTTCGACCTGCACCGGTTCGCCAGACGCAACGACGCACTGGTGCTCGCCAAGCTCGAGACGATCGGGCGCATCGACGGCGAGCTGCGCACCCTGGAAGCGACTCTGGCCGAGCGCCGCCCCGTGACCGTCCTGCGCGAGGCGGGCGTGGCGGCGTGCCCGCGCTGCGCCGCGATCCATGGCAGCGACGACCGCTTCTGCCCCAACTGCGGCCTGGCGATGGACCTACGCGCCGAGCGCCCCGTGGCCGGCCCCCAGACCGCGGCCCCAACGCCCCCGGCGCCGACTCCGCCCCCGGCGCCGATGCCCGCACCGGCCCCGGCGATGCCTCCAACTGCGGCGCACACTCCGACTCCCGCGATGCCCGCAACCGCTCACACGGCGCCCCCGACGTCGCCCGGCGCCGCTCCTGTGCCCACGACGTCACCCCTCCCCAGCACCGCCGCCCCGGCCCCCGCCGCACCGGCCACGAGTCCCGCACCGTCGCGCACCGCGGCGCCCGCGCCCGCCACGCCCGCGCCGCGCGCTCCGAACCCGACGGCGACTCCGGCGCCCGCCGGCACACCGCCGCGCACCGCCGCTCCGGCGCCTGAGGAGAGCGCCACTACACCCTCCACCCCGCCCTCCGGCCCGGCGCCTGCGACCGACGACGATTCCACTGCAGCCGAGACCTGGCCGAACGTGGAGGAACCGACCGAGATAGTCCGTCCACCCATCCAGAATCCTTGAGCGCCGTCGCCACCCCTCCGCCGAGCACACCCGGCGCGAGCTCGACTCCTCCGGTGGACGCGGCCTGCCCGCTGTGCGGCGCTCCGCTGCACCCCCAGCAGGAGTGGTGCCTGAACTGCGGCGCGGCCGCGCGCACGCGACTGGCCGCACCGACGAACTGGAAGGCCCCGATCGTCGCGATCGCGGTGATCGTCACGCTCGCCCTGGGAGTGCTGGCGGCGGCGCTCGTCAAGCTCAGCGGTGGCTCGGGGACAGCGCAGGCGCCCCTGCCGGTCACGAGGACGATCACCACAGCGGCGCCGGTCCTCCCCGGCGCGATCCCGACCACGACGACCGGCGCCACCGGCGCGACGGGCGTCGGCGGGGCGGTGGCGCCCACGACCACGGGCGCCGTCACGCCCGGCGCGCCGACGACGATCTCTCCCTCCACGCCCACGACGACCGCCGCCCCCACCACAACCACCACCCCGACGACGACGATCCCGACCAACACCGGGGGCGGCAACCCGCACGCGGCCGAAGAAGCGCTGCGCAAAGCCGGATTCCTGCCGCGCAGCAAGAAATAGCCCTCACCAGCCGCGATGCCCCGATCCTCAGCCGTCCACGGGCTCGGCGTGAGCCCTGACACACAGGCCGACCTCGCGGTCGTGGGCGCGGGCGCCGCCGGTCTGTATGCGGCGCTGTGCGCCGCTCGGGAGGGCGCGCGGGTCGTCCTCGTCTCGGCCACACCGCTGGCGCAGACCGCGAGCTACTGGGCGCAGGGTGGCCTCGCCGCGGCGCTCGCCGCCGACGACACCCCGGAGCGTCACCTCGCCGACACCGAACGCGCGGGGCGCGAGCTGGTCAGGCGCTCGGCGGCGGAGATCCTCGTGCGCGAGGCGCCCGCGTGCGTCGAGGACCTGCAGTCGCTGGGGGTGCGCTTCGACGCCGACCGCTTCGGGCGGCTTGCGCTGGGGCTGGAGGGTGGGCACTCGATCCGGCGCATCGTGCACGCCGGGGGCAGCGCCACCGGACGGCGCCTCGTCAGGCAGCTGTCGGCGCTGGCGGCCGAGAACCAGCGCATACAGGTGTTCGAGGGGGCCCGCGCCCGCGCGCTGTGGACGGACGCCGAGCCCGGCGAGCGCCCCTCCGGCGGGGAGGAGGCTCGCTGCCGGGGGCTGCTGTGCGAGGAATGGCATGGCAACGGCGGCGCTCCTCGTGCTGGCAGCGGCATCCAGCGCAACGGCGAGACCCCCTTCGTCGTCTCCGCGCGCGCCGTCGTGCTCGCGACCGGGGGCGCCGCCGCGCTGTGGGCGCGCACGACCAACCCGCCCGGCTCGCAGGGCGTCGGGCTGCTGCTCGCGCACGCCGCCGGCGCGCGGCTGGCGGATCTGGAGCTGCTGCAGTTCCATCCCACCGCCGCGATCGGCGTGCCCGGGCGCGAAGGGTTCCTCGTGACCGAGGCGATCCGCGGCGAGGGCGCCACCCTGCACGACTCCGGCACGGGCGAGCGCTTCGTCGATGAGCTGCTGCCGCGCGACGAGGTCTCACGCGCGATCCAGGCGCGGTTGCGCGAGAGCGGCGCGAGCGCGGTCGGGCTGGACATGCGCGCGATCGATCCGGCTCACTTCCCCAACGTCGTCGCCGCCCTGCGCGAGGCGGGTCTGGACCCCACGCGCGAGCTGGTGCCGGTCGCGCCGGCCGCGCACTACGCGATGGGCGGGATCGCCGTGGACCTGCACGCGCGCGCGAACGTAGCGGGGCTGTATGCCGTCGGGGAGGTCTCCTGCACGGGCCTGCACGGAGCGAACCGGCTCGCGTCGAACTCGCTCAGCGAGTGCTTCGTGTTCGCTCGGCGAGCGGTCAGCGCCGCCCTGTCCGAGCCCGCTCCCGCATCCCCCACGCCAGGTGAGATGGGCCGGCTGCTCGATGCCCCGCCGATCCCCGCCGCCGAGCCCGCGACGCGCGCCGCCCTGTGGCGTGACGCGGGCATCGAGCGCACGGGCGAGGGCCTGCGCCTGTTGCTGAAAGATCCACACCCCCTGGCCCGCCTGATCGCGCGGTGCGCATTGGCGCGCGAGGAGAGCCGCGGGGCGCACCTGCGCGTGGACCACCCCGAGCGCGATCCGGCGCTGGATCACCGTCACGCGGTCGTCGCGGGCGAGGAGGAGGTCAGCTGGGAGACCTGGGAGTAGGACGCTCGGGCAAGCAGGCGCCCGTCATGGTGCGCCGCCGTGGATCGCCCACCGCACAAAAGCGCTCCCAACCATGCCGGCCGCTGCGGTGACCGGCGCCGGCAGCGCCGTCGGGACCCTATTGGCTATGGGTCACCCACTCAAAAGAAACCTGCCGGCGCAACACCGCACCTTTTCTGGTACGGCCGGTGTTTAGGAGGTGGAAGAACGGGGGACGATCGGAGTCTTTGGATACGGCGGGCGTGCTCAACAGACAGATCGACAAGGAGAGAGGGTAGACCGCCATCATGTACCAGTTCAGTCGGGCCATCTACAGGGAACTTGCGCCGCACATACTCCCGCCCCAGCACGGCGCGAGCGCGAGCGCCAACCACGAGCACGTGCTGCACGCCTGCGAGGCGGTCGTCGAGCGGATGGCGACCGACCGCCACTACTTCGCCTATCCCGCGCGCACGCTCTACTGCGACATCCGCAGCTACTTCGCGATGAGCGAGCAGGGTCACGTGCACCGAGTCGTCAATCGCTACATCGGCTACGCCCAGCGGTTCCTCATAGAGAACCCCGTGGCCGCCTACACGGCCGTGAGCGGTCAGGCGCCGCGGTGTCGCGCGACGACGCGCAAGGGCTCGGCCTGCCAGCGCGTGCCGTTGCCGCACAACGGCTATTGCCCCTCCCATCAACACCTCGCCGAGACCGAGGACCGGGAGCTCGCGGCGGCCTGATCGGGGATTGGGGGTGGGGTCGCGTCCGCGCAGGCCGGTGCGCGGACGGCGGCCATTGGCGCGGGACGTCCGGTCCCGCGTACGCTCTCGGGGATGCTTCTCGGGGTAGACGTAGGCGGGACGTTCACCGACGCGGTGCTCGTGGGCGCCGACGGGGCGGTGCACACCACGAAGGTTCCCACGACGCCCTCAGATCAGGCGCTGGGCGTGCTCGACGCCGTCAGCGAGGTGCTTGCGCGGGCCGGCGCCACGCCAGGGGACGTGAGCGGCTTCGCGCACGGCATGACGGTCGCGACGAACGCGCTGCTGGAGGGGCGTGCGGCGCGCACCGCGCTGATCGCCACGGCCGGCTTCACGGACGTGATCGAGCTGGGGCGCCAGGCGCGTCCGCACCTCTACAGGCTGTGCGACGCCGCGCCGGTGCCGCTGGTTCCGGCAGAGTTGCGGTTCGCCGCGCCCGAGCGCTGCGGCCCCGACGGCCCACTGCTCACACTTGAGGAGGAGCCGGCCGGCGAGCTGGTCGATCGGGTCGCGATGGCCGAGCCCGAGGCGGTGGCGGTCGCGCTGCTGCACTCCTACGCTCACCCCGAGCACGAGCGCCTGCTGGCGCGCCTGCTCGCCGAGCGACTGCCACCGACCACGCACGTCTCGGTGTCGAGCGAGCTGGTGGGCACGTTCCGCGAGTACGAGCGCACCGCCACGACCGTGCTCGACGCGGCGCTGAGCCCGCTCGTGGGCTCCTACCTGCGCCGGCTGGCGGCCGAGGCGTCGGCGCGCGGGCTGGTGGAGCCCGAGATCATGCAGTCCTCGGGCGGGCTCGCATCGACCGCTCGCGCGGCATCCCATGCGGCGCTCACCGTCCTGTCGGGACCGGCGGGCGGCGTGGGCGGCGCGCTGCTGCTGGCGGGGATGGCGGGCGTGGAGAACGCGCTGTGCCTCGACATGGGCGGCACTTCCTGCGACGTC
>DASZJF010000024.1:0-28307 GCA_035948355.1 Solirubrobacteraceae bacterium
CCGCAAACGATTGCGGTCCAAGGAACAGTTCGACATGGTGACAATAAGCAGCCTTCGCGATCTATATCGCCACACCGAACTTTCCCCCGATCCTAGCATCAGTAGTCAGATCGTTTCGTTTTACTGGAAGTGAGAGACACCGCTATCGTCAAGCTGGTGGCACACGTACCCTCCCGGAACGTGTGATCCCCGATGAACCACACTGAAGCTGACTGGAACGCCCGTCAGGGGAGCACGTGCGCACAGTTGTCGCGCGCATCGTTCGTGGTTCTCGCGAGCACGGCGATGACTCTGAGTGGCGGTGGCGTGTTCGTGGTTGGCCCTCCGGCAACTGCCACCCTAAGCACTCGCAGCACGACCGGCATCGCAACTCATGCCTCGCATGCAGTGGCCCTGCGAGAGACCGGGATCCTGAGCTCTGCAAACGGCGGTGGAGTCACGCTCGATGAGCATGGTCACGCGACCGGCACCTACAACTGCGCGATCACCGTCCATCTCACGATCATCTCCGCCAACCGCGTGACAGCCACGTTCACGGTCAGCCCAAAGGGCGGCACCATCAGCGGCAAGGGATCCGCCCGCTTCAAGGCCGAAGGCGCCAACGGCTACTTCGGTGGGACGATCGCGCTCACACGCGGCACCGGCACCTATGCCCACGCGTCCGGAACCGAAATCGGGATCAGCGGCATCATCAACCGCGAAACCTTCGGCCTCACAGTCCACGTCCACGGCACGATCCGCGTATAGGCCGCGGACACGCACCCTGCCAAGCGCACAGACAATGCGCAGTACCCCGTTCCTAGCCGCGCTCATTGTGCTCGCCACGGCGATCCCCGGCGGCTGTCTGCCCGAGACCGCGCGAGCCTCGCAACACGTGACCCTGCAGACCAAGTTCATCCCGGATCGGCTGGGCCAGGCCACCACGCTGCCCAAGCGGAGCGGATCCGAGCGGATCGATGCGGAATTCCGCCCGCAACCACGGCGGTCAAGAAATCGCTCTGTAAAGCCAAAACCCCCGGAAATCCCGAGGTCTGGCCTGAGCGGGGGACCGAGGAATCGAACCTCGAGCTGCGGTTTTGGAGACCGCCGTGTTACCACTACACCAGTCCCCCATGGACCGGCCGCCATGGCGATCCGCGCCGCGACCGCCTCGAACGTGTGTCTCGGTCCCGGCACGAACCCCCTTGGGGACCGGGATTCTAGGGGCTGGCGGGTCGCCGCCGGGTATAGAGTCGCGCGTGCAAGGGTCAACGCCGTAAACGCAAGGGGGTAGGATGATGACTGATCGTTGGAGCAAGCTCGCGCCGCTGACGGGCGTTTTGTTCGCCGTGCTGGCCGTGGTCGGGGTCTTCTCGGGCGGGGAAACGCCCAATGCGAACGCGAGCCCGGCGAAGGTGATCGCGTACTACACGACGCACCGCTCGGAAGTCGAGACGTCCGCGATCCTGTTCGCGCTGGCGTTCTTGGTGCTCGTGCTGTTCGCCGGCACGTTGCGCTCCTATCTGCGCCGCACGCCCGCGGCGGAGGGCCTCGGCTCGCTCGTGCTGGCTGGCGGGGTGCTGATGGGGGTGGGTGCGCTCATGGGCACGGGAGTCGAATACGGACTCGCCCACCAGCTCCATCATCTGGGACCACAGGTCGCCCAGGCGCTTAACTTCCTCAGCAACGAACTCTTCCTGCCGGTCCTCGGTGGCGCGTTCGTGTTCGCGATCTGCAGCGGCCTGGCGATCCTGCGCGGCGCGGCGCTGCCAAAGTGGCTGGGCTGGGTGGCGATCGTGCTCGGGATCGCCGCGCTCGTCCCGCCGGCGAGCTTTCCCGCCCTGCTCGGGTTCCTGATCTGGTCGGTGATCGTGAGCATCCTGATGTATCAGCGCACGGGCGCCTCGGCGGAGACGGGCGCGGCCGTTTCGCAGCCGGTCGTGTAGAGGCTCGATGGGCGAGCCCCGCACGGGGCGCGCCCATCCCATCGCACCGCGGGGAGCTCCCACGGGAGACTTTCCGCAGCCGGCCATCGAGCGACGGCGAGCCGGCGACGCCGGGAGGCCGCGTCGACTCCCATAGACGCGTAGTACAGGTCGTCCTCCGGTCCTAAAGCCAGACGGAGCGGATGCCGAAGTCATGGGTGGACCTCTGCCCATGCGCTTGTGATGATCGATACGTTTTTTTCAAGGCTCTCCGGACCCGGCTCCGAGGCCGGCTTCATGCTGATCGAGGTGATGATCAGCGCGATGCTCGTCGCCCTGATCGCCGTGGCCACGTTCGACGGCTTCAGCGTCACCCAGCGCGCGACGGGAGACGAGCGCGCCCATGCCCAGGCGACGGTGATCGCCCAGCAGGACGAGGAGCGCATGCGCGGGATGACCGCCACGCAGCTCGGACAGCTCGGGACCGGCTCGACCCATACGGTCGCCGAAAACGGCGTCTGCATAGAACAGGTCTCGGGCGTCTGGCGCTACTACACCGGCGCCACCACATCCTTCTGCGAAAAATCGGCCGCCTACTCGGGGACGTATACAGGCACCGTCTTTACGATCTCCTCCTCGGCGCAGTACGTCACGGCCGCCAAAGAATCATTCACGTGCGAAACGTCCGGGGGGACCGCCGACTACATCCAGACGACCTCCTCGGTCAAATGGTCCGCGCTCGGCTCGCGTCCGGCCGTGACCCAGTCGAGCCTCGTCAGCCTGCCAAGCGGTTCGGGCCTGGAGGTCAAGGTCAAGAATCAGAACGAAGAACCGGTGTCGGGTGCAACGGTTACCGCGACCGGCACGACGTCACAGATCACCCCGTCGTCGGGCTGCGTGATCTTCGGCGAGCTCGCCGAAAAAACCGTCTCCACCAGTGCCTCCAAGAGCAGCTGGGTCAACAAGAGCGGCAAAACACCGCCGGCCGAACCCGTGACCCTCTCCTCCACCTCGCTCGTGACCAAGGAATTCACGATCGCCGAACCAGGAACGATCGCGGCCAGCTTCACGACCCAGGAAAGCGGCAAAGAAGTGGCCGCGCAGGGAGACACGTTCGTCGCGCTCCAAACGGGCATACCCACGCCCGACATCTTCGTCGGAGGTACTGCCGGCACATACAAATCAAGCGGCGAACTCACGGGCCTGTTTCCGTTCGTCACGCCCGGGAAACCGTCGGGTACGCCGAACCCCTACACGGTGTTTGCCGGAGACTGCGAAGCGAACAACCCTGCCACCGTCACCGAAAGCGGCGAAAAACTGAAAGATAGCACCGCGCAAGTCGAACCGCATGGCGTGACCTCGGTGAAAATCGAAGCGCCTCCGCTGTCCGTCACGGTCTATGAAGGAACCAAAAGCGTACCCGGAGAACGACTGAAAACCGCCATATCGGCAATGATCATCAATACCGAATGCTCCTCCGCGTCAGCGCAGAACTACGCCAAAGTTCCCTACGAACACAATGTCACTTTCACGAGCAATGGAGAACTCGCGACCGCGAGCAGATATCAGCCATACGCAAAGAAGCTCGAATTCTGTGTCGTTGCGAAAATCGGGACCGAATATTACAAGTACAAGAGCCCCGCTCCATTCGAAAACAAAGTCAAGGCCGGTACGACGGTCGGCACGTTTTACCTCAAAGAAACCGGCTCGGGCTACACCAAAGGCGTTAAAACGTGTCCCTAATGCCTCTCCATCGACTGTCACTACTTGACCTGGGCTCCGAGCGTGGCTTCACGCTGATGGAGATGCTCGTCGCGATGGTCACCGGCGTGATCGTGACCGGCGCCCTGCTGGCGATCCTCGAGGTCTCACTGCGCCAGCAGACGCGCATCACCGAACGCGCCCAGGCCGATCAGACCGGGCGCACCGCGATGAGCAACATCGTCGACGAGCTGCACTCCAGCTGCACTGGCTTCAGCGCCACGGCGATCCAGGCGCCGAAAGAAACCCCCACGAGCCCGTTGGCGGCGACCGGCGCCGCCAACCTCTGGTTCCTCAGCGCCTACGGCAACTCCTCCAGCGGCGAAGCGGTCCTCACCGGCGTCACCGAGCATGACATCAACTGGACCTCGACCGGGACCAGCAACACCGGTCAATCACTGGGAACGCTGACCGACTACTCCTTCCCCAGCACGGGCGGCACATCGCCGAAATGGACGTTCCCAACGCTGAGCGTCACCGAAGCCAAAGCCAAACACACGGTCAGAGTTCTGGCGACGGACGTGATCGCGCCGCAGGTGGAAGAAGAAGCGAAAAAAGTATCAACCGTCTTTCAATACTACAAGTACAGCACGAGCAGCCACGAATTGACGCCGCTGAAAAGCTCTGAAATCGCCGCCGCCGCCTCCGCGCAGGAAATCGCCAAGGTGACGATCGGCTTTACGCAGGCGCCCGACAGCGGAGACACACGCTCCGGCCGGACCGCCGGCTTCAGCGACTCGGTCGTCCTGCGCTTCAACCCCAGCGAAACCGGCACGGAAGCGGTGAACATCCCATGCGAATGACCTCTGCCACCAATCTCCGTCGCATCGCTCATCGCGAGGACGGCTTCACGATGATCATTGCGGTCATGGTCCTGTTCGTGACCTCGCTGATCCTCGCTGCGGTCTTCACCGCCGCGAACGGCGACATCAAGCTGACGAGCACCGACAGCCATCAGAAGTCGGCCTACTACGCTGCTCTGGCGGGCATCTCGGAGTACCGCTACCAACTCAACACCAACCCCAACTACTGGCTCAAATGCCCGAGCAAGGAAAACGCAGAAGTCCCGGGCGAAACCGGCGAGACCTACACGGTCAAGACGCTCCCCGCTACGGGCCATACCGAAAGCGAATGCAAGTCCGAAAAACAGTACGCGATCGTCGAGAGCGCGAGCTCGGCCAAAGGCACCTTCCGAATCGAGTCGACAGGAACCTATAAGGGTGAGACGCGCTCACTGGTTGCCACGTTCACCCATCCCGGCTTCCTCAATTACGTCTACTTCACCAATTACGAGATCCTCGATCCGACCGCACAGAATCCATCGCCGACCAACTGCGAGCACTACTACTCCTACCGCAAAGAACACACGGGGGAAGGGTGCGTCGAAATCGAGTTCGCCGAACACGACAAGATCAACGGCCCCCTGCACACCAACGACGCCGCGTATGTCTGCGAAAACAACGGCAACTGGCCGACGTTCGGCCGCACCTCCGCCGACGCGATCGAGATGAACGGCGGCTATCACGCTGCGTGCAGCGCGATGAGCCAGATACACACGGTCGGCACCTACACGGAAAAAGCTCCCACCTTGCTGCCACCGGAAACGGACAGTGAATTGCTTGCGACCGCCGGCCTCAAGCTCAAAGGAAAGACGATCATCGAACTCAAATCGGGCTCTCCCAACACTATAGCGATAGAAAACAGCGCACTCAACGGCGGGAGCCGCACCATTGAAAGCTTTCCCAAAAACGGCGTCATCTATGTTGAAAATTCAACGAGTGGGTGCGGGATCAGCTACTCCCCCTTCAAGACGAACTACACCGGCGATACGAGCTGTGGCAACGTTTACATAAAGGGCACATACTCAGAATCGCTGACAGTCGCAGCAGCCAATGACGTCATCATCAATGGCAATCTCACGACGACATCTGCAGGCTCGGGGGAACCCACGGGCAGCGCCACGCTTGGCCTGATCGCGACCAACTTCGTGCGGGTATACCATCCGGTGGCCAAAGCATACAAAGCAACACTCAACACAGCGAAAACCGTCAGCACCAAAACAGAAACCCCGAAAACCACCGAATCCTCTACGCTCACACCGGAACTGAGCAAATCCGGAAGATATACTCCATCTTTCTATGAAACCGCGACGAAATCCGGGGGAGGCTGCTCGCCGGCATCTAAATGGGAAACCGTGTCCAGTAAATGCAAGAGCAAGGAATGCACACTTGGGGGTACATATTTGACGGGCAAAGGGGAATGCGCGAAATGCACCGGTGAAGACGCATACATCGCCAGCGAAAATAAATGTGCGAATAGCACTTGCAGCTCGGGGTACACCTACGCGGGTAACGGCGAATGCGCTAAATGCGCCTCCGGTTACACATATCTATCCAGCAAGAAAAAATGCGCCAGTCTCACGTGCCCCTCAGGCGACACCTACATCGGAGAAGGTCTATGCGCGTATTGCAACGCGGAATATACATATCTTGCCGGCGAAAACACCTGTGCCGGTACGAGTTGCAGCTCGGGCTACACCTACATTGGCAACTACCAATGCCAGGGCTGCAACAGTGGAGAAACATATGATGCAGGCGAAAAAAAATGTGGAAAATGTGAAAGCAGCGACCAGTACATCAGTAAAGGCGAATGCGAATACGAAAACACATCGTCTGGGTGCGATGCAAAGAACCTCAATGCAAGTGAAGATCCCAACGGCTGGGGCTCCTTCGAACCGACGATCGACGCCGCCATCCTGAGCACCGCTCACTCGTTCATAGTTGACAATTACGCGTGTGGCGCACACCTGGGAAATCTCAATGTGTGGGGGTCGATCGCCCAGTTCTGGCGTGGGCCCGTGGGACGTGGCGAAACCGGCTACACCAAGAACTACAACTACGACGAACGCCTCGCGACCGAGCAGCCGCCAAACTTCCTGAGCCCGAGCACGACCGCCTGGAAACTCACGCGCGTCACAGCGCCCCCCAACAACTTCACGGGCTAGCGCCCGGGTCGCGACCAGACGGCCTTGCACCAGCACAGCGAGCACGAGACCGTGCCGGGGGTATCGCCGGCACACGGATCGTGCTCGATCAGCGACCTTCCGCGAGCACATGGCTCGTGTCGGCCTCCGGACAAGCCTGAGCCGTCTACCATCTCCCGAGACATGCGTCCAGCATGCCCCGAGACACAACAGTATGCGCGCGGAGGGACTCGAACCCCCATGGGCTAGCGCCCACCGGCACCTAAAGCCGGCGTGTCTGCCAATTCCACCACGCGCGCGCGTGGGGCCCTCTCGCGTGCTGGCCGATCGGGGATCGCGTCGATCCACGATCGGTACGCATGAGGACCGCCTGAGATTGTATGGTCAGCGTCACGATGTCTCCAGGCCCAGACCCCTTGGCGCCCTCGGGTGCGACCGTTATCACGCATCCCAACCGCGACAAGCCGGTCGTGCAGGCCACGCGCGCGACCGTCGTGCTGCTGCTCCTCGTCTCCGCCGGGCTCGTGCTGATCGTGACGGCGGGCGGCTGGTCGGTGCTCCAGGGCGCCTGGTTCATCCAGGTCGGCTACATCCTCGTCTACCTCCTGCTCGCGTTCTTCGCAGCGCGCTGGAACCGCGGCGTCCTTCCCGTGGCGGCGGCACTGGCCGTCATCCTGCTCGTGTTCGCGCTCGTCGCGGGACCATTCTGGTTCGCCCGCGACAAATCCGGCTTCGCCCAGCCGACGATCAACGCCGGCCTGCTGGGCACGATCACGCTGCTGATCGTGCCCGTTCAGATGCTCGTGATCGCGTTCACGATGCGCGGCTTCTCCCAGGGCTGGAACGTCGAGCTGGAGCGCCCCGCGCCGATGTCCGGAGGGCGCGCCTACTCCGACGCGCCCCCACCCCACCCGGCCTGATCCCCACGTCAGCGGCAACGGCGGCCCATTCGGCCTGGGCCTATCCCAAAAAGGACGCGCGGGCCTTGCGGGATGGGCCCCTATAGTTGAGCCTCTTTGCGGCGGTGGCGGAATGGTAGACGCGGAGGCCTCAAAAGCCTCTGTCCGCAAGGGCGTGTGGGTTCGACTCCCACCCGCCGCACTCTCGACTCGGCGGTTCGCGGATGATCTCCGTTCCGGGCGCCCGGAGGTCAACCGGAGGACGCGTCCTGAAAGCGGGATCTGGCGGCGCCCGGCGAGCGGCCTTTGAGATCACTCGAACCCCGGCGGGCGCTCCTGCGCCCACGGACGCTCGGCTTCGATCTGCGCCGCGAGCGCGATCAGCGTCGCCTCCTCGCCCGGCCTGCCCACGAGCTGCACCGCGCGCGGGAGGCCGTCCGCAGCGAACCCGGCGGGCACCGAGCACGCGGGCTGGCCGGTGAAGTTCCAGCAGGCCGCGTGCGAGACGGTCGCGGCCGCCACGGCCGTCGTCCACAACCAGCCGTGGCCCTCGCAGGCGCCGATCCGCGGAGCGGGCGCGGGCGTCACGGGCGTCAGCAGCACGTCGTGATCGGCCAGCGGCGCGTTCAGGCGCGCGGCATATGCCTCCCGGCGCCCGAGCGCCCAGTCGAGCGCGCCCGCCGGCAGCATCCCCCCGAGCCGTGCCAGCGAGCGGATCCGCCGTTCCAGGCGCTCGGGGTGCGCGAACGTGGCGGCCTCCTCGTGCAGGCTGCGCAGATAGATGGCCGTGAACTCGGCCGCCGGCGCCAGCGGGCCGTGATCGACCTCGCGCTCGTTCACCTCGTGGCCGAGCCCGCGCAGCAGATCCACCGTCTCATCCAGCGCGGCGCGGTTCTCGGGGTGAAGCTTGCTCAGCGGCGAGGGCGGCAGCTTGCTCGAGACCGCGATCCGCAGCGCACGCCCACCCGCACCGCCATTGGCAGACTCGCCGGGCGCGCCGTTCGCGGCCTGCGCGAGCGCGGCCATGAACGCGCTCGGCGCGATCGCGGGCACGCCCGGATCGGACGGCCCAGCGGCGATCGCGTCGTAGAACAGGGCGTTGTCGCGCACCGAGCGCGCCACCACGCCGTTGACGACCAGGCCGTGCCAGGCGTCCAGGTGGGGCGCCAGCGGCACGCGCCCGCGCTGGGTCTTCAGCCCGAACAGGCCGCAGTAGGCCGAGGGAAAGCGGATCGAGCCGCCGCCGTCGCCCGCCAGCGCGGCGCCCACCAGACCGGCGGCCACGGCCGCCGCGCTGCCGCCGCTGGAACCGCCGGGGCTGTGCTGCAGACCCCACGGGTTGCGCGTCACTCCCCACGTGGGCGACTCCGTCCAGGGAAAGGCGCCCAGCTCGGGCATGTGCGTCTTGCCGATCACGATCGCCCCCGCGGCGCGCGCGCGGCGCACGATCTCCGAGTCCTCGCGCGCGGGCTCGCCATAGGCGTTCGTGCCGAACGTGGTCGTCTCGCCGGCCACGTCGAATTCGTCCTTCACCGCGATCGGCACGCCCAGCAGCGGGCGCTCGCCACCGGCGCCGCGCCGCGCGTCGGCCTGGTCGGCTTCCATCCGCGCGCGCTCGTCGAACACGACGCGGAACGCGTTCAGCCTGGGGTTCAGCCGCTCGATCCGCTCCAGGTACACATCGACCAGCTCGCGTGAGCTGACCTCACCGCCCGCGATCAGCTCGGCCTGCCCGGCGATGCCGGCGTATGCGAGGTCGGCCGCGTCCATGCCCGGGAATCTAGTCGATCGGACCGCCCGAAGCCCCCGCGCCGCAACCTGCTCGCGCCCGTCCCCGGACGCGCCCATCGCATGTTGGCTGAATGGCCAGTCATGGGCACAAAAAAATCGACACACCTGCCGTCGCCGGCTTTAGGATGCGCCTTGGAGGAGCAACCGCTGCATAACGACAAAAAGGGGAACATTCTCGTGATGTCCTATCCCGTCACCTTTCAGGCCGACTACGTCGAGCCCCGCAACCGTCTCACCACCTTCTTTCGCCTGATCCTCGCGATTCCGCTCGTGATCTGGCTGGTTCTGTACGGCATCGTCGCCGAGCTGGCGATCATCGTCGCCTGGTTCGCGATCGTGATCACCGGCGACTACCCGCGTGGCCTGTACGACTTCGTGGCCGGGTTCACACGCTTCGCCACGAGGACGCTCGCCTATACCTACCTGCTGTGCGACCCCTACCCGTCGTTCGGCGGCTCGGACGACCCGACCTACCCCGTGCGGATGGAGTTCGAGCGGCTGGAGCAGTACAGCCGCCTGAAGACGCTCCTGCGCATCATCCTCGCGATCCCGATCCTGATCGTGCGCTACGTCATGGGCCTGCTGCTGGAGATCGGCGCGGTCGCAGCCTGGTTCGTGATCCTCGTCACGGGCAAGATGCCGCGCGGCCTGTTCGACCTGATGGTGCTCGCCAACTCCTACACCGCGCGCTCGGACGCCTACATTTACCTGCTGAGCGAGACCTATCCCCCGTTCCAGGACGAGCAGACGCGCGCCGCCGGGACACAGACGCCTCCGGCTCCCCCAGCGCCGCCCTCCGCGCCGGACTATCCATCGGCCTCCTGACACACCCAAATAGCGCTCTCGATATGTCGCGGGTGTGGTAAGCGGCGCCGGCTGCAAACCGATAACAGGACCGGCTATGGCTTACCCACCCACGACTACACGGGTGTCACCCCGTTGTGCTTTTCCGGCCACGCGCGCTGCTTTGAGTCTGCGTGCGCGAAGCGCCTGATCAGGTCCGCGCGCAGCTCGCCCGGCTCGACCACCGCGTCCACGACCATCTCGGAGGCCAGATGCAGGATGTCGATGTCCTCGCCGTACTCCCGGCGCAGCTCCTCGGTCTTGCGCGCGCGCTCGGACTCGTCGGCGATCGCCTGCAGCTGGTTGTAGTACACGGCGTTGATCGCCGCCTGCGGGCCCATCACCGCGATCGACGCGCTCGGCAGCGCGATCGCGCAGTCGGGCTCGAACGCCGGTCCCGCCATCGCGTACAGCCCCGCGCCGTAGGCCTTGCGCACGATCACCGACACCTTCGGCACGGTCGCCTCGCTGACCGCGCTGATCATCTTCGCGCCGTGGCGGATGATGCCCTCGCGCTCGACCTGCGTGCCGATCATGAACCCCGGCACGTCCGCCAGGAACAGCAGCGGCACGTTGAACGCGTTGCACGTCCAGATGAACCGCGCGGCCTTGTCGGCGGAGTCGCCGAACAGCACGCCGCCCTTGTGCTTGGGCTGGTTGGCCACGATCCCGATCGCGCTCCCGTCCAGGCGCGCGTATCCCACGACGATCTCCTGCGCGAAGCGCGGATGCACCTCCAGCAGCGAGCCCGCGTCCACGACTGCCTCGATCAGCGCCTTCATGTCAAACGGCTTGTTCTCGTCCTCGGGCACGATCTCCTCGATCGGTACGCTCGCCGCGGGCGCCGCGGGCGCGAGCGCCGGTGGGCTCTGTTCCCAGTTACCCGGCATGTAGCCGAGATAGCGCCCTGCAAGCGCGATCCCATCCTCGTCCGTGGACACCAGCTGGTGGGCGCACCCGCTCACGCCCGTGTGCATCCGCGCGCCGCCCATCTCCTCCAGGCTGACCTTCTCGCCGATCACCATCTCCGCCATCCGCGGCGAGCCCAGATACATCGACGCGTTCTGATCGCGCATGATCACGATGTCGCAAAACGCCGGTATATATGCGCCGCCCGCGGCGCTCGGGCCGAACAGCACGCACACCTGCGGCACCACGCCCGACATGCGCACCTCGTTGTAGAAGATCCGCCCTGCCCCGCGACGACCCGGGAACATCTGCACCTGCTCGGTGATCCGCGCCCCCGCCGAGTCCACCAGGTAGACCATCGGCACCCTCAGCTCCAGCGCCCGTTCCTGGATGCGCAATATCTTCTCCACCGTCTTCGGGCCCCACGACCCCGCCTTCACGGTCGGGTCGTTCGCCATCAGCGCGACCGTCCTGCCTGCCACGGCGCCCACGCCGGTCACGACCCCGTCGGCGCCCAGGCCGTCCTGGAGCCAGTTCGCCAGCAGCCCCTCCTCGGCGAACGATCCCTCGTCGAGCAGCAGCGCGATCCGCTCGCGCACCGGCAGCTTGCCCTGCTCGGCGGCCTTCTCGCGATGACGCTCCGGCCCGCCCTGCAGCGCTTTGCCGACCGCCGCCCCCAGATCGCTCATCAGCTGGCCAGCGCCATTGCCGCTAGACGCCGGGGTTCTCGACCGGCGCGTCGCCCGAGTAGTCGTAGAACCCCATCCCCGACTTGCGCCCGTACCAGCCCGCGCTCAGCATCTTGCGCAGCACCGGCGGCCGCGCGAAGCGGCGCTCGCGGAACTCGTCAAACAGCACGTCGCAGATCGACCCCAGCGTGTCCAACCCGACGAAGTCCGACAGCGCCAGCGGCCCCATCGGGTGCCCCGCCCCGGCCTTCATCGCCTCGTCGATCTCGCCCACCGAGCCCACGCCCTCTTCGTACGCGCGCATCGCGTCGAGCATGTACGGCACGAGCAGGCGGTTGACGATGAACCCCGCCCGGTCTTTCGTTCCGATCGCCAGCTTGCCCTCCGACTTCGCGAACTCCCGCCCCGTCTCGAACGCCTCGTCGCTCGTCGTCACGCAGCGCACGACCTCGACCAGCTTCATCACCTGCGCGGGGTTGAAGTAGTGCAGCCCTACGAACTGGGTCGGCCGGCTCGTCGCCGCGGCCTGGTCGATCACCGCCAGCGAGGACGTGTTCGTCGCGAACACCGCCTCCGGCTTGACGATCCCGTCCAGCTCCTTCCACATCTCGAGCTTCATTCCCAGGTTCTCCGTGATCGCCTCGATCACCAGGTCGCAGTCGGCCAGCTCCCTGTAGTCGGTCGTCCCCTTGATCCGCGCGCGCACCGCGTCGGCGTCCTCCTGGCTCGACTTGCCCTTCTCCACAGCGCGCGCGAGCTGCTTCTCGATCTTGCCGATCCCCTTCTCCAGCTTGTCGCGCGCGACCTCGCGCAGCACCACCTCGTACCCGCTCTGCGCCGCCACCTGCGCGATCCCGTGCCCCATCAGCCCCGCTCCGAGCACGCCCACCTGTTTCAGCCGCTGCAACGCCATCAGCCCTCCGTTTGGTCTCCGTTCGGTTCCGGGAGCCTAGTACGCGCCCGTCGCGTCTGCGAATCGCCTCTGCGCCGGGAAGATCCACACGATCGCGGAGTCTCTGCTTGAAAGCCCATTCACAAGGGAGGTTTCATCGTGTCCAATCATGACCCAAGGCTCGCGACCCGAGCGGTCGCCCTGCGCCGCATCCATCGATCGACGCCGAGGTCCGGCATGAGCGCGCGCTTGCTGGGAGCGCTCGCGGTCCTGCTCGCCTGCGCGGTGCTCTCCCCGGGGAGCGCGCCGGCCTTCGACCATCCATTCATCGGCCAGTTCAGCACGATCGCCTCGCTCGGCAGCACAGTGCCGGCCAACGGGGACGAGAACCCATACGGGATCGTAGGCGTGCCACACAGCGTCGGCTCGCTGGTGCGCGGCGACCTGCTCATCAGCAACTTCAACAACTCCGAAAACCTGCAGGGGACCGGCACCACGATCGTGCAGATGACCCCCTCCGGCGGTCAGTCCCTGTTCGCCCAGATCAACCCCGCCACGCTCCCCGGTCCCTGCCCCGGCGGGGTGGGCCTGACGACGGCGCTGGCGATCCTGCCCGACGGGTTCGTGGTCGTCGGCAGCCTGCCGACGACCAACGGCATGGCCGCCACCGCCAAGGCGGGATGCCTGATCGTGCTCGACAGCACCGGCCACGTGGTGCAGACCATCTCCGGACCGCCCATCAACGGCCCCTGGGATATGACCGCGGTCAACCAGGGCGACGGGGCCATGCTGTTCGTCACCAACGTGCTCAACGGCACGGTCGCCTCGGGAGAAACGCCGATCGACGAAGGCACGGTCGTGCGCATCCGCGTGCAACCCAGCCACCGCCGGCACGGCCTGCGCGTCAAGGCGATGGAAGTCATCGCCGGCGGCTTCCCCGAGCGCACCGACCCAGCCGCGCTCGTGATCGGCCCCACGGGGGTCGCCCTGGGTGAAGAAGGCACCCTGTACGTCGCCGACACGCAGGGCAATCGCATCGCGGCCGTCCCCGGCGCGCTGTACCGGCAGACGCCCCTCAGCGGTGGCGGGATCACCGTCGCGGCGGGCGGCTACCTCAACAACCCGCTCGGGCTGACCGTCGCACCGAACGGCGACATCCTCACCGCCAACGGCAACGACGGGAACCTCGTCGAGACGACGCCGATCGGCGCCGAGTTCCAGCCGCTCGACACCGGCGCCGGCGGCGGCGGGCTGTTCGGGCTCACCGTCGCGCCGAACCTTCGCGGAGTCTTCTTCGTGAACGACGCCGACAACACGCTGAGCCTGCTCCACTGACACACGGGAGCCATTCGGGCGGGCCGGCGCACACAGCCGGCTCCGCCCACAGCCCGCTCGACTCTGACGGCGCCCACGACCTAGACCCACGCCCACGGGCCCAGACCCCACGACCTGTGACCCCGCCATCCGGCCACCCCCGGCCCTCACGACTCCGACCGTCGTATGTGGTGGCCCCGGCTCCCCGAGGAGGGGTAGCCTCCATGGGATGACCGACGAGGAGACCTTCGATCTCGCCGCGGCCGGCCTGCGCTCCGACGGCGGCGATCTGCGCGTCTCGCTCGAGGTGCTCGCCGCCAAGCTCGAGTCCTCGCTGCCCGGGCGCTGCCGCGTCGAGCGCCACGGCGGGGGCCTCCTGGGCCGCGGCGACAAGCACGTGCGCCACGTGGCGATCGACCTCGGCGGGAGCACCTACGAGCTGAACGTCACCGATGAGCACATTGAGGGCTTTCGCGGGCGCGAAGTCGGCGGCATTTCGATCAAGCGCGAGCCCCTGACCCCCGATGCCTGGGTCGCGGCGCTCACCGCCGAGCTACGAACCGAGGCGCAGCGCAGCGCCGAGGCGCGCTCCGCGCTGGAGGGCCTGCTCGGCTGACATGGACGAACCGCGGCAGGACTCACAGCAGGAACGCGAGCAGGCGGAGTCGCTCGCCCGCATCGAAGCCGGACACATTCCCCTGTCCGCCGAGCGGCGCCTGGACGAGCTGCGCACGCATGGCGGCGGGTCCTTCACGTCGGACCTCTCCATCAACGGCTTCGCACTCTGCCACCAGCTGGGCTTGACGCCGCTCTCACAGGTGATGGGCAGCTCGATCTACCAGATGGGCTATCAGGAAGCGTGGGGTCAGCCGAGCGGTTGGGGGCCTCTCGGTCTCGGTGGCACGTTCATGATCGAGCTCGACACGCTCTCTCAGGCGCTCAACGAGGTTCGCACCCGCGCCCTGGGCCGGCTCGGCGAGGAGGCGCTGCGCATCGGCGCCGACGCCGTCATCGGCGTGGAAACACGCGCGGGCGAATCCGAGCTCGCGGGCGCGGGCGGAGGCTCGCTCGCGCTCGAGCACATGGTGCTCGGCACCGCCGTGCGCCGTGCCGACTCCCGCCATGAGCAACCGGTCCTCACGGAGCTGTCGGTCGCCGACTACGCCCTCCTCCTGCGCGCCGGCATCGAGCCCGCCGGGATCGTCGCCTGGAGCGCGGTCTTCTTCGCCGGCTACTCCTTCGGCCCTGGCGGCGGGCTTATGGGTGTGGGCATGGGCGGTACGCAGAACTACGAGCTGAGCGACTTCACGCAGGCCTTCTACAGCGCCCGCGAGTCGGTCATGACACAGATCGCCCGCCAAGCCTCCGCGCTCGGCGCCGCCGGAGTAGTGGGCGTGCGCATCGGGCACACCGCCCGGCCGCACACGCTCAGAGGCGGCATGGGCGGCGCCGTCGGCGGCTTCGGCGGGCGCGAGATCCAGGGGTTGATGGTGACCTTCAACGCGATCGGCACCGCCGTCCGTCAGCACGACCGCGCCGCCGTCCAAGCCCCCGAACCCGTACTCGACCTGTTCGCATGAGGAGGAGCCCGACATGACCGACGAGCACGAGACCGCATACGACCCGTCCTCCCTGGAGGGTGTCCCCGAGGCCGGCCGCGCGCGCCTCGCCCAGAACCAGCAAGGCCTCTTCACCTCAGACCTATCAGTCAACGAGTTCCTGCTCGTCAAGCAGGCCGGCTTCGAGCCGCTCGGCCTGGTCGTCGGCAGCTCGATCTACCACATCGGCATCCAGCTCTCGGGCTGGAAGAAATCGCAGGAGATGACCGTCCTCTCCGAGGCCATGTACGGCGCGCGCCAGCTCGCGATGACGCGCATGGAGGAGGAGGCCGACCAGCTCGGGGCAGACGGCGTGGTGGGCGTGCGCCTGGACATCGGCCGCTACGAGTGGGGCCAGGACATGGCCGAGTTCATCGCCATCGGCACCGCCGTCAAGCATCGCGACGGTGTCCTGCACCGCGCACCCAGCGGGCGCCCCTTCACGAGCGACCTCTCCGGCCAGGACTTCTGGACACTCCTGCGCACCGGGCACCGCCCCGTCGGCATGGTGATGGGCAGCTGCGTCTACCACGTCGCCCACCGCGGCATGCTCCAGTCGATGGCCCAGACCGGGCGCAACGTCGAGCTCTCCAACTTCACCCAGGCCCTGTATGACGCGCGCGAGCTGGCGATGGAGCGGATGCAGTCCGAGGCCCAGGAAACCGGCGCCGAGGGCATCGTCGGCGTGAACCTGCACGAGACCAGCCACGGCTGGGGCAGCCACACGATCGAGTTCTTCGCCGTCGGCACCGCGATCGTGCCCCGCGAGGGCCACGATGAGGAGATCCAGGCCCCAACCACCGTTTTGGATTTGAGCTGAGCCACGGTCGGCACGTGCGCCGCGACCGAGCCCCCACCGAACCCAACCCGACCGCCCGACCAGGAGACGCCCAACATGAGCCTCATCACCACCGACGACCGCGGCCCCGTCCGCCACGTCGTCCTCAACCGCCCCGACAAGCGCAACGCGATGAGCCGGGCCCTGCTCGTGGAGCTGAGCGACGCCCTGCGCACGGCCGGGGACGACCCATCAGTGCACTGCGTCGTCCTGCGCGGCGAGGGCCGGGTGTTCTCCGCCGGTGTCGACCTCGGCGAGCTTGCCTCCTTCGCCGGCGACCCCGGCGTCCTGCGCCCATTCCGCAACGTCTTCCTGGACTGCGCCAATCTCTGCGAATCGATGCCCAAGCCCGTCGTCTGCCAGATCCACCACACGTGCGTCGGTGGCGCTCTGGAGGTCGCGCTCGGCTGCGACCTGCGCATCGCCGCCGAGGGCTCTCAGCTTGGCCTGCCCGAGGTCCGCTTCGGGATCATCCCCGACGTCGGCGGCTCCTCGCGCCTGCCCGCGGTCGTCGGGCTCGGGCGAGCCAAGGAGCTGATCATGACCGCGGGCATGATCGACGCCGCTGAGGCGCATCGGATTGGGCTGGTCAATCGCGTCGTCCCAGCCGAGGAGCTGGAGGCGGCCACGCAGACGCTCGTGGACGAACTGCTTGCCAACTCCCACATCGCGGTTGGTCGCGCCAAGCGCGTGATGGACGCCTCGGCTCGCCCGGCGCTCTCACATACCTTGGAGATGGAGGTCGCGATTCAGGAGTACTGCGTCGCGGCTGCGCGCGAGGCTGCGCGCAAGGTCGAGGCGCCCTCCGAGGCAGAGACGGTCGCGGCAGGCTAGTGTCGCGCTGCGGGACCTCAGGCCGCTGACGCTGCCGGAGCCGCTGCCGCCGCGCGGCTCTCCGTCCACACCCTGTGCGCCAGCAGCGCGACGGCGGCGTAGATCGCCAGCGCGTTCAGGCCATGCAAGAACCCCAGCGGCGGAACCGATGGCGAGACCGCGCCGAGGACGGCCTGCAGGACGCCGAGCAGGAAGATCCCACCCGACCACTTGAGATAGCTATCGCCCACACGGCCCGCGGCCGCGACGATCAACAGCACCAGCATGACGAGCACGATCAGGGTGCCGAGAAACCCGTGCGCGTTGAACGTGTCTTCGATCGTCTTCTTCGAGATCGGCCCGTTTTCAGCCTTGTGGATAGCGTCAAACGCGCCGTACCCGGCAAACCCGACCTGGCAGACGATCGCCACGAACAGGACCGCCGTCAGCCACCGGAACGCAGTTTTCATGGGCGGGAGCATACAGAAGCCCTCGGAGGGCTTCCGCATCCTCAAGGCGGCGTGGGCGATCACCCGACCGCCGTCAGCCCCAGGCCACCGGCCCCGCCACGAGCGTGTGGCTGCCCAACGGCCGGCCCAGCACCTCCTGCGCGCGCCGCGCGCACGCCACCAGCGCGTCGAGGTCGATGCCGGTCTCGATCCCCATCTCTCCCAGCATCGACACGAGATCCTCACTGGCAATGTTCCCGGTGGCCCCCGCCGGGACCGGACAGCCTCCCAGCTCGCCGAAGCTCGACTCGTAGCCGTCGATACCGGCCTCCAGCGCAGCCAGCACGTTCGCCAGGCCCTGTCCGCGCGTGTTGTGAAAGTGCGCGGTCAGCTCGATCTCTGCCAGCCCGTCGCGCCACAGCGCGAACAGCTCCCCCACCTGCCGCGGGTTCGCCATCCCCGTGGTGTCGCCGAACCCGATCTCTTGAGCGCCCGCGTCGCGCAGGCGCGCGGCGATCTCGAGCACACGCTCGGGCGGGACACGACCCTCATAGGGACAGCCGAACGCAGTCGAGATAACACCCTCGCAGCGCAGTCCCTCCTGGCGTGCGCGCCCCAGCACGATCTCCAGTCCCGCGAGCGACTCGGCGATCGAGCGGTTCACGTTCTTGCGGTTGTGCGTCTCGGAGGCGGACATGAACACGTTGATCTCCTCGAACGCCGCCCTGCCGCCGCGCGTGACGAGCT
This sequence comes from Solirubrobacteraceae bacterium, assembly GCA_035948355.1. GTDB lineage: Bacteria > Actinomycetota > Thermoleophilia > Solirubrobacterales > Solirubrobacteraceae > Palsa-744. The sequence continues at coordinate 18,431 of DASZJF010000024.1, forward strand.
CCTCGCGCAGCGCAAGCGCGCGCTCCAGGCCGCGCTCGTTGGGGATCAGCACGCTCACGGCCACCTCCTCGGGGACGTCGACCCGCGCGAGCACCTCCTCCGCGTCGGCGAGCTGAGGGATCACGTCGGGACGCACGAAGCTCGTTACCTCCAATCGCTTCAGTCCGGTGCGCGCGAGGGCGTCGATCAGCTCGACCTTGCGCTCGGTCGGGATCACCTCGGGCTCGTTCTGAAACCCATCCCGCGGGCCGACCTCTCTGATCCTCACGGCGCGCGGCAGCTCGCTCATCAGCCGCTCACCACATCGACAGTCCGCCGCTGACATTGAGCGTCTGTCCCGTCACGTATGAGGCGTCGTCACTGGCCAGGAACGCGATCGCGGCGGCGACCTCCTCGGGCTCGCCCGCGCGGCCCATGACGGTAGCGTTGACCATGCCCTGCTTCAGCCGCTCGCCGATCTCCCCCAGCACCTGCGGCGCATCGTTCAGCAGCGGCGTCTCGATCGGCCCCGGCGCGACGGCGTTGCAGCGCACGCGGTAACGAGCGGACTCGCGGGCGATCGCCTTGGTGAACCCGATCACGCCCGCCTTCGCGGCCGAGTAGACGACCGAACCCTGCGAGCCGACGCGACCGGCCTCGCTGGCGACATTCACGATCGCGCAGCCGTTGCGGCGCTCCTGCATCCGCGGCAAGACCGCGTGCGTGACCGCGAGCACCCCGCGGAGGTTGACGCCGAGCACGAAGTCCCACAGCTCCTCGTCGGAGTTGACGAAATACGAGAAGCGGTCGGTGCCGGCGTTGTTGACGAGCACATCGATCTCGCCGAGCGCGCCCACAGCGGCCGTCACTCCCGCGCGCACCGAGTCCGTATTCGTCACGTCGAGCGCGCACGCGAACCCGTCCAGCTCTCCAGCGACCCCGCGGGCGCCGTCCTCGTCGAGATCTCCGATCGCCACGCGCGCGCCCTCGGCGGCCAGCCGGTGTGCGGTCGCGGCGCCGATGCCCGACGCGCCACCGGTGACAAGCGCGACCTTTCCCTCCAATCTCATGCGCTCAGCTTATGCGTTCTCGGCGGCTCGTTTCTCGACGCACCTATACTCGGCCGCCGTGTCCTCGCCGCAGCCCTCCCCCACCGACGCGGTCGCCGTGGTCGGCGCGTCCGGCTCGCTTGGCTTCGGTCTCGCCATCCGGCTCGCACGCACCGGAATCCCGATCGCGATCGGCTCACGCGACCCCGAGCGCGCCGGCGAAACCGCGACGCGCGCGGCCGCCGCGATCCCCGACGGCTCGTTCGCCGGCTACGACAACGCCGGCGCCGTACGGGAGGCGAGCACCGTGATCCTGAGCGTGCCGTTTCGCAACCAATCCGAGACGCTCACCAACCTGCGCGATGCGTTGCGCCCCGGTCAGCTGTTGATCGACGCGACCGTCCCGCTCGCGGCTGCGGTGAGCGGCAAGGCGACGCGGATGCTCGGCGTGTGGCAGGGCTCCGCCGCCGAGCAGGCGGCCGAGATGGCGCCCGAGGGCGTACGGGTCGTCTCGGCATTGCACACGGTCAGCGCCGCCAAGCTGAGCGATCTGGAGCACATGCTCGACGAGGACGTGCTCGTCTGCGGCGACGCGCGCGCGGACAAGCGCGAAGCGGCCATGCTGATCGAGCGGATCGACGGCCTGCGCTGCGTGGACTGCGGGCGCCTGGAGATGTCGCGCACGACCGAGTCGCTGACGGCACTGTTGATCGGTGTTAACGCCCGCTACAAGGTCCACGCCGGCGTTCGCCTCGCGGGCCTGTCCGATCCCTCCTGGGAGTAACGTTCCGCTGACCGCAGGCTCGAGGGACGGATGTGATGAGCGAGGGCGGCAAGACAGACGGTTCTATGGTGATTCTCGCCGGGGGCACCGGCGGCGCCAAGCTCGCGCGAGGCATACTCGATGTGCTCGACACACCCGAGCATCTGACCGTGATCGCCAACACCGGCGATGACATCGAAATCTACGGCGCGCACGTCTCCCCCGACCCCGACCTCGTCTCCTTCTGGCTCGCCGATCTGATCGACGCGCGCGGCTGGGGTCTGCGCGATGACACGTTCGCGGTCATGGACGGCCTGCGCGAGCTCGGACACGACGTGTGGTTTCACCTCGGCGACCGCGATCTCGCCTGGTGTATGAGGCGCGCCCGGATGCTGATCGAGGAGGAACTCTCCCCCACAGCTGCCCTCGCGCGTCTGAACGAGGCCATCGGGGTACGCGCGCACGTGCTGCCGATGAGCGACGACCCCGTGCGCACGTGGGTGCGCAGCCCCACCGGCTGGTGCTCGTTTCAGGAGTTCATGATCCGCGAGCGCGCCCAGGGCATCATCGAGGGCCTGGAGTTTCGCGGCGCCGAGGATGCCAGTCCGAGCGAGCAGGCGCTCGTGGCGATCGCGGGCGCCAGCGCGATCGTGATCGGGCCGTCCAACCCGCTCGCCTCGATCGCGCCGATCCTCGCGGTGCCCGGCATTCGCGAGGCCATCGCGGGTGCGCGCGCGCCCGTCGTCGCGGTCAGCCCGGTCGTCGGCGGGCAGATCCTGAAGGGCCCGACCGCCGCGTTCATGGCGTTCGCCGCGCTGGAGTGCAACGCCGACGGCATCGCCGACTTCTACGGCGATCTCCTGGACGGGATCGTCGCCGATGAGAACGTCGCGCGCCTGCCCACCCTTCAGATCGACACGCGCATGGACGACTCCTCTGCGCGCGCTCGCGTCGCCCGGCAGACACTGGACTTCGCCGCGGCGCTGGCGGGGTAGAACCCGACCCGAGGCGACGGGCGCGCCGCACTATCGTCTGCGGCACATGCGCACCGCCGCGATCCTCCCCGTCAAGAGCTTCGCCCACGCCAAGCAGCGCCTCGGCGCGAGCGTCGCCGATCCGTTGCGCGCGGACCTGGCGCGGGCGATGGTGGGGGACGTGCTCGTCGCCCTCAGCGAGACCGCCTCGATTGAGCGCACGATCGTCGTCACGAGCGAGGAGTCGGTCTCCGCGGCGGCGCGCTACCTCGGTGCGCTGGTCATAGAGGACACGGCCGAGGAGAGCCAGAGCGCGGCGGTCGCCCTGGGCGTCGAGCGGGCCCTGGCCGAGGGGTTCGAGCGCGTGCTGTGCGTTCCGGGCGACTGCCCGGCCCTGGACCCGACGGAGCTCGACGCGCTGCTCGTCACGGCCGACACGGACGCCGGCGGCGCGCGCGCGACCGCGGCAGAGCGTCCCGAGGTCGTGATCGCGCCCGACCGTCACGGGATGGGCACGAACGGACTGCTGCTAACCCCGCCGGACGCGATCGCGCCGAGCTTCGGCCCGAACAGCCGTGAGCGCCACCTCAGGCTCGCGCACGAGGCGGGGGCGGTGAGCCGGATCGAGCGGCCGGCGTCGCTGCTGCTGGACGTGGACACGGGCGCGGACCTGGCGGCGCTGCGCGCGCAGCTCGCGGGCGCGCGCGGGCACGCCCCGCGTACCCGCGCGGTGCTCGGACTGACCGACCATGCGCGCGACGTTCCGGTCGCACGCACCGGCTGAAGGACCGGCGATGACGGGCATGCCGGGCAGCCTCTGTGCGCGTGCGCTCGGCGGCATGCCGGAGGTTCGCGCGGGGGACGACCTGGCAGCGCTGATCCTCGCGGCAGCGCGATCGGCACGACCGCCACACGACACGCCTGCCGAGAGCCTGCGCGACGGGCAGATCGTCGCGGTGGCGCACAAGGCGATCTCCAAGGCTGAGGGCGCGGTCGTCGCCCTGAGCGACATCGACCCCGGGGAGCGCGCGCGCGAGCTGGCGCGGGCGCTGCACAAGGACCCGCGCGCGGTGCAGGTCGTGCTCGACCAGTCGGCCGAGGTGGTGCGCGCCGAGCGCGACGTGCTGATCTGCCGCACGCACCACGGGTTCGTGTGCGCGAACGCGGGCGTCGACGCCTCCAACGCGTCCGCACCGGACACGCTCGTCGTCCTCCCCCGCGACCCGGACGCCTCCGCCCGTGCCCTGCGCGCCCGCCTGCGCGAGCTGAGCGGTGCGACCGTCGCCGTGCTGATCACCGACAGCTTCGGACGGGCGTGGCGTCACGGGCAGTGCGACGTGGCGCTCGGCTGCGCGGGGATGTCACCGCTGGAGGACTGGCGCGGGCGCACGGATGTCGCCGGCTTGGAGCTGCGGGCGACCTGGCTGGCCGTCGCCGACGCCGCCGCCGCGACCGCCGATCTGGCGCGCGCCAAGGACTCGCGCGAGCCCATCGTTCTGATCGAGGGTCTGGAGCGGTTCGTCACGCCCGGGGACGGCCCCGGCGCGGCCTCGCTGGTGCGACCGCTGGAGGAGGATCTGTTCCGCTAGCGAGCGGCCGAGGCGGTCGTTTCGATGTGCTTCTTCATTGGCCGCCAACGCGCGCGCACACACACGTGCATTGCGAACTTTTTTTCTCAGTCGACAAAGACATCGCTAGGACTGGGAGGCCGGCGCGACGGCGCTCAGCCGTTCGCGCAGAAACGGCACCACGGCCTGGGCTACGGCCTGGGGATCGTCCTGGAAGGGCCAGTGGGCACTGTCGGGCAGGATCACGACGTCCTTGACGTCGAAGAACTCGCGCTGGCGCTCTGCGTACTTAACGCTCAGGAAGGGGTCGGCGGCCCCCCAGACCACGAGCGCGGGCTTGCGCAGCTTGGCCAGCTCCGCGCCGACCTGGTCGACCAGGCTCTCCGCCCCCGGCGTGGCCGCGTCGGGCGTGGCCCGGTAGAGCTTCAGCACCGCGCGTCGCGTGGCGCGATCGTAGTCGTCGTACATCTTGTCCACGAACTCCGCGGGCAGCCCCTTGGGGTTGGCTCGCTGCATCGCCCGCCGCCAGCCCGAGCGGGGGATCCACGCCTGCACGAGCTCGCCGAGCACGGGCGTGCGCCAGCGTTTGGCCATCGTGTGCCAGGAGTAGCCGGGCAGGACGCCGATGTTGATCAGCACTACGCTCGCCCAGGCATCGGGGTGCCCCAGCCCCCACACCAGACCGAAGGGGCCGCCGAAGTCGTGCACGACCAAGTGGACGCGCTCGATTCCAAGCTCGGCGAGCGCGCCCTGGATGAAGTCGGCGTAGGCGCCCACCTGGTAGTCGAAGTCGCGCGGCTTCTCAGCCTGGCCAAAGCCCGGCATGTCGAAGGCCACCGCCCGCCCATGCTCGCCTACGGCGCCCACGAGCGCGGTCCAGTCGGTGCGCGAGCCGGGGTTGCCGTGCACGAACACGACCGCCTCGCGCGCGTCCTTCGGACCGGCTTCGATGACCGGCGAGCCGACGCCCGCCACTGTGATCCTGCGCGCGCGGAGCGCCTCAGCCCTCATAACGTCGTCCTCACCCATCCGATCGCTCCTTCGCCAGTGTGCGAGAACCATACTCCGCAGGCGCCGCCGTGCCGGCCCCGCGCCGCGAGAGCGCGTGGCGCGTAGTGACGAGCACGGCGCGCGGCACGGTGGTGGCGAACATGCGCGCCGGCCCGATGCTGCGCGTCCCGAACGCCTCGAACGTCCTGGCCAGGCGCTCGTCGCGCGCGGAGGCGGAGAACAGCAGGCGCTCGGGCGCAGTGATCTTGCGGCCGCTCGCGTAGTCGTACATCAGCAGCGCATGGCCGCGCAGCCCGCGGGCGTGGCGGCGGCGGTAGTGCTTGAGACCGTTGGCCAACGGCTCGGCTCCGGCCAGCGCCGGGGCGACGCTGTCTGACAGCCACTCCGCGGACTGGAACGCCCAGCCGCAGCCCACGCCCCACAGCGGATCGATCGCCAGCGCCGCGTCGCCGACGAGCGCGAGCCCGGGGGCGGTGGGGGTGTGGGCGACGTTGGTCATGTCAATCTTGCCCTGGACCGGCTCGGTCAGGCGCGAGGCGCGGATCGGCGGCGCCTCGGGGATCGCGGCCACGAACTCCACGAGCGCCCTGGAGGGGTCGGCGCGGAACTCGGGCAGGCGCTCCATCGTGGGCATGGCGGCATAGAAGACCTGGCCGCTGTCGGTGGGAAAGCAGGCGGCCATGTGCGGGTCGAGCAGCCACAGCGAAGCGTCGGGCGAGCCCTCGGGCTCGGGCCCTTCGAAGTAGCCGCCGTAGGCGAAGCGGCCGTGGCGCACCGTCCTGGTCTTCACCCCCGAGAGCTTGGCCACGCGCGAGCCGCGGCCGTCGGCGCCGACGACGAGGCGAGCGCGCACGATGAGCGTCTCGCCGCCCGGGGTGCTCGCCTGCACGCCACAGACGGCGTCCCCGTCGCGCACCAGCTCGGTGACGGTGTGCCCGAGCATCAGCTCCACCCCCGGGGTTGCGGCGGCGATCCCGCGCACGAGCGGGTCCAGGCGTTCGCGACGGAGGTTCACCCCGGCCGGCACCCTGCTGGCGCTGGTGGGCGCAACCCACCCCCAGCGCGTCCACAGGCGCGCGCGCGAGCGCCGGGCCCCCGCCTGTTCCATCGGCTCCAGCAGGCCGGCGCGCTGCAGCGTGGGCACGGCCGAGGCCTGGATATAGTGCGAGCAGATCTTCTTGAAAGCGCCCGCGTCGGGGCGCTGCTCGATCAGCGCCACGCGCGCTCCGGCCCGAGCCAGCATGATCGCGGTGGTAGCGCCGGCGAGGCTGGCCCCCACGATCGCAGCGTCGTAGTCGGCGGCGGTCCCGCCGCGTTGCGCCCGGCTCGCTGCGGCGTCCGTCGTGTCGTGGTCCGATGGACCAGCGATGATGCCGTCTGCCTGTGTGGAATCGTCCATATGCGTCTCACAACTCCTTTCGCTCGCTCCGGGCGGCGATCGCGGGTCGCGATCTATGACCGCCGGGGCGACGGGCACGTTCTATAGTTCGAGTCGAACTATACAGGACGAACTATGAAAAGCAAGCCCATCCGTCTCACGACCACCTCATACGCGGTGATGAGCCTGCTCGAGCTGTTGGGCGAAGCCACCCCGTATGACCTCAAGCAGGCGCTCGAGCACTCGATTCAGAACTTCTGGCCCGTGCCCCATACCACCTTCTATGACGAGCCGGCGCGGCTGACGAAGGCCGGCTATCTCTCGCAGAGCCAGGAGTCCGGCGGACGCCGGCGCAAACGCTATGCACTCACCGACAGCGGCCGCGAGGCGCTGCGCGCATGGGCCGACTCGCCGGGATCGCCGCCCTCGCAGTATCGCGACGAGGGCATGCTCAAGATCTTCGCGGGCGCCGATCCCGAGACGGTGTTCGCCGGGCGCGGAGACTGGCATCGCGCCAAGCTGGCCGAGCTGGAGGGCTACCTGGAGAGCCTCAAAGCGGGACGGGAGGGCCATGAGGCGGGCGAGGACAAGTGGCGCGGGGCCGAAGCGACGCTCGTGGGAGGCATCGCCTACCACCGCCAGATGATCGAGACCTTCGAACGCTTCATCGAAGGGGGCGAGGAGTGATCCGTCTCACGCGGTCGCGGCCAGCGAGGGCTCGTCACTGGGCGAGCTGCCCACCCCCTCCAAGGGGTAACGCCGCCTGATCTCATACAGCGTCGTGCGCTCGGCCGCCGGGCGCCCGGCGCGGTGCGCGGCGGCGATCAGCTCGTCGGGGTCGAGCTTCGTGCCGTGATAGCTGCCCGCCAGGCGGCTGATCGACTCCTCCATCAACGTGCCGCCGAGATCGTTCACGCCCCAGCGCAGCGCCTCGGTGGCGGCGTCGAGCCCCATCTTCACCCAGCTCGCCTGGAGACTTGGGATCGTGCGCCCGAGCGCGAGGCGAAACACGGCGGTGTGCTTGAGGTTCTCCGCGCGACCGATCTCCTCGACGCCATGGGTACGCCCAAGGAGCGTCTGGAACGGGATGAACGACAGCGGCACGAACTCGGTTATCCCACCAGTGTGTTCTTGCAGCTCACGCACGACGCGCATGTGCTCGGCCAGCTCCCAGGGCTCCTCGATGTGGCCGAACATCACCGTCGAGGTCGATCTCAACCCGGCGTTGTGCGAAGCCTCGATGATCTCCACCCAGCGTGCTACGGGCAGCTTGTTCGGGCTGATCCTCTCTCGCACCCCGTCGTGCAGCACCTCCGCGGCCGTCCCGGGCGTCGAGCCGAGGCCCGCGTCGCGCAGCTGCGCGAACACCTCCGCGGGCGGCAGCTGAGAGATGTCGCACATGTGCGCGATCTCCATCGGGCTGTAGGCATGCAAATGGATATCGGTCCCGGCCTCGCGCGCAGTGGCCCTGGCGAGCCGCAGCCATCCCAGGTAGTCCTCGAGGCTCCAGTCGGGGTGGATGCCCGACTGGATGCACAGCTCGCTCGCGCCGTAGTCGATCGCCTCCAGCACGCGGCGGACGAACTCCTGCTCGTCGTGCTCGTAGGCGTCGGGCGAGCGCTTGCCCTGGCCGAAGCCGCAGAAGGCGCAGCCGACGGTGCAGACGTTCGAGACGTTGATGTTGCGATTGACGACGAACGTGACCGTCTCCCCCGCGAGCTCGGCCCGCAGCTCGTCGGCGGCCTCGCGCAACTCCTCGATCGCCTCCGGGCGCGTCTCGGCGAACAGCGCCGTGAGCTCGTCCGGACTCAGCACGAGCCCGTCGCGGCCCTTCTCGATCGCGCCGGCGACGAGCCCCGGGCGGATCGGCGCGGGTGGATCCGTGCGACCGGAGCCGCGACGCGGGATGAAGCTCCAGTACTTGGCCTTGATCGTGTCGAGCACCGCCGGCGCGATCCATGCGGGGTCGATGTACTGCGGGTAGACGCACAAGCGCTCGGTCAGCGCTATCCCGTCGCGCTGCAGCTCCTTGCGCACCCGATGTGGCGAGGGAAACGGATGCTCTGGGGAGATGTGGTCGCCGTTCGCCGACAGCCCCCCCAGGTCCGTCGCGCCGGCCGCGACCAGTTCGCCCCACCAGTCGGCGAGGTTCGGCGGGACCTGGATGCCGACATCTGGCATCAGCCGCTTGGTCTCGGCGATCAGGCGCTTCATGTCGTCGATGCTCACCGGACAGGCCCAGTCGGGCAGCGGCAGACTCGGCCGCTCGAAAGCGGCATCATCGCCATCACCCGCGACGCCCGTCTGCCCGACGCCCGTCTGCCAGTACGCGCGCGCGGCCGCATCCGCGATCTCGGCCGGCTCTTCGCCGTAGTAGCGCTGGTGCGGGACGAAGTTCTGGAGGATCACCTCCTGGATGTGCCCGTACTCGGCGTGAACGTCCGCGAGCGCCCGCAGGGAGGCGACGCGCTCGTCCTCGGTCTCGCCGATGCCGACGAGGATCCCGCTCGTGAACGGGATCTTCAGCTCCCCCGCCGCGCGGATCGTCTGCAGCCGCCGCGCCGGATGCTTCGTCGGCGAGCCAGCGTGCACCGTCTGCATCAGCCGCTCCGCAACCGACTCGAGCATCAACCCCTGCGAGGCCGTCACCTCGCGCAGCCGCGCGAGGTCCTCGCGCGACAGGGCGCCAAGGTTCGTGTGCGGCAAGAGGCCGCGCTCGAGCGCGCGCTCGCACGCCCACACGACGTACGCCGTGAAGTCCTCGTGGCCGTACTCGTCCAGGCGCGCGCGTACCTGCGGGTTGACCTCCGGCTGCTCGCCCGTCAGCACGAGCAGCTCCTTGACCTGGCGCTTGGCCGCGCCGTCGAGGATCTCGATCACCTCATCCGGCGTGTACAGGTGCGCCTGGTGCGTCGCGAACGCGCAGTACTTGCAGTAGCACTGGCACGTGCGCGACAGCGACAGCGTCAGGTTGCGCGAGAAGGTGACTCGGCGACGCATGAGTGGAGTCTATGACCGGAGCACCAAGCCTGCCGTGCATGCTGTGCTGGTCGGCGCATGCGCCGACCAGCGACCCCGCGCATGCGCGGGGTCGGGACGAGCCGCATGCGGCTCGTCCTACCGTTGGCGCATGCGCCAACGGCGAGGCCGCACAT
>DASZJF010000025.1:0-56676 GCA_035948355.1 Solirubrobacteraceae bacterium
GAGCGCCGAGCACGGCTCGTCGAGCAACAGCACCTCAGGCTGCGCGGCGAGCGCGCGCGCGATGCACAGGCGCTGCTGCTGGCCGCCGGACAGGCGCAGCGCCGAGCGCTGCAAGTCGCCCGCGACCTCGTCGTAGAGTCCGGCCCGGCGCAGCGCCTCGCTCACGGCCTGTTCGAGCTCGGGCGTGCGCCGGCGCCGGCGCCCGCGCCCGGGGGTCTCGGCCAGCGCGTAGGCGACGTTGTCGAAGATGCTCATCGGAAACGGGTTCGGCTGCTGGAAGACCATCGACACTCGCCGGCGCAGGTCGTTGACCTCGAGCTCGTGGATGTCCTCGCCATCGAGCGTGATGCGCCCGGCGCGCACGGCGCCGGTCGTGATCTCGGTGAGGCGGTTGAGCGAGCGCAGGAGCGTTGTCTTCCCAGAGCCCGACGCGCCGATCATCGCGAGCACCTCGCCCTGGCGCACCGGCAGGCTGACGTCGCGCACCACCCACCGCTCGCCGTACGCCAGCCACACGCCTTCGATCGACATCCGCTCGATCGTCGCGCTCGCCGGCGGGCGCGTGGTCGCAGCGGCGGCGGGGTTCGCGGCGCTCGGCGCGGCAAACCCGTTCGGGGCGATGACCCCCGTCGCCGGGTCGCTCGTAGGGCTCGTCGCAGAGACCGGCGTGAAGTCCTCCGGCGTGAGCGGACGGGGCTCGACAACGGTCGGATTGCCGTGGCCGGCGATCCGTCGCGCGCGCGGCGGTTTCGTGGGGCTCATGTCGCGTCCTCGCTTCCCGCTCTGTTCCAGAACGGCAGCCACGACCACGCGACCATCCGCTCGAACATCCCGCGTCGCTCGTGCGTGATGCGTGTCACGAGGGCGTTCAGCGCGATCACCATCAGCAGCAGCACGAACGCCGCCGCATACGCCTTCTCCGCCTGGTTGCCTTCACCCGCGGGCGAGAAGTATTTGACGTAGCTCGTCAGCGTGCCGCCGGTGCCGCGCAGCGTCGAGAGCCCCGGCGCCCCGCCCGCGCCTTCCAGGTGCAGCGTCGCCCCGAGTAGGATCACCACGATCGCCGTATCGCCGATGATCCGCCCCAGCCCCAGCGTCACCCCGCCCGCGATACTGCGCCTGATCGAGGGCAACAGCACCTTGCGGATCGTCGTGATCTTCGCCTTCCCCAGGGCGTAAGAGGCCTCGCGTACGTGCCCCGGCACCTGCGCCAGTCCCTCGCGCGTGGCGCCCACGATCAGCGGCAGCGCGAGCAGCGACATCATCGCCCCCGCCGTCAGGAACGAGCGCCCGAACACCGACCCTCCGGCCGAGGTCTGCGACAGGAACGCCAGGAACGGCCGCGAGAACATCAGCAGCCCGAAGATCGCCAGCACCACGCTCGGCGCGCCCGCGATCATCTCGATGCCCGATTCCACCGCGCGCGCCAGCGCCGCCGGCCGCCCGTACTCGCCCAGCCACACCGCCACCGCCACCCCCAGCGGCGCGGCGATCAGGATGCCGAGCGCGCCCAGCAGCAGCGTGCCGAGGATCGGGTCCAGAAACCCCCCCGAGGTGGCCTGCGTCGCGCCCACGCCCGGTGAGGTGAACAGCAGGCTCGGGCGCACGTAGGCGATGCCCTTCACCAGCATGAACACCACGATCGCCCCAGCCGCCACGCACAGCCCGATCCCTGTCGCCCAGCACAGCACGTAGGCGGCGCGGTCGACCAGCGGCCAGCTCCCCACCGAGTCGCGCGGGCGCTCGCGCCGCAGGGCGCCGGCGGGCGGCGCCGCGAGGGTTTCGGGTGTCGCGGACGCGCTCATGTCAACCGATCCCGTCTATGTTCACCGCGCCGACATGGGCACGGAGGACAAGCTGGGCAAGGACGCACCGAACGCGGTGTGCTCGGCACATAAGTGAGGGAGGACGCCGATCCAGCGCAGTCATGCGTGCTCATGTCCTGATGCCGTACTTCTTCATCGGCTGCTTCACTGCCCACGCCGCCAGTGAGAGGAACGCGCAGGAGACGAGCAGCACGGCCGCCATCGCATACAGCGTCTGTTCGAGCGGCACCACTGAGATGCCGTCGATGTAGGCGATGATCGTCGCCGCCAGCGGGCGCACGGGCTCGAACAGGAACGTGACGCCGTCCAACGGGTTGACCGCGTACGCGCGCGAGCCCGCGACCATCGAGAGCATGATCGCCTCGCCCAGCGCGCGCCCAGTCGCGAGCACGGTTGCCGCGAGGATCGCCGGGCGCACCGTGCGCAGCGACACGCGCCACATCGTGCGCCAGCGGTTAACGCCCAGCGCAGCCGAGCCCTCCGTCCACGAGCGCGGCACCGTCTCCAGCGCCGCCACGATGATCGCGACCATGATCGGCACGATCATCAGCGCCAGGATCAGCACGGCGGTCGTAAGGTTCGCGCCCGTCAGCTGCACCACGTACTGCACCGAATGCTTGCGCTGCTGGGAGATATAGCCCTGAATCCACGGTGCTACCACCAGAATCCCGATCAGCCCGTAGATCACCGACGGCACGGCCGCCAGCAGCTGGATCACCGGGTCGATCGTGCGCCGCACCGAGGCGGGCGCCAGCTCGACGACGAACACGGCCGCCAGCACCGACACGGCGAGCGCCACGATCACCGCCAGTCCGGTCGTCACGATCGTGTCCCAGATCAGCGGCCACGCGCGGATGTAGTAGTCGTAGTGCGCCGGGTCCGTCGGCCCGGTGATGATCCCTTTCAGCTGCTGATCGACGTCGCCGCCGGGGAAGAACCACTTGATCCCGTTATGCGCGAACGACGGCCACGCCTTCAGGAAGACCGTCACCAGCATCAACCCGATCAGCGCCAGCACGCCGACAGACAGCGCGCCGAGCATCAGCTCGGCGCGACCGTCCGGCGTGTTCCTGCGCAAGCGGGCGCCCATCGTCGCTCAGGACCCTTTGCAGGGCCCGCGTCGGGCGAACGCTCGCCCGACGCGCGGTGAACAGTCTGGGCCTGCTGCTAGTGGATCGTGATCCACTGCGAGCCGATTATTTTTTTGGTCGTCTTGTTGCCGCTTGTGATCCATGCGATGAACTTCGCCGCGGCACCTTTCGGTGAGCCCTTCGTGACCATCCAGAAGTTACGCACGCCCTGGTACTGACCGGACTTCGCGTTCTGCAGCGTGCACGGGATGCCCTGGTAGCCGACCGGGTTGACCCCGCCGGTGAAGGCGAAGGACACGAACCCGATCGCGTTCGGGTCGTTTTTGACCTTGCTCTGCACGAGGCCGTTCGTTTCCTCCGCGTCCGCGCTCGGGGCGATCTTCAGGCTCGGCCCGAGGAAGATGTTCTGGAAGGCGTCCTGCGTACCCGAGGAGGCGATGCGGTCCACGAGGTCGATCGAGCCCGAGATTTTCGAGCCCGGCACTTCGCTCCAGTCGCGGATATTGCCCGTGAAGATGCCCTGCACCGTCTGCTGGTTCAGGTTCGCCAGGTGGTTGCTCGGGTAGGTGATCATGCACACGCCGTCGCGCGCGATCTTCGTGAACACGAGCCCGTGCGGGTCCGAGCCGACGATCGGATCGCGCGAGACGTCGCCGATGTCGACTTTGCCGGCGTTCACTTCGTTGACGCCCGCGTCGGAAGTGCCCTGGTTGACCTTCGGGGTCGGCTGGTGCGTCGCCTTGTGGTAGGCGGCCGCGAGCTGGATCATCAGCGGGTAGATCGAGGTCGAGCCGCTCAACAGCAGCGCGCGCGCGCCGGCGGCGGCGGGGGCGGCCAGCGTGAGCGCCGCCGCGACCAGCATGACGGTCAAAGTGCGGGTGGGTCGTAGTCGCAAGACTCTGCTCCTTAGGTGACGGGGACTTGTGCGCCAGTCTCAGAGCAGCGCGACACCCAGACGTGAACAGGATGTGAACGCGGGCAAATGTTCTCAACTCGTTAACAGGTCGGCCGCCCGCTCCGATCAATCTGCCGGGGTGCCTCATCCGCATCGCGCACGGCGCGTTCACGCGCGCCGCGTCCAGAGTCGTGCGCGTGTTCTCCCACGTTCGGCTCTCGCATTCCTGGCACTCGCCTCCGTCGCCGCGTTCGCGCGTGCCCCCGCGGCGATCGCCCTGATCTCGCCGGTCACGACGCTCGACGGCGCCAGCGCGGAAATCGTCGAACTCGGCGGCGTCGCGATGGCCAGCGACGGCAGCGGCGGGCTCGTCTATCGCAAGCGCGTCGACGGCCGCCCCCACATCTTCGCCGCGCTCTACTCGCACGGGGCGTGGCAGGCCCCCCAGCGCGTCGACGTCGGCCAGCCCTTCGAATCCTCCTTCCCCGCGATCGGCGCGGGCGAAGGCGGCAGGCTGGTCGTGGTCTGGACCAACCACTACTCCTCCACGACCGACGGCCTCTTCTCGGCGGCGTTGGAGCCCGGCTCGACCGGCTTCCAGCCCCCTGTTCCCGTCGATCTGAACATCGGCCAGGCGATCGGCACCTATCCCTCGGTGGCGATGAACCTCGCCGGCGGCGCACTCGTGGCCTACCGCGTGATCACCGCCGTCAGCGGGCCCTCCACGCCGGAAATCCCGCCCGGCTACGTCAAGGCCGAAATTCGCATGGCTCGCTTCGACGGCGAGTTCTGGTCCTCCTTCGGGCAGCCGCTCAACCGCAACCCCGCCCAGCCGATGCTCGCGCCCACGGCCGCCAACTCCCCGCGCGTGGCGATCGACCTCACCGGCCAGGGCATCGTCGCCTGGCAGGAGCCCGACGACTCCTTCGTCAACCGCATCTACGCGCGGCGCATCTTCGGGATGGTCCCCGGCAACATCCTCCAGGTCAGCCCCTCCACCTACGCGGGCCATGCGCTGAACGGCCCCGCCGACGAGCTCGCGCTCGACACCGCCGGCTTCGGCGAGGGCGCGGTCGCCTACCGTCAGCAGCCCGCGCCCGGCTCGGGCTTCACCCGCCCGCGGGTGTTCGTCGCGGAGATTCCCTCCTCGTTCGACCCCCACGGCGCCGCCTTCGCGCCCGCGCGGATCGTCGACGGCGGTGGCGCCGAAGGGCCCGCCGGTCCGGTCGGTCCGCTCAGCCTCGGCCTCGACGGCGAGGGCGACTTCGACGTCGGCTTCGGTTCGGGCGTCGCAAGCCTCGACGCGCGCGGCACCGAAACCGGCCTCTCCGCGCCCGCGCGCATGGACGACGGGGCCAGCGACATCGCCGGCGATCCCGTGCTGACGCGCGCTGACAACGGCGCGCTCGCCGCCGCCTGGAAGGTCGACGAGCACGGCGCGGGCGCCGTCGGCGTGCTCGAGCGCCGGGCAGACGGCACCCCCAATCGCCAGCTCGTCTCCGCGCCCGGTGGCGGCACCGTGCACCAGCTCCAGATCGGCGCCTCCCACCACGGCGACGCGATCGTCGGCTTCCTGCAGGGTGACGGCGCCAACACGAAGATCGGCGCTGTCGTCGTGCGCGCCCCCCCCGGCGAGTTCGTGCTCGACACGCCCTCAGGCTGGGTCCGCGCCGCGAGAGTCCCGCTGCAGTGGGAAACCCCCTTGGCCGGTGCCGGCACGATCACCTATGGCGTGCTCGTCGACGACCGCGAAATCGCCGAAAACCTCACCACCACCGAAACGATCCTCCACGGCTCGGAGATCCCGAGCGGCGTGCACACGATCCAGGTCGAGGCCACCGACTCGCTTGGCCAGGTAGTCGACTCCGTGCCCGCCACGCTCAAAATCGACCGCACGCCCCCGCGCGTGCGCGTGCGGGTGCAAGGGGCCTCGGTCACTGTGCGCGTCAGCGACGGGGCCAAGGGGCAGGTCTCGGGCGTAAACGCGGGCTCGGTGCACGTCAGCTTCGGTGATGGCGGCCGTCATGGCAGCGCGAACGGCCGCACCGTGCTCGGTCATCGCTACGCCGTCGGGGGGTCTTACACGATCACCGTCACGGTTTCTGACAAGGCCGGCAACCGGACCAAAGTGCGCCGGGTGGTGAAGGTTTCGTGAAGCGGTTCTTTGCGTCGAGTCAAGCTGCGGTTCTCTGCTCACTGGTCTTCGCCGCTTCGGCGCATGCGATCTATGGGCCAGCGGCGGGGGGGTTGGGGGCGGACATTGTCTCCGTCGATCAGGCTTCCGACGAACAGGCCGACGCCGCCACGACCGACGCGGCGATCTCGGCCAACGGGCGGTACGTCGTGTTTCAGACGCGCGCCACCAACTTCTTCGAAGACGACGGCGTGGCGAACGGCGACCCCGAACCGCTCGATGCCTGCCGTGAGGGTGGCATATTCCGTTATGACAGGGACACCGGCGAACTGGCGCTCGTCGCTGACGGCAGCGAGGTGGCGCTGAACAAAGATGGCGAATGCGAACAGTCACACGTGATCGTGGGTGGCGCCGAAAGCCCGTCGATCAGTGCAGACGGGCGCTACGTCGCCTTCGATACCGCCCAGCAGCTCGCGCCGCAGGACACCAACGAAAATTACGACGTTTATGTCCGTGACATGACCGTGCCGCTGTCCGCGGAACGCAAGAGCTCGGGTGCATACACGCTCGTCTCGGCCAAGAACGGCACCGAAGAGCCGGCTGCCTATGTATCCAAAGAAACACCCCAGCCCGGTCGCGAACCCGGCGCCGAAGTGTGGCCTAACACCGCGATCTCGGCCGACGGTCGCTACGTTGCGTTCCGCACCGGCGAAGTCAGCTCGAATCTGCCGGACGACGCTGGAGTCGAAACGCCGCCGCAACAGCTGTTCGTGCGCGACCTGCAGACAAAGACGACCACCCTCGTCAGCACCCAGAAAAAGGGCGAACCCGAAGAAGGCAAGCCGGCCGGGGGCGCCATCGGCCCCACCACGATCAGCGGGGACGGCTCGACCGTAGCCTGGGTTGCAACCAACGCGCCCGCACAGACCCGCTTTCTGTCCGGCGAGTCGCTCAACAACAGCGAGCCCTACTACCTATGGCGGCGCTGGCAGGAACCGGCAGCCGTCACCCGCCGTGTGACCGGGATCGCCGACCTCGACGATCCCGCGTGCCCGCCGGATGGTGAAATTACGTTGAACCAGACCTCGACAGGCCCCTGCTATGGACCCTTGACCGAGCCGGAGTCAGCCCTTGGAAGCATCGCCCTTACGTCCCCCGGTCTGAGTGATGACGGCTACACGGTAGCTTTCCTGGCCGGTGCTGCGCTGCGTCCGAACATCACTAAGACAAACGGTCTGGATCTTTTTCTCACAAACATGCGACCCGGCGTATCGCGCAAGGCCGGTACGCGCGAGCTGACGCTGGGTGTCAAATCTGGCAACCCGGGATCGACTCCCTCGATCGAATCGGTCGCACTTTCCCCGGACGGCTCGACGATCGCATTCACCTCTCTGCGCGATGACTTCGTGCTGCCCGAACCGGATCCAGTGGGCGCCTTCCGTTCCTTTCCGACGGTGGGTGATCTATATGTTGTGCATCTAGGTGCGAACACGCTGGAACGCGCGGTTGTCGGTTACGAAGGCGGCGACCCAAACAGGTCTGTCCTGGTTGATCCGACACTCTCCCAGGATGGTTCCACGGTCGCATTTGTCTCGGCGGCGACCAATCTCAAGTTCGGCGACGGCAATGGTTTCCCCGATGCATTCGCAGCGACGTTTCAGGCACCTGGTGGCACATCCGTCCAACCGACCAGTGTCAATGCGGGCTCGGGCGGCTTCACGCTGAATGCGCTTTCGTCTCCCGAACTTGGCGTCTCCGTCAGGCGTGCCAAGGATGGCGGCATCACCCTGCTCGTGGAGACGCCCGGCCCCGGAAAGCTGACGGCCAAGGCCCGTGGGTCGATCCCTAAAGCCGCCTCCGGGAAGACGGCCAGGAAGGCCCGTGCAAGCAGTGCCGTCGCGCATGCGTCGAAGGCCAAACCCAAGAAGAAAAAGGCGCCACCGCCCGTGTTGCTCGCAAGCGCCTCCGCCACCGCCCGCTCGGAGGGCACCACCACGCTCACGCTCCACATCTCCGCCAAGTACGTCAAGGACCTCAAGCGCGCCGGCAAGCTCAAGGCCAACATCACGATCGTCTTTACGCCGCCCGCGCCGGCCGAAGCGCTCTCGGACGAAGTCCCCGCGACGTTCGTCTCCGCTTCGCCGGCGAAGAAGATCGCGGGGAAGGGCAGGGGGAAGAAGTAGCCGCGAACTTGCCGTACGAGGCCAGGTTGGCTAGAATCCTGACCATGCCCGAGACCCTTCCGCTGTCGTCGGTCAAGGCTCGCTTCTCTGAGCTCGTGGGTCGAGTCGCGCGCGAGCAGGATCGTGTCACGGTCACACGCAACGGCGTTCCCGCGGCTGTGCTGATCAGTCCCGAGGATCTGGAGAGCCTCGAAGAAACACTGGAGGTCATGTCCGACCCGGAGCTGGTGGCCCAGATCCGCGAGGGTGAGGCCGCAATCAAGTCGGGCGACTATGTAACGCTCGAGGAACTCCAGGCCGAGTTCCAAGCACGCCGGCGCCACGACGCGGCAGCGTGAGCGGGCGGCCGTGGCGGCTCATCGTCGCCGGCTCCGCTCACCGCGACCTCGCGCGACTGCCCGAGAAGCACGCCGCCGCGATCTTCGACCTCCTGCCTGCAATCGCTGCAAACCCAAGGCGTCTCGGTAAGCCGCTACGGTTCGAATGGGAGGGACGCTTGGCGGCCCGCCGTGGCCCCTATCGCGTGATCTATACGCTGGACCACAAGACCCGGACGGTTAGTGTGGTTATGGTCGCTCACCGTGCCCACGTCTATCGCCGGGGCTGACGAACAAATAGATCCTGTTACCAGGTTGTTACCAACCTGCAATCAAGTCGTGACTTCTCGTCACAACTTGATGCTGCCGCGTTACCGGCTTGTATATCTTCTGTGAACGGGCTTGCGCTTGGGCAAAGAGGCGTGTGAGACTCGCTTCGTTCCCGACCTCTGCTCGTGAAAGGACCTACCCTGCTCATGCATGCAAGCTTTCCCCTGACCGCTGAACGCGGTCGTATCCGCGCCGTCGTGGCGGCGCTCTGCGCGGGGGTCGCGATGGCCGCCGTTGCAGTCGTGGCGCCGCCGTCGGCGCACGCCGCGTTTACCGTTGGGCACTGCGAAGGCGCCCCGATCGAAGGCCAGGGCTCCTCGGCTCAGAAGGAAGCCCAGCTCGAATTCTGGTCCACCACCGTCTTCCAC
The DNA here is from genome assembly GCA_035948355.1 of Solirubrobacteraceae bacterium. Classification (GTDB taxonomy): domain Bacteria; phylum Actinomycetota; class Thermoleophilia; order Solirubrobacterales; family Solirubrobacteraceae; genus Palsa-744. The sequence continues at coordinate 9,145 of DASZJF010000025.1, forward strand.
AGCGCAGAAGGGTGCGGCGCCTCTGCGCCTCACGTCGAATACAAAGGCAACGGGAGCGGTTGTGGCATCGCGTCGATTGGCGGTGCGGCAAGTTCGGTCGAATGTGTCGGCCTCACCAAAGCGGAATCTGAAATACCGGGCACGCGTTCCAGCGTCACCCGCTATGCCGGAAGCGACGCGCCTCTAACGGTCACCCAGCAGCTCGCGGCGGATGCGGCTGGAGGAACAAAACCAGGTGTCATCCATCAGATTCCGGTAGCATCTTTTGCGGTCGCCATAATCGTTCACTTTCCAAATGGCTGCAAACTAAAAGACCCCGGTACAGAACCGGCGGCCAATGGCAAAAACAGCGCCAATGGTGATACGAGCACCGGAGGTCCCAATGATCCTCCTGGCGGTGAAACCGGTGACAAAGCGTCAACGGAAACGCTGCGTGTGCATATCACCGCAGAAGAGATGGAGACAATCTGGGACGGGACGTCACAGACATGGGGCGATATCGTCCCACAGGAAGAGTTCGGCAACGCTTTGCTTACCGAACGCGAAGGATGCGCCAACACCCCGGTCATTCGTATTGTGCGTTTTGATGGCTCGGGTACTACGTTTAATTTCAAGGCGTATCTTAGTCTTCTGCCCCATGCTCCTAGCGGCCTCTGGACGGAAGCACCGGTCGCAGGCGACAATGCTGTATGGCCCTTTAACTCCGAAAAGAAGAAGCCCAATCCGGTCAACGGATCGAAAGAATGTGTCGAAGCTGTACATATTTGTACTGCTGCTGCCGAAGGTGGCGGTCCGCTCACCGAAGCCGTCGAACACACAAATGGCTCGATCGGTTATGCGGACCTCGCAACGTCCCGTAAGCACGGCTTTTTCATGGCTAAGGAAACCAACGATCACACTTACTGGATTCCGATGCAGACGATCAACCCTGAAAAAGGCGATGAAGTAGGCGTGGGCTACGCAGAGCCCTCCGAAGTGGCGACGTCCAACCTCGTCTCTTCGCCCGAAGGCGCCAACTGCACGGACGCCGACTACCGCGGCTTCCCGACCGAAGGCGCAGATCCGACTCTCGGCGATTGGGAAAAATCGATCGCTACCGGCAGCACCGCCAGTGCGATTAAAAACGAACCTGTCCACGCCTATCCGATATGTGGCCTGACGTACGACTTCGCGTGGGATGATGACGCGCCTGTGTACGGCGAAAGCCAGTTGGAGCAGGAAAAGGCCAGGACCGTCAAGGATTACCTCGAAAGTGTTGAGTCGACCAAGGGCCAGTTCCAGTTGGCTCTACATGACTACGGAACGTTGCCGCTGAGCATCGTGCATATCGCCCAGGCGGGCGTGAAAGCGATCGACTGGCACAAGTCGGAAGGTTCCGGCAAAGGTCCTGAAGAAGTTGTAAAACCGCCGGAAGTCAAAACGACGACGGGTCCGACTGTCACAACGACGGTCGTCACACCCCCCAGCAACGCCTTCTCGGTTGCAGGGACCAAGATCAAGGGCAAGAGCGTCGTGCTCTCGCTCGTTCTCCCCGGTGCCGGGAAAGTCCAGATCAAGGCGGTCGGCGGTGGCGTGACGGTGGCCAACGTGACGGCGAGCGTAGGCGGCGGTCAGGGAACGGTGACGTTGCCGATCTCGAGCGCGGCGCAGAAAAAGCTCGCGAAGGTCAAGGGCCACAAGCTCTCGGTCAAGATCACGGTGACGTTCACGCCCACGGGCGGAACGGCGGCGAGCAAGACGAAGACGATCACGATCACGCAGGCCGCGATCGCGCCGAAGAAGAAAGGCAAGAAAAAAGGCTAGATAGCAGCTGGTCGACTCAAGGCAATTCCAAGCACACGGCCCCGGCGCCCGGCACCGCAGTTAGGCGCCGGGCGCCGTCCGTGCTCCGGCACTTATTGCGCCGGTCTGTAGTGATGACAACCACGACGACAAGAACTACAAACACCCATGACTGACGACGACATCCAGCCCGAGGGCGCAGAGCCCGGCGATACGAGTCCCCCGCCCGCGAACGGTCGCGCTCCGGGTGCAGCCGGCGCTCCCAAGAAGCCCCGTCCCTCGGCCTCGCGTCCCCCCGTGCGCTCGGGTCTGGCGCACAAACGCAATCCGGTGCTCGCCACGGCTGGAGACATCGCTGTCGGCGTGCGCCGGCTCGTGTTCCGCGACAAGCTCGCGCTGTTTTTGACGGTTGCGTCGGTCGCGTTGGCGGTCACGTTCTTCGTGCTGCTGGGATCGATCGGCCCCTCCAGCCACGGCACGGAACTGCCGATCAGCCGCGTGATCTCGCTGGCCGAACACAAACAGGTCGCGACGGCGACGCTGCTCGACCACGACGATCGCGTCGAGATCGCGCTGAAGTCCCCGACGGCGGGCGGCGTGCCGGCCGGGACGACATCGGGTGGGACCACGGCGGCGGGGACGACGACATCCACCTCCGAACAGCTCAACACGACTTCCAAAAACGCGCCGCTGGCGACGCCCGCAAAGCTCGAATACTGGGCCGCATACCCCGTCTCGGGGGCGCAGACGCAAGGTCTGCTGCAGACCCTGACGCGCTCGGGCGTGGTCGTGAACGTCGATCAGCAGTCGGGCAAGGCGCCGCGCGCGATCCTCGTGCAGTTCCTGCTGCCGATCCTGCTGCTGGTGTGCCTGTTCGCGTTGTTCATGCGTATCGGCGCGGACGGCGGTGCGGGCGGGATCGCGGCGTTCTCGGAGTTCACGGGCAAAGGGCGCAAGAAGGGCAAGGGCAAAACCGAAGCGATCACGTTCGCTGACGTCGCCGGCGCCGGCGAGGCGGTGGCCGAGCTGCGAGAGATCCGCGACTACCTGAATGACCCCTCGCGCTATCTGAACGTCGGCGCGGCGGCGCCGAAGGGGGTCCTGCTGGTCGGTCCTCCGGGCACCGGCAAGACGCTGCTCGCGAAGGCCGTCGCGGGCGAGGCCGACGCCTCCTTCTTTTCGCTGTCGGGCTCCGATTTCGTGGAGTCGCTCGTCGGCGTCGGTGCGGCGCGCGTGCGCGACCTGTTCGCGAAGGCGCGCAAGACGGCGCCGGCGATCATCTTCATCGACGAGTTCGACGCCGCCGGGCGCAAGCGCGGCGCCGGCATCGGGCAGGGCAACGACGAGCGCGAGCAGACGCTGAACGCGCTGCTGGTGGAGATGGACGGCTTCTCCGGCGACGGCGGCCTGGTCGTGATGGGCGCCACGAACCGCCCCGACATCCTCGACCCGGCGCTGCTGCGCCCCGGGCGCTTCGACCGCCAGGTCACGATCGACGTCCCCGACGTGCACGGGCGCCTGGAGATCCTGCGCCTGCACGGCTCAAAGCGCCCGCTCGGCCCCGACGTTTCGCTCGAGGAGATCGCTCACCAGACGCCCGGCTTCAGCGGCGCGGAGCTCGCGAACGTGATCAACGAGGCGGCGCTCTTGAGCGTGCGCGATTCAAACCACGAGATCGACCAGGCGACGCTAGAGGAGTCGATCGATCGCGTCGTCGCCGGACCGGCCAAAAAGCACATCCTCACGCGCGAGGAGCGCTGGCTGATCTCCGTGCACGAGGCCTCGCACGCCGTCGTCACGGACGCGCTGGGGCACACCAGCTCCACGCGCAAGCTCTCGATCGTCGCGCGCGGGCGTACGCTGGGCACGGCCGCGCACATGCTCACCGACCGCGATCAGGTGATCCAGACCGAGTTCGATCTGCAGCGCCAGCTGATCGTGATCGTCGCCGGCACGGCCGGAGAGCGGATCGCGTTCGGCAGCCTCTCCACGGGCGTGAGCGACGACCTGCACGCCGCGACCTCCCTGGCGCGCAGCATGGTCACATCGTTTGGGATGTCGCCGGCGCTGGGGCCGGTGACGATCGGCGAGAAGGGCGGCGAGGTTTTCCTCGGCGCCTCGCTGCAGGACCTCGGCTCGGTCGGTCCCTCCACCCTGGATCTGATCGATCGCGAGGTCGAGCGGCTCGTCGGCGACGCCGAAGCAAGGGCAGCGTTCATCCTCGACCGTCACTGGAACGCCGTCGAGGAGACCGCCAACGCTCTGCTCGAGCAGGAGACGCTGTCGGGCGTGGCGCTCGACGCCGTGCTCTCGACGGTGCACGAGACGACGCTGGAGGAATTGCGTGACGTGCGCCGTCCCGCGCCCGAGCGAGACCCGGGGCGCAGACCTTGAACGTGTGCCGGCGACGGCGCGGTCGCGTCGGTGGGCCGGCCGGGGGAGAGGCATACCCGCTCGTCCTTGCACTGACGATGCTCGTCAGCGCTCTTGCGCTCGGACTATCGGTCCCCGGATCGGCCGGCGCCGAAGCGAGCTGGCGCCTGGAACAGCCGCCGCCGCCGGAAGGGGCCCCGTTCAAGGTGGCCCTCGGGCGCGTCGACGACATGGAGTTCTACGCCCCCAATGAGGGACTTTTGAGCGTCGAGGGCAACGCCACCGTGTCCGACGGCTTGTTCTTCTACAACGGGCGCGGCTGGCATCAGCTGTCGACCGTGTGCGGCGGAGCCGGCGAAGTCTCGCGCATCGCCTGGGCCGGACCCGACGAGTTCTGGACGATCACCGAACCGAGCGAGCCACGTGTGGGCTCCGGCCTCGGCCTCTGCCACTTCAAGGAAGGCGTCGTGGTTGGCTCCTACTCGACACCGCTGCAGTCGCCCGATCCCTTCCATCCGCTCGACGCGGCCGCCTGCAACGGTCCGAACGACTGCTGGTTTGCGGGAGTCGGCAGCGAGGACCCCTCGGGACAGCGCATCGGCGCCTTTCATCTGCATTGGAATGGCACCAGTCTGACGAGCTCCTACCAGCCCCAGGGCCGTGGCGTCAGCGGGTTGGCGTTCTTCCACGGCGCCTTCTACGAGAGTACGTTCGTCGGCGCGGAAGCGGGCAACACGACCAAACAGGTGACGCTGGCCACACCCGAGCCCGAACACCCGATCCTGATTCACAAGCTGGTCGGTTCGACGTTCACCGACGCGAACTTTCTGCCCTTTCCCTACGCGGGCGTACCGACCGAAGGCACCGAGCTGCTGTCGGCCAAGTCAGACGGCTCTGACCTGTGGTTCTCCGGGGGCGGCGCTGCATCCGGTCCCGACGCGCCCCGCGACGGCTCGGTGCCGAGCCCGCCCGTGGCCGTGCGCTACTCCGAACCCTTCTATCAGCAGGCTCCGATCAATACCTCGTTGTTCGGACCCGAAGACCGCTTCATCGACATCGCGCCGGTGCCCGACACCGAAAACGCTTGGGTTGCCGACCAGCCCTACTCGTCACGCGGAAGTGCCACTGCCAAGGCCAAAGTCGCCTTGATCGGCGCTGGTGGAGCGACGACCCTGGATACCCTGCCCGTCAGTGGTCCGGCGCGAGGAAGCGCGCAGGTGATCGCCGCCACCGGCCCCGAAGAAGCCTGGATGGCCACTTCGGCGGGCTGGCTGTTTCATTACACCAACGGGTCTGTTCTGTCCGAAAACACCGACCCACACTGGGCAAGCACGATCACCCAGCGCCCCAACGAGTCGATCGAACAGTTCGTGCCTGACACCCCGCCGGCGGATAACTCGCAGCTGTTCGCTCCCCCGCCCGTGGCCGTCGAACAAGCGCAGAGCCTGGAAACACCCGTGCCCGAGGTGATACCGGCGCTGTTGAAGGACATCAAGGTCTCACGTCGCGGCCTGACGGTGATCGTCAGCTTCAAGCTGGCGGGTCTCGCCGACGTCCAGCTGATCGCCAAGCGCCACGGCAAGACGATCGCGAAAACGGCCAAGGAGCGGTTGAAGGCCGGGAAGCACTCGTTGAAGCTGAGCTTCAGCGCCAAGCGCTGGCCGACCGGCCTGAGCTTCAAGACCAAGGCGCTCGTCAAGCTCAAGCCCGTGCCCGCGACCGGATGTGAAGACCAGTCCGGCTCCTCCGGGGGCGGTGGCGCCGGTCCCAACGCAGTCGCCACGTCTTGCGAATCGAGCTCCTCCTCCGGCTCCACGGGCGCGGGTCCCAACGCGGTCGCTACGAGCCTGCGCCGATGAGCTCCGAACGCTTGGTTCGTCGTCGCGTCGGCGCTGTCGTGGGGGTGGCGCTACTCGCCCTGCTCGGCGTCTACTGCCTGGCGCATCTGGTTGGCTCCGGCGCGCGCGCGGACACTGGTGGAGGCGATTCTCAGCCCCAGCCCGCGCTCGGCACAGCGGACTCAAGCACGGTCCTGATGGGCGCAGCGACCGCCGGCGAAGCGGGCGAAGCGTGGGCTTACGAGGTGTTGCCACTCAACGTGCCGCCCTCCGCAAACGGGAACGGACGTGCACAGTTCGCCGCGCCGCCGAGTGGTGAATCGCCGCCGGGCCAGCTGGTGTTCGAGCGTGCGACCGACGCCAGTCCCGGTTGGGCGATCTACGAAACGCCATTGGACGAAGCGCAGAATCAGCCCTATCGCGGTATGAACCCAGATCGTCCTTCCGCGAGGATCACGCCCCACGCCGGCGGTCTGCTCGCCGGGCAGGACCCGATGCGGCCGTCCGGCAAGCGGATCGTGGTGCTCGCGCGCGATCCGGGTGGGCGCTTTCACGTGTTGCCGGAACCGCCCACGGGGGTGCTGCCAGAAGCAGGGGAAGGTGGGGATCCAGCTGCAGGAACGCTGGTCGAAGGTGAAGGCGCAGCGACTGTCGCCGATGCGGCTGTTGAAAGCGCCGGGCACACCGAAGCGTATTTCGCCGCGCTTGGCCGCAAACAAGATACGTCTATCGCGCGCTGGACAGGTACACAGTGGTTGCGCGAGCCGGTGGAACTGCCCGGCGGCTACACAGGCTCGTTCACGGTCGTCGCACTTGCAGGCACTTCGGCTCAGAATCTCTGGCTGCTTGCCCAAGCCAGCGCGGAAAGCGGATTGGGAGCGATGCTGTTCAAGCGCGTAGTCAACGGTTCGGGCGAAGGTCACTGGCAGGAGGTCGAACTGGGCTCGACGCTGTTCGCGCAAGCGGCCACGCCGGCACAGGACGTCTCGGATGTGTCGCCACTCAAAGCTCCCGCCCAGTCACTGACCGTGAGCGATCAAGGCGTTTGGATCGACGGCAACATGCAGGCGCCGGGCGGTGGCAGTGACGGGTACGACTTCACCCTCTATTACGACATCGCCCAAGGCAAGGTCACGGCCAGCTGGTGCGACGCGCACAGCGGCGGCGGTGAAGCTCTGTGTACTCATCCCCTCGGCTCTCGTTTTGGGCGCATAGCCGGCTACCGCAGTTTCGCCTTCGACGGCTCGGGCTTCGGCTCGCGAATCGTCACCAACTCGTTGCAGCCGGGGGGCGCGGACTCGACCAACATGGGCTCCTACCTGAGTCTCGAAGGCACGACCTTCCAACGGATGCCGGGAGCTGGTCCCGATGATGCTCCCGGCGGCGCCTTCTACACCCCCGCAGATGGCTGGCTGGAAGGTCCGGTGCAGATAACCGGACATTCTCAGCCCCAGCGCCTGACGAGCTGGCCGGTGTCCGCGCGCGCGCCGTTCACGGCCGTAGTGCCTGAGCCCGGAACGACGCCGGGCGACCCCAATGCGCAGGCGCTGGCCGTCGGCGCCGACGGCGCGGTGGCCCGCTACATCCCCGGACAGGGTTGGCAGCGCGAGTTCCTGCTCAGCTCGAGCGGCGCGGTCAGTTCGCTCACGCTGCGTGCGATCGCCTGGCCCGAATCGAACCGCGCTTTCGCCGTCGGCGACCTCGGCGCGCTATGGGTGTGGCGCGCGGAAACAGGCCTGTGGGAGAAAGATCCGGCAGCGCCGCCGGAAGGCACTCACGCCGATCTGCTGGGGATCGCCTTCGACCCAAGCGATCCCGCGCTCGGCTACGCCGTCGGCCTCAGCGGGACGCTGTGGAGCTATGACAAGACCTGGACGCAGGACGCGCTGCCCGAACCATTTCAGAAGGAGTTCAGCGAAGGCCTCAACGGAAACCCCGAAGAAGCCCTGAAGGCGAACTTCACGTCAGTCGCCTTCGCCGGATCGGAGGCGATGGTCGTGGCAGAACACGATCTGCTCGTCAACTCCGGCTCCGGGTGGCGAGTCGACCCCGAAGTCCACGTCCTGCTGGCGAGCCTGCCGAGCCGACCGCAGCTGAACGTCGTCGCCGGTCTCCCGAATGGTGGCGCGGTGCTCGCCGGGCACAACGTGGTGTTGGAGCGAGACAGCGCGAACGGCCCCTGGCACTTCTCCGAACAGCCGATCGTGAATGAGACCGCGGTTGCAGCGAGCGCCTATATGGATGGCTCGAAAGTGCGCGCCGTGCTTTCGGTGGTGCCGGACTTCATCTATCCACCACCGCTGATATTGCCGCCGATCGATCCCAACACGCCGCCACCGCTGATCCCCCCCAACCCCCTCCCCGGGGACGGCTACATGCTGCGCGAAACGGGCGGCGGCTGGGAGGACGAGGAGCGCGCCGCCTACGCGGGCGACAGCGAGGACAGGCCAGTCAAGGCCGACCCGATCGCCGCGTTCGATCTCGGCCCCGAAGGTTCGGGTTGGGCCGTCGGCGGATGGAGCGGGCACGCCGACGATGCCGGGCGTGGGACGGACAACGGCGGCTCGGGCCAGGCGGTACGCGAAAACGTGCAGACCGCCGGGATCTACCGCTACGCCCCCGGCGGCGGCGCACAGGGCCCGCCGAGCGCCGCAACCGCTCCCGTCCCGCTGCAGGCGAATGTCGCGACGTTTGCGCTCGCCGGCCATGCCGAGTGCGCCGAACCATGTGCCGATCTCGCCGACGAGGGGATCGCCCCCGACCGCAACTTGACGAGTGCGCTGAGCGCCATCGATGGCCTCGCAGGCCGGCCTAACGGCCCGCGCGCGCTCCTCTACACCGGCGGACGCGAGACGCCGGGCGAGGGCCCGGAGTCGAGCGCCGAGGCCGACCGCTACGCCCAGCTGCTCGCCCAGGGCGGCGGTCTGGGAGTGTTCCCGGCCGTATCCGCGGGGGATTCCGAAGGCGGCGGCGCAGGCGCCTTCAGCGCAGCGTTTGCCGGCTTTCCCGCGCCGTTCGGCGAAGGCGGTCTGCCGGCCGGTGTCAGCACGTCGAACATCCCTGGCCCGAGTGGGCCTGTGCGCGCGGGAGCGCGCACCCACTACGCCTTTGACAGCACCGGCTCGGCGGGCACCGTGCGCGTGATCGTAATCGACAACTCGCGTGGCTCGCTGGCGGCGAGCGACCCCTACCAGAACCCCGCCGAACCGCAGGCGCCGTGGCTGGGAGAGATGCTCGCCGACGCCCGCGCTCGTGGCGTCCCCGCGATAGTCGTCGGCAGTCGCGAGCTCAACCCCGGCCTGCCGCCTGCGCTGAACGTGGCCTCCGACGCGAGCGAAGAGGCGCAGATCATGGTCTCCGGTGGTGCTTCGGCGTACCTGTACGAGCGCCCTGAGGAAAGCCGTGCCAGCCGTATCCCCGCAGGCGGAGCCGTGACGATCCCCGAGTTCGGCACCGGCACGCTCGGCTATCGCTCGGCGATCAGCGGATCGTTCACACCGGGCCAGCCGGATGCGCTGTTCGGCGCGACCGGCTATCTGCTCGTCAGCGTCAGCGTCGCCCAGCGCAACCCCGCCACGAACGTTGCGCCGGTCACGGCGCGGTTGATCCCGCTCGTGCAGAGCCTGTCGCTGAACCCGCTCGATGGGACGCTGCTGCGGCGCAGCGCTCCGGCGCTGTTCGAGGGCTTGGCGCGGCGTCCGGTCAGCGGCGATCGCTGGGGGCCGGCGTCGGCCGACGGCAGCCCCAACCCGCCGGGCGCGAGTCCCTACAGCGAATTCCCCCAGCCCCTGTGCCTGCAATCCGACTGCGCGAGCGCGATCGAACCGGAATACACGTTCACCTCCTCCGAACCGGAAATCGCGAACTTCGTCGAGCACGACCCCAACTCCACGAACCTGCGCAAGCCCCTGCAGGACTCAGCCGGGCACGTCATCACCGACTCGAAATCGGGCATTCTGTGCGCGTTCAACGCGGGTAACACGGTGGTCACGATCTCGGCCGGGGGGCTGTCTTACTCTGTGCCGGTGACGGTCCTGGGCGGCAGCGTCGAGCAGCCCTGTGGCACCGTGCCGCTGGCCGCGAGCCGCTTTGCGAAAGCGGCATCGAGCCCTTCGGCGGGTGCGCCTTCCCCGCCTCCGCCGGCCCCCGCGCCGGCCCCCGCGCCGATCGCGCCGCCACCCCCGCCACCGGCCGCGTCCGTGCCGCCCGCCGCCAAGCCTGCGATCAAGCCGCCGGCGGCCGCCGCGCTGCTGTTCACGCCGCTGCTGCTGCTGCCCCAGAGCGGCGTGCCGGCAATCCCACCGCCGCCGGCGGCCGCGTTCGCCCGGCCGATCCCACCGGGCGGGGCGACCGTGCGGGTGTTCGAAGAAAAGAAAGAAGAGGAGGAGGCGACCGAGCAGTCCCAAGCGTTCGCCGCCTATCGCGCCGCGGACTATCGCGGCCTGCCGATCGGCGCCCGCGCCTACACGGCTCCCGGCGCCGGCGGCAACAACGCGCCCTCGCCCGCCGTGTACCTGCTGCTGCTCGTCGTGCTCGCGGCGGCCGGAGGGGCGACGCTCCGTCTCGGCCCCAAGCGCCGCGGACGCCCGATCGAGAATGCCTACGCAACCACCGGCGAATACTCCGCCCGCGCGCACGCGGCCGGCGCTCGCCGCCAACACAGACACCGACGCCCCAGGAGGCAACGACCATGAGCGAGCACTCCTTTATCTCGCGCCACGCCGGCACGGCCGCGCTGGTGATATCGATCCTCGCACTCGTCGCCTCGACGACGGGCCTCGCCGACGCGGCGCGGCGCGCGTTCGTCGCGGCGATCGACGGCCACCGGGTCAGCGCTAAGCCCTATCCGAACGGGATCCTCGTGCTCGGAAAGAACAAGAAGTTCGCGGCCTCGGCAATCCCCACCGTCAAGAACGCCCAGGAGCTCGGCGGCAAGAAGCTCACAGCGCTGGAACCGAGCTGCCCGGGGACGACGGTCAACATCGGGACGTGGTGCCTGATGACCTCCCCCTACCCGCTGACGAACGCGCAGGCCGGTCAGAACAACTACTTCTGGGCCAGCCAGGCGTGCGTGAAGCTCGGTGGCTACCTGCCGACCGCGGCGCAGCTGATCGGGGCGGCCGCACGCGTCAAGCTGGAGTCCACGATCCACGACTCGCAGCTGACCGCCACGATCCAGCTCGATCCCAGCGTCGGTCTGCACGACCAGCGCGAGATGAGCGCTACGCTCGTCACGACCGCGGCCGGCTCTGACGCGGCGGGCTCGGAGGGCGTCAGCGTCGGCTCGACCGGCGATCCGCGCACCGGCGAACCGAACCCGGTGCCGCTGCCGGCGGTGCCCGCGCCCTCGACGCTGCAGTACGTGACCGTCTATTCCAACGGCACCAAAGGCGGTTTCGCGGGCTCCGAGCCGGTCTCTCAGCCGGAGAACTTCCGCTGCGCCTTCAACGAGAAACCGGGCGCGAACTCGGCCGAAAACGGGTGATGCGGAGCATGTTCACAGAATTGTCACGTGCGGGAGGGCGATCGCGTTGACGATTGGGCTGCGGGCGACCGGCCGCGAGCGATGGAATCGTGTCCACTGATCCGACTGCAATAACGACGGAGATCCCGGTAACGGCGGCGACGCCGCCGGTCTCGGCGGTACCCGCTCCCGTTCCCATTCCCGTACCGATGGGAGGCGCCGGCGGACAGACGTCGGCGGGGAGTGAGCCCTGCCCGCATTGCGGCACTCCGCTCGCGCTGGATCAGCGCTACTGCCTGGAGTGCGGCGCTCCGCGGACGTATCTGAGTGGGATGCTGCTCGATCGGATGCGCTCGCCCGCCGCCGCACAGGCCTCTCCCGGCCAGCCGACGCAGCCGCCCATGCCCGGCGCCGCGGCCGGCGTGCTCGCGCCGCCGCCGCCGGCTGGGTCCTCGACCTGGCAGCGAGGCAACGTGCTGACGTTGATCGCGAGCATCGGCGTGTTGTTGCTGGCGATGGGAGTGGGCGTGCTGATCGGGCGCTCCGGTGGTTCGACCTCAGCGGGGGCCGCGCCCCAGGTGATCACCGTCGGTGGCGGCGCCGCGGGCGCCGCGGATACGACCCCGGCGCCGCCCACGCCCCCAGCAAGCTCGGCAGCCAAGGCCGGAGCTCTCGCCGGCGCCGCGGCCGCCGCCAAACACAAAGCCAAGGAACCGGGCGTGGGCGCCGTTCCCAGCAAACCGGCGCCGCCGACCGTCCTGAAAAACCTGCGCACGGGCAGCGGGCAGAGCTACGAGCAGAAGTCCAAGAACCTGCCCAACGTCGTCTCGACTGGCTAGATGAGCACATCACCTCCGGGCGGGCAGGAGCCGGACACGCAGCCGGCGTACCCGGCGCCGCCGTCCGACCAGCCCTCGCCCCTGCCCCGCTACGACACCGCCCAGCTCGAACGCCGCCGCGAGGAGCTGGCCGCGCAGGTGGCCGAACTGCACTGGGATCTCGGCGGCCTGGCGTATGAGATGGCGGTGCGCGACCATTTTCGCAACGACGTGCTGATGAGCCGCGCCGCGCTGCTGCAGGAGCGCGACGCCGAGCTCGCGGAGGTCGAACGCAAGTTGGGCTATGAGCGCGAGCTCGGCGCGGGACCGGGCGGCGAGGAGGCCCGTAAAGCGTGGGCGCGGGTGCTGCCGCCGGCGCAGATATCGGCCCTGCTGCTGGTCGCGTTCCTCGGTTTCGGCGTCGCGATGGGCGCGGTCGCGAAGGGTTCGAGCGCGCCCCGTCCTCGCCCCCGAGAGGTGCTCGTCGCTCAGGCGCCGCCCGCCTCGCCGAGCACGACGGGGGCGGCGAAATCCTCGTCCCCGGCCTCCGAACCGCAAGCGACGCCGAGCCCCGCCTCTGAATCGGAATCCTCGGCGCCCGCCGGCACCAGCACCTCCTCGGCGAGCAAAAGCGCCACCAGATCACCGTCCCGAACATCTGGTTCCTCGGGCTCGTCCGGCGGCAAGGAAGGTTCGTCGGGCGGTGGGGAAGGAGCCGCCCCGACGAAGCTGCCGAGCGTCAAGCACGTGTTCGTGGTGATGCTCGACGACGAGCCCTACGCGACCGCGTTCGGGCCGGCCTCGTCCGCGCACTACCTCACGGGAACGCTCGAGCACCAGGGCGCGCTGCTCGTCCGCTATTACGCGGTGGCGCACGAACAGCTCGCGAATGCGATCGCGCTCGTCAGCGGCCAGGGCCCTACGCCGCAGATCGCGCTGAACTGCCCGACGTATGAAGACCTCACGCCCGGGAGCGCGGGCGCCGAAGGTCAGACGCTCGGGCACGGGTGCGTGTATCCGAGCGCGACGCAGACGCTCGCCGGGCAGCTCACCGCAAAGCACCTGACGTGGCGCTCATACCTGGAAGGGATGGATGAACCCGGCGCGGGCGCCGGCGGCGCCTACGGCGCCTGCGGTCACCCGGCGCTCGGCGCGCCCGACCCGACCTCGGCGCCGATCCCGCCCGCCGGACAGGCGTATGCGACCTGGCGCAACCCGTTCGTGTACTTCCATGCGGTGATCGACTCCCCGGCCTGCGCGAGCGACGACGTCGGCCTGGACAAGCTCAAGTCGGACCTTCAGAACACGAAGAGCACGCCGAGCTTCGCCTACGTCGTGCCCGACCGCTGCCACGACGGCAGTCCGACGCCGTGCGCGCCGGGAGCGCCCGCGGGGATGGAAGCCGCCGACGGGTGGTTGAAGAAGGTAGTCCCGGAGATCACCGCCTCGAAGGCCTACAAGGAAAACGGCCTGCTCGTGCTGAGCGTCGACGAGGCGCCCTCCAGCGGCGAATACGAGGATTCGAGCTCCTGCTGCGGCCAGCCCGCGTTCCCCAACCTGCCCGCCCCCGCGGGTGGGATCGGCCCTCCGGGCGGGGGACAGGTGGGGGCGCTGCTGCTGTCCCCGTTCATCAAGGGCGGGGCGACCGTACAGGACACCTACAACCACTTCTCGCTGTTGCGCACCGTCGAGGATCTGTTCGGGCTAGGCCACCTGGGGTATGCGGGCGGCAAGGAAGTGAGCTCGTTCGCGCCCTCGCTGTTTACGAAGTAAGCTCATCCGCCGCGCGCGGCCCGCCGGATCGAAAGCGCAAGCAGCCCGAGCACCGCGAGCGGCATGACCCACCAGGCCGAGATGGCGGCGTCGGCGAGCAGCGCTGTGAGCGCCAGCGCGAGCACGACGCCGAGAGCGGTGCGCCAGTCGTCGCCCACGACGAACTCCCACGTGCCGACGAAGAACCGCCGAGCGCGTTTCATACGCTCACCGTCGCCTGGTCGGTGGTTTCGCCGGGTACGGCCTCGGCGGTGGCCGGGCGAGTCACACGCCGCAGCATCCGGCTCATCGCGATCGCCGCCAGCAGGATCCCGGGGACGATCGCCAGCAGGGCGGCGTCGCCGCCCGGCCAGCTCGCGCCGGCGCCCTCGGCGCCCCAGAACATCCCGAACGAGCTGAGCATCAGGCCGACGGCGAACTTCATCGTGTTCTCGGGCACCCGCGCCAGCGGTGCGCGCGCCGCGACGCCCGCGGCGAGGACGAGGAGAACCGCGAGTCCGGCGGCCGCGGCCGCCAGCGGGACGCGGTGCTGGTTGGCGCCGAGCGTGAGCACGATGAACGCGACCTCCAGACCCTCCAGCAGTACCCCTTTGAATGAGATCGTGAACGCATAACCATCGAAGCCGGGGTGCCCGGCGCCCGCGGTGCGGGCCGCTTCGGTCTCCTCGCGGAACGTCTCGAGCTCGTCGTGCAACGCCTTCAGGCCGGCCGCACGCAGGATCGCCTTGCGCAGCCACTGCAGACCGAAGATCAGCAGCAGGCCGCCGACGAACACCCTCAGCACGCCGATCGGCAGCGAGGTGAGCGCCGGGCCGAGGGCCGCCACGATCGCAACAAGCGCGAGCGTCGCGGCGCCGGCGCCACTCAGCGCCGAGGACCAGCTGCGTGTCGTGCCGACCGCGAGGACGATCGTCAGCGCCTCGACCGCCTCGACGGCGCAGGCGAGGAACACCGACAGGGCCAGTCCTATGTCCGCGCCGCTCATCCCTTGATGCTACGCGGCCGCCTACCGGGTGGTGTCGGGCGCCCGCCCGCCTCAACCCAACCCGCGTCGCCGCGCGTCGGTGTCGCGCTCGGGCAGCGGTATCGCTGCCAGGTCGATCGGCTGCACCGTGGAGAGCACCGCGTCGAGCGCCACCCCCGAGAGCGTCTCGTGCTCGACCAACGCACCGGCGGTCTCGCGCACAGTGTCCCAGTTCACGCGCAGCACGTGCTCGGCTCTGACCTCCGCCTCCTCGACGATGCGCTCGACCTCAGAGTCGATGATGTTCAGGGTGTCCGGACCGATCGAGCCGAGGTCCTGCAACGCCGCGCCGAGAAACACCTCGCCGCCTTCCTCGCCGATCGTCACGTGTCCGAGGCGATGGCTCATGCCATAGCTGGTCACCATTCGCCGGGCGAGCTTGGTGGCGGCGTGCAGGTCGTCGCTGGCGCCCGTGGACTCCTCGCCGAACTCGATCAACTCCCCGGCCGTCCCGGCCAGGATCGCGACGAGATGGCGCTCGAGGTCAGTGCGGCCGTGCATCACCGCGTCGCGGTCGGTGAGCATGTGCGCGGCGGTGCCCAGCTGGCGTCCGCGGGCGATGATCGAGAGCTTCTGCGCGCTCACCGCTTGGCCGATGGCGCGGGTCGCCACCGCATGACTGGCCTCGTGCACCGCGATCGTCCAGCACTCGTTCTCGGTGAGCACGTGCTTCTTGGCGGGTCCGGCGACCACCCGGTCGATCGCCTCCTCGAGCGTGTGCTGGTCGATCTCGACGTTTCCCTCGCGCACGGTCAGCAGCGCGGCCTCGTTGACGACGTTGGCCAGCTCGGCGCCGGAGAAGCCGGGGCACAGCTTGGCGATCTCCAGCAGATCGACCTCGGGGGCGAACTGCCGTCCGCGGCTGTGCAGGGTCAAGATCTCAAAGCGCCCATGCACGTCCGGGTTGTCCACCACGACCTGGCGGTCGAAGCGTCCGGGGCGCAGCAGCGCCGGGTCGAGAATGTCGGGACGGTTGGTGGCGCCCATCACGACCACACCCGCATCTCCGCCGAAGCCGTCCATCTCGACCAGCAGCTGGTTGAGCGTCTGCTCGCGCTCGTCGTTGCCCTGCCCGACGCCGGCGCCACGCTTGCGCCCGGCGGCGTCGAGCTCGTCGATGAACACGATCGCCGGCGCCATCCGCCGCGCCTTGGCGAAGAGGTCGCGGATGCGCGCGGCGCCCACGCCTACCAACGACTCCACGAACTCAGCCCCGGAGGCCGAGAAGAACACCGCGTTGGCCTCGCCCGCAGTCGCCCTGGCCAGCAGCGTCTTGCCGGTGCCGGGCGGACCAACCAGCAGGACCCCCTTGGGTGCCGCCGCTCCCGCATCCAGATATCGGGTGGGATCGTCGAGGAAGTCTCTGATCTCCCGCAACTCGGCGAGCGCCTCGTCGGCGCCCGCAACCGACGCGAACGTGATCGGCGCGGTCTCCTTCTTCTTGCGCTTGCCCTTGCCACGGAAGTTCGAGAACGCCGCGATCCCCCCCGACCCCTCCTTGGTCTGGCGCGTGAAGAACGCGAACAGGCACACGAGCAGCAGGATCGGGATCAGGAACTGCACGACGATCTGGCGGGCGGGCTTGCTGCTCTGCGGGTCGATCGAGACCTGGGCGCCGCCCTTGCGCAGGATTTCCAGGAGCGTCAGGGTGGCGGCATCCGAGGAGGGGTAGTCGGCGTAGACTTCCAGGCCGGTGTCGGTCTGCGCGGTGACCTGATGGTCGTGGTCGAGCAGCACGGCCGAGCGGATGTGCTGCGAGTTGGCCAGCGTGACGACGTTCGTCAGCGCCACCTGCTGTCCGCGGCCCTGCGGGCGCAGCGAGCCGAGCAGCACGAAGAACGCGATCGCCAGGGCGATCGACGCGAGCAGCAGAAAACTCGACAGCGGATCTCTGGCGAGTGTGCGCAGGAGTCCCGTGAAACGCGCCGGCGAGACGCTGGGCGGTCAGCCGCAGGCGGGAGCGCTTGTGCTGCGAGGAGGCCAGGCGGGGATTGCTCATGACGCTTTACAATCCACGTTGCACTCGGCGTTCATGTGAACATCCGGGGAATAACCGGACCCGCGCTCAAACGGACACCCTGCGATTGTTTATGCGCGCGTTGTTGTTAGCAGAGTCGCGCGAGACTCCGAGCCCGCGAGCCGTCAGCCGGCGGCGCGAGACTTCGCCGCAACCCCCACGCCTCGGCTCGCCCGCCCGTAGTGTTTATGCCGCGCGCGGGAGCTCGACGGCGTGGGCGCCGGCCTCCCCCGAGAGCACCCGCGCATACCCCTCGCCGAGCCGCGCAAGCGCGCGCTCCCAGGTGCGCCCGCGCACCGAGGCGAGCCCGGCGACGGTGAGCCGCTCGCGCAGGAGGGGCGAACCCGCGACCTCCAGCACGGCCCCGGCCAGCTCCTCCGCGTCGGCCTCGCACAAAAGGCCGCTGACACGGTGCTCGATCAGCGACAGCGGGCCGCCCTCGGCGACGGCGATGACGGGCAGGCCGGAGGCCTGGGCCTCGAGGATGACCTGGCCGAACGTGTCGGTGGCGGAGGGGAACAGGAACATGTCGGCACAGGCGTAGGCGCGCGCGAGGTCCGAGCCCGATAGCCAGCCGAGGAACGTGGTGTGCTCGGGGCCGACGCGCTCGCGTAGCCGCTCCTGCTCGGGGCCGCCGCCGGCGAGCACGAGGTGCAGGCGGGGCTCGCGCGCACGCGCGCGAAGGAATGTGTCGGCGAGCAGCTCGGCGCCCTTCTCGCGGGTGATGCGCCCGGAGTACATGACGTTGATGGCGTCGTTCGGGCCGCCGGCGAGGAGGGCGGGATCGCGCAGCGAGCGGTCGAACCGCGAGGTGTCGACGCCCCGATCCCAGCGCATGACGCGTTCACCCGGCATGCCGATCTCGGCCAGCGCATCGTCGGAGGCCGCGCTGGGGGAGAGGACGATGTCGCAGGCGCGGTAGAAGGCGCTGACGGCCATCGCCATCGCGCCGGCGAGCTCGGGGCGGCCGGAGCGCAGGTCGGCGTAGGCGGTGAGCTCGGTGTGGTAGCTGCCGATCAGGGGGAGGCCGAGCGCGCGTGCGAGCAGCACGCCCGCCGCGCCCGCGGGACCGGGCGAGCAGACGTGGATCGCGTCGAAGGCGCCGTCGGCGAGTGTTTGCACGGCGGCGGGCAGGCTGGGCACGCCGATGCGCAGGCCGGGGTAGTAGGGGACGTCGATCTCGGCGACCGCCGACAGCCGCCGGTCGACCTCGGGATCGGTGGCGACCACCTCGATCTCATAGCCGGCGACACCGCGCGCGCGGATCTCTTCGATCGTGCGGGTGACGCCGTGGGTGGAGCCGATGCCGTCGGCGAGGATCGCCACGCGCGGGGTCTCGCGCTCGCCGCCGAAGGGCAGCCGCGCGAGCTTTGACTGCTCGCTGGCCAGGAAAGCGGTGGCGGGGGCGTAGGGGATCGCGGCGATGCAGCCCTCGAACACGCCCTCCGCGGCGGCGCCCACCTCCGCCTCGCCGCGCGCTGCTCGCAGCACCAGCTCGACGGCGGAGCGCAGCTTGCGCTCGTGCAGGCGGCACGCGCGCCGGTAGAGGTCTGCGTGGCTGAAGGACTCGTCCTGCATGTAGGCGATCAGCCCGGGTGTGTCGAGGTGGTCGAGCTCGACCGCGGCCAGCCACGCGCGCAGCAGGCAGCGGGCGTCCTCGGGGGAGACCGCACCCCCGGCGCCGGTGGCGCCCTGGCGCGCGTCGCCCTCGCGCAGCAGCCGGCGCACCATCGCCATCACCCGCTGGGGGTCGGGACGGCTCGCGGGTCGATCGCGCCGGGCGCGGGTCGGACTCGGGTCGGGGTCGAGGGCCGGATGGGGGGGCTGCGGCGCCGTGCCGTCGGACTCGACTCTCTCCTCGCTGGCGCCGTGCGCGACGCCGACGAGCGCGTCCGCCGCCTCATGCGCCGCGTGAACGCGAGGCTCGCCGGGCTCCAGCGAGCGCGCGGCGAGGACGATCGCGGCGTGGGCCCACTTCGCGGCGCTGCCCTGCGCCCCGCGTGCGCGCACGCGCCCGGCGCGCATGTGCGCGAGGAACTCCTGCGGGGTCGCGGCTGCCGGCGCCTGGGTGTAGGTGCGCCCGATGTCCACGCCCGCGTGGTCGTCGGAGCC
Organism: Solirubrobacteraceae bacterium; assembly: GCA_035948355.1. Lineage (GTDB taxonomy): Bacteria > Actinomycetota > Thermoleophilia > Solirubrobacterales > Solirubrobacteraceae > Palsa-744. The sequence goes on from DASZJF010000025.1 coordinate 28,346, forward strand.
GCCGATGCCGATCGAGTCGCGCGTGGCGACGTAGGTCGCGGCGGGGCGATTGAGCTCGGGCGCGCGGGCGCCGTTGCGGGTCTCCCACACGGGAAACAGCTCGGACAGGCGGCGGCGGTGCCGCGCGGTGAGGGGTGTGGCGCCGACGATGTAGTAGGGGTGGGCGAGCGCGCAGGCGATGTCGCGCTCGAACATGTAGGCGGCGCACAGCTCGACGTCGTGGGCGTGGGCCTGCAGCCAGTCGTGATCGTCGGGGGTGATGTCGTAGCAGAGCACGTGCACCTGCATCGCGGGCTCGCCGCGGAAGCCGGCGGTGAGCTCCTCGGAGACGAACACGTCGGGACGGTCGGCTAGGCGCATGGCGCCGTCGATCGTGTCGTGGTCGGTGATCGTGACGAAGTCCATGCCGCGGCGCTTGGCCAGGGCGTAGACCTCCTCGGGCGGGGTCGCGCACTCGGGCAGCCCGGCGGCGCGCTGCACGCCTAGCTTGGATACCTGCGAGGCGGTCGAGTGGCAGTGCATGTCCACCCTGCTGACGCGCTCCTGGGCGTCGTCGGTGATCGTGGTGAGGGTCATCGTTGCTCCTCTCTCGTTCTATCTGTACGCCTAACAGTTTGCCCTGCATATGGCCGCTTTTGTGACCAGCCGGGAACTTTTGTGTGAAGCCTTTGTGAACGACGGGACGCGCGTTGGAGGGTGGGTGAGCCATGAGCCAGTCCCCCGAACGCACCTGCCGGCGCCGCTCTCCCTTGCCGGCTACGCGCAGCGGGCGTCTGCGTATGGGCGATGAGAATGCGCTCATCGGCGTGCGCTCCCTCGCCCCATGTCCTGCCCAATCCGTAAGCTGTCGCGGCGATGCTGACGATTGCAACCTCGGCCGTCACCTACTTTCAGGCGATCGTGCTGGGCATACTGCAGGGCGCGACCGAGCTGTTCCCGATCTCGAGCCTCGGGCACACGGTGCTGTTCCCGACGCTGTTCGGCTGGAACGGGCTGGTGGACGCGCAGTCGCAGTCGGAGTCCTATTGGCTGGCGTTCATCGTGATGCTGCACGTCGGCAGCGCGCTCGGGCTGCTGTTCTACTACCGCCGCGACTGGGTGGAGATCGTGCGGGCCTTCTTTCACACGCTCTCCACACGCCGCGCGCGGACGAGCACCGAGCGGTTGGCGTGGCTGATCATCGTCGCGAGCATCCCGGCTGCCGTGTTCGGCTTCGCGTTCGAGCACGAGCTGCGGACGCTCACCGCCAAGCCCGAGGTGGCGGCGATATTCCTGATGGTCAACGGATGTGTGCTGTTCGCGGCCGAGTGGTTTCGCCGCCGCGCGCAGGTGCGCGAACTGGCCGCCAGGGAGGGCGCCAAGGCCGACGGGGGACGGGAGCTGGACACGCTGGAGTACCGCGAGGCGCTGCTCGTCGGCGTCGCGCAGTCCACGGCGCTGGTCGCGGGGATCAGCCGCGAGGGCGTGACGATGGGGACCGGGCTCGCGCGCGGGCTGGACCACAGCGACTCGGCGCGGTTCGCGTTTCTGCTGGCCACGCCGATCATCCTGGGAGCTGGCCTCGTCAAGCTCCCCGACCTGCTGGGCCACCTCGGCAACGGCGTGCGCGGCCAGGCGCTCGTGGCGTGCATCGCCGCGGCCGTGACGGCCGTGTTCACGGTCAGCTTCCTGGTCAAATACTTCAAGACCCGCACGCTGATCCCGTTCGCCATCTACTGCCTGGTGTTCGGCGGGATCATGGTCATTTACACCACGACCTGAGTGGCGGTCCACCGCGGACGTGCGGCGCGGGCGCCGTGCGGGTAGCCATCATGGACAGCTGAATGCCCGTTCCGAAAACACCGCCGAAGATGTTCGAGACCCGCAGCCAGGCCTGGAGCGAGGTGGGGCTGCTCGATCAGGTCAGTCCGCGCGCGGCCAAGCGCGCGGCCTGGGAGGCGGCACTGCTGGGCGTGCTGTTCGTCGTGGTCGTGGTCGCCTACGACAACCGCGCGAGCCTGTTCGGGGTCGAAGCGCACGGGAGCTCGCCGGGGGCGAACGCGGCGGTGCGCGTCGTCACGGTGCTCGTGCTGCTGGTGCTCGGCTGGGCGATCACGCGCAACTTCGGTCGCGCGCTGGGGCCGGCGCTGCTGCGGCGCGTGGACCCGGCGGCCGCGGGACCGGTCGGGTTCCTGATCCGCCTGGCGATGCTGGCGATCACCGTGCTGGTGGCGCTGAGCGTGGCGGGCGTGGAAGCGCGCACGCTGCTCGTGGGCGGGGCCTTCACCGCCGTGATCCTTGGCCTGGCGGCGCAGCAGACGCTCGGCAACCTGTTCGCGGGCGTGGTGCTGCTCAGCGCGCGCCCGTTCAGGGTCGGCGACCGCGTGCGCCTGCAGGGCGGCCCGCTGGCGGGTCAGATCGAGGGCACGGTCAGCTCGCAGGGCCTGCTGTATACGACGTTCGTGACCGGCGAGGACACGGTGATGGTGCCCAACAGCGTGGTGCTGAACGTCGCCGTCAGCGCTCAGCCGGTGTCCCGGACGCGATAGCGCAGGCTCAGCCGCGCACGCTCAGCCGGTATTGCGCAGGCGATAGCGCAGGAACAGGCGCGAGTCGTGCTCCAGCACCGAGAGCAGCTGCAGGGCGAGCGGGGGGTCGAAGTCGCTGCCGGCGATAATCCGCAGGGGTGGGCGTCGCTCGTCCGCCTGGTCCTCGCCGTCCAGCAGGGGGGCGACGGACAGAAACAGCTCGTCGACCAGCCCGGCGGCAAGCAGTTCGCCGTTCAGGTGCGGTCCGCCCTCACACAGCAGGGTGCGCACGTGCAAACGATCGTGCAGCTCACCCAGCGCGGCCGGGAGGTCGAGCGAGCCATCGTCGCGGCGCGCGCGCACGTACTCAACGCGCGCGGCGGTCCCGGGCAGGCTCGCCTGCGAAGGGGTCAGGAACGCGACCTCGGAAGCGGGATCGCACAGCAGCGGCAGGTCGGGGGGGAAGCGCAGGCCGGCGGAGACCACGCAGGCGAGCGGCTGCTCGCGCAGGCCACGTTCTCCCCGCAGGCGGCGGGTGTCGGGATCGCGCACGATCGGGCCGTAGCGCTCGGCCCGCACGGTCCCGGCGCCGGCCATTACGGCGTCCACGACCGAGCGCAGCCCGTGGAACAGGGCGCGGTCGGCGTCGTCTGAGATAGGGCCCGAGCGCCCGCCGAGCGTGGCGCGGCCGTCGAGGGTCGCGACCATGTTCAGCAGCACATACGGCCGTTGCCGTCCCTCCGCGGTGGGCGCGCCGGAGGACCGCTCGTGCTGCCCCAACCCCGTGACGATCTCTCGCACGGCGGCCGGGTCTCCGGGGGGGAGCAGGCGGTTGAGGGTCAGCGGCGCGGAAGGGATGACGGTCGAGATATACCAAGTTGTAAACACATAGCTGGGACGACCTGCTACGGTCGGGGCGTCTGGCCGGCACAGAAGACCGGCGAAAGTAGTGCAAGCTCGCAGGTCGAGGCTCTAGCAGCATCCTCCGCGCAGCAGCACGCACATACCGTGGAGGAGTTACCCACATGCCTACCGGCACCGTAAAGTGGTTCAGTGACGACAAGGGGTTTGGCTTCATCACCCCCGATGACGGCGAGAAGGACCTGTTCGTCCATCACACCGGCATCAACGGCGAGGGCTATCGCTCGCTGCAGGAGGGTTCGAAGGTGTCCTATGACGCCGAGCAGGGCGACAAGGGCCCCAAGGCCGTTAACGTCCAGTCGATCTAGAGTCGTTCCTGTCGGGTCCGCGCATCGCGGACCCGCGTTGATCTTTCGAGAGCCCGCTTCGGCGGGCTCTTGCTTTTGGCGAGGAGCCTAAGATGGGGTCTCCTGTGCGGGGCGAGGCTTCGCGTGGGTCGCACCTCCGATCGAGCATGGGCAGCGACGCGACAACACTCCGCCTACGCGATGGTTCGCTCGCAGAGCCGCGGGGGGCCGGTGCGCAGGCTGACAGCGCCCCGGAGCGCGCTGCCCTGCGGGCGGATGGACGGGCGCGGGTGGGGGCGGGTGCGCTGGTCGTGCTGGTGGCGTGCAGCCTGCTGTTCGTCCTGATAGCCGCCGATCGTCCGAGCCTGTTCGCCGCGACCACCCACGCGGGCTTCTTCCCGGGCTGGATGGCCGGCCCGCTGGGCGGGCTGTGGCCGGGGCTGACGCGCAACGCGACCGCGCTCAAGTTCCTGTTCACGGGAGCAATGGCGACGATGTACGTGAGCTATCTGCTCGCCCTCGCCTACGTTCCCGGCATCGCCGAGCGCGTGCGTGCGCACTGGGCGATCGCGGCGATCGTGGGCGTGCACGCGATCTTCTTCCTGGCGCCGCCGATGGCGCTGACGGACATCTTCAACTACGTCAACTACGGGCGCATGGAGGTCGTGCACCACCTGAACCCGTACACGACCTATCCGATCCTCGAGCCTCACGGCGACCCGAGCTATGCGCTCAGCAACTGGCACCAGCTGCTGAGCCCCTACGGCCCGCTGTTCACGCTGCTGACGTTCGCGCTCGTGCCGCTCGGCGTGGCGGCGTCGTTCTGGGCGATCAAGGCCGTGCTGATGGCCGCGAGCCTGGGGACGATCCTGCTCGTGTGGCGCTGCGCACAGCTGCTGGAGATCGACCCGGTCAGGGCGATCGTGCTGGTCGGGCTGAACCCGATCGTGCTGGTGTGGGGGCTGGGCGGAGACCACAACGATTTCCTGATCGTGTTCGCGCTCGTGCTCGGCTTCTACCTGCTGCTGCGCGCGCGCGCGGCAGGGGCGTCGGGCGGGCCGCCCACAGGGCCTGGCGCGGAGGCTCCGCCGCGGGAGATGCCCGCCACGATGAGGCTCGGGGATCCAGGCGCGCAGGCTTCGCCGGAGACGCCTCGCGCCGCGATGACGCTCGCAGGGCGGATCGGCGGCTGGCTGTGGCCGCTGTCGGCGACGGAGATGGGGGCGGGCGCGGCGTTCATCGCGGCGACCGCGCTGAAGGCCTCGGGCGGAGTGCTGATCCCGATCGTGCTCGCGAGCCTGCTGCGCGCGCCGCGACGTCTCGTCCAGGTCCTGCTGGGGATGGTCCTCGCGGGCGCGGTCGTGGGCGGCGCCAGCCTGATCGCCTTCGGCCTGCACATCCCCGATCTCAGCACCCAGAGCCGGGTGGTGACGTCCATCAGCCTGCCCAACCTGCTCGGGCTGGCGCTGGGCAGCGGGGGCGAGACCGAAACGCTGCACAGCCTGCTCAGTGCCGTGCTCGCGCTGTCGATCCTCGCCTGCTGTGCGATGGCCTACCGGCGGCGCGAATCGATCGCCGCGTCGGGCTGGGCGACGGTCGCGCTGCTGGTGACGCTCGGGTGGGTGCTGCCGTGGTACATCCTGTGGCTGCTGCCGCTGGCGGCGCTGTCGCGCTCGCGCCGGCTGCGCAGCACCGCGCTCGTGCTCGGCGCCTACCTGATCGTCGCCTGGGCGCCCGCCTCGGGCCTGCTGTGGAACGCGATCGGGTTCCAGCCCTCCAAGACCCCGCTCGGGCGGCTGCACCAGCGCTACGTCAAGGAGCTGCTGAATTGAGGCGAGCCTTGCTGTGGTCGTCTGGGCTGAGGCGAACCTCATACCGGGCAGGCGCGCGCTCCCCGCCAGGTGAGCTTGTTATGCCAGCGTCCCGTCGGGCAGGAGCCAGTGGTGCTGGAGCGCACAGACGTTGGCGAGGCGTTCGTAGTCGCGGTCGTAGTGCACGAGGGGCACGCCCGCTGCCTCTGCGGCGCTGCCGATCAGAAGATCGATAGGTGGCACCCGGCGATGGCCTCCTGTGGCGGCTAGCAGCAGTTGCAGCTCACGAACGCGTTGCCACAGGGTCGTGGGCATCGGTACGGATTTGAATGCGTCGAGTCGTTGCGCCACCTGCTTCGCTCGTGCCTCGTTGGGGCTCAAGCGGACGAGCTCGAGGATCACGAGATCGCAGACGAGCACATGGCCAGCCGCGACTTGAGCGTTGAACCAGGATGCAAGTTGCGGGAAGCGGCGGTCCCTTGCCCAGGTCCACGCGCCCGTGTCGAATAGGGCGGGCCCGTTGAGGTTTGGAGGTTCGACCTCAGCTGCTGGGCTCAGAGAATCGCCCCCGGCGGTTGACCTGGACCTCCTGGGGTGTGCCGTCGACATCGCGAGTGACGTCGAATCCCGCAAGCAGGCGGCGGCGCCCGATCTCACGCAAAGCGGCGTTGACCGTTGCGCTCAGGCCTGTCGTTCCCAGCTCTGCTCGCGCCATCTCGACTGCATCCTGGTCGATGTCAACAGTGGTGCGCATGGTAGCATCATAGTACTGCATCACGGGGTGCGTATACAGCCCATAGAACCTCTACTCATCTGTGGCAGGTGGGCGGCGACCGAGCTTGCGCTCGGCGCCGCGACGCTTGGCGGCCAGACGCCGCTCGCGCGAGGCCGCGGTCGGGCGGGTCGGGCGGCGGGGTTTGGGCACGACGAGCGCCCGCGCGATGCGGTCGCTCAGACGGGCCAGCGCCAGTTCGCGGTTGCGCGTCTGCGAGCGCTCGTCCTGGGCGATCGCCACGACCCGCGGCCCGGCGCGGGCCAGCAGGCGCGCGCGCTGAGACTCGCTGAGCGAGGGCGAGGCGAGCACGTCGAAGCTCGCTTCCACGCGCGAGGCGGTCACGTTGGCGTGCTGGCCGCCCGGTCCCGAGGAGCGGCTGGCGCGCAGCACGATCTCCGCGCGGGGGATCGTCAGTGCGCGGTTGACGCGCAGGTGGGTCTGGGGGTCTTCCTCGGCCGTGGCGCCCCTCCTTGGCGGGCGCTCTCCAAGCTCGCCGCTACTGCCCGTTGGAGACGTCGTGGATCGCTTTCACGCGCATCGGTTCCTCGCCCTCGGGCACGCGCCCGTCGCGGCCGATGTAGCCGTCCTTGCCGCCGGCCACCAGATACACGGCGTCCACGTCGCCGGGGTTGCGGACCTTGCGCGGGGTGTGCGCGTCCACGCGCGCGAGGCCGCCCTCGGCCAGACTGTGCACGGTGCCGTCGCCGAACTCGATCTCGATCGTGCCGCGATGGACGAAGTACAGCTCCTCCTGCTCGTCGTGGTAGTGAAACCCGCTCTCGATGCCGGGCGGCATCACGATCGCGTTCACGCCGAACGCGCTCACCCCGAGGCCCTTGCGGACCTTGCGAAACCCGGGACCCTCGCCCAGCGCGTCCAGGTCGCCGACGGCGTAACCCTCGCCGACGGTCACGTTCGGGTACTCGGCAGATGCCTTCATTACTCGCGTCTCCTCTCAGGGCCGTCGTAGGCCACGCCCGACCGATGGTGGTCTGAGCGGGCTGCGTGCCCGTCGTTGGCGGAATCAGTGCTCGGCAACGTATCCGTCCTGCGGCTCCAGCGGCCTGCCCTCATCCGCCCAACGGCGCAGACCGCCGCGCAGCGAATAGGCCTCATAGCCGGCGGCTCTGAATGCCTGGGCGGCCATGTCCGAGCGCGAGCCCACGCGGCAGTAGAACACGACCGGGCGCTCGCGCTCCACGCTCGCCGCCTGTGCGGTCAGCTCGACCAGCGGGATGTGGCGCGAGTCCGCGAGCCGGCCGGCCTCGCGCTCGTAGGGCTCGCGCACGTCGATCAGTTGCGGCGCAGCGTCCTCGGTCAGCCACTCCTGCAGACGCGCGGGATCCACCTCGATCGCGGAGGTCTGCTCGGGCACGCTCATATCGTGTGAGCGTAGCGTTGCGAGAATCAGTAGCCGACGGGTGGCTCTTCGTAGGGCTCGCGCTCCACCACACGGTCGCGAACCACGCGACCCCGTCGCGGCGCCACGAGAAGCATGTACAGAAGCGAGAGCACCAGCCCGGCGATGCCGGCGATCATCAGGATCAGCCCGACGGTCGCGATGTCGATGCCCGACACGGTGGCGGTCACCGCATAGCGCAGGATCGCTCCGACGGCGATCAGGAAGATGGATGTTCCGAATGTCATAGCCATGAGTTACCCGTCGCGTCGAGCCGCAAACTCGCGGGCGGCAGAGCACGCCCTCCGGCGGTCGGCTGTTCGGGCGGCGCATGCGCCGCCCGCGTCCCCGCGCATGCGCGGGGACGAGTCAGGGCCGCATGCGGCCCTGACCGGGGCGTGCATGCACGCCCCGACGGGATGGCGCATGCGCCATCCCGGACCGTGGCGCAAGCGCCACGGTCCCCTTCCCGGCTTTATATAAGCCGCATGCGGCGTGGTCTTCACTAGGATCAGCCCATGCAGGCCCTCGACGACGTCTACACGATCCCTCAAGAGCACCGCGACCTCTGCGCCACGATCGGTCAGATCGCGCGCGAGCAGATCGCGCCGCGCTCGGCCGAGATCGACGAGCGGGCCGAGTACCCGTGGGACATCCGCAAGCTGCTCGCAGAGCAGGACATCCTCGGGCTGCCGTTCGGAACCGAGCACGGCGGCACCGGCACGGGCACGCTGATGCTGAACATGGCCGTCGAGGAGATCGCCAAGGTCGACGCCGCCTGCGCGCTGATCCTGATGGTTCAGGAGCTCGGCACGCTGCCGATCCAGCTCTACGGCACCGACGAGCTGAAGGAGCGCTTCCTGCCGCGCTGCGCCTCCGGCGAGTGGTCTCCCGCGTTCGCCCTCTCCGAGCCCGAGGCCGGCTCGGACCCAGCCGGGATGAAAACGACCGCCGTGCTCGACGGCGATGAATGGGTGATCAACGGCACCAAGAACTGGATCTCCAACCTCGGCATCGCCGACTTCTACATCACCTTCGCCGTCACCGACCGCGAGAGCCGGCGCATCACCGCGTTCGTAGTCGAGGCCGACCGCCCGGGCTTCAGCGTCGGCAAGCTCGAGCACAAGCTCGGCATCCGCGCCTCGCCGACGGGGCAGCCGATCTACGAGGACGTGCGCGTGCCCAAGGAGAACGTCATCGGCGAGGTCGGTCGCGGGCTCTCCGTCGCGCTGGGAACTTTGCAGCAGACCCGCCTGGGCGCCGCCGCGCAGGCCGTCGGGATCGCGCAGGGCGCCACCGACTACGCCGTCGCCTACGCGCGCGAGCGCGTGCAGTTCGGCCAGCCGATCATCGAGCTGCAGGCGATCCAGTTCAAGCTCGCCGACATGGAAACACGCACGGCCGCCGCGCGCGAGCTGCTGTACAAGGCCTGCGCGCTGGCCGATCGCGGCGATCCGCAGCGGGGAAAGTACTCCTCGATGGCCAAGGTCTTCTGCTCGGACACCGCCATGGCCGTGACGATCGAGGCGGTTCAGGTGCTGGGCGGCTACGGTTATGTCAAGGAGTACCCGGTGGAGCGCATGATGAGAGACGCCAAGATCACCCAGATCTACGAGGGCACGAACGAGATCCAGCGGCTCGTGATCGCCCGCACGCTCAAGTAGGACGCGTTCGGTGCGCCGGTCGTCCTCTCCACGACAGCGCGCCTCCGGTCAGCTGCGCCGCGCGGGGTTCGCGGCGCTGGTCGCGCTGTCGCTCGGCCTGGTCGTGATCGTGGTGGGGCAGGGGTTCAGCACGGTCGGCGCCGTGCGGGCGGTCGAGGACGTCGCGATCGGGATCATCGTCGTGGCCGTCCTGCTCGGCTGCGCCGCGTTCGTGGCGGTGCGTCTGGGGGGGTGGCGCGACCCCGAGTCCGAGACGGAGTTCGATCAGATCGTGCTGCGCTCTGAGGAGCTCGCGCGCGAAGGTCTCGCCGTGGACCCCGACGAACTGGAGTTCCTGGAGCTGGACCCGCTCAACGACGAGGATTTCGAGGAGCTCGTGCGCGACGCGCTCGACGACCTCCCCGACCTGCTGCGCAACGCCCTCGCCCACGTCGCGGTCGTGGTCTCCGACGGCGGCCGGCGGCGCGGCGCCTACGGGCTATATCAGGGCGGGCAGACCCGGCGCGACGACACGCACGATCGCATCGTCATCTTCAGAGACACGCTGCGCCGCGACTTCGGGCACTCGCCCGAGCTGCTGCGCGACCAGGTCGTGCGCACGGTCAGACACGAGCTCGCCCACCATGTTGGGTTCGATGAGCTGGGCGTAAGCCGCCTGGACCTGTGATTTGCCGTCCGTGGACTCGGCGCGGACCTTTGTCCTTACCGATAGGAGATCAGATGCGATCTCCTATCGGCCAGCACGCATACGCAGTACGCCACGCTCCCTGCGTCTGCGGTCAGCTTGGTCCACGAACGGCAAATCGGCGTTGTGAACGCCAGGGTGTGCGGAAGACCCGTGTGCGCATTGCCACACACTCCGCTGAGGCGCGTCGCATAGGATGCGCGTCTCAACCGACCTCGACCCAGGAGAAGAGCCCCAGATGCCAGAGGCAGTGATCGTCGACGCCATCCGCACGCCCATCGGCCGCGCCGTCAAGGGCTCGCTCAAGACCGTCCGCGCCGACGATCTGGCGGCGATCCCGCTGCGGACGCTGATCGAGCGCAACCCGGCGCTGGAGCAGACCTCGATCGGCGACGTGATGATGGGCTGCGGCTACGGCGAGGGGGAGTCCGGTTACAACATCGGACGCATCGCCTCGCTGCTGGCGGGCATCGACCACCACGTGCCCGCGTGCACGGTCAACCGCTTCTGCGCCTCCTCGCTGCAGACCACGCGCATGGCCTTCCACGCGATCAAGGCCGGCGAGGGCGATACCTACATCGCCGCCGGCGTCGAGGCCGTCTCGCGCACCGGGCGGGGCAGCCAGTTCGAGTTCAACCACGCCGTCGACGGCTCCGAGGGCTCGGCCTACAACGTCTACATCCCGATGGGCATGACGGCGGAGAACGTCGCCGAGCGCTGCAACGTCAGCCGCGAGGCCCAGGACGAGTGGGCGCTCATCTCCCAGACGCGCGCCGTCGCGGCCGTCGAGTCCGGGCACTTCGACTCCGAGATCGTGCCCGTCACCGTGCCGGCGCACAAAGACGTGGACAAGGAGGGCAACGAGATCGACGTGCCCGAGACGGTCGTCACCAAGGACGACGGCCCGCGTCCGGGCACGACGATGGAGCGCCTCGCGGCGCTCAAGCCCGTCTTCAAAGAGGGCGGCTCGGTCACGGCCGGCAACTCCTGCCCGCTCAACGACGGCGCCGCGGCGCTGCTGATCATGAGCCAGGAGAAGGCGAGTGAGCTCGGCCTGAAGCCGAAAGCGCGCATCGTCGCCTCGACCGTCGCCGCGATCCGCCCCGAGGTGATGGGCCTCGGCCCGATCCCCGCGATCCAGAAACTGCTCGCTGCCACCGGCATGAAGATCGAGGACATCGACGTGGTCGAGATCAACGAGGCCTTCGCCGCGCAGATCGTGCCGTGCATCGAAGAGCTGGGCCTGGATCGCGAGAAGCTCAACCCCTTCGGCGGCGCGATCGCCCTCGGCCACCCCTTCGGCATGACCGGCGCGCGCATCATGACTACGCTCCTCAATGACCTGCAGACGCTCGACGCGACGTATGGCATCGAGTCGATGTGCGTCGCCGGGGGGATGGGCATGGCGATGCTGGTGGAGCGTTTGTAGCCGGCGCGCTGGGCGGGGGGCCGCCGGGGGAGAGGCTGGGCGGGCGGCGCTGGGCGGGAGTCTCGGCACCCCCGGAGGAGTCGCTACGTGTCGATGTCCAGGCCCGGGATCGGCTCGATCGGGAGCTCGCCGTGGACTCCTTCCAGGCCGATCAGGTCGTTGCGGTCGCGAGGGCGACCCGCGAGGCGCTTGAAGCCGACGATGCTGGTCAGTCCCGCCACAAGGAATTCGCTCCCGTCGTACTCGGCGGGCATGGCGCGCTGCTCCACGGTCTCGTAGTCCAGCGGCGGAAGGCCGCCGCGCATGATGTCTATGATGCCCGCCTCGGTCCGTGCGCGCAGGTGGGTCTTGCCGATCAGGTGCTCGTCGTCGAGCGGCGCGTCGTCGCGCAGCCGCACTCCGTCCAGCTTGCGCAGCGCGGCGAGCACCCGGCGATCGTTGTCCTCGTCGTCATCGGGCACGAGGAAGTCGATGTCCTCGGTAGCTCGTACGAAGCGGTTGGCGATGACTGAGAAGCCTCCGACCACTACGAAACGGGCATGCTCGGCCAACAGCGCATGAGCGGCGACGTCGAGTTCAGGATCGAGCGCGGCCATTGGCTCGCTCGACGGCCCTCAGCAGGCCGGCTGCCTGGGCGGATAGATGCTGGCCGCGTCGCAGCAGCTCGCCGACCGGCGTATCGGGCGGCGGCGTCAGCGCACGGCGCTTTTCCTCATTCAGCTCGGCCCACTCGGCCTCGTGGCCGGGCTCCAGCAGGGTCTTGCGAGGCGTGGTGCTCATGCAGTCATTCTAGCTCATCGCGACCCGTCATGCAGCGTACTGTCTTCAAATCGCCCACGGGAGTCGACGGGGCTCCGCGACCCTCGTCGCCTCAGCGCGGCGGCATCCGCAGCGCGCCGTCGAGGCGGATCGTCTCGCCGTTTAGCATGCGGTTCTCGACGACGTGGCAGGCCAGCTGCGCGTACTCCTCGGGCTGGCCCAGGCGCTGGGGGAAGGGGACGCCCGCACCGAGCTTCTCGCGCTGCTCCTGCGGCAGGGCCGCCAGCAGCGGCGTGTCGAACAGGCCGGGGGCGATCGTATTGACCCTGATCCCATACTGGGAGAGGTCGCGCGCGGCCGGCAGCGTGAGCGAGACGATCCCACCCTTGGAGGCAGCGTAGGCGATCTGTCCGACCTGGCCGTCGTAGGCGGCGATCGAGGCTGTGCACACGAGCGCGCCGCGCTCGCCGTCGTCCGCGGGCTCGTTCGAGACCATCGCGGCGGCGGCGTAGCGGAGCACGTTGAACGTGCCGATCAGGTTTATCTGGATGACGGTCTCGAACGGCAGCAGCGGGTGGGGGCCCTTCGAGCCCGCGACCTTCTGCGCCCAGCCGACGCCCGCGCAGCAGGCGGCGATCCGCAGTCCACCGTCTGTCTGCGCGGCCCGCTCCACGGCGGCCCCGACCTGACCCTCGTCACGTACGTCGCACGCGACGAACTCCACGCCCAGCTCGCTTGCCAGCGCCGCGCCTTTGTCGGCATTGAGGTCCGCGATCGTGACGATCGCGCCCTGCTCGTGCAACCGGCGTGCGGTCGCCTCGCCGAGCCCGGAGGCTCCGCCGACGACGATCGCTGAGCTGCCCTCGATCCGCATGGAGTCGGCAGCCTATCGCGGCGGGCGATACGACAGCTCTCGACGCGGAGAGGGCGTGCGTAAAATCTCCCCATCGCACCAGCCGCGGCGCTCATGGTCCACGGCCCGATCGTCTCAACACCATCGCTCTCGTGACGCACACCACCAACGACCCCGCCCGCGCGTCGTCCCAACCGCGCGTGTGGAGCGTGGTCAAGGCCAGCATCTCCGCGGCGGGCCGCGACCGCGAGGACGAGTTCAACGCCTGGTACAACGAGCGGCACGTGCCGGAGTGGGTCGCCCAGCCGGGGTTCTTGCGCGGCTGGCGGCTGCGGGCGCTCGATCATCCCACCCAGACCCATCCGCACGAGCACGGCTACTACGCGGTGTACGAGCTGGAGTCGGTCGGCGCGTTCAACGACGCGCTCGCGGACTCCGACGGCGCCCCCTGGGGCGAGTGGCAGGAGTACGTCGGCAGCCATCTGATCGACTGGGAGCGGACCTACTACCGCACGCTCGCGGCGATCGCCCCCGACGAGGTCGACGCGCCGTGCTGGGCGATCGTCAAGACCGACTTTCAGGGCAGCGAGACGCAGGAGCGCGAGTTCAACCGCTGGTATGACGAGCAGCACTTCCCCGAACTGGTCTCCCACGCCGGGTTTCAGGGTGGGTGGCGGCTGCGGGTGCTGCCCGACGCGGGCGATCTCGGCCCACGCCGTCAGCGCTACTGGGCGGTGTACCGGGTGCACTCGATCGACGACTTCGCCCGCGCCCGCGCCGCGCGCGCCGAGCGCGGCCTGCCCCCATGGGACGGGCTGTGGAGCGAGAACCTCATCGACACGCGGATCGACTGCTACGCGATGGTCCACCACGAGGCCGCTCACGCGCCTCCGACGAGCAGGGCGGACGCCGGTCGTGCGCGATGAGCGGCAGCTGTGGTCGCGCCTCCGTGCCGGGCGATCGGCGCTGAGCGGGGAGTCACGATGAGCGGAGAGTCGTCGGCGTCGTCGTGGTGGTGGCGGGAGCGCTGGGAAAGCGTCCGCCGCGGCGACACCCCGATCTCCCTCACCTGGGAGGGAGGCGTCGCTGTCGGCGTGCTGTTCGACACGGGCGCCCCGCGCACCGCCGCCGCGGTGCTCGCCGCGCTGCCGCTCGACGTTCCGGTCGTGCACGTAGCGTGGAGCGGGGAGATGGTGATGAGCGCGCGCACGTACGAGCTGGGCGTCGAGCGCGAGAACGCCGTCCGCCTGCCCCGACCCGGCGATCTGACCTGGGACCCGGCCGCGGGTGAGCTGGCGTTCGCCTACGGCACGGCCGAGTGCCGGCTGCCCTCGGGCGAGAACAACGTCGTCGTCTACGGTGCGATCGTCGACGGGCTCGACGCGTTCGCCGAGTTCTGCCGCCGCCGACGCTTCGAGGGCGTCGGTCAGCTGCGCTTGGAGTCGGCCTGATCGGGGGTGCGATCAGCGACCGTAGGCCCGCCCGCGAGGAAGGACGCGCTTGACGATGATCGTATGTGTCTCCTGGTCGAGTTCCAGCAGGACGCGCCACTCGCCGACACGCAGGCGGGACTCGGAACGGCCGGTGAGTTTGCGCAGCCGGCCGGCATCGGGGTCGTCGGGGAGCTTGCCGAGGGAGGCGAGAACGCGCCGACGCATCGGCCGGTCGAGCCGGGCGATGTCTTTTTCCGCGCGTCCTGCGTAGTCGAGGTTCCAGTCGCGTTCGGGTTCTTTGCCGACGTCGTCGCTCATCCGAACTTGCGGAGCATCTCCTCGTGGGAGATGGTGCGACCCGCGGCGATGTCCTCGTCGGCCTCTTCGATCGCCGCCTCGTCCTCGGCCGTGAACGGCTCGTCGTCCTCCGGCGCATCGCGGAACGCTGCTATCACGGAATCCTCGCGCTCGCCCTCGACAAGCGCAAGGGCGCGCTCAGCCTCGTCGTCGCTCAGCTCATCCACGAGTCTGTGCAGGCGTTCCTTGGTCGTCATCTCTCGGATTGTAGTTTCCACTGTCTCCTATACCGGCGCGGACGCTGAAAACGGGACAGTGTCGGGCTAAGTCGATCCCTCGCGACCGGCCGGCCCGCCATGGATGCTGTAGTCGCCCGCGCGCCGGCGCACGTCCGCGGGAAGCTCCAGCGAGTAGACGTCGGACACGGTCGTGTAGTCCAGGCCGCTCAGCCGTCCCACGGGGCGCAGCAGCGTGGGATCCACGTGCCCGTCGCGCCAGACGGAGCGATCGACGTGCACGTGCAGCACGTCCCCGAAGGCCATCGTGCCCTGGCCCATCTCCAGCAGCTGCCGCAGGCGGCACTCGAGCGCGACCTTGGCGCCGGCGACCCGCGGCGGTGAGACGGTGTGCGACGGCGCGGCCCGCAACCCCGCGACCTTGAACTCGTCCTCGCCGCTGTGCAGCGCCGCGGAGCTGACGCGCATCGCCTCGGCGAGGCCCTCGCTGACGACGTTGACGACGAACTCGCCCGTCGCCTTGACGTTGGCGATCGAGTCGCGCGAGGTCGTCGAGGTGAAGTGGACGATCGGGGGCGTCGCCGAGCAGGCGTTGAAGTAGCTGTAGGGCGCCAGGTTGCGAGCGCCGTCGGCGGCGAGCGTCGAGACCCACGCGATCGGGCGGGGCACCACGACCGAGGTCAGCAGGAAATAGCGCTCGCGCTCGCCGAGGGCGGCGGGATCGAGCTCAAGGTCGTCCGGTACGTTCATGCGCGAATCATCGGGCATCGGCAGAGGACCCGTCGGCAGCCGCGACCAGCTCGACCTCCACGTCGCACCCGGAGTGGAACCCGATGTCGGCGACGCTCAGCAGCGTGGTGGGGGGTGGGGGCAGGGTGTCGGCGCCGTAAAACTTGCGCGCCGCGTCCGCGACGGCGTCCTGGTCGCACGGGTGGCGCACGAACACCGTCTGGTGGACCACGTCTGCGGGACCCGCTCCGTGGGCGGCGAGATGCGAGCGCAGACTCGTGTAGACCTCCTCCGCTTGCGTCTCTACCGCGACCGGACGGTCGGGGTCGGGCGCGCGCGTGTTGACCGGCACCTCGCCGCAGGTGAACACGTAGCCACCGGCGCTGCGGGCGCTCGCGTAGTAGGGCGCGAGCAGGGAGGGCGGTGGCAGCGACGCCGCGCGCCACCGTTCTCGCTCGGCTTGATCCTCGGGTGCGAACGCAATCGCTTCGAACGCGAGCAAACAGTCGTCGGTCCGCACGCGGCCGACCCGCACCGCCGCGCTGGCCGGGAACAGGCCCGTCTCCGCGAGGAGCGCTTCGCGCACATCCCCCAGCGGTCGGTAGTCGGATCGCCGCACCGGAAACGTCAGCCACCCGCCGACGGAGACCACGTCGCGCGGCTCGGCGCCCTGTGCGCGCAGCAGCTTCTCGATGCGTGCGAACACCGCGCGGGACCCCTCGCCGATGATGCGCCGCGCCGCGGAGTCCGCGCCGTCCGGACGGCCTGACGGGGAGGACGAACGCGCCTCTCCGGCCGATGCGGTGGTGGCGCCCACGAACACCCACGGCCCGAGCCGCACGCTGCGCGGTGGACCCCTCAACCCGGCGCGCGCCCCGCGACCGCCTGGCTCGGGGGGCACGACACGCCGCTGCTCACGTGCGCCGGGCGCGGCCACGGCGTCGAGCGTAACCGCCACGCCGAGGGGCACCTTGGGGGTCGAGTCGGCGGGCAGCTCAATAACGCTCACCGCTGGCCACTCCGTCGGCCCGGAGGAGTCGATCGCCCGCTCGATCGCCGGCAGGTCACCCAGATCGCCTACGAACAGGCGCAGTCTGAGCAGGTCTTCAAGACCCAACCCGCGCTCGGCGAGGGCGACGGTCAGCCGGGAGAGCGCCGACCGAGCCTGCGTGGCGACGTCCGCGCCGGCTGTACGTTCGGGCGCGATCTGTCCTATGAAGACAAGCTCGGCGGCCATCATCTTGGCCGGAGCCTACGCCCCGCAGGAGCGCTCAGGGCTCGGCGTGGGCCCTCAGATGGGCTCCCAGTAGCGGGCATCGCCGTCGCGCACGATGGGGCCGTGGCCCGGCTCGGGGAAGTGGCACTGGATCAGCGTCATCCGCTCGCGCTCGATCGTGTCGATCAACTCGTGTCGTGTGCGCGCCGCGTGCTCGCGGTCGACGTCGAACACGAACGGCCAATCGGGCTCGTTGATCTGCGCGGGGTGCAGGATCGCGTCGCCGCAGATCATCCCCAGCTGATCCTGAGACTCGATCCTCAGGCACATGTGCCCCGGCGTGTGGCCGTAGGCCGGGATCGCCGTGATTCCCTCGGCCAGCTCGTGCTCACCGTCGATCAGGTCGAGCACGCCGTGGCGCTCCAGCGAGAACACCTGCTCGTCCAGATAGGAGAACGGGAAGGCTTTTTCCAGCAGCGGTTCATGGAATGCGTGCCAGTCGGTGCGGTTGGCGATGTAGCGGGCGCGCGGAAACGTGGGCTCGCCCGTGGAGGTGACGTTCCAGCCGACGTGATCGGCGTGCAGGTGGGTGTGGAACACGACGTCGACCTGCTCGGGCGCGACCCCGGCCTCTCCCAGCGCGTCGAGCAGGCGCCCTTCCGCGACGCCCCAGTAGGAGTCGGGCGTGGCCCCCAAACCGGTGTCGACGAGGATCGTCAGCTCGCCGGTCTGCACGAGGATGCCGCAGAAGCGCACCAGCCAGTTGTCGTCCACGAACGTGTCGGGGTAGCGGCCTCGGTAGGGCTCCCACTGCGCGAGGGTGACGCCGGGGAAGGCGTACGCGAGCGAGCCGTGGGCGAACGGGGCGATCGCGTCGCGCAGGCAGTTGACGCGCACGTCTCCGACGGCGATCTCACCCACGGCGCGCTTCGCTCCTCCTCGCGCTCCCGCCCTGCCGCATCTGCGGCAGCCCCACGTGTGCGCGTCCCGCGGCCCCATCGGGCCGCGTTCGCGCGGGTCTCCTGCGCGCGCTCCTCACGGCCGGTCAGGCTCCGTTTGCGGATGCTCTATGCGCGCGCGCTTCCAGATGCGCGGCATGGTACAGGCGCGTGCTCGTGGTGGCGCACACCGCGCACACCGGCCGCTGGCCCTCGCTGGGGTCGCGGTCGGTCTCGGCGGCGAGATACAGGTGCCCGCAGGCGCCGCAGCGAATCCGCGCGCTCCAAGGATCGTCGACCTCGGTGCGGGGGTCGTGCGGACGGGCCATCGTCTCCCAGCTGGGGCGCGCGAGCGCGCGCGCGATCAGGAACAGCACCAGCGCGATGCCGGCGTCGATCGGCAGCGCCCAGGTGTTGGCGAACGCCGTTTCGCCCGCCAGCAGGACAACGCCCACTGCGCCCCCAACCACCCAGGGCACGAAGCCGACGAGGTTGATCTGGGGCAGCCGTCCCGGCCGGAACTCGATCTGGCGCGGGTCTTCGCCGCCGCGGCGCGCGATCACAGTGTGCGCGACGAGGATCGTAAGCCAGCCGGTCACGAACGCGCCCTGGTAGCGGAGCGCTTCGAGCAGGAAGGAGAACAGGTTGGCGAGCATCAGCGCATAGACCATCGCGCCCGCGAGCACGACCCATACCGCGCGCGGGAGCTCCAGCTTGAACACGCGTGCGGTGAAGCTCTGCAGGTTGGTCGAGGCGACGTAGAAGTTGGCGGTGTTGATGCGCGTCTGCGTGACCCAGATGAACGCCACGCCGGCGAGGCCCATCAGCGCGACGAGCGCCAGCACGAGCGAGACCTCGCCGACTTCGCCGACGACCGGGATCGTGTGCACGAGGAAGATCCCGATCAGGCCGTTGACGAAGAACGTCGCCAGCCAGAACGGCAGCCCGAACGTGATGCGCCGGTTTACCGCCACGTCCTCGCGGCGGCCGAGGCGCGCGTACTCCCACGCGAACAGCAGCGTCGGCTGGGCGATGTAGGCGCCGAGCACGAACACCCAGGCGGGGCCGTGGGTGTCGAGCGCGTGCGGCGGTTTGAACGTGAACCAGCCGCCGTGATAGCCGTATTCGGCGATCGCCCACACGATCGCGCCGACCAGGCCGAGCAGGTACAGCGGCAGCAGCACGCCGTTGAGCCGGTCCAGCCACACGCGCACGCCGCCGATCATCAGCGGCACGGCGATCAGCACGACCACCAGATACCACAGGTTCAGCGACAATCCGCCGAAGTACTGGTGAAACGCGACGGCGATCACCGAGCCCTCGAACGCGGCGAAGTAGATGCCGGTCGCGGCCAGCACGAGCGTCGCGAACGCCGCGCCGAAGTAGCCGAACAGCCTGCGCGAGAACACCGACACGGGCAGGCCGGTGGCGGTCGCCCACGGGATCACGACATAGGCGCCGGCGGCCACCAGCACTGCGGACGCGGCCAGGCCGATCAGCACCGGCCCGGTGCCGACGGCGAACGACAGCCCGGCGGGGACGACCATCCAGAAGATCGCGGTGGGAAAGCCAAGCCAGGCCATCGCCAGCGCTCCGCTGCCCGCCCGCCAGGAATCCGGCGCGATGTGCCCAGCGTAATCCTCGGTGCTCGCCCCGCGCAGGATCTCGGCGTCGTCGTTGTAGGCGATGTCCAGGCTGGGCGGCGCCTGCTGTGTCGCTTGCGATGCCATATGTCCTCCGACCCCCTCGAAGTCCGCCTGCGGGCCGCTGCCCGAGGCGCCGGGGACACACTATCCGACTCATACGATCTACGTCAATGCCGCCGATGAAGCGGTTCTGCGCGATGGTCGGGACGATCCCACCCTGGGCGTGAAACTCGGGACACGGTGAGTCGCCTCGCGCGCGGCGGCCTCGCGCGCGCCGAGCACGCATCGCGAACGCGCCGACGCGCTCAAACGACGTGCACGCTTCCCCGCACACGTCCGACGGGGCGAGCGATACTGCCGAGATGTTGAGTGAGCTGGCGTTCGTCGACGCCACGGAACTGGCCGAGCTCGTTCGCCGCGGCGAGGTCACACCACGCGAGTTGGTGCAGGCGAGCATCGCGCGGATCGAAGAGCTCAATCCGCGCCTGAACGCGGTCGTCACGCCGACGTACGAGCAGGCCCTCGCCGCCGCCGAGCAGGTGGACCCGAAGGCGCCGTTCGCGGGGGTTCCGTTGCTCGTCAAGGACCTCCTCGCACAGTGCGCAGGGGCGCCTCACACGAACGGCTCGCGGCTGCTCGCCGAGAGCGTCGCGCTCGCCGACAGCGAGCTGGTCGCGCGACTGCGCCGGGCGGGATTCCTGCCTGTGGGCCTGACGAACACTTCGGAGCTAGGCGGCGCGCCGATCGCCGAGGGGCGACTGTTCGGGGCCACTCGCAACCCCTGGGACCTGGAGCTCTCGACGGCCGGGTCCAGCGGCGGCTCGGCGGCGGCTGTAGCCGCGGGGATCGTGCCGATCGCGCACGGCAACGACACCGGCGGCTCGCTGCGCAACCCCGCGTCGTGTTGCGGCGTGTTCGCGCTGAAGCCCTCGCGCGGCCGGATGCCGAACGAGCCCGCGCGCGGCGAGCTGCTCTCGCGCCTGCTGGTCGAGCACGCGCTGACGCGCACGGTGCGCGACAGCGCCCGCCTGCTTGAGCACACCTGCGGATCGCTGCCCGGCGAGCCCTATCCCGCGCCTGAGCCCGCGCCAGGCTCATTCGAACGGGCGCTGAGCGGGCCGGTGCGCAGACTGCGGATCGCCGTGTCGACCGAGACGTTGACGGGCGAGCAACCCCACCCGGAGTGCACCGCCGCGGTCGAGCGTGCGGCGCGCTTGTGCGCCGAGCTGGGGCACGAGGTGGTGGAGGACGCCCCGCGATTCGGCGACGGCGGGGCGCTGGTGGAGGCCTGGTTCGGGGTGTGGGCCGAGGTGGTGATGTCGCTCGTGCTCGAAGCGCAGGCGCTTGCGGGCCGCACGGCCGGTGAGGAGGACCTGGAGCCGCGCACGCGTCGCTGGTACGAGGCGGGCCTTGCGCGAGCCGCTTCCGAGCACCTGCGCGACCTGCGCACGATCCAGCTCGGGGCGTGCGCAGTAGCCGAGCTGCTCGAGCGCTGCGACGCGTGGCTGACGCCCACGCTCTCCCGGCCCGCGATCCCGCTGGGCGCGTTCGACGCCGAGGCCGCCGACGCGGTGA
Source organism: Solirubrobacteraceae bacterium (assembly GCA_035948355.1). GTDB lineage: Bacteria > Actinomycetota > Thermoleophilia > Solirubrobacterales > Solirubrobacteraceae > Palsa-744. The sequence goes on from DASZJF010000025.1 coordinate 49,506, forward strand.
GTGCGCCCTACATGGCCTTCTCCCCGTACACGCGCGTGGCGAACATGACGGGCTGCCCCGCGATGTCGGTGCCGCTGCACTGGACCCCCGAGGGCGTCCCGGTGGGGGCGCACTTCATGGGGCGCATGTGGGAGGAGACGACGCTGCTGGGATTGGCCGCGCAGCTGGAGCAGGCCGCGCCCTGGCGCGATCGCCGCCCGCCGGTGCGGGTCGGCGCCTGACCCACCTGACGGCCGGGGGACAGGCGGGGCAAGGACGCAGTGAGCGAAATGTGCTGACCGACGGAGATCTCGTCGATCTACGATCGGTCAGGACACAACATCCGAGCCCTTCACCCCGCCGTCACGCGCGAGAGGGTCAGCGCGAACAGCTCCTCAGGATCGGTGAGCCAGCGCACGCACTCCAGCCCAGCGGCGGCGAGGTCGCCCTGCAGTCGCTCGGGGGTGAACTTGGCGCTGATCTCGGTGCGCAGCTCCTCGCCGGCGGCGAAGCGCACGGGCAGGTCCAGGGCGCCCACGTGGGTGGTGTGCTCGCGCCGCGCGCGCAGGCGCATCTCGATCCATTCGTGCTCGGGGTCGAAGCGGGCGACGTGGTCGAAGTCGTCGGGGTCGAAGTTCGCGTCGAGCTCGCGGTTGAGCACGCGCAGCACGTTGCGGTTGAACTCGGCCGTCACGCCCTGGGCGTCGTCGTAGGCGGCCTCCAGCACGTCCGGGTCCTTGACCAGGTCGGTGCCCATCAGCAGATGATCCTCGGGGCCGAGCAGCCCTGCGATCGCGCGCAGGAAGCGGCGGCGGCTGCCGGGCGGGAAGTTGCCGATCGTGCCGCCCAGGAACGCCACGAGCCGCGGCCCGATCGCCTCCGGGACCTGGTCGAGGTGGCGCTCGAAGTCGCCGATCACGCCGTGCACCCGCAGCCCCGGATACTCCTCGGTGAGCGTCTGCGCGCAGTCGCGCACCATGCTCTCGGTCACGTCCACCGGCACGTACCGGCGCAGCGTGCCGGCCTCGTGCAGGGCGTCGAGCAGCACCCGCGTCTTGGCCGCCGTGCCCGAGCCCAGCTCGACGAGCTCCGCGGCGCCCGTGAGCGCCGCCAGCTCCGTGGCCGATTCCTGCAGGATCGAGCGCTCCGTGCGCGTGGGGTAGTACTCGGGCAGATCGCAGATCTGATCGAACAGCTCGGCGCCGCGCGCGTCGTAGAAGTGCTTGGGGGGCAGCTCCTTGAACGGACGGGTCAGCCCGTCGAGCACGTCGTCGGCGAGCGAGCGCTCCTGTTCGCCGTCGAGGTGGGAGTCGATCTGGATCGCCGGGCCGGCCGGGTTGGCGATCGGCTCCATCACGGTCTCTCCGTTCGCGGGCGTGCCGAGATGTCGAGCCGCGCCCCCGCAACACGTCCAGCGCCGGTCGCGCGCCGGGGACGGTACGCGGCGATGGTGGGCCGCGGGCTCATGACAGGTCCCGCGCCAGGCGTACGCCGGCGAAGATCTGTCGGCGCTGGGGCAGGTCCCAGTTGCGGAACGTCGCCGTTCGCACGCGCGGGCTGGTGGCCCACGAGCCGCCGCGCAGCACACGGTAGTCCTCGCCGAAGAAGACTTCCGAGTACTCCCGATACGGGTGGGCGACGAAGCCCGGATACCCGCCGAACGTGCTGGCCGTCCACTCCCATACCCGTCCCACCTGTGCGAACTCTACAGGTGCCCCCGCCTGCTGCCGGTTCCAGGTCGCGGCCCTCTCCCACTCCGCCTCGCTGGGCAGGCGCGCATCGTGCGCGCGAGCGAAGGCATCGGCCTCGAACCAGCTGACATGGCATGCCGGTGCGCTGGGATCGCCGCCGGCCGGCGCCGGATGGTGGGTGATGTCGTACTCCTCTTTCCACGCCCACCCTTCGTCAGACCACCACTCGCGCCGTTCATACCCGCCGCCCTCGGCGAACCGCATCCAGCTCGCCGCGGTGATCGGCCGGCGCGCGATCGCGAACGCCTCCAGCGCGACCGTATGGCGCGGGCGCTCGTTGTCGTAGGCGAACCCCGCCTCGCCGGCGCCCATCGCAAACGACCCCGCGGGCACCTCCAGCCACTCCTCTGAATCGGACGCGACGGACGAGTCCGCGTCGATCGCCGGCGGCTCGCCCGCGGGCAGCAGACCGGCGAGCGCCAGCGTCTGGCGCATCGTCTCGCAGTGCTGCAGCTCGTGACGGATGACCATCTCGCACACGTCATCCCCGTCGCCGACGCCGCGTCGCGCGATCGCCTCGGCGACACGCTCGCGCACCTCACGCATGTACGCGCGCGCGGCCGCGGGTCCCAGCGCCTCGATGTCGCCGCGCACCGCGCGGGGGGTCTCGAACGCGTCATACACGTCGGCCAGGTCCGGGCGCAGCAGCTCCAGTCCCGCAAGCCGGTGCGCCAGCCACAGATCCTCATACGCGGCGATGTGGCCGAGATCCCACGCGAGCGGGCTCATGATCGGGGAGTGCACCCGCGTCAACTCCGCCTCCTCGAGATGTGACACCAGCGCGAGCGTGCACTCGCGGGCATCGCCCAGCGCGGCCAGCACCTGCTCCTCCGGGCTCGGCGCTGCGGCGTGATGGGTCGCGGTGACGGTCGAGGCCATCGGAGACCCCTCACTGTACGACGCTCACCGCCGTTTGGCTCACCCGTGTCTCTGTCTCCTGCTGTTCCAGTCGGCGCATGCCGGCGGATCGGAGATCGCTTCCATCTCTGACCTGTCGGCGGGGCCGTTACACGTTGGACGATCGAAATTCCATTCGATCTTCGATCGGTCCCCGGAAACGCCGCATGCGTCCCTGGCAACCCCCATCGGCTTTGTCAGTGCCCCAGCGGCGCTGGGGGTGCCGCCGCGTCGTCCACGATCACACTCAACCGGCCTCGCCGCAGCAGGCTCGCGGGGACGTGAGGGCTCGGCTCGCCCAGCATCGCCGCGACGGCGTCGGCCTTCGACGTGCTCGTGGCCAGCAGCACGCACGCGCGCGCGGCGCGCAGCACCTGAAGGCTCAGCGTGATGCGCTCGGGCGGGGGCTTGGGCGAGTCGTGCACCCCCAGGCACACCGCCTGCGCGTCGGCGTCCAACGTGGGCGCGCCGGGAAACAGCGAGGCGACGTGCCCGTCCGGGCCGATGCCGAGCACGACCACGTCGAGCGCCGGTATGGCGCTGGTGGCGCCAACCGCTCGCGCCCCCGCCGCGGCGTCGGTCTCCGCCGGGACCCGCCGGCGCAGCGCTTGCCCGTAGCGCTCGGCTCCCGCCTCCGGGCCCAGCTCCCCCTCCATGCGATGGACCCGCCCGTCCGGAACGCCGGCCGCGGCCAGCAACGTCTCGTGGGCGAGGCGGTAATTGCTCTGCTCATCGTCGGGCCCGACGCAGCGCTCGTCGGCGAACCACACCTCGACCCCCTCCCAGTCGGAGCACTCGCTCGCCAGCAGTTCGTAGGTGCGCGCCGGCGTCGTGCCCCCGCTGAGCGCCAGGTGCGCCACTCCGCGCGCGCGCCGCGCGCCCTCCAGGCCGCGCGCGATCTGCAGCGCGGCGCGTCCGGCCACCGCCTCGGCATCCACCAGCGTGGTCAGCCGCGTCATGCGGGCTTCATCTCCGGCAGCATCGACCGGGCCGCGTTCAGCGCCGGCAGATACGTCGGGTCGCGCAGCAGCGCCTGCCTGATGCCCTCGCCGAGGATGCCCCCCTCGCCGCGGGAGGCGCCCAGCAGCGTCCAGGCGCGCTCGCTGTTGTGACGGTCGCGGCGGAGTGCGTGCAGACCCCCCGGTCCGCGATCCAGATCGATCTGCAAGCCCGACTCGCTGCGCAGCCGTACCCCGGCGAGCCCCGGCACCCGCAGCTCGGGCGCCGCCCGCAGGCACAGTTCGACACGGCCGCCGCCCCGCGCTCGGGCGCTGCCCGTCAGCGCGCTGTCGTGGCCCGCGCGCTCCGCGATCTTCGAGCGGTCCAGCTCCCAGCCCAGACGCGAGGCCAGCCAGCCGACGAACAGCATCGCCGCCACGGTCGAGTCCGGGTGGTGACGAACCTCCAGCAGCTCGAGCGAGCGCAGCTCTGAGCGCATGCGCCGCGGGTCGAACGTCGCCGCGACCCGCTCGCGCCACGGGGTCGAGCGCAGCCACGCCAGGTCGACCACGTAGACCTGCTCGGACAGTCCGCACGCGCGCTCGATCGCGGCGCTCCACACGGGCTCCTCGATCGAGTCGATCAGCGTCGTCTGCGCCAGCCCCAGCAGGGCATCGGCCGCCTCGGGGTGGCGGTGGGGCGACCACAGCAGCGTCGGCAGGTCGCTGATCACCAGCGGATCGGCGATCGTCGTCAGGTCGTCCAGATGACGCTCGCCGATCTGCACGATCGCGGTCTCGCGCAGCAGCGCCGGCTCGCCGGGGCCGCGGCTGCCGTCGGAGGCGATGCTCACGCGCGCATCCAGCTCCTTGCGCTCGCGCTCGTAGGAGAGCACGACCGTGCGCGAGGCGTGGTAGCGGCCCACGCCGCGCAGCCGCTCGGCGACCTCCTCGCTGTACTCGCGCTCGACGAACACGAGCATGTTCAGCACCCGCGCCGGCACCAGCCCTCCGTCCTCGGCGTGCCGGTTGAGCCTGGAACGCTCGCTCAGCAACTCGCGCAGCGCCGCTTCGATCGCATCCGGTGTCGTGTTCCGCTCGCTCCAGACCGCGTCGCTGACGGTCGCCGCGGCCATCGTTCAGATCGCCCGCCAGGCGTGGCTCTCGCGGAGGATCTCCTCTGCCGCTGCCGGCCCCTGCGAACCCGCCTCGTACTGGGGCAGCGGCCCGGGCGTCTGTGCCCACGCGCTCACGATCGGATCGCAGATCTGCCACTGCGCCTCGACCTCGTCGTTGCGCGTGAACAGCGTCGGGTCCCCGCGCATCGCGTCCATGATCAGGCGCTCGTAGGCCTCGGGCGACTGCGACAGGAACGAGGTCCCGTACAGGAACTGCATGTTCACCGGGCGGATCGACATGCGCGTGCCCGGGATCTTCGCCCCCAGCTGCAGCGTCACGCCCTCGTTGGGCTGCACCGTCAGGATCAGCTGGTTGGGCTGCACCCCCAGCGAGCCGTCCTGGCTGAAGGCCAGATGGGGGACGGGCTTGAGCGTGACCGCGATCTCGGTGACCTTGCGCGCCAGGCGCTTGCCCGCGCGCAGGTAGAACGGCACGCCCGCCCAGCGCCAGTTGTCCACTTCCAGGCGCAGCGCCGCGAAGGTCTCGGTGATCGAGTCCTCCGGCACGCCCTCCTCCTGCAGATATCCCGGCACGTCCTCGCCGCCGGAATGCCCGGCCGCGTACTGCGCGCGCGCGGCCATCGCGGGGATCTCCTGCGAAGTGGGCGCGGCGATCGCGTGCAGCACCTTGACCTTCTCGTTGCGCACCTCTTCGGCGGTGAAGCTGCCCGGGGGCTCCATCGCGACGTGGCAGAGCAGCTGCAGCATGTGATTCTGGATCAGGTCGCGCAGGGCGCCGGCCCGGTCGTAGTAGCCCGCGCGGCCGCCGATGCCGATGTCCTCGGCGGCGGTGATCTGCACCTGGTCGATGTAGTTGCGATTCCACAGCGGCTCGAACATGCCGTTGGCGAAGCGGAACGCGAGCATGTTCTGCACGGTCTCCTTGCCGAGATAGTGGTCGATGCGAAACACCTGCGACTCGTCGAACACGCTCAGCACGCGCGCGTTCAGCTCGCGCGCCTCCTCCAAAGAGGAGCCGAAGGGCTTCTCGATGATCACGCGCACCTCGGTTTCGGCCCGGCGTGACAGGCCGCTGCCGCCCAGCTGACCGATGATCGTGGGGAAGAAGCTCGGCGCGGTCGCAAGATAGAAGGCGCGGTTCAGCCGCTCGCCTGAGTCCTCGTCGAACCCGTCCAGCGCCTCGCCCAGCTTGGCGTAGACGCTCGGGTCGTCGAACACGCCGGGCACGTACCTGACGTTCTCCAGCAGCCCCGCAAGCACGTCGTCATCGGGCTTGCGCCGCGAGAACGCGCGGATCGCCTGCTCGCACTCCGCGCGATAGTCCTCGTGCGCTTTCTCTTTGCGCGAGACCCCGATCAGCTGAAAGCGCTCGGGCAGCGCCCCCTCGTGCGCGAGGTTGTACAGCGCCGGCAGCAGTTTGCGCCGCGCCAGGTCGCCGGTGGCGCCGAAGATCACGAGTGCGGTCGGCGCCACCGGCTGACGCTCCAACCCGAGGACGAGCGGGTTCTCCGGCTCGGTGGCGAGCGCGGCGCTCGTCATCACAGGCATGTCCAATCCGATCCGTGGCGTCCGATCCGCGTCATCCGGCCACGATCGTAGTCGCAGCGGCGTCGCGGAGACCTCCCCCTGCTGCGGCCTCGCGGGGATCTTCCCCGCCTCCCGTCTCGGCCCGCTGCGGCCTGGACGTCATGCGCGACGCCCCGCGGCCGGACATCCCGCGCGCTGACGGTCCGATACGGTCCGGGATCGCATGACCCCGGACTCCCCCTCCCAGCAGCGTCCCGACCGCAACCTCGCGCTGGAGCTCGTGCGCGTCACCGAGGCCGCCGCCCTGGCCGCCGCGCCGCTGGTGGGGCGCGGTGAGAAGGAGGCCGCCGACCAGGCCGCGGTGGACGGCATGCGCTACATGCTGCACTCCGTGCCGATGGACGGCCTGGTGGTGATCGGCGAGGGCGAGAAGGACGAGGCGCCGATGCTCTACAACGGCGAGCAGATCGGCGACGGCTCGCCACCGCAGGTCGACATCGCCGTCGATCCGCTGGAGGGCACGACGCTGGCCGCGCACGGGATGCCGAGCGCGCTGGCGGTGATCGCGCTGTCCGCGCGCGGCACGATGTTCGACCCCGGCCCGTGCGTGTACATGGAGAAGATGGCCGGCTCGCCGGAGATCGCCGACCTGCTCGACCTCGACCGCCCGCTGGGGGAGACCGTGCGGCTCGTCGCCGAGCGCAAGGGGAGCGCCGTCGGCGACGTGATGGTGCTCGTGCTCGACCGCCCCCGTCACGAGGCTGGGATCGAGGAGATTCGCAGCGCCGGCGCGCGCGTGCGGCTGATCGCCCACGGCGACGTCTCCGCCGCGCTGCTGGCCGTCACCGAGCGCTCGACCGTCGATCTGCTGTGGGGCATCGGCGGCACGCCCGAGGGCGTCATCTCCGCCGCCGCCGTCAAGTGCCTCGGCGGCCAGCTG
>DASZJF010000026.1:0-1534 GCA_035948355.1 Solirubrobacteraceae bacterium
TAGAGCTCCTCGAACTCCTCCTTGGACCGACGCCTGCTTGAGGCCCCACGGTTCATCGCCGTATAAGTAGAACAGAGCCCGCTCGCGTGACAGCCGAGCGACCGCTCCCCTTAGTCGCCGTTGCGAACACGACGCCACCGCGGCCGCATCCCACCCGAGGAATTTCGGCTAGCACGCCATACCTCTTTCGAAGAACTCCGACAGCGCGGCGTTCGCGCGGGCGAGGACAACTGCTCTCGAAGCCGACGGGAGAGCCGGCGGAACCGCGCACGTCGTCGTCGGCGTGGACCTGCATATGTGTAAGTCCCATCAAGGTTGGTTCCGCTCGTTGAGGCGAGCGATGGGCGGTTGGTGGCCGAGAGCCGAGTGTCGTCGTTGATGGTTGTAGTGCCAGAGCCATCCGTCAAGGGCAGCGGTGCGTTCTGCGCTGGTGCGGTAGATCGCTCCGTAGGCCCAGCCGGCGGTGAGAGTTCGGATGAACCGCTCGGCCTTGCCGTTGGTCTGGGGACGGTAGGCGCGGGTGCGCAGATGGCGGACACCGAGGGCGCGGCAGGCGATCGCGTGGATCGTGGAGCGGTAGGCCCCGCCGTTGTCGGTCAGCAGTTGCTGAACGGTGATGCCGTAGCGGGCGTAGAACGCGACGGCCCGGGTGAGAAACCCGATGACGGTGCTTGTTCTCTGGTCGGGTAGGACCTCGGCGTAGGCCAGGCGGGTGCAGTCATCGATCGCGATGTGGACGTACTCCCAGCCGGCGATCTGGCGCGATACCCCGAGAGCGTCGGTTCGGCGCGGGCGACTTCCACGATTGGCCATGCCGGTGATCCGAGCTCCCGCGCCGCGTTCGATCCGTCCCAGCTTCTTGATGTCGATGTGGATCAGCTCTCCGGGATGCTCGCGCTCGTAGCGCACGGCGGGCTCGAGGCCGACCCGGCCGAGCTTGCCCATCCCGATCCTGGCCAGGATCCCCGAGACGGTCGAGAGCGCCATCCCCAACACCTCGGCGATCTCCGGGCCGGTGAACCGCAACCGCCTGAGAGCGGCGATCGCCTCGACCCGCTGCTCGCTGGTGCGATGCGGGATCCGATAAGGCGCTGAGGACCGATCGCGGAGCCCGGCCTCTCCCTCGGCTCGGTAGCGACCCACCCACTTACGAGCGCAGCGGACACTGACGCCGGCGGCCTCGGCCGCCTGCGCCAGCGTCCGCTCCCGCTCAACCACAACCCGGCAGAGCTCCCGACGCCCTTTCAGACTGAGCGCAGCGTTAGCGTGCAGATTCATCCGGTGTCCTCCTTGGTGGGACTGAGGTGCTTGGCAGCTCTCAGCCTCCAAGGAGGCCCGGATGGACCAACCTACTCAGGAACTACACATATGCATCGTGACGTCGGCGGTTGCGCGATCGGACACGACGAGCAGACAGCGGTTTCCCCGTTCCGACAGCAACGCGGTCGCGCCGCGCAGCCGGGCGCCGTGCTCGTGGAACGGACGACGACCCGCGCTGTCGTCGCGGACGTCGAGACTCTGCTCGCGCCCGACG
>DASZJF010000027.1:0-128445 GCA_035948355.1 Solirubrobacteraceae bacterium
CGACCCCGGCTCCGATGGTAGTCCGTGGGAAGAATGCGCGAGCGGCGGCGTCGGATCGAGGGTGACATACGTCCTCGAGGACTCATACCTGAGCGCGCTCGCCACCGGCTTGGCCGAGCAGCACCTCGACGGTCTTCCCGATACGCAGTCCGACCAGCGGGCGGCCATCATCCAGGGGCGTACCGGTCTGGCTGTGCTCGCTCGTCGCGACGCGCTCGATCTGCCCCCGGATCTGCAGGCTGCCGGTCGGGGAGAGATCGCTCCCGCCCCGACGGGCAGTTAGGTCAGTAGCCGTAGCTGCCGCCGCCACCGCCACCGGAGCCGGAGGGCGGAGTGGATTCTGCGGGCGCGGCGGGTTCGGCCGGTGCAGTGGGTGTCGAAGCAGGTGCGCTCGAGCTGCCGGAACCGACGGTCACGGCGGTCCATGTGCCGACGTCCTTGATGCCCTGTCCTTTGGCTTCCCCGGGACTCTGATCCTGCGTGAACGTATACAGCGGCATGCCCTTGTAGGTCACCTGCTCGGTGCCGTCCGGGCGCTTGACCGTCCCCAGCGAGCCGACACTGCCGCTCGGCGTGCTGCTCGACGCGCTCAGCGGGTGCCATACCTGCAGACAGGTCGAGCTCGTGCAGATGAATTTGCCGTTGTGCTCGCCACTGAGGCTGTACAGGGTCATGCCCTGGGCGTTCACCAGCACCGTGGCGCGCAGCGTCGAGTTGGGCGCGCTCTTTACGACGGCCGCGCTTTCGCTCGGTGAGGTCGTGCCGGCCGGCGTCGCGGTCTGTGTGGAGGACCCCGACTTGCTGGAGCTGCTCCCGCACGCAGCCAGCGTGAGCGAGACCGCCAGCGCGGGGACGAGAGTCTTCATTGCTGGGTGCATCTGGGACTCCTTCGGTTGGGCAACACGGAGACGGCCGCGGCAGTTCACGACGACCCTGCCTGCCATCAAGGACTCCGCATTCCCCGGTTCCTTCCGGCGGATCATGCGGGGTCGCGGCGCTCCCGACGGTGGTTGACGGCAAGGCGGTCATGGCGGCTGCCATGCACTTGCTCCATTCGATGATCCGTTTACGTGCTACGCGCGCGCCGGAGCGTGAGTCACCTGATGCTGACGCGCCTGTGCATAGAGCGGCTCGGGCGCCATGTCCAGACCGTAGTCCGGCCAGACGATCGTGCCGCCCTCGACGTGGACCTGCGCAAATCGCTGTGGGTCGCGCAGCGGCTCGAACACGCCCGTCCAGTGACCGTCCTCGAATGCGACGTCGCCCACCGTTCCGTCCTCGAATGTGAGACGGAGCTCGTGATCTCCGATGACCGTGACGTGCGTGACGTGAACGAGCGGTGGCAGATCGACCATGGAGCAATGCTACGGCAGTGGATCAATTCGCGCCATCGGCTCATGCTCTCGAGCCCGCTGCCAGTTATCCAGCAGCTCGTCGCGGTGCAACTTGGCCCAGTCTTCGACCAGTCGGAGTGCTCTTGGTGGAAGCGATCCAGCCAGGAGCTTGCCATCGACGGCAACGGATGCGCCTTCGCCGGCGTACTCTGCGTGGAAGTGCGGCACCGGGTGGTCTCGCTCGTTCCAGTACATCCTGATCGTGATCCCGTAAAAGCAGCTGATCTGCGGCACCCCTCCTTGTTCCGACTGCGGGGGCGGAACGGGACGGGTACACAGACGAGAGCGGATGAAGGGACTCGAACCCTCGACCTTCTGCATGGCAAGCAGACGCTCTAGCCAACTGAGCTACATCCGCGTATGGCCGCAACTATACCCGGGCTCGGCCCGGTACGGATCGCCTCAGAACGCCCCGCCCAGCGCCCGTCCCAGCGCCACCGCCCCGAGTCCCACGGCAACGCTAACAAGCACGTTCGCGGCCGCGGCCGCCCGGCGGCCGTCCTCGGCGAGGCTGTGGGTCTCAAGCATCCAGGTCGAGAAGGTCGTGTAGGAGCCGATCGTCGCGCCGCCGGCGAGCACCAGCGCGTTGCCCGTCAGCGCGACGCCCGCGAGCAGCCCCAGGACGAGCGCGCCGCTCAGGTTCACCGCCAGCGTGCCCACCGGAAACGCGAGCGGGAGCCGGGAGGAGACGACGTCCTCCACCAGCAGCCTCGCCACTGCTCCGAGCGCTCCGAGCGCGGCCACGGCTATCCATATCGGCGCGCTCATCGCCAAGCCTCCGCCTCGGCCGCGATCCCGACGGCCGCTCGTGTGATCAGCTTCGCCGCGATCGACACTGCCGCGTAGCCGCCCACGACGCTCGCGCCGACGTACCCGATCGCGAGGTCGTAGCGGGCGCGGTCCAGCATTCCGAGCAGCTCGAACTGCATCGTCGAGAAGGTCGTCAGCGCCCCGCAGAATCCGGTCCCCAGCAGCCGGTAGGCGGGGATCGAGACCGGTCCGTGGCGCAGTCCGCTCATCAGACTGCCCAGCAGGAGCGCGCCGAGGATGTTCACCGCGAAGGTCGCCCACGGCCAGCTCCCGACGGCGGTGGGCCATGCCTGCTCGCACCCGACGCGGCCCAGCGCCCCGACCGCGCCGCCCGCGCCGACCATCACGAGCTCCAGGAGGCTGATCCGGGGGTGTGCGGCGCGGAAGGACTCGGGCAGTTCGCCCACGTCCTCGATCGGCGCTCTGGGTTGGGGCGTATCGTTGGGTGAAGGCGTGTCGATGTCCACCGGAGTAAGTCCTCCCGTTCGGGGCTTGTCTCGGTAGAAGCCATCAGCGGACACGCCGCGGTTTAAGGTCCCGCAGGACCTATGGAGCGGGCCTCATCGCTCTCCGGCAGCTCTTGCCGGCGCAGAGAACCCTAACCCACCGGGCGGCCGGAGCATCCACGAAGGCCACCACGGTGCGTGACTTGCGTGCGCGCCGCCGCCCGGCTACCGGGCTACTCGCCCACGAGGCTCTGGCGCGGCACGTAGCGCCCGCCGTCGCCCCGGGCCAGCAGTCCCATCAGCTCCAGCTCGGCGAGCGCCAGCAGCGTCTCGCCCGGATCATCCCCCGCACCGGTCAGCTTCCCGGGGGTGTCCGCGCCATCGCCCACCCGTTCCAGGGTGGCGCGCAGATCCGCTCGCAGCCGGCGCGGCAGCGAGGGAGCGTCGTGCTGGCCTGGGCTCATCCCATACAAGAGGTCCAGCGCGTCGGCCGCTCCCCGCACGAGCGGCGCTCCTTCCGCCAGCAAGGCGTTCGCTCCCCGGCTCGCCGGCGAGGTGACCCGGCCGGGGATCGCCGCCACGGTGCGCCCGAGCGCCCGCGCGAAATCGGCGATGCGCAGATCCCAGGGCTTCTCCTCGGCCTCGACCACGATCGTCACCGCGGCCAGGGCCGCGACCGTGCGCGCTCGTGCGATGGCGCTCCAGGCGCGTTGGTTGATCCCGCAGGGCGTCTGCGCGACGGCGCACCCGCTCTCGATCACGCGCTCATACAACTCGCGCCTGCTGACCGGCTGCACCACGTCGACGCCGCCGGCCATCACCGTGACGGTTGGCCCGTCGGTCTCCAGCGCTCCCGCGTGCGCCGCGGCGGCGATCCCGTTGGCGAAGGCGCTCACGACCGTCACGCCCGAAACGGCCAGTCCGCGGGCGAGGCTGCGGGCCATCTCCATCCCGTAGTCGGTCGGCCGTTCGCTGCCGACGATCGCGACCGCCGGCCCGGCCGTAAGTCGAGCCAGGCGCTCTGAGCCGCCGAGCACGTAGAGCATTCTCGGGGCGCCCGGGCTCTCTTGTAGAGCCGGCGGGTAGCCGGGGGAGCGCCGGCAGACCGTCTCGACGCCCGCCGGTGGGATCGCGATCCTCGTCTCGTGGGTCATCTCACACAGCCCTCTCACGCCGCCCGGCTGCCGCGCAGCCCGGTCTCCGGGCGCAGCGACAGCGCCACGCCGATGTCGCGCACCCGCACCCGCTCGCACCCGTTCAGGTCGGCGATCGTGCGCGCCACGCGCAGCGTGCGGTGCTGCCCGCGCGCGCTCAGCGTCCCTTGTGACTGGGCGTCGCGCAGCATCCGCTGTCCCTGCTCGTCCAGGCGCGCGTGGCGTTCGAGCATGCGCACGTCCATGTGTGCGTTCACCGTCGTGCACTCCTCGCGCAACCGTCGCGCCTGGCGCTCGCGGGCTTCGGTCACGCGCTCGCGGGCCTTAGCCGAGTTGGTCCACGGCTCGGCGCCCAGTCCCTCGCTGCCTGCGTTCTCGAGCTTGGCCTGCAGGTCGATCCTGTCCAGCAGCGGACCGCTCAGCTTGCGCCGGTGGCGTGCCATGTCGGTTTCGCTGCACTGGCACCGTTCGCCCTCGCCCGCGTACCCGCACGGGCACGGGTTGGTCGCCGCGAGCAGCATGAACCGCGCCGGATACACGGCCGAGTGCCTGGCCCTGACGATCGCCACGCGCCCGTCCTCCAGCGGCTGGCGCAGCGCCTCAAGCGCGGGCTTGGCGAACTCCGAGAGCTCGTCCAGGAACAGCACGCCCCGATGGGCGAGCACAACCTCGCCGACCCACCCCTTGCGCGCGCCCCCCACCAGCCCCGCCGTCGTGATCGAGTGGTGCGGCGCCCTGAACGGCCTGCTCTGGGCGAGTACGCCCTCGGTCTCGCCGGCGATGCTGTGGATGCGCGTCACCTCGATCGCCTCCGGGCGGCTGAGCTCGGGCAGGATCGAGGGGGCGCGCTGGGCGAGCATCGTCTTGCCCGTCCCCGGCGAGCCGCTCAGCAGGCAGTTGTGCCCGCCCGCCGCCGCCACGATCAGCGCTCGCACCGCGTGGTGCTGGCCGCGCACCTCGCTCAGATCCGGTCCGTGCGCGCTCGCGCCACCGCCATCGGGCTCGGGATCGTCCGGGTCGGGCAGTGGGTCCGGCGGGCCGCCGCTCAGCACGCGCGCCGCGCTCTTCAAGCGCTCCGCCGCGGCGACCACCAGTCCGTCGACGAGCGCCGCCTCTCGCGCGCGCTCGGGGGCGAGCACGAGCGTCCCCACCCGTTCCTCGGCGCAGGCCTGCGCCACCGCGAGCGTTCCCTGACAGCCCCGCACGCCGCCGTCGAGCGCCAGCTCGCCGAACAGCGCGTGCGTGTCCAGGCGCTCCTTCGGCAGCTGCTCGCTCGCCGCGAGCACCCCACAGGCGAGCGCCAGGTCCAATCCCGGGCCGACCTTCGGCACGTCCCCGGGAGCGAGGTTGACCGTGATTCGCCGCGCCGGGAACTCGTACCCGGAGTTCAGGATCGCCGCCTGCACGCGCTCGCGCGCCTCGCGCACCGACGCGTCCGCCAGCCCGACGATCGCAAACCCCGGCAGCCCCGACCTGATGTCGACCTCGACCGTCACCGGTCGTGTCTGCAACCCCTCGATCGTGAACGTCCTCGTACGTGCCAGCATCGGCTCTGCCTCCTGTGGTCGCGGAGGCATCCAAGCTAGGCCGCGCTTAGGACGAAACTCTCGGGGGACCCGAAAGCGCCTTTGGGGATTATCCCTTTGACGCAGGGTAGGGTAGAATGCTAGGCTCCTCGTATCGGTTCCCCCCACGGTCGTAGGAGAGAGACATGGAGCTGGATAAGGACGCACTCAACCAGTGGTTCCAAGAGAAGTGGAAGCACGGAGCCTGCCCGGTCTGCGAAGTCGATAGGTGGGCGCTTCTACCACGGCTGGGCATGGTGCCGAATGCCAACCCACCTGGCCCGACGGGTGGCAACATGGTGCCCGTGCTGCTCATTGTCTGCTCTAACTGCGGCTACCTGCTCTCTATCAACGCGCTCACGGCCGGGGTTGTCGAAACGGCCGACTGGAATGACGAGCTGGCCAAATACAGCGAGAGCGAGCGAGTCCCCGAGTCGAGTAGGTAGGGACCGTCAGTCCGCCACAGCTAGACGAAGGGCAGTCGCCCGAGGCATCGCAGCCGGGTCCGGCTGCGAACGTCACGCTCGCGCCTCCAGAGGAGTACTACAGCGTCAACCGGCAACCGCCGGAGGTAGCGATGACCCAGGCGCACTACGACCACATTCAGTCGCTGATCCGACGCGAACTTGGTGGCCGGTTTGAGAGTTCGGGGTGGTTCGCAGGCGGCCTTGCGAGCCTCGGCGTCGCAGTGACGATATTGATCACGATCTGGTCCACCGAACTACACAATGCCGCTCATCGCGGCAAGCTAGAGGTGGCGGGCTGGTTCTTCCTGGTGATCGCGCTTGGCTGCGGGCTTGTTCATTTCTTTGGCAGCAGACGAACGGGCAAGCAGCGTGCGCAGGACCTGGTCGACATGATGGACCGGTACAACCTGGAGATGGGCGAGAGGACCCCAGGGCCGGGCCGCGCTCCAGCGCCTACCGACGCCGGGCCTGCCGCTTCGCCTCCCGCCGCATGAGCGCATCGTTCTCGCGCTGGCGCTCGCCGGGGTCATCCCGCTCGATCAAGACGTGGTAGGGCAGCGCGTCGCCGTGTAGGAGGATCAGGAGCGTGTCGCGGAACAGGTAGGGGTTCTCCCGGTTGTTGAAGCGCCACTCCATCTCGTCCAGGTAGGCGGGCAGATGCTTGACGCTCATGTGGTGGTAGGTGCCGACGACGGAGCGCTTGAGCAGGCTCCACGCGCTCTCGACGGTGTTGGTGTGGACGTTGCCGCGGACCCATTCCTCGCTCTTGTGGTTGACGGTCTGATGGTCTTTGCCGGTGATCCCGTCGTAGGACTTCAGCTCGTCGGTGTACATCGAGGCGTCCTCGTCCACGGTGGACTCGATGAAGCCCTCCAGGTTGTGGCGGCGGCTGTTGGGCACGAGCCGTAGGCGTATCTCGCCGCCGCGCTCGATCGCTCCGGCGATCACGACCTTGTTCCCCCGGTAGCCGGGACCGTACCCCTTGCGTTTGCCGCCGACGTAGGTCTCGTCGATCTCGACGGTCCCGGTCAACAGGGGCTGCTCGCCGTCGCCCATCGCGTCCCGGATGCGGTGGCTTAGATACCAGGCGGTCTTGTAGGACACCTTGAGCATCCGTTGTAGCTGCTTGGCGCTGATGCCCTTCTTTGACTCGCACATCAGGTAGACGGCGAGGAACCACTTCCACAGCGGTAGGTGGCTGTCGTGGATCAGCGTCCCGGCCGTGACCGAGAACTGGTAGCGGCAGGTCTTGGCGTTGCACTCGTACTGGTTGCGCGCGGCGATTCTCGACACGGACGTGCCCTCGCAGCGTGGGCAGACCGGCCCGTCGGGCCAGCGCAGCTCCTCCAGATAGGCCCTACAGTGCTCCTCAGAGCCAAACTCCTCGATCAGGTTGACGAGGTTCGTAGACTCCATCAGGACACCATGCCCCGACACAAGCCCAAAGCCCACGAGCTGACGACCGAGGAGGCCGTCAAGCGCATGTTCCCCAAAGCAGCCCGCGAAGCGGTGCGCTCAGAGGCCCAAAAAGCACCAAAAACAAGGGCTAAAGCGTCCACTAAGAAGCACTCTACCTGATCTTCCTCCCTGCGTCAAGTAGATAATCCCCGCGCCTTTTGTGTCAAGGCCGTGTCTTGTCGCTTGCAGGTATGAAAACTACCCCCTGGAGGACCGGTTTTGATGTCGAGGGACCTTATGGTGTCGGCTGTTCCGTCGGAGCACGCATGCGCAGCGGCCCGGGTGTGGCACATCTCCTCTCGTAAGGGAGACGCCACGCCGGGCCGCCCGGTGCTGCTCAGGGCCGTCTAGCGTTCGCTCGTAGGTACAGCGTTACATCCCGTCGGGATGCCGCGCTACGTAGCCCGCCGTAGACATCATCGAGCTCGACCACCGTGTCCCGGTTTCCTGCTGGGCGATCGTGTCGAACCGTTTCCCGTCCACGACCATCCACGCGTGTTCTGAGTTCGCGTAGATCGTAATGTACCTGCCCGGACCCGGTTCGCCGTAGGACTCCAGGGCCGATGAGTCCTCGGGCGAGCTCAGCAGCCCACCGCCGTGCAGCGCGTAGGAGACCGACCCCGAGCAGTCATATCCGGTCGACTGGAACGAGCCGTGCCCGCCGCCGAACACGTACGGCCGCGTCGCGATTTCATCGCCCGCGGCGATCACCCGCGCGACGACGCTCGACCCGGCCCCTTCGCCGCCGGCGGTGCTCGAGGAGCCGCCGCCGCTCAGCGCTGAGTGAGGGGGGTTCAGCGTCGTCTCGCCGCTGACGCCGATCACGCTCCACGTCGCCGGTCCCACGACGCCGTCCACGGTCAACCCGTGCCGCGCCTGCAGCCGCTTGACGGCCGCCTCGGTTTCGGGGCCGAAGTTCCCGTCGGCGGTGAGGTGCAGCGCGCTCTGCAGCCGCGCCACCGCACTGCCGCCGGTGCCTTCTCCCGAGGAGGCTTCTTCGCCCGAGCTCGCCATCGCGCTGTGGTGGCGAGCATGGTGGCTCGCCGTCAGGGCCGATGCGGGCGGCGTGAGCGTCGTCTCGCCGCTGACGCCGATCACGCTCCACGTCGCCGGTCCCACGATCCCGTCCACGGTCAACCCGTGCCGCGCCTGCAGCCGCCTGATCGCGGCCTCGGTTTCGGGGCCGAAGTTCCCGTCGGCGGTGAGGTGCAGCGCGCTCTGCAGCCGCGCCACCGCGCCGCCTTCGGAGCCTTCGCCTGAGGAGGATGATTCGCCGCTGGAGGCGTCCGCCACCGATGCCCGTGCCGGTGTGCGCCCGCGCAGGGCGGCGCTCGTCTGCGGGCCGACGATCCCGTCGACCGTCAGCCCGTGGCCGGCCTGGAACTTCTGCACGGCTTCCTCGGTTTCGGGACCGAACACCCCATCGACGCCGATGCCGAGCGCCTGCTGCAGCAGTTCCACCTGCCGGCCTTCGTCGCCTTCGCTCAGTTCGATGATGTGTTCGGTCGTCGTCGGCGGCTCGCTCGTGGTGGGGGCCTGGCCACTCGCGTCGGCCAGTCCCGCCGCCGGACCGGCGCTCAGCGCCACCAGCGCGCCCAGCGAGATCCGCTTCGCGCGCGTCCCCGCCGGCACGAACCGCAGCTCCCGCGCGCGCCTGCGCGCCCGCGAGCGTCCCAGCGACAGCTCCCAGGGGTCGGCCGCGGCCAGGTCGCGGGCGCCCGCGACGCGCTGAGAGCGGACGCCGAGCAGCGCCATCAGCGATGGGGGAGGCTGCTTGGCGATAGCGCCGTCACGGCGCTTGCTCTGAGTCCGCTCGCGCCGCGCGCGAGAACGGGCGTAGGAGGCCTCCCAGGGATCGAGTACGGCAAGATCGCGCGACGGCTCAACCGGCATGCGTTACGTCCTTTCGACTTCGCGATGGCGCCTACGGGGTTAGCTGTCGGGCTCGCGCGCCTGCGCTACGCCACGCTGGGGTGGCGATTCGCCCCCGCGGCCGTCGCCGGCCGCAACTGGGTCCCCCGCTCCCCGACCCCGTGAGGTCAAGGATTGGGCACGAACGCGGGCAACCTAACAGGTCGGTCTGCAATTTGCATCACATCGGGAGGTCTGCAACGTTTCTTGCCGACGTGGCGCCACGCGCGATCTCCGTTCAGCAGGATACATCTCGAAAGCGCTGCCTTCCACGCACGCGCACGACCGCGGTCACCGCGCGCTCGCCCTGCGCGCCGCCCGGTCTCGTCGCCCCGACAGCCCGCAAGCCGACCCACCCGGCCGTAGATCGGCTCCCCGGGGCGCGCTAGAACCGGGACACGGACCCACCGTGCGTTGGTAACGTCGCTCACCGATGCGCTCGCGCGGACTGAACTCTCGGATGCTGCTCGCCCTGCTCGTGCTGGTCGTCGTGGCCGGCGGCGTCGCGGTGCTGCTGATCGGTGGATCCTCGCGCCAACAGGCCACCGGCGCCATCTCGGCTCACGGTCAGTTCCGCGCTGCGGAGGTGTTCTCACCCCCCTCATCCGCACCGCCGCTTCAGCTGCACAACTACCTGGGCCAGCCCGTCAACATCGCCTCCTACCGGGGTCGCGCGGTGCTCGTGACGTTCCTCTACACAAACTGCCCCGACGTCTGTCCGCTGATCACCGCCAGCCTGCACGCCACGCTCGAACTGCTCGGGCCGCGCGCTTCGCGGGTGCAGATCATCGCCGTCTCCGTCGATCCGCGCGGCGACACGACGAAGGCCGTCGCGGCGTTCCTCGCGCGCCACAAAATGACCGGGCGGATGCTCTATCTGACCGGCAGCGCGCACGAACTAGCGCGCGTGTGGAAGGCCTGGGGGGTCGGCTCCGAACGCGACGCCCAGCAGCCGCAGTTCATCAACCACTCCGGCCTCGTCTACGGCATCTCCGCGTCGGGCCAGCGCACCACGATCTACGCCTCGAACTTCATCCCCGCCGAACTCGCGCACGACGTGCCGCTGTTGGCGGCGCAGTAGGGCTCGCTCCTCAGCGCTTCCGTTGGCTCGTCTGCCATCACGGTAATGTCAGATGAGGGGAGGGTTCGGGCTCGGTGCTGGCGGCGTAGGCGGTTGCGGGCTCGGAGGAACTGGGCTGGGATCGGGACTTGGTGTTTGTGGTCTGGGGTCCGGCTGTGGAGGCGGCTGCCCTGGCGGGATCGGCTGTGGTGGAATCTCGCACTGATGCGGTGAGACGTATGCCCTCGCCCACATAGGGGGCATATGGAGAATTGTCATATCCGGTTCTTACCCGTATGAACTACGGCCAAACGGAGGCGCCCCCGTCAAATGTCTGTGTCAAACAGAAATACGGGTAAGGCCCGCGATCAGGGCAAATACGGCAAATGAGGGAACTCACACATGAGTACGCCGTTTACAGGCGCACCTGGCGGGTAGGTGTATGCCAACGGAAGAGAGGAGATGAATATCATGGTTGCGCTAATCGTTCTATTGTTGATACTCGCCATATTCGGCGGTCTAGGGTTCGCCGCTCACGTCCTGTGGTTCGTCCTATTGATCGCCGTCGCGCTGTGGCTGCTCGGGTTCGTAATCGGCGGCGTGGACGCGGGAGTAGGTCGCCGGCGCTGGTACGGGCGCTGGTAGTTCAGGCCGGAGGTCGGGCCACGGCCAGCCAGGCGAACAGGCTGGTGGTGGCTGATTGGGTCTGCAGCATGCCCGGTTGCGCATAGCGCGCGGGTAGCGGCCGGCCGTTCCAGGAGAGCAGGTACAGACCCTCGGCGTTCGCCGCGCCGGCCTGCGCGGCGCGCGCGTTGTCCACCGCCAGCGCATACAGCGCGGGGTCGCCGTCGAGCGAGTACAGCGCCAGCATCCACTGCAGGTAGATGGCGTCGTACTGGGGCGCGAAGTCGAGCGAGGAGCCGAACCGGCGCAGCGCCGTCGCCGTGAGGTAGTCGGCGATCCGGCAGTCGGCCGGCACGGCGGCGATCCGGCAGAGCAGCGCCTGGGCGTAGATGAGCGGCGACTGGATGTAGTCGATCGGGGTGGGGCTGAGGTCGCTGGCCGCGTACAGCTGGTCGGTCTGGCTGAACCCGCCGGTGTTCGCCCAGCCCAGGAGCCGCTGCGCCTGAGCGAGCGCGAAGCGCGAATGCGTCTGCTGGTAGAGCAGCGTCGCCAGCAGCGTGGCGCTCGCCAGCGCCTCACCGGCGGTGTAGGGGTGGTGGGTGTTCCACCAGATCCCGCCCCTGCCCGGGTCCCAGCCCGTGGCGGCGATGTAGCGCAGGGCGCGCAGCGCGTCGGTGAGGTAGCGGCGCGTGCCGGTGGCGCGGTAGGCCTGCACGAACGCCAGACCCCACCAGCCGTTGTCGTCGAACCAGGTCTCGGTGTCCGCGCTGCGGTCGCCCGGGTAGGGGGAGTAGCCCGCGATGGGGCGCAGTCCCCGGTTCAGGTAGCGCTCGGCCCCGGTCGCGAACCGCGCGACGGCGTCGAGGTTCGCGCTGGTCGGCGAGGCGATCGCGATCGCGTCGAGCGACTGAAACAGGGGAACGACGTCCCAGATGGTGGCCAGCGGATAGCGGTCGTGGTCGTGCAGGCGCGCGTCATACCAGCCGAGCCGCCGGTCGCGCCAGTCACGCTGGGCCGCCGCGACGCCCGCCTGGGCGAGCGTGAGGTAGTGGCGCTGGGCGGAGGTGAGTGCGGGGACGGACGTCTGGGCGCCGCAGGGCGCGGCGGCGCATGCGCAGACAGCGAGGAGCGCCGCGACGGTCGGCGTGGGGAGGCGGAGGAGGAGAGCGCGCATGATGGATGTAACCCGACACGCCCATCATCGGCGCGGCGCGGGCATGGTGTGAGCGGGGGGAGGAGCGGGCTTGGATGGGTGAGCCATAGCCGGTGGCTGCGTCTGGTTGCCGTCGGCGCCGCTCACCGCAGCGGTTGGCGTTGAGGGAGCCTGCGTGGCGTTCGCGGGCGGCGTGCGCGTCAGCCGAGCCTGACGCCACCCTCGGGCGTGAGCGTCCAGTGCGGGTTGTGGGCGATCTCCCAGGGGTGACCCTCGGGGTCGATGAACGCCGAGCTGTAGCCGCCCCAGAACGTCGCGGCCGGCTCGCGCCCGATCGTCGCGCCGGCGGCGCGGGCGCGCTCACCGACGCGGGACGGTGGGTGCTCGCCCCTGACGCCAGGGGTCACGGTCGATCCAAGAAGCCGCACGACCCCGATCGCTACGGCGAGCAGCGCATGGGGCGCGACCTCGCGGTCCTGCTCGACACGATCGGTGCGCGCGAGGTCGATCTCGTCGGCTACTCGATGGGGGCGATCGTCGCGTTGATCCTCGCAAGCGGGGATCAGCGGGTACGGCGACTCGTCGTCGCCGGCGTGGGCTCGGGTGTGATCGAGTGCGGCGGCGTGGACCGGCGGGCGGTCTCCAACGAGTCGATCGTCCATGCGCTCAGCGTCGATGATCCCTCCATGCTGTCCGAGCCGCGCGCGAGCGCTTTTCGGATGCTGGCGCCGTTACCGTGCCGCTAGCCCAGCGGCGATCGCGTTCACTTCGCTCGCTCGCTTAAGGCCGCAGGCCCGCGCACCCTGCTCGAGCGGGAAAGACCTCCCGGGGAGGTGGTCCGCGATGTGCGGCTCGTCGTCCACGAGGTCATCGAGGTGCACGAGATAGAGGGCACATTCGGAGTCCACGTTCACCTTGACCGATGGTGGTTTAACCGTCTGAGAGATGTAGTTCTTGACCATGACTACGAGGCGCGGATTGGCCGAGTGGTTCGTGAACCGATCGACGACGAGGCCGCTCGCCGTGTTGCTCATGAACGCGAGCACCGCCGTGACGACCGCGGATAGTATCCATGCCTGTTTCTTTCCCGCAGGGCGCGCGAACGCAACGGCCGCGAGGGCGACCGTCACAACGATCAAGCCCAGAGACCCGATATGGAAGGCCCGCGCACCATCGGCAGTCGCCCGCGGCAACAACGCAAGCAGCAACACGAGAAGCAAAAAGAGCATGATCCCGGCGAGTGCGGCAAGCAGGCCTCCGCCGAGTCGGAGGGGCCTTGCCAAGATACTCTGCGACTCGCTTCTCTTTGCACGCGCCGAAGTCTCGTGCGATTCGCCTCCGTTCGTCCAAGTTGACGTCCCCTCGCCGTTCCCAGTTGCGTCTGGCTCGGGCGCCGGGGACTCCGCGGGAGCCTGGGGAGGCGTCGGTCGCGGCACGTAGACCCCGAGCAGCGCCCCGGCGGCGCTCGAAGCGATGAAGATGAAGGCATCGGCGAGGTCCAAGAGCGGTGTCTCGCAGCCCGGGATTCCCGCGATTCGGCGGGGCTCACAGCCAACTCGGTGGATCTGTCCGGCGTAAAACAGCACGCCCAAAGTCAGTCCAAAGACTGCGACCGCGGCCAGTACGACGACGAGCCACAGCGGCGTCGACCGCTGCGGCGCGGCAAGCTCGTCACCGACTGGTCCCGTGACGGCATTCGGCTCGTTTGCGGCGCGGGAGGACGCAGCGGTGCGGGGCCCTTCGCCGTGCGAGCGGCTGGGGTTCGGATCACCTGGCGTGGCTTCCGAGTTCAACGTGCCCATAGGCGGCCCCGGACGGGGCAGGAGCAACCCCGTGAGCACGCCGAAGGCGACGCCGCCAACCGACCAGAAGGCGGGGGGTACGCGGTGTCCCGTGGCGAGCACGACAGCAGCGCCAAGCGCGAAGAGGATCAGCGCGGCCGCGATGGACGCGAGCACCAGCCCATACGGCTCTCGACTCCAGTGCCTCACTCAGGGCTTCCCCCAAACTGACCGACCGGGTGACCGCGACAACGATACCCAGGTTCCCGACGTTCCCGCGCGCCGCGACCGACATGTCGCTCACGCGGCGCCTTTCTTGAACCGTTCGAGAGTCGGACAGTTCATCAATTGCTCCGGTAGTCCTCCAGCTCGTTGCTGGCCCACTGCTTTAACGGCTCGTGGTTCAGCCGGAACGCAAGTGCCTGAACGCCGTCCGAGCACCGTGGAGACTGGCACGGTGGACTCGGTTGCCTCGCCTTGATATCTACGCAAAGGGTCACGGCCGCTCAGGAGACGCTGCCGCGTCGTGCGCGGGTGGGCTGCGAAGCGTCCAGCGCGACATACTTACGCAATGTCCGCCGAGGATGTCGCCGAGGCTTGGCCCTTTCTCTGTCCGCATTGCGAGCGGGCCTCCAACGCGATTGTCCGTGGCAAGGCGTACTGGCAGAGCGAGGACGGCAGTGGGGGACCGCCCGCGGAGTGGACGCTCGTCCAATGCGACCGCTGCCATGAGCCGACGCTCCAGGTGCGTGAGGACTTCGGCGGTGGCTTCGCAGAAGACGATCCAGGGACCGTCTATCCGGTGCCACAGCGCCTGAGCAGGAGCGTTCCCGCAGGTCTTCGCCAAGAGTGGGATGAAGCGCAAACCTGCTTTAGCGCAAAGGCGTACGCCGCATGCGCGGTCATGGTGCGGCGCACGCTGGAGGGCACCTGCGCCGATCAGGGCGTCAAGGGCAAGAGGCTGGCCCAGAGCCTGAAGAAGCTCGCGGCGGACGGCCTAGTGGACGAGACGCTTGCCACGTGGGCTGACGCGCTCCGTATCGTCGGCAACAAGGGCGCGCACTACACGGGCGAAGCGGTAGTCCGCGAGGACGCGGAGGACGCGCTGGCGTTCGCCGAGGCGCTACTGGACCATATCTACGTGCTGCGCCAGCGCTTCGCGAAGTTCCAAGCGCGCATTGAGAAGTAGGCTGCTCCGCTAGACCGCACTGGCTTGCGGCGAGCCCGATTAGAATATGGCGTCAAAGGCCAATAGCCAGAATGCGCGTTGCTGGGCCGCGGTAAGGCGCGACTCCTCAAAAGCGGCTGAAACTCCGCCTCATACAAGCGCTTCGAGTGTCTCTGGCTTGTAGTCGCTCGTTGGAGCGGAAAGCTCAGGCTTCGACGTTCGAGCTGCATCGAGACGCAACCAAGCCACAAAGCGCTCCACGAGGCCCGCGCGGTGACCTGGTGTGCCAAAAATTGCCCCCTCGGGCTCTCGGTCATACGACCTCAGATTAACCGTGTGGTGAGCTCGCTGGCATCTTGACTCGCGGGCTGGATTCCCATAGGGTGCTGCGGGGGTGTGCACGAAGATGCCACGAACGAATATGGGGGATGGACTGGTGCCATGAGCTCGTGGACCAAGTCGCTCTCTGGTGTGGTCGTGGTGCTTGTCGCGTTCGTAGGAGGCGGATGCGGCTCGTCCTCTTCGCAGTCCGGAGAAAGCCAGGCTGTTTTCAGGGCCAAGGCAAATGCGGTTTGCACCAAGGCCAAGGAACAGGTCGAACAGCTGGCACGAACCTACCCGCAGGTATTCAACGAACAGAGCTCGCCGACGCCTGCCGAAGCTGCCAAGCCCTTGGCGGAGCTGCTCAGCCTTGGAGAAGACGAGCGACGGCAGATGTCGATGATCACGCCGCCGGCAGAAGATCAAGGCGCCTACACGGAAATGCTGGCCAGCTTCGACATGGGGATCAGGAAACTGGCCACGGTTGTACAGGCGGCCGACGCCGGCAATCAAGAAGGCATGAAGGCTGCCGAAGACGAACTCAACTCGTCTAGTTCCGGCAGGGATCAGAAGCTCAAGACCACCTTCACGAGCCTCGGCCTGGTCGCATGCGCGGAAGCAGCCGTTCAGCGGTAACAACGCGTGAGTCGCATGAGGGCAAATTTGGGGGCGCGGGCAAACCGGGATGCAAACCGGGGTGTAAGGGCAGGCTTGGTGTGGGCGGGCCTGGTCGTCGAGCTCTTCCTGCTGCTCTTCACAGGCGCCACGGCGTGCGCGCAGGCGCCTGCGCCTCAGACCGGCGCCACGCTCACGATCAGATTGATTCAACCTAACCTCACCAACCTCGAAGCACAACCCAAGATTGCGCTGACCTCGCTTTCCCCTGTCTACCTGTCGCACACGGACTACCGCCTCGAAGGCCGTACGACCCCCGAAGCGCTGCCCCCGGGCAGCGCCATGCTGGCGCTCAACGCCAGAGTCACCAACCTCTCCAAGCAATCTGTCAGCCTGAGAGCGCTGGGAACGTTGGCCGGGGCGGGGTTCGGCGGCGAGTTCGATGTTCCCAAAGGTCTCTACGACCGGGTGTTCGCTCAGCGAGAAGCGCTGGTCCGCTCAACGCCATGGCTCCCGCCCGGTCCGCCGTTCTCCTGCGGGCTCAGCGATCAGTCGGTGCACGGCGATTGCGAGGTCGCCTTCGAAGCGTACTTCCTCGGCGGCGAAGAATCGCTGGCGCCCGGGGCCTCAGGCGAAGTGATCCTCGAGTCGAGCTCTCCCGATCAGCGCTTCTCGACGATCGTGCCCGAAGGCTTTGACACCTCGGGCGCGCGCGCGTTCGTGCGCGATCCACGCGACCAGGCCAACTACCCCACGCACTTCCTGATGGCATGCAGCGATCCCACGCGTCCCCCCGCCGAGGTGTCCAGCCTGGGACTGCTCATGGGGTGGGTCATCGACACGCACGCCTACGAAGAGAAGACGCACGAAACGATCTCCAGCTCCCCCGGGGAAGCCGCTGGCTGTGAGCTGCCACTGACGTTGGAGCTGCGACTCCCGGGGGAGACGGCGCCGCCGGTCGCACTCGGCGAAGACGGACCGGGTGGCGGCGACTGCCGTATCTCGAGCCTCGACAGCGAAAGCAACAGCGCGGTCAGCGTTGGGATTCTCACGACTGGCTCAAAGAGCGACGTGGAGGAGTCGTTGCGCAGCGATCACCACTGGTACGTCAACGCGCGCGGGGAGAGCGGCGCGGGGCTCACCGGGAGCGTCGGCATCCGCGCAGGACCGCTCAGGGCCGACGTGGAGGCGAGCGGGCGCTTCACCTACGGCGGCGAAAGCGAGATGCGCTTTGCCGCCGCCGACGCAGGCAGGCGCCAGGCCGAAGAAGTGGTGCAATACATCAACGGTGAACTGAGCGCCAATCCCAGCGCGGAAGCCGCGGCGCGAGCCCTTGCGCTGCACGGCCTCGGGGCGACCTATCTAGACAGCGGCGTCGACCTGGAGGGCAGCGTCGGCGGGACCCCCGGGCAATTCCAGGTGGGCATCTCGACGCCCCAGGGCGTGGTTCGATATTCCAACGGCGATCGCGGAATCTATTCGACCCTGTCCGCGAACGGCGCCTTCACCGGCCCTGGGGCATCAGGGGCGCTGGCCTTGGGTGGCAGCGGCGAAGCGCTGGAGAGCACCGAGGTTGACTTCACCAACGAGGACGAACCGGCCTTCCTCACGGTCAGGACCGATGCGGGCGCGTCGGTCGGCCTGTCGCCGCCGCAGCTGAAGGGCTCGGCTGAGAAGGTGTTTGGCCAGCTGAAGAACGCCGAGGCCAGCGCGTCCGCGAGCAGTGGCACGGGCCTTGACTTCTCCCTGCAGGACGAGGCGGAACTCGCCCACCCGGGCAACCCCGAGGTGAAGAAGAGCGCCCAGGAACTGCTCGACGCGCTCGAAGTCTCCTCCGAACAGCTGCCGTCCAACATCTCCTCGGTCGCCCAGCAGCTCAATGCCGACTCGACCGAGTACCTGGTGCTCAGTCAACAGGGGTCGGCGCGTGCACACACGAACGTCGGCTTCTCCCTCGGCCTGAGCTTCGGCCTGGACTTTGGCACCGCAGTCACCAGCGAGCAGGTGCTCTACGCAAGCACGCGCCCGCCCGGGGGCTCCTTCGCGACCTGGACCGACTGCGTCCCCGGACCATGAGCGCGCAGTCCAACGGAAACAGACCGCCGCGCCGGCGGCGTCGCCGCGCGGCAACCATCACAGCGCTGGCTGGCGGCCTGGCCATCGCGGCTTTGCTCGCCTTCCTCCTCATGCGCGAATCCTCGCCGCAGTCAGACCTCGGCCCGCTGCTGACCAGCACCCTTCCGCAGTTCCAGGTCGACTACCCAAAGAGTCTCACGCCCGAGAGCCCGCCGGCCGACGATCACATCGCGTTCCTGGCCGAGAAGAAGGGGCCGCAGGGCCGACCTGGCACGACGCTGGTGGTCAGGCAGGCCGCCCACGCAACGGCCGATCTCACAACGGACGTCTCGCTGCTCAACGACCTGGAGAGCTTTCAGAACCCCGGGCGCAGGCTGATCGCCAAGCGCGCCGTCGCCGTCCCAGGCGCCGCGAGCGCGTTCATCGTGGACGCGGAGTACCCCGACATGGCACTCGGCGGCCCGCTCATCCGCCACGTCGATCTCGTTGTCCGAGGACCGAGCGGTGCCTCCTACCACCTCGTGTTTGCCGGCGCCGCCGATGCCTTCACCAACAGTGCCGTGGAACAGGTGGTCGGCGGCTTCAAGCTCTCCTCGCAGGCGCCAGCAGGCGAAGACGACGCCGGACCTTAGGGCCGCGTGCAGCCTGACCATTGTCTGAGCGCGAGCGGGACCCAACGCGCCGATTTGCAGGCCTTCGCAAAGGCGACGACCGGAATCGAACCGGTGTAGACGGCTTTGCAGGCCGCTGCGTAGCCACTCCGCCACGTCGCCGGGAGGCTTCCCTAGGTTATCGGGCCGCCGGTGGTTGCCGGCGATTCCCGATCGGCCGGTGACACCGACGATCCGCCGCGGGCACAACGCCTTATCGGGCGCTTCGGGTCCCGTTATCCACTTTTTCTCGCTTCGTTAGAGACCGTTAGGGACATTGTTAGCGCCCGCACAGCGAGCGCGCGCATCATGGCTTCATCTCATTGCAACCTTGGAGGTGGTCGTGAAACGTCTACTCGCACCCATGCTGCTCGCCGCGATCGCTGGAGCGATCGTGGCGCTCGTCGCGGTGCTCGCGCTCGGCGCGGGCGGTGGGCGATCCACACCCACCGTGCACGCGACCGGGGCATCGGTCCGTGGCGGCGCGTCGACGGGAACCCGCCGCGAGGTCGCATCGACGGCGCTCACGGCCACTCAGATCTACCAGCGCGACTCCTCCGGCGTCGTGTCGATCAAGGCCGTCACCTCGGAGGGCGAAGACAGCGGCACTGGCATCGTGCTGAACGACAAAGGCCTGATCCTCACCAATGACCACGTTGTGGCGGGCGCCAGCAGCATCGTGGCCGGCCCGGGCAAGTCCTCGAACGTGACCCGCACCGCGACGCTCGTGGGGGAGGAAGCCAATCAGGACCTGGCATTGATCCGCATCGACCCGTCCGGCCTGAGCCTGCATCCACTGAACCTCATGAGTTCGAGCACCGTCCAGGTCGGCGATTCGGTGTATGCGATCGGCAATCCGTACGGCCTTAACGAGACTTTCACCCGTGGCATCGTCTCCGCGCTCGGGCGCGAAATCGCCGCGCCCGACGGCTCGAAGATCACCGGTGCCATCCAGACCGACGCCGCGCTCAACCCGGGCAATTCCGGCGGACCGTTGCTCAACGAACAGGGCGAAGTGATCGGCGTCAACTCCCAGATCGCCAGCGACGCGGCCCGCTCCGAAGGCTCCCAGCCCGGAAGCACGGGCGTGGGGTTCGCGATCGCCTCCAACACCGTCGTCCAGGCGGTCAAGACGATCGAGGCCGGCGAAGGTGTCTCCTCGGCGTCCGCGAGGCAGAGCACGGTCCAGGCCGAAGGCGGAGCCGGTGGTGCGCAGTCGAATGGTGGCCGCTCGCCGTACGGTTCGCAGAGCCCGTATGGAGAAGTCGAATCCGGCGGCCCCGGCGCTGGAGCCGGCGTCGAAGGCGGAAGTGGCGTCGAAGGCTCCGGCCCGAGCCGTGTCGTCATCCCCGGCGAAGCGGGCTCCGGTGGCCCGGAATCGGCCGGTGGTGGTGGCGGCGGTGGCGAAGGCCAGACGATTATCGTGCCTTGAAAGCCGCCAGGCCCGGGCGCGTTGGGAGGCTCCGCCCGGGCCCTATGTGCCGCCGTTGCGTCGCGAGACGATTCGGTGCACCGAGATCATCGTGACCGTTGTGCGTTGATAGGCTTGGATTCGATCCCAGGGCGATTAGCTCAGCTGGGAGAGCGCCGCCTCGACAAGGCGGAGGTCACTGGTTCGAGCCCAGTATCGCCCATTCGAGGGCCCGTGGATGCGGGCTTTCTTCGCTGGTCGTTCGAGACCAGTTTGCGCGAGGCGTACCCAGCCAGGACTGAGAGCGCTTCCAATCACTGCCATTGAGCAACTGTAGCGCGAGGCTAAGACGATGCCTTGTGGCGGCGTGCAGTCCTGCTCGGGAGAGGGTTCGTGGGGTCGAGTCCGGGTGCAGAGGACTCGCAACGGCCCGGACGGGGCGAATGTCAGTCAGCGAGCAGAAGTGTCGCAGTCGGCCCCGAGGCCGACCCAGCCGCCTGAATCCGGAAGCGACCAGCCTCAGGGCCAAGCGCGGTCCTGACCCGCGCTATGGCGTCCTCCGGGCTGTCGGCATCGCCGATGGCCACCCTGAAGTAGCTGAAGCGAGCGGCCACGCTTGGGTCTCCGAGCCCCGGCTTCCAGCCGGGCACCGGGATACCAAATCCTGCACGGCCTAGAGCCTCAGCTCCGGCGGCGCTCAGCCCATCGTCTCCGTACCCGTCGATGCTTATCTGGAACAACATGATGCCAAGGTAGCAGGCGGCGAGCAGCCCCCTGTAGCACATCGAAGCATTAGCCTGTCGGTATGGAGAGCAGCCTCAGAGACCAGCTCGTACTTCCGCAGCTTCGTCGTCCGGAGACGTGGCCGAGCCGACCGGGAGTGAGACTCAGAATCGACCTGACTGACCCGCCCCCGGAATGCAGCAACCAGGGCGAGTCCGCCTATGCCGCTGGTCTGACAGCGCTGCGGCAGGGTGAGGTGCTTGCGGCCCTTGAGAACTTCCGCGCAGTCGTTACTCAAGACGGGACCGGGCTCTATTCGACGGCTCGCCTGCTCGCCCTTCTGCTCTCTGCTGAGGTTGGCGACGTTGCTTCTCTCAAAGCGCTCCTTGAGCCCTGCCTGACCAACGCTCAACCTGACCTATTCGCCCAGCGCGCCATTGAGGACGCGGCTCTCGACGTCTATGACCGTGCAGGGGAAGGCACGCGTGCAATCCGTGTCGGTGAGTGTCTTGACCAGCCTGCCGTTACAGCGCAGATTGCGCTCGCAGCGTGTCTGTTGGCGGTAGGGCAGGTTAAGGAGGCAGTTTCTGCCCTTGAAGATGGCATCACCGTGTGGGAAGCCAGGCACACTGCTTGGACGGTCGAGCGCGACAGGCATATCGACCAAATCCTGTGTGAGCGGCTGTGGAACGGAACGCGCGATGGCGACGTTA
The DNA here is from genome assembly GCA_035948355.1 of Solirubrobacteraceae bacterium. GTDB lineage: Bacteria > Actinomycetota > Thermoleophilia > Solirubrobacterales > Solirubrobacteraceae > Palsa-744. Next base: position 21,501 of record DASZJF010000027.1, read on the forward strand.
CGGACTTCTACCGTCGCGCTGGGCTAGGCGATGGATTGGAGCTAAGAAAGTTTCCAACAAAGCTGACGGAGGATTGGTACTACGAAGAGCACCGCGACGAGCTTTACGCCGAGGTTGTGCGTCGGGCCGCGAGTCCCGGCTCGACTGCGCCCCGACGTGCCGGTGGTCCCCTGGTGGGATTCGACGACACCATGTGTCGTCTGTACGGGGACCTCGGCGACTTCGACGCAATAATCAGGTACGTCGAAACGTATCCACCGTGGGAAGGGTCGTCGGTACAGCGGGCGGTTGCGCTTTCGGACAAGGGCATGCCCGACGCTGCTTTGGTGGCCTTGGACGATTATCTGCGAAAGCCGGAGAGCCAGACTTGGGCAAACCTGGCTCGCTACCAGAAGGCTGCAATTCTCCTCGAACAGGGGGACCGTCGCCGAGCCCGGCGTGAGCTAGCCAGGCTTTATGCCGATGACCCCCAATACCCTGACCGCCGTGGCCTCAGAGCAAGCGTCGAGGCCGCCGCGCCTCGAACCAGTCGAGCGCCCATCCCCGAAGAGGTGCGGCACGCGGTTTGGCGGCGTGACCAAGGAAGGTGTGTCACATGTGGCAGCCAGGAGAAACTGGAGTTCGACCACATAATCCCCGTTTCACGCGGCGGTGCGAACACTGAGCGGAATCTTCAGCTCCTGTGCGAGAGTTGCAATCGGTCGAAGAGCGCAACGATTTGACAGGCATGTGACCAGGCCGATAGTCACTTCGGCACCCGCCTCGTGCCGGTCAGCTCCCCGTCTCCGCTCATAAGCGAGATGCTCAGAGATATAGCTCATACGATGGCGTCCAGCTGCAATCGTCTTCCGGCACGATGCCAAAGCGCTCTGCGAGCACCGCACGGTCGGTGACGGCCTTCGGCTGAGGGAAGTCAGCCGAGAAGCCGTAGGCGCGGCGAAGCGGCGCGAGGTCAGCCAGTCGCGTGGAGATGTACTTGGCGCAGTAGCCCGCGTGTTGGAGGTCGGCGACCACGAGCTTGTTCTGCAAACCGAACCTGCTCTTGACAAGCAGCTCGCGCCACTCGGCTAGGCCGTCAGCGAACCACGGCATGTGCGCGATGCCGTGGAAGTGCAGCGTCCCGTTGCGTTGGCGTTGCAGTACCCACCCGTACGCATCGAGATAGCTCCGATAACGAAGACGGGCTACGAGCGAGCGCCACGCCCGGTGCGCTTGGTCTTCGTCGGGAGCATGGTCGAGCGGGAACGTGAGTGTGAAGAACATCGGCATCTTGCCCGCTGGCACATTCTCAATGCCAGCGATGAGCCGCTGTTTGAGTGTCCATTGTTTCCAGTGAGAGCAGCCGGGGCATGTGCGCCAGCGACCACACCGCACGGAGATGTCTTCGCCGTGATTTATGCAGGTGAGGGGGAATGGGTTGGAGCATTGAAAGGGCGATTTTTTGCAGTTGTTCGATATGCCGCTCCCTGCGGTCGCGGCATTCAAGGAAATATTGAACAGGTCGCTTGACATAGCTCAAACATGCCACGCGCACGCGCGTTTCAGCTCTCTTTGGTGGCCGCCCTTCGGGGCGGTTCCGCCTTGCCTCGGCCTTGCGGCCTCGTCTGCGGCGGGTACTGCTCGTACCACGCCTCACGGTGCCGTCAAGGTCGTACCGCCCTCGGCTGCGCCGCCCTACGGGTGACGGTTCCGTGACCGCGCGGTTGTGTATCCGGTCAGGTTGGGCTGATAGCCAACTGGTCATTCCAGAAGCAAGCCGGACCTCCGGGCTTCTTCATAGAGAGCGTCGAGACGGCGCTTGCCAGCCCTGAGCGCAGCTCGCTTCTCCGTATCAGTGGCAGGGTCATCGGACATCGCTTCGTCTCGTAGCAGCTCACTGAGACCTTCTAGTACCTCAGCCAGTTCCTCGCTTGTCGTTACCCACCTGGCTGCGAGATGCCTGCGCCACAGGCGACGGCAAACGTCGTTGTAGCCAGGGGGCGCAAACGCCGGGTCTATGCATGCCGCTATCGCAGCCAACCGGAGGCCACGATACTCGGGGCGGGCACGCGACGGGAAAGGCCAGCTGCTCATCTTGTCCGAGGGACGCATTAAGACACCTCCTTGGCGTCGGCAAGGCCGACGACTTGAAGGCGGTACGCGTTGCCTTTGCCCGAGCCGGTGGCGGACAGGCTTACTTTTCGCCACCGGAGTTTGAGCGCGACTGCCTCTAGCTCTTTGAGAGCCGCCAGGCGTGCCCCAGTGTCGGCATCCAGGACAACAAGGTTCAGCGTCTCGCCGGTGTCGTCGAGGACTGTGGCGAGCAACGAGGGTGGATAGTCGTCCTTGCCCGGTAGTTCGTGGGTACTGAGGAACTTCGCTTTTAATATCAACATCATGCAACTCCTTTGTCGTGTTTCTACGACCATGCAGGAGCGCACGGTGCCGCGCTTGTTTCTCGCCTGTCACGCAGCAGAGGGGTGGCCGGGGCGGTCCGCCCGTGCCCGACCTCACAGCCGCATCGCCGTGAGCGCAGCGCGAGCGCGCTCTGGCTTCGTTCTCGCGTAGTGCCGTCGGGTCGTGGAGATGTCCTTGTGGTTGAGAACCTCTGCTACGACATCAAGCGGGACTTCTCGCTCGTTGAGCGCGATGTCGGCCCAAGCGCGGCGCATAGCGTGAGGAGAGACACGCGATGTCTGACCGCCGGGCGCGTCGTGCTTCGCGCTCGTGGCCTGGACTGCGACGCCTGCGCGTTGGGCTCGCCACTTCAGTTGCTTCGATAGGGTCTGGCCTCGGACTGGCTGGCCGTTGTATGTGAGCAAGACGAACGAGCGCTCCGGGTCTGTGAGAGCGTCGCGCACGGCACGGTGCTTCATGGCGAAGACCTCGAATACGTAGCGGCGCCAGCGACGCAACTCTCGCGCGAGTACAGGGTGCAGCTCGAAGTAATCTGGGGAATTGCCCTTGCCTCGGTCGATGTGCCAGCGGCACGCATCGAGGTCGAGGTCACGCCAGCGAGTCTCGACGAAGGTCTGACGACGAGATGGGGCGTAGAACTGCCAGTATGCCTGTACCCGGTCACGTGGCCGACCTGGCGCGTCAAGGAGCTTGCGAATATCCTCTGATGACGGCGTGTATTGCCTCACTGTGGGCACGTAGGGGGACTCGACGTGCGAGGTTGGGTCCATATCGGGGAGGTCCTCTTCTAGTGCGAAGTGCTTGTAGAGAAAACGCAGGGCGCTCAGGTGGGACTTGCGATAGCTCGGCGACCAACCGGAGCCGCTGCGTCCGTCGGGGTAGCCGTGCGCGTTGCACCACCCGCATGGAAGACGCAAGGGATGCGGCATCTCTCCTCCGTGCTTCTCCAGGTGCCGAAGGAAGAGCGTCACGTGCTTCCGTTTAGCCGTGTAGAACGACGCTGGTGGAGTGTCCGGCGTCGGTGCAGTAGCGGTCGCCAGATAGCCAGCGAAATGGAGGAGGTGGTCGCGGTAGCGGCTTGCCGTCTTCTCATCGACGCGACCGTGGTTGATGGCGACCGCCTCCTCAATAAGCTGCGCATCGGGAACGCTCATGCGTAGCTCCGCGAGCTGGGCGAGCAGACTGGCCACAGCGTCGCCCGATGAGCGCGGCGCGGTTCGCCGCTCGGGGTGTCTTGACAGCTCCATTGAGGGACGATAGCCCTCGAATTTGGCCTGACCGGAAACCGATGCGTTTCGCTCTGCGGGGTGTCCTGGCCGGTCCATTGAGGGACGATAGCCCTCAGATGTGGCCTTACCGCAAACTGATGCTCAGCTTTCGTAGCTGGCGCAAGACCACTGGTTCGAGCCCAGTATCGCCCATTTCTGAGACACCGAAGTCGCCGGACTCCAACCGCCTTTGCAAGTTGGGCGGCTTTCGCTTTTTGGCGGATGCAGACCAAGCACCGCCGCCGCGAAGGTCAACCCCCAGGATGAGCTTGACCAGTGGTCGCCGATCACCTCCACTGCCGCGTTGATCGGGCAGCCCGAGCGAGGTTCGCTGGCCGGACGCGTCGCGATGACGTAGATGGTACTTGCAGCTTTGCCGCCACATTTCCCGTGCGGTACGGTGCCGACGCTTGCAAATCGCAATCACTTGGAGGACGCCGATGCCGGACACCAGCTGCCACATGTCGATCTCGCTCGACGGCTTCGTCGCCGGGCCGGACCAGAGCCGGGAGAATCCGCTGGGGAAGCGCGGCAGGGAGGTCCATAGCTGGCACCTCGGCGACGAGCGCGCGAACGACGCCGACGCGACGGCAGAGGGCTGGCTCATGCGACCGCGCGGGGCCTACCTCATGGGCCGCAACATGTTCGGGCCGATCCGCGGCGAGTGGGATGAGGCCTGGGATGGATGGTGGGGCTCCGAGCCGCCCTACCATGCGCCGGTCTTCGTGCTCACCCACCACGCCCGCGAGCCGATCGAGCTGGAGGGCGGCACGAGCTTCCACTTCGTCACCCAGGGCTTCGAGGCCGCCTACGCGCAGGCGCGTGAGACGGCCGGGGAGGATGGCATCGACATCGCGGGCGGCGCCTCGACCGTCCGTCAGGCGCTCGCCGCCGGAGTGATTGACGAACTCACGCTCGACGTGGTCCCCGTCCTGTTCGGGTCCGGCGAGCGGCTGTTCGACGGAGTCGAGTCCTTCGGGTTCGAGCCGGTCGAGGTGCTCCACTCTCCGCTCGCCACGCACATCCGCTACCGGCGGTCGGGGTGAGGGGACCTCCCCGCGCTACTCGGTCGGTTTAGGCGAGCGGATCTCGACTGCGATCACGTTCGGCGGAGGGGCCGGCGGCATTGGGCTCGGGGGAGCCGGTTTGGGCTGGGTGCGTGCTCGCATCTCAGGTCGAGAGTGTAACGGGGATCGCGGCGGTCAACGCCACGATCTCAATGCCGAGGGCGATGACAGCGTGCTTCACGTTTTCGGACTTTCTCGAGGATGAGCTGGTTGTCTCTATAGAGGCCGTCCATGTAGCTCGAGGCGGAGGCCTGCATCTGCTTGACATCGGCGCCAGTGTCGGTTGCGAGCTTGAGCATCTCGCCGCCGAGCAGGCCTACCTCGATGTTTCGGGGCAGCAGCGCCGCTGCGCAGGTCCACACGCATCGGAGGTAGGCCAGAGACGCGAGCCCCAGAGGGATGATGGGCCACGCGGACCCTTTCGCGATCGCGACGCCGGCGACGGGCACGACGATCGACGCCGCCGAGAGGATCGCGGTCGCCTTGGCTCGGATCTGGCTCTCGCTGTCGCCCTGGCTCGCGAGCGCCATTGTGGATAGCTGTAGTGCGACTTCCTCGTGCGTTGTTGCCATGCGCTTCGACTCTAGGTCGTCGGCAGGACGGCGGCCGTGGCACTCGAGGCCGTGGTCCTTCCCGTGGCCCCTACCTGAACGAATCTCAAGTGATCTCAAAACACCCCAGAGCCGCCGGGACGCCTCACAGCAGCCCGCATCAGGCCCAGGGCCCCCTTCGAGCCCAGTATCGCCTATTGGAAAAAGCCCTGTAAATGAGCGGATTTGATTTTTGATTGGTTCTGCCGCGGTACTCCAAGTCGCGGTTGACCAGTGGTCAAAGGACCCTAAATCGCTGCGCGTGAGCGGCTTGCTGGGAGTTGGTGGCGACGCAATCAAGCCTGACGGTGGTAATCTGATGGCATGCGAGTTACCATCGACGGAGTCGGGCGTCTGGTGATCCCGAAGTCTCTGCGGGAGGAGCTGGGAGTTGACGGTCCAGCAGATCTGGAGTTGACCGCTGCGGACGGCAGGTTGGAATTGACGGTCGCGGACGTGCCGGCTCATGTCGAGGATCGCGGGGGGCTGCCCGTGATCGTGACCGACGGGCCGGTGCTGCCGCTGAGTATTGCGCAGGCTCGTGCGGCGGTCGAGCGCGTGCGACGGTGATCGCGCCCGATTCGAGCGTTGTGATCGCAGCGCTGGCGCCGTGGCATGAGATGCACGAGCATGCGCGCGCGGCGCTTGGGTGGGACGAGGTCGGGTTGCCCGCGCATGTCGCGTATGAGACGACCTCGGCGCTTAGTCGTATGCCGAAGGAACAGCGGATAGCGCCGGGGGTTGTGCTGGAGGCTCTGCAAGGCGCGTTCCCACAGCCGTGGCTGGCGCTGGACTCCGTCGGTCTGCGCGACGCTCTGCAGCGGGCGGTCGGGGTCGGGGTGCGCGGCGGATCTTTGTACGACGCGCTGATCGCCGCGACCGCCGCTGGGCATGACGCCGAGGTCTTGAGCGCCGACCGGCGAGCGCTCGGGACTTATCGCGCGATGGGGGTCGAAGTTAGGTTCGTAGATCCGTGATGCAGCGTTGCGCTAAAAGTTCGATCAGCTAGGATCAGGCCATGAGTCTGCAAGTCGAGGACGATGTTGCTGTACCCGACGGGCCAGCGACCCCAGAAGCGTCCGAGATCGGCTCGCAACCGGGTGCACGGGAGGAAAGCAAAAGCATCCCGCTGTTCCGCGCGCGATCGAAGGCCAAGGAGTTCCGCGCGCAACTTGAGGACCTCCGGGATCGCGTCGATCACCTCGGATTGCTGTCGGCTGTCGAACTCGAACAGCGCAAGGCGACACTTGAGGTGGAGACGAATGAGCTGGCGGCGAGTCTGGCTCGTGAACGGGCGGAGGCAGTCGCGTCCGTAGAAAAGGAAGCAACGAAAGCCCGCGAGGCTGCTGAGAAACACATCGAGGATCTGGCCGGTCGTCAGCAAACCCTTGAGCAGCGAACTGTCGAGCTCAGCGAGCAGATCGTGATAACCGAGGAGACCGCGATTCTCCAAGAGGTCGGCATCTATGAGTATCGCCACCCGTTGACCGACGCGGTGGCTTACCAGGCCGAGCTCAAGCGTCTGAGGGATCTAATCAAAGTGATGGCACTCAAAGATGGTGGGGCGGTTCTTGCCGACAAGGGTTGGACCGTAAACGGGTCGGCTCCCAAAGGTCGCGCCATGGTCAGCGACTACTCAAAGCTCGTTCTCCGTGCCTACAACGCAGAAGCTGACAACCTCGTCCGTGCCCTGAAGCCCTACAAGCTCGACTCGGCGAAGGAGCGTCTTAACAAGATCGCCGGCGTCATCTCGAAACTTGGCAAAACGATGGACATCCGTATCTCTGACAGCTACCACCAGCTTCGAATAAAGGAGCTGGAGCTAACCGCCGACTTCTTGGAGAAGCGGGCAGAGGAAAAGGAGCGTGAACGAGCCGAGCGAGAGCGACTACACGAGGAGCGCAAAGTGCAGGAAGAACTTGCTCGTGAGCGAGTTCGCCTGGAGAAGGAGCACCAGCACTACCTCAACGTGCTTGCTCGCCACGAAGCCAAGGCCGAACACGAAGCGATTACGCACACGCAGGAAGCGCTCGCGAAGATCGTCAAGGCGATTGAAGACGTGGACTATCGAGTGGCGAATGTCCGCGCCGGCTACGTCTACGTGATTTCCAACGTCGGAGCCTTCGGTGAGGGGATGATCAAGATTGGGCTGACTCGCCGCCTTGACCCGACCGAACGTGTCCGCGAGCTCGGCGACGCTTCTGTCCCGTTTCGATACGACACCCATGCGTTGGTCTTCTCCGACGATGCGGTCGGCCTCGAGCGGGAGATGCATGTGCGGCTCGCTGACCGCCGGGTCAACCGTGTCAACAAACGGCGCGAGTTCTTCTACGCAACACCAGGTGAGGCCAAGGCCCATCTGGTTTCACTCTCGGCGGACCTTCTCGAATACACCGAGGTCCCGGAGGCGGTCGAGTACCGACAGAGTGTGAATGAAGCAGTAGCAGCTGGCGAGCAAGCATCTGCGGTAGTGCAGGTTCCCACGTCCCAGGCAGATGTCCCGTTGGAGCAGGCCGTCCTAGATGCCGGCGCGCCTATCCGTGATGAAGACGAGCCGCTGGGAGCCCGCCCATAGGTGTATCCATAGGTGTACACCTCCTGCTATGCTCAGCGTATGAGTCCGCGTGTCGATGAGGTGCTTCCGACGCGGGAGGCACGTGCAAAGTTGCCCTCGCTTCTCGCCGGTTTCCGTGCGCGCGGCGCCCGCGCCGATCCCGTGGTGATCGGTGCACATCGTCGTCCCGAGGCCGTCGTGCTGTCCTACGAGCGCTATCTCGCGATGCTGAGCGGCCGAGAGCGCATTAAGGCCATACTGGCCGAACGCCGAGCGGCCGGACCTGGCATGAGCGAGGAAGAGGCGATGCGGGTAGCCATCCAAGAGCAGCACGCCTCCCGTCGTTGAGTGCCACGCATCGTCCTGGACTGCAACGTCTTCGTCGCTGCGCTGCTCTCGCCCCAGTGGGCCGACGGCGACTTCGATCTGGTCGTCAGCCCTCTGCTGCTGGCCGAGCTGGAGAAGGTGCTGAGCCGACCCAAGTTCCACGCCTTGATCGACACGGTCCATATCGACGCGCTCCTGACGGCTTGATCGAGGACGCCGTGCTGGTCGACGATCCCTCAACGCAGTCCGGCCTGACCCCGGGTGTGGCTCCTGTCGCCTTCGCCGGGGCGTCCGCAGTGTCGCGAGGCATCCGAGCTCCTATGTAGCTTGCGCCTTATGGCCAAGGAATACGGCGAAGTCGGCAGAGAATATGAGGAGCGCAGCGTGAGCAAGCGCATTGAGGCGCTGTTCCTGGACAACCTCGGCAAGGTGCTCACACGCGAGCAGATCATCCAAGTCGCGACTGATCCCAAGACGGGGGTGGAGCCGGAGAACTGGCACCAGCGCCTGTCGGAGCTCCGGACCGACAAGGGTTACACGATCCTGTCTCGTCGGGATCGAGCGGGCCTCGGCAATCAGGAGTACATGATGCCGGACGCTACCCGGCGGGAAATCGCGGCAGCGCGTGTGAGACCGACTCCGGCGACATGGGCAAAGGTGCTGCGTCGGGCCAAAAATCGGTGCGAGTGGTACGAGGCGGGCGAGAAGTGCGAACTGGCTGACGGGGATTCCGACCCAGTGGGTGGTGGGACGGTGAAACTAACACCCGACCATAAGCAGCCGCATTCAGTGAACCCCCAGTCTGACCCAACGGACTCAGATCAGTGGCAGGCTTTGTGTGGACGACACCAAGTTGTCAAGAAGAACTATTGGGACTCTACGACAGGTAAGCTGAATACTTACGTAGTCGTGCAGGCCGCGTCAGACAAAGAGAAGAAGGAGGTCCTCGATTTCCTTCTTGAATATTTCGGAGATAAGGACAAAACGTGACGCCCGTACTGGCAAACTCGCATGTAGGAGCATTCTCGGCAAGCGCGATCCCGAGCGAAAGCGGGCAGGTATGCATTCTTCCTCCACTTGACGTGGAGGACTGTCTTGAGATCGCAGCGGCCTCTGGCGTCGAGTTTCGTGCGACCATGCTTGATCCCTGGTACAACAAGGGCATCGGCGGCACGCGTGATGACTACACGCCGTACATCCTTCGCCTCATAGATCTTGCCGCGCGTGTGTCAGAGCATGTGTACCTTTGGGGCTTTCCCGAGATAGTGGCCGTCTTCGTGGACAAGTTGCCGGCCAACGTCGAACTGCTGTCATGGCTGACCTGGTACTACAAGAACAACCCCTCGGTCATTCGCGGTTGGCGGTCGAGCCAGATGGCATGCCTGCATCTGGCTCGACCCGATCACACGGTTTTTCCCGAACATTTCTTGAACGAGGCACAGCTAGAGAAAAAAGCTGAAGGCAAGCTTCGGTATATGCCCGGTCCGACCAGCGTGATCGAGTCTTCGCTTCAGATCGGGTTCGTCGGCCGCAAGGAGCAGACAGGTCATAAGGCACAGAAGCCGATCGCCGTATATGAACCGTTGATCGAGATGGCCACTCAGCCCGGCGATCTCATTCTTGACCCGATGGCGGGCTCGGGGACTACCGGCGCTGTCGCGCAGGCGCTTGGGAGGAGGGCCGTCCTTGGCGACCACTCGGAGGCCTACACGGTAATGATGGAGGAGCGGTTGAGGTTGCAGCGGGTCAACCTCGGACTAGACCTGCGACGCCGGGACGCACCGATCGAGTCTGCTGTACCTCACAGTGAGCCGGCGCTAGTGGCTGCCGCATCCGCCTAAGTCAGGTCCAGGCCGGACCTCCGAGTCTTCAGCTTGGGCCTGTTGATCTTCGCGTCCTTCGCTGGCGACCTGCTTTTGCGAGATCAAGCGCCTTCGATCTCATGTTCGGGCTGACGATTTCGGTCCATTATTCGGGGCCCAGACCAGTCGAGCGGGAGTTCGCCGCCGTAGCCTGAGCGAATCGGGGTCGCGAAGGGCCGATGCGGATGAGAGGACTCGAACCTCCACCGGGTCTCCCCGACACGGACCTGAACCGTGCGCGTCTACCAATTCCGCCACATCCGCGTGCCGTGGGAGCGAAGATATCGTACCGGGACTCGAACCCGGATCTCCCACCAGACGGGCCGCAGGCGGGCCGATAGCGCGACTCGGCGAGCCCTCTCCGCCGGGCTCGCTCCGGGCGCTTTGCTAGCCTCGGTCGAGCTTCCACGCGCCGCCATCGTCTAGGGGACTAGGACGCCGCCCTCTCACGGCGGTAACACGGGTTCGAATCCCGTTGGCGGTACTGAAGATCCCGGTTGGGCTCATGGGCTATCGATGTACTGATGGTGTAGCTAGCTGAACCCCGTGGCTCGGCCTGCCTCGTCGGCGTATCGAGGCGGGTCTATGCCTAGCCGGCGGGACGTAGTGGCATACCCACAGCATGCGGACGCGGTCGCAGTCACGTGCGTCCGGCGGCCTCGACAAGGCTCCGTAGACGATGCCTGCCGCGGGCACGTCGACCCTGTCGGCACGACCCCGGCGCGCCTTCTTACCGCCGGCGTCCTCCCCAGTACTCCAGATCGCCCTTGCGACGGAATATTTGCGTCGTAGAGCCAATTTGGGGGCCATTCGAGCAAGCATAGAAAAGTAGGAGACGCGTCTCGACTTGTGGGCTTCGACCTATGAACCTCTGTGGTGTGCATGAACGGGCATCCCGCCTGTTCGGGCGCAATGTCTGCCACCGGGCGCCGTGGTCCGGGGCTGGCGTCACTTTCATAGTCGAAACAGAGCGATTAGGCAGGAAAAGATGGCTTCGATCGAAAAAACGCGCGTGGCTACCCCGCGGCTGCGCCCCGGACCAAATGGGCTCCCACGCGGACAGGTGACCGAGATTCAGCGCAGCCGGATGCTCACGGCGGCGATGCAGGCGGTCGAAGAGGTGGGGTACGCGCGGATGACCGTAGCCCAGGTTATTGGCCGGGCGAAGGTTTCGAGGAAGACCTTCTACGACGTGTTCGTCGATCGCGAGGACTGCTTCCTGGCCGCGTTCGATCAGGCGATCGCCCAAGCGCGGGCGCTCGTGATCAATGCCTATACGCTCGAGTCGGGATGGAGGGAGGGCATGCGCGCGGGCTTGGCCCGGTTGCTGACGTTCATGGACGAAGAGCCCGGCCTGGCGAGGCTCTGCGTGGTGGAGGCGCTGGGCGCCGGCGCGCGGGTTCTCGAGAGTCGCGCCGCGGTGCTCGACGAACTTGCCGAGATCGTCGATCGCGGACGCTCTGCCGGCAACTCTGTTCGCGAACCTCCCGAGGTAACCGCGGAAGGCGTGGTCGGTGCGGTCTTCGCGGTGATCCATACGCGTCTGCTGGAGGGTGGCAAAGAGCCGCTGTCAAAGCTCCTAGCGCCTCTGATGAGCATGATCGTGCTTCCCTATATGGGCGCTCGGGCGGCGGGCAAAGAGCTGGCCAGACCTGCCCCGATGACCCGGAAAGCGACTCAGCTGTCGGGGCGCTCTGGAAGCCGCGATCCGCTCGAAGGGCTGGACATGCGACTCACATACCGAACGGTGCGCGTCCTTGTAGTCATCGGCGGGCGCCCAGGTGCAAGCAATCGCGAGATTGCCGAGGGCTCGGGTATCGCCGATCAGGGTCAGATCTCAAAGCTCCTGACGCGCTTGCGCCGGCTCGACCTTGTCGAGAACAGGGGTGAGGGCCAGGCGAAGGGGGCTGCGAACGCGTGGTATCTCACTGAGCGTGGCGCCGAGGTCGAGCGGGCCGCTCGTCCCCGTTGACGCATCCTTCGCTCGGGCAAGTCAGGCGCCGTGCACCGCGATCGAGGCTTTGAACACGTTCGTCCCGACGACTGGGCCGCCGGTCACCTCGACCCCCAACCCTCCGATCGTGCTGCGGACCATACGCCGGGCGAGCGCGCTGAGATGGACGCGTACCTTGCCGGTGCGGTGGGCGCCGACCACGAACCTGGCCGCGCCCAGCCAGACCGCGGGCGAGCCGTGACGGGACTTGGAATGCAGTGTGATCGTGCCGGTGCAGCTGCTGGCGGAATGGCAGTAGATCGCCACCTGCACGACTCCTCGAATGTTCATGCCGTCGAGCTGAGGAGTCGGAATCGTCAGGGTCGGGAAGACGTGGCGATGGGCGGTGCGCGAAGAGCCGGGCGGAGGGAGACCCTTGGTTCCGCCCGGGCAGATCGGAGTCGCGTCGCGGCCTGTGGCGAGTGTCGCCTGGAGCATCAGTTCCTCGCCCGTGTTGGAGGCGAAGCCATCGTGGTTGGTGGTGTCGGTCGGTGAGAACACCGCTCCGTTGCCGACTCCGTTGTTGCGGATGAACGAGTCCATTGTGACTCCGGCCACCGAGCCGATCACCATGTAGGGGACGCCGGCCGGATAGGGCGGGGGCCCGCTCTGGGCGCCGACGAAGCCGCCCTCCTCGTTGAAGGCGACGTAATCGCCCGGCGCCACGCACAGGTTGATCGGGTCGTAAGAGCTGATGCTCGCGCCGCTCGCGCCGCCCACGCCGCAGACGGGGATGTCGAACGCCTGACTGGTCAGTTCTACCTTCGCTCCGCCGCCCGCCAGTGGGGCCAGGGACTGGAAGTGGATCTGGGTTAGCGGCGCCGGGCCGCCCGACTCGGCGCAGCCCTCGAGGCGAACGCTCACCACCTGCCCGCCGGCGGGAGCCGTGGGGTCGCCCATCGGGAGTTGTGCATTCCACAGCGCGCCGTCCGCGCCGTCATGCGGGATGTGAAAGACCGAGCCGGGGAGCGCCACGTTGCTGCCCTGATAGTTGAGGTTGTTGGCGGTGTCTTTGCTGGCGGGGACCGCGATCGGGCTGCCGAACGTCAAGGTCGCTGCTCCTGCGCTACCAGCGACAAATGTCAGGATTACCGTGATCGACCATGTCGCAGCGGTGAGGCGTCGAAGGATGCGGCTCAGTCCCGGCTGGGTTCTCGCCGGCGCGGCTTGCAACTCGCGGTGCGATCTCAATGATGCTCCCATCTATACGTCCATTCGATCGCTGAAAGCGCAAGCTTGAGTTTCGGCGCTGGTCATGGACCGTCATTGGAGTGGTTCCGTGGTGGCCGGTGTCCCGATCTCGCGGTCACGTCGGAACAAGCAGGCGAGTTGCTGCGTTTTTTGTTGTGGCGGATACTTGGTCTGATCGCGCTCGTCGTTGCCATCGCGTTGACGGGATGGCTACTGGATGGCGGGTTGGGGGCGGCGCTGCGTGGGACCGGCGGCTCGGCGCCGGGGCATCTCACGGTCGGGGCTTTGGCGAGCGCTCTCGCCCTATCGGTGCGCGCCGGGTGGCGGTGGGCGCCGTTCGGCGGGATCCCCGTCGCGAGATCGCTCGCGATCCTGACTGCTTTGACGGGGTCGGTTCTCGGGTGTGCTCGCATTCGTGCACGGCGATCGCGGGTCTACGCTCGCTTTGGCATCGAGATCCATCGCACGGATAACACCACCGCGGAGGGGGTAATCGCGATGTTCGAGTCTCTGCACAAGCGTCTGTTGCGCCGTTGGTGGCGGAGGCTGCTCTCGGGCCAGCCGTCGCTGGCGCTTGAGGTTCATCATGGCGCGGAACGGTCGGTTTGGCTTGCCGTGAGCTGTCCGGCGGGTATCGACTCGCTGATCGAGACCGCGCTGCGCACCGCCTACCCCAACTGTCGTCTGTGCTTGGCCTCGCAGCCGCTCGGGACTCCGCCTGTGGTGTTGCGCTTGAAGAAGCAGTCTGGGTTCATCACGAGAGTCGCCACACTCGATCGCTTCGAGCACCAGCGCGAGCCGCCGGTCAATCGCCTGATGACCGTCATGGGAGCCTGCTCTGGGCCGGCCTTCGTGCAACTCGCTCTGACGCCTGCGCCCCTGATGTTCGAGCGCTACGCCAAGCGCCTGTACAAGCGTCACGAGGCCCACCTCTCGCGTGAGCGCCGCGAGCATCTGATCGTGCACGACCGCTCGATGGTCGAGGACGCTGAGCTTCGCGGTGGTCTGGAGGTCCAGCACCGTCCCCTGTTCTTCGCCGATCTGCGCGTGATCGCTTCACACCGCTCCACGTGTGAGCGAATAGCCTCCGAGCTGCGCGCCGTCAGCTCCGAGAACCGTCTCCTCGAGCGAGGCACCGCGATGCGCCACGGGCTGCTCGGCCTCTACAACACTCGCGTACTGCGCGGCGAGGGCAATCCATTGCCGTCATTTCACCGAGGCGTCTACGCTTCCACCGAGCTCGCCGCACTTTGGCAGCTGCCGTCGGTCGACTTCGCCGCTGTTCCGTTCGCGCGCACGAGCCTGCCCCGCGTACCCGCTCCTCCTGGAATCATGCGACCGGGTAACGGCTCGTCCGGCACTCTGCGCGACGCTCTGGGCGCCGTCTCGATTCACCCGACGGTGCGCCGCCAGAACACAGCCGTCCCCGGCGCCGTCGATCAGGGGAAGACCAGCTATCTGGTGGCCACGGTCGCCGAGGACCTGAGCCGCGAGCGCTGCTGTGTGATCGTCCTCGACCCCAAGGGCGACGCCGCCGAGGCCGCCGTCAGCCTTGTGCCGGTCGAGCGTGCGTGTACGCTGCTCGACTTCTCCCATCCCACGTGCGGTTTCAACCCCCTCGCGGTCGATGCTCCCGCAGACGTGATCGCCGACTACGTAGTCGCCGCATTGAAGAACCTGTTCACCGACGCCGACATCCGCGCGTCCTCAGATCGGTATCTGCGCAACGCGATCATCGCCGTGCTCGCATATGACCGTTCCTCGACGTTGTGGGATGCAGCGCGGCTTCTGTCGGTGGGTGAGGAGGGCTACTCCTACCGCAACGCCGTAGGCGCCCGCTTGCGTACGATGCCCGAGTTTAAGGAGATCTCGGAGTTCTTCACGGCAGAGCTGTCGGCGCAGCTCGCAGACTCTCGCAGCACGACCACGGCCAAGCTCGACGCGCCAGTCAACAAGCTCGCGCGACTCCTCAATTCTCCCTCGATCAAGCGTGTGTTGCTCAACGACTCGTTGCCGATTGACTTCGATCGCGTCATCGCAGGCGAAGAGGTCTTGGTCGTCAAGGGCGCGCTCGGCGGGATGGGCGCGGGCAACACCTCGGTGCTGATGCAGTTGCTTGTGGGCATGCTCGACGCGGCGCTCGCCCGGCAGCAGGATCTCGTGCCCGAGACCGAGCGCGTGGTGGTCGCACTGAAGGTCGACGAGGCGCCGCTCGTGCTCAACCGCGGCTTTACCGAGACGATGGCGCTGAAGCGCTCCGCGGGTCTCGAGACCGTCGCGTGCTGGCAGACGGACTCCCAATGGGTCGATCGCGACATACGCGCCCAGCTCGACGCGTTGTTCGCTCATCGTGTCTATTTCGCGACGTCCTCCGCCGAGGACGCCCGCTCGGCGGTGAAGCTGACGATGGCCGAGTTCTCGGACACGATACGTCCGGGCATCGAGCGCCTTCCCACGCTCGGCCATCCAGATGCTCGCCTGTACTTGCCCAAGCATCACGCGATCGCGAGCTGGCTCACGCCGCGGGGACGCCAGGCTTCGTTCTTGGCCGAGACGATCCCGTTGAGCGTGGACCCCGAACG
The DNA here is from genome assembly GCA_035948355.1 of Solirubrobacteraceae bacterium. Taxonomy (GTDB): domain Bacteria; phylum Actinomycetota; class Thermoleophilia; order Solirubrobacterales; family Solirubrobacteraceae; genus Palsa-744. The sequence continues at coordinate 37,332 of DASZJF010000027.1, forward strand.
TCTGCGTCTGCACGCTATGTGCCAGGCCGAGCGTGGCGGGCGCTATCTCGACGATCTGCGCCAGCCTCACTGGGACGGTGGGCGCCGAAACTACCGCTCGAGGACTTCATCGGTTGGAAAGAACGGCAAGACGGGAGAGAAGATCAACGAGAACGACAGCCCCGATGTGGACCGTCCCGCCCGCGTGCGCACCCAGGATCGACCCTCAACGGGTCCGGCCCGATCGACCCTGCCCCAGAATCGAGTCACCGCTGAGCGTGTCCCGACAGAGGTGGCGACATTCTTGCGCGCCCCGCCTAACGAGCTCGCAGGGGCTGAGTCCGGCGCGTCCGCGTCACGCATGGGAGCGGCTTCTGAGAGCTACCGCGAGCTGGTCGAGCTCGACAGCGCATGCAGCGTGCGCTGGACCAAGCGCGTGCCCGAGCCACGCGCGCTGGACCCTGAGCCGCTTGACCTGGAGATTCTCATGCTGGTGGCATGCATGCGCCACGTGCTGAGCAGTCAGATTCACCGCCGCTTCAATCCTGGGCGGGCATCCACGACGACCCAGCGGCGTCTGAAGCGGTTGTCCGATGCCGGGTTGGTGCGGCGGTTTCAGTTTCATCGCCGTGACGGTGGCGGCGTGCCGATGTGCTACACGATCACGGTCGCCGGTCTTCGGCTGCTGCACGCCCATGACCGAAGGACGATCCTGCAGGAAGTGGACGCCGCGATGCTTTCCGGACCTCCGTCGATGGCCACATCGATGGAGAGCGAGCGGCTGCTGCGCCAGGCGCGCCACGACGTGCACGTGGTCGGTTGGGTGCTGGCGCTGGAGCGAGCGCTGGACGGCCCGCCCGTGGCGCTGCGCGGGGTCCGGGAGTCGGTGCTGTCTCCGCCGCTGCGCTCGACCTCGGACGGCCGCACGGCGCTCGGGCCGCTCGACCTGAGCCTGCCCGGAGGGCGCGCGCCGCACGAGTTCCTGTGCACCGATTCGACGGGCGTGCGGACATCGGTGGAACGCTTTGAGACAGTACGTCCCGACGCGACGATCGAGCTCTTCGGACAGTCTCGCGAGCACACCGGCATCGAGATGGGCATGTCCGCGTCCAGGGACGAGGAGGCAAGAGGACGCGCGATCGATCTACTCGTCGAGCTCGACGACCGTCTGCCTACCGGTCGTGCGGCGGGCAAGCTCGAGCGCTACGACCATCTCCTGGCGGGTTGGTCGGTGCATACCAAGCGCTACGGCCCCCGCCGTGGGGCGCTGCCCTTGGTCGTGTTCGTCTGCCGCGATCGCGCTCGTGCACGGGAGTGCACGCGCCGGGCCGATGCGGTGCTGAGCGCCTGTCGCGCCTACGCCGGCGAGTACCCGGCCGACTGGGAGTATCCCGGACGCGAGGGAATCCTGTTTGTGGCCGAGCGCGATGTGCACGAGGGGTGCCTGCACGGTTACGGCGTGCCACGACTGCCGCCGGAGGTGCGCGTATCCGTTGCCCACGGAGATCCACGGGCGCGCGAGTCCGCGGCCGAGCCGCGGGAGCTGCCCGCGGTGACACCGATCGGCGGGGAGCTCCTCGACCGGTGAGCTTCTCCATGAGCGATCGAACTGGCGCGAAAACACTCATGCATTCGCCTGGCACGTTGCGCCGTCACCCGCCGCGGGCGTGCAGTTGCGATCCGCTGTGAGGCGCACTTGGCGCAGTCACCCTTTCGCGGCAAAGGTACGTAACTGCGCTGTGGGCTGTGTAGTTTGTCTCTGCAGAGCCATACTACGGGCGCTCCTCACGGGAGATGACGAGCCAGAACCCACGCGAGACAGAGCCTGGCTTTGACGGCTCTTCCGTTGCGATTATTATCGTCGTCTCTCTTTTCGCTTCCCCAAGCCATTCGGCCCGCGCCGATCAAGACAGCTCCTCGCCGAGCTTCGAAGCAGATCCACGCGCCGGACTGGCAGTCCGGCGCCACGTGTGACTCACCTGCCGGTCCTCACGGGTCGGTCGGCGCAGACAGAAGCGGACGCATCGGCGAGGAGCGTAGGGTCGACAGGACGCTTTTGCGCCAGGTTCTTCTCTCCGATCGCGCTCCGGGCACGACTACCGAGACCCCTATAGGGGTCTCGGTCCCTGCTGGCCGGCTCGAACGCTCTGGTCGCGTCTCTTGACGGACCGCGGCGAGCCATCTAGAAGGCACCGCAAGACACCAAGCGCCATTCGCATCTGGACAGGAGACATCCATGACGCAGACGATCTCGTCCCCATCCTCACTCGCTGCTCGAGCGGCGTCCCGACGTTACGACGGCGCGCCTGCTCGCTCAAGGCGCGGCGGGCCTTCACGAAGCAGCGGTGGCGCATCCGCTCCGCGGCCCGGCGTCTCTGTGCGGCGCAGGCTCGATCCGCTGGGCCGCTACACCGACGCAACCGGCCGCGCGCGGGAGGTGGTCGCCGGTCGTCGAGGGGACGGTTGCATGCTGGTGGTGGACCGTGACGCGCTTACGCTCGCCGATCGCCGGCTGGTGGCACATCTCGCCACCGATGAGCCGGCGGGGAACGCGGCGTTGGTGTGCGCTCACTACCTGCGAGACGCCCACCGAGGACGCTGCCGGAGGGTTACCGCCGAGGACCTCATTGGAAAGCCTTTTCCCGATGAGGACGAGGAGTCGCGGCGATTCGCGCGCGAGACCGATCTCGTGGGTCGGCGCGGAGACGCTGAGGAGGATGTCGTCTACCGTCTCGAGCTGGCGCGTACCGACACCGCCACATTGGAACTGCGCTGGCGCCGCCATTCGCGTCGAGGAGGCCCAACCGCACCAAGGACCGTGAGTCTGCGAGAGGCGATCGGCGCGCTCGAAAGCTACGAGCCGATGTGCGGGCTCACACGTAGGGCGCTGACGGGGTATCGCGACGACGCGAACGTATCGACCGCGGTGCTGCGCGGTGAGCTGGAGCGCCTGCGTGAGAGTCCGATCGTTCTCAACCGCAAGCTCCGGCAGACGCTGCTCGCCGCGATCGAGCGCCACGGCTTGAGCCTGAGCGAGATCGCGATCCGTTGCGGTCGAGTCAAGCGAGACTCCAAAGGCAATACAAGCGGGGAGACGAGCTGGCTGGCTCGCCGCGTGGGGATCCTTCCCGAGAGCGGCGCGAGCCGACCGACGCCATGGGTTCACAGCGACGTGCTGGCGTTGATCGCCCGCAACGGGCTCGGGATCAGCCCGCGCGAGGTGGAGCTCGGATGAGCAGGGGCTCTGTCACGATCGCGGCGCTCGCCCGCACCGAGCCTCGAGCCGCAGCGCTGGCGCCCGCCCCGTCGCCGGCTGTATATCCCAGCGCACCCGCGCCCGGGGCAAGCGGTCATGGGCTGGGGTGCACGCGGCCGATCCTGGTGGTCGAGTCAGACGCCGCGACCGCGCGGACCCTGGTGGAGCAGCTCACGAACGATGGCTACCAGACTGAGCTGGCGAGGACCGCGGAACACGCGCGAACGCGCGCCATGTGGTGTCCGCCGAGGCTCGTCGTGCTCGGTGACCTGGACTCCTTGCGGGGACAGTTGGAACTAATGGAGGAGATGCGCCGGACGGCTCGGGGGAGACGACTTTGGGCGCCGGAGACGCCGGTCATCATGATCGGAACGAGTGCGAGCGAGCTCGACATGCTGCGAGCGTTCGATGCCGGAGCGGACGACTTCATGGCTCGCCCGGCGCGCTACCTGGAACTGCGGGCTCGCATGCGGGCGCTGCTGCGCAGAGTCGAGCCGAGGATCGCACCGATAGATCGGCTGGCAGTCGGCTCTCTGGAGATCGATGTGAGCGGGCACGCCGTCAGCGTGCACGGGCTGCCCGTTCAGCTGCGCCGGCTCGAGTTCGAGCTGCTTGCCCATCTGGCGAGCGACCCCGAGCGCGTATTCGCCAAGCAGGAACTGCTGCGCGCCGTCTGGGGATACCGCTCAAGCGGGTCGACCCGGACCGTCGACAGTCACGCCAGCCGCCTGCGCCGCAAGCTGGAGGAGCACGGCGGCCGCTGGGTGATCAACGTGTGGGGCATCGGCTACAGGCTGCACTGACGCACGCCACCTGCGGACGGAACGTCGCTCGGCCGCCGCCGGGGGAAGCGCAGCCCGCTCAGAGCTTCGCGAGCCGAGAGGGCTTGCTGAGAACACCGCGATGGCGGGCCCGCGGGCCCGCCATCGCTCGTTAACCACCACGACCGGCGCTCGCGCCGGTCCACACACAGAAAGGGAGTGGCATGAACATGTCCTCATCCGCATACGACAACGAACCCGTGGTGAACCCGCTGGCGCCCGTGGAACAACTCCTTCGCTGGCTGATGACCACGACCATCCACCTCGCGATCGGTCTCGCGATCGGTCTCCTCGCGGCGAGGGTGATGCGCAGCCGGCATCTGCGCTGGACGTGGGCGGCCGGGGCGCTGGTGCTGGTCGTACTCGCTCGGGAGATCCTCGGCGGCGGCACGTTGACCCTGGGCACGGCGGCGCTCAGCGCAACCGTGCGCGGGCGGCGCTGGCACCGCGAAGACATGGAGGCGGGCGCCGACCTTGCCGATGTCGCGGCCGGGCGACACGGCCCGCTGGACGCGCTGCGTTCGCTGGCACGCAAGGTAGAGGCACGCTGGAGCGCACCCGGCTCGGAGAGCTGGTGGCGTGGGGATCGACTGACCGTCGGTCATGAGCGCGACGGCCGAGCCGTGACGATCCCGCTCGGAGGCGGGACGGGTGGCACGCACACGCTGGTGGTCGGCGCCACTCGCTCGGGCAAGACGGTCACGATGACCTGGATGACGGCGCGTGCGATCGAACGCGCCGTCGGGACGATCGTGCTCGACCCCAAGGGCGATCGTGACCTTCGTCGTGAGCTGCACGATGTCGCGAAGCTCGCGGGGAGGCCGTTCGTCGAGTGGACCCCACGGGGCCCGTCGGTCTACAACCCATACGCTCGGGGCAGCGAGACCGAGATCGCCGACAAGGTCCTCGCCGGCGAGCGGTTCACCGAGCCGCACTACCTGCGTCAGGCCCAGCGCTATCTCGGTCATGAGGTACGGGTGCTGCGCAAGGCCGGGCTGGAGGTCAGCCTGAGGGCGCTCGTACATCATCTCGACCCGTCTCGGCTGGAGGTGCTCGCCAGGAGCCTGCCCGCATCTGAGGCGCAGGGAGCGCACGATTACCTGGACTCGCTCACGACGCGCCAGCAGAGCGATCTGGCCGGCGTGCGCGATCGGCTGGCGATCATGGCCGAGTCCGACATTGGAGGCTTGCTCGACCCGCGGACCCCTGACATGGTGCGACTCGATCTGCTGGATGCGGCGAAAGCAGGGGCGGTGGTGTACTTCAATCTCGAAGCAGACCGCCGGCCGTTGCTCGCCCAGATGCTCGGAGCGGCGATCGTCCAGGACCTGCAGGCGATGGTCGCGGCATTGCAGCAGCGACCGGTGCCCACGCTGGTGATGATCGATGAGTTCTCGGCGATCGTCCCCGAGCGCGTGGTCGGTCTGTTCGCCAGGGCCGGCGGCGCGGGTGTGAGCCTAGTGCTCGGCACCCAGGAGCTCGCGGATCTGCGGGTGCCGGGACGGGAGGCGTTGCTGGAGCAGATCATGGGCAACCTGTCCGTGCTGATCGCCCACCGGCAGGTGGTCCCCGCATCGGCGGAGCTGATCGCCGGCGTGACCGGAGCCAGGGGCGTGTGGAGGACCTCCCAGCACGGCGACGGCAAGCTCACCCGCACGCGGGGCTTTGAGAGCGCGCTGCGAGCCGAGCAGATCATGAGCCTCCCGCAGGCTTGGGCGGCGGTGGTCGGTCTTGCCGACGGGGGCAGCGTGAGCATCGCACGAATCCTCTCGCCCCAACGCTGTCGCTGAGTCTCCAGACGGCAGGTCGCATGCAATGCGGGGGATCTCTGGGAGATCACTCAACCAAAGTCAAAACAAGGAGGATCACGATGATCGGTACAGACCCTGCGCTCTCGGTGCAGCGACTGGCGCTCATGCAGTGGACGGCGCGCATGGGCGCCGTCACCGCCGAGGCGCTGGCGATCGCTCAGAACACGACGCCCGCCTCGGCTCGCGGGCGACTGCAGGCGGCCGCGCGCGCCGGGTTGCTCACGCGCCGGCGAGTGCTGGCGGAGCGGCCCGCACTGTATGTCCTGAGTCGCGCGGGCATGAACAGCTGCGGTCTGCACGGGTTGGACCCGTGCAGGGTGAGCGCCGCGAACGCCGGTCATCTGACCGCGTGCGCGGTGGTTGCGGCCGCGTTGGAACGCCGCTATCCCGATCACCGGGTGCTGGGCGAGCGGGAGCTGCGCCGCGACGAGCGCGAGCTCGGCGTCCCCGTGGCAAGCGCGCGCATGGGCGCCGGATTGCACGGCGAGCCGCTGCATCGCCCGGACCTGGTGCTGTGGCCCGACGAGCCCGCTGCCGGCCTGCCGGTGGCCGTCGAGGTCGAGCTGACGATCAAGGCGCCACGGCGGCTGACGGACATCTGCCGGGCTTGGGCTCGCTGCCGAGCTGTTGCCGGAGTGCTGTATATCGTCCCCGCGGAGGTTAGGCGGGCGCTGGAGCGGGCGATCGCCCGGGCCTACGCGCATGATCGGATCGTGGTGGTCGGGCTCGATGCACTGCTCGGATGCCCGTCTGAGACGTTCGCTGGTGGGGTCGGGCCCTGGCCCGAAAATACCGTCCCAAGCAATCCGTAACTTGGGAGGTGGGGGGCCAACCTCAAACGATGGAGACGTAAATCATGGCCTACTTCAGCATCAATCGCGTTGTGCTTGTCGGGCGTCTCACGCGCGATCCAGAGCTTCGCAGCCTGCCCTCGGGCGTGAGCGTCTGTGGACTGCGGATCGCGTGCAGCTCCAGCAGGAAAGACGCCGAGGGCGACTATCACGAGCGGCCGAACTATTTCGACGTCAGCGTCTACGGAGGTCCGGCGGAGAGCGTCAGCCGCTACATGCGCAAGGGCAGCCGGGTCGCCATCGACGGTCGGTTGGAGTGGCGCGAGTGGGAAACCGCGGAGCAGCAGAAGCGCCAGGCGGTGAGCATCGTCGCCGAGACCGTCCAGTTCCTGGACACGCCCGGCGGGCAGCGGCGTGAGCAGGGGCAGGGCGATGACATCGACACAGACGGGTCCTCGGCAGGTGAGCACGGCGAAGATCGCGAGCTGGCCGGCGTCGGAGCGGGCTCGGAAGACGCGGAGCTCGTGTTCTAGACGGCCGAGGTGACGACCGAAGCAGCGGGGACGCCATATCAGCGTCCCCGCTGCTGGCCCAAGGGGCCTTTTGATGTTAAGGGCCGCGTCGAAGATCCGCAGGCATTTTGTGCAAGCTGCCCTGGCTGTGCAAGCTGCCCCAGCCACGCGAGGGATCCCCGGCCGGTCGCAGCGCCCCGGATCGAGCGTGCGCGTAAACTGGCGCGCCGCGGACGCTTAGTGCGGCTCGCGAGTACAACCAGCCCGCGTCAAGGAGCCCCATACGGTGCCAGTGAACACCCAAGCGATCGGCAAGCAGTACGAGCCCACGACCTACGCGGTGGGCAGGGAGAAGATCAAGGAGTACGCCCGCGCGGTCGGGGAGACGAACCCTATCCATCTCGACGTGCAGGCGGCCCGCGACGCGGGTTATGCGGATGTCGTAGCGCCGCCGATGTTCGCTGTCGTCTACAGCGCGCCGTCGGTGGGCCCGCCGATCTTCGATCCCGAGATCGAGCTCAACTTCGCGCTGATGGTGCATGGCGGGCAGGAGTTCGAGTGGGGGCCGCTGGTGGTGGCGGGCGATGAGATCACTACGACCGCCGCAGTGAAGGACATCTCCGAAAGCGACGGGCGCGGCTACTACGTGTTCGAGTCGATATCGACCAACCAGCGCGGCGAGCAGGTCTGCCGCGGCACCTGGACCAACATCGTGCGAGGAGTGTGATCAGGGTATGAGCAATCTGCAGGTTGGCGGCGAGATCCCCGAGGTGCGGGTCACGCCCGACAAGTACCTGACGGCGCGCTACGCGGGCGCTTCGGGCGACTTCAACCCGATCCACATCGACGAGGAGTTCGCCCGTGCGGTCGGCCTGCCCGGGAGGATCCTGCACGGGTTGTGGACGATGGCTCAGGTCGCGCGCGCGCAGACCGAGGCCGCCGGCGGGCCGGAGCATCTCAAGCGGCTGTCGGTGCAGTTCCGCGGCATGGGCGTGCCCGAGCATGAGGTCATCGTCAAGGGGTCCGTGCGCGAGCAGCGCGACGGGTGTCTGATCGTGGACACGGTCGCCGAGCAGGCCGACAAGCAGATCGTTCGCAACGCGGAGGCCGAGCTGCGGGTGTGAGGACGGCGCCGGCCGGAGTCCTCGACGGGCAACCTAGAATCAGGTCGATGCAGACCCTGACCGCCCGTCAAGAGACGATTCTGTGCAGGGTGGTCGAGGACTATCTGCGCACGGGGCAGCCGGTGGCCTCGAAGGCGATCGCCGCGGCCCCCGAGCTGGATTGCCGCGCCTCGACGGTCCGCAACGAGCTGGCGCTGCTGGAGGAGCACGGTCTGCTCTGTCATCCGCACGTATCGGCGGGCAGGGTGCCCACCGACGCCGGGCAGCGGTACGTGGTCGATCGGATGCTCGCCTCCGGGCGAGGTCTGCAGCAGGCCGGGCAGGCAGCGCCGCGTCTGGAGCTCTCGCTGATGCGCCGCGAAGTCGAGGAGGCGGTGCGCACGACCACCGAGACCCTGTCGCAGGTGACCAACCTGCTGGCCGTCGTCTCCGCACCCGCTCTGACCACTGCGAGCATCAGGCACGTCGAGGTGCTTGCGCTGCAGCCGCGGGTCGTGGTGGTGGTGATCATCACCTCGACCGGCAGCGTGTCGAAGATGATGGTCACGTTCGAGCACGCGGTCGACCCGGGTCTGGTGACGTGGGCGGGGGAGTACCTGAACGAGCGTCTCGTCGGCACCGGGCTCGGGGCGCGCATGCTGCACCAGCGCCTGATCGACTCGGGCCTGTCCGGGACCGAGATCGCGTTTTTGCGGCGGTTGGCGCCGGCGTTCGGCGAGCTCGACCCGGGGAGCGAGGATGCGCTGTATGTGGAGGGCACCGCGCACCTGTTCTCGACGGGAATGATCGAGGACACGGCCCAGATTAACGAGCTGATGAGCCTGCTCGAGCGACGGGTGGCGCTGCTGCGGGTGCTGCGCACCGCGCTCGGCGAGCGGGGCGTGTATGTGCGGATCGGTCACGAGAACGAGATCCCGGCGATGCACTCCCTCGGGTTGGTCGCGACCAGCTACGGGGTAGCCAGGCGCAAGCTCGGCGCGGTGTCGGTGATCGGGCCGGTGCGGATGGACTACGCCGAGGCGATCGTGATCGTGCGCAAGGCCGCACACGAGCTGTCGCGGTTCGTCGAAGACGCCTACGCTGAAGGATGAGTGCTCGCGTATGAGCCGAACCTCGATGCCACGCGATCCCTATGACGTGCTCGGTGTGCGGCGGGACGCCTCCGAGCAGCAGATCAAGAAAGCGTTCCGTCAGCTCGCGCGGGAGCTGCATCCCGACGTCAACGCGCACGATCCGCAGGCGGAGGAGAAGTTCAAGGAGGCTGCTGAGGCTTACGAGATCCTGTCCGATGGTGAGCGCCGCGCGACGTATGACCGATACGGCCACGAGGGCCTCAGATCGGGGGGGTACGCCCCAAATTTCGACGGGTTCGGCTCGATCGGGGATCTGTTCGACGCGTTCTTCGGCGGTTCCGGCCCGTTTGGCGGACGCTCCGGTCCGACGGCCGGCGAGGATGCCGCCGTCGCGCTCGAGCTGGATCTGAGCGAAGCCGCCACGGGCGCGCGGGTGGAGGTCTCCTTCGAGGTCGTCGAGCGCTGCGAGCACTGCCATGGCAACGGCGCCGAGCCCGGCACCCCGATCGAGACGTGCGAGCGCTGCGGTGGCAGCGGCCAGCTGCAGGCTCTCACCAGGACACCGTTCGGGCAGATGATGCGCAGGGTCGTCTGCGAGACGTGTCATGGAGACGGGCGCGTGGCCACAAAGCCGTGCGGGGAGTGTCGTGGGCGTGGTCGCAAGATGGGACGGCGTAGCCTGGAGGTCGACGTGCCGGCGGGCATCGCCGACGGTCAGCGGATCAGGCTCTCCCAGCGCGGGCACGCGGGAGAGGCGGGCGCGCCCGAGGGCGACCTGTACGTACTGGTGAGGGTCCGCGAGGATGAGCGATTCCTGCGCGAAGGCCAGGATCTGATCACCGCGCTAGACGTCCCCGCTCCGCTCGCGGCGCTCGGCGGGACGCTGCAGGCGCCTACGCTTCGGGGAACGGCCGCGGTCGAGGTGTCGCCAGGCACGCAGCCGGGAGAGGTGATCACGCTGCGAGGGCAGGGGATGCCCTCGCTGCGGGGCGGGCGCCGGGGCGATCTGAAGGTCGTCGTGAACGTCCTCATTCCCCGCCGTCTAAGCGAGGAGCAGCGCGAGCTGATCGGACGTCTGCAGCAGACTCTCACCGAGGAGAACTTGCGCTCGGAGGAGTCGATGTTCGCCAAGCTGCGTCGTGCGCTGCGCAGTCAGGCGGCGTGATTCGCCTGGCGCTACGCGTCCGCCGCGAGCACGCGGAGGTGGTCCTCGCGGACCTGCTGGAGCTGGTTCCCTCGGGGGTCGAGGAATCCGACCTGCCGGGTGGTGTCGTCGAGTATGCGATCTATGGCGCGCCCGGTGAGCTGCCGGTGCTGCCGGATCTGCGCGCGGCGGTCGGAGGTGCACTGGTCGAGATATCCACGAGCGAGATACCGGACGACTGGTCAGAGCGCTGGCGTGACTTTCATCAGCCGATCACGATTCCCTCGCCTGCGCCCGAGCGGGTGAGCGCCTTGCGCATACGTACACCCTGGGAGAGCGCGAGCGAGCATCCGGGCGTGAGGGAGATAGTGATCGACCCGGGCCAGGCGTTTGGCACAGGTGCGCACGCGACCACACGGTTGTGCCTAGAGCTGCTGCTTGCCCTGGCCGGCACCGGCGTCGAGCGGTCGGGGGTGATCGATTTGGGGAGCGGGTCGGGGGTGCTCGCGATCGCCGCGGCGACTCTTGGATATGCCCCGGTACTGGCGCTCGACCACGACCAGCTGAGCGTCGCGGCGGCCGCGCACAACGCGACCGCCAACGGCGTGCGGATCGACGTACGCCGCTTTGATCTGCGCCGCGATCCCTGGCCTGTAGCCGACCAGCGGGCGATCCCGGTAGTTCTTGCCAATCTCCTGAGGCCGCTGCTGATTGACCTGACCGAGACGCTCGAATACCAGCCGGAGCACCTGATCGCGAGCGGGCTGCTCGTCGGGGAGGCCGACGAGATCAGCCGGATGTTCGCCAGGCGACTGGGGATGTCAGAGCGTGAGCGCCGCGAGAGCGGGGACTGGGCTGCCGTTTGGCTGCAACCCGACCGGTGACGCACGGTCCCGTGCCGGGCGCGCCGCTCTGAGCTGAGGTCGTCCGGTGCGCTCAGGCCGGATCGGGCAGCTCGGTCGCTGCGCGGACGATCGCGCGGTAGACGAGGTCGATCGCGGGGCGGACGCCATCCGGGCTCCGCAGCAGCACGGAGGCGGCGCTGAGTGCCGAGCCGATCGTCTCCAGGGCCTCGCCGACATCGCCGGGGTTGGGGTCGCGGCAGGCGGCGAGCGCCATGTCGAGCATCGCCAGCGCCTGCTCGGGAACCCCGGCGAACAGCGCCGGACCGGTGAGGCTGCCGTAGTTGTACACGCGAGCGAGGCGTCCGTTCAGCCCGATCGAGGGTCCTCGACGCGGCGGTGTGACGGGGGGCAGGCCACGGCCGTCGAGCAGGTCGGCCATCGTGGTCCCCATCACTCCCCTGGTGGCGCTCTCATCCAAGCCGGCCTGGGCAGCGACCCGCAGCGCCAGATAGAGCGTGGTGGCGGGCATGCCGTAGGGCGGGTCCGATGCGAACACAATCCGCTCGGCGGGCGCGCGCGCGAACAGCTCGATCACGTCGAGCGGGAAAAAGCAGGAGATGTCATACAGCACGCCCGGATGATCGGCCAGACGCGAGGTCAGGATGCCCTGGTCACAGATCGCGCCGTGGGCGAGAATCAGGACGACGTCCGGGTGACTCATAGCCAGGTCCGCGAGCCCGTCGGCGAGCGGGGGCAGCCCCCGGCCGGCATGGATCAGAATCGGCGCCCGAGCACGTTCGGCGAGCGCGAAGATGGCGCGCATCTCCGGGCCGTCGAACACGAAGTCCTGCGCGCGCGGGTGCAGCTTGATGCCCCGCGCGCCCGCCGCCAGGCAGCGTTCGCCCTCGGCGATCGGATCATCGGCGGGGTCCAGGCGGCAGAATGGAACGAGCCGGCCATCGCTTTCCGAGGCCCACGCGATGACGCGGTCGTTGGGGACGCTGTAGGCGGGCCTGCGCGCGGGGTCGTGCAGCGGGAATACGCACGCACGTCGGGCGTCCGCGTCATCGAGCTGGGCCAGCAGCTGTTCGAGTGTCAGCGAGCGCCCGTCCTCGTCCAGGCCGAGGTGGGTGTGCGCATCGATCACTTCGGTCTCAGGCGGACGCAGATGTCGCATCTCTCTCAGAAACGGGGCGAGCGCGTCGGCGTAAAGGGCGTCGTTCACGGACGGCACCCTAGTCGCTCACTGTCGCGTGCGCGTGCCTGCTTCGCTGGACGGCAATCGCGGGATCGCTACATGCAACCCCGCGGCGACGGCGTATCCTGAGCGGGGATGGCCATTCTCGACACAGTCAAAAGCGACCTGCAGGGCGCGATGCGCGCGGGCGACAAAGCGCGGGTGGGGGCGCTGCGGCTGGTGCTCTCCGAGCTGCAGAAGGCCGCCAAGGAAGGCTCGGACGACGAGCTGGCGGTGCTCAGGCGCGAGCGCAAGCGCCGGCTGGAGGCCGCGCGGGCCTATCGCGAGGCCGGGCGCGAGGATCTCGCCGACGGCGAGGAGTCCGAGGCCGGGCTGATCGGCGGATACCTGCCGGCCGAGCTCTCCGACGATGAGCTCAGGGACATTGTCGAGCGAGCGGTGCGCGAGAGCGGGGCGGAGTCGGTAAGAGACATGGGTCGCGCCATGGGCACGGCGATGGCAGCGGTCGATGGTCGTGCGGACGGCGGGCGCGTGTCGGGCCTGGTCAAGGCGGCGCTCGGAGGATGAGCCCCTCGACCCCGCGTGTCCGCCGCGCGCGAAACGGCGGATGAGGACCCAGATCGAGCTTCCGGGCGACGTCGCCGCCGAGCTGGCCGGCAGTCAGGACGCGGTGCTGCGCGCGCTGGAGACGCACCTGGAGTGTCGGGTGTTCCTGCGTGGCAACCTGATCACGTTCGACGGCGAGCAGGGCGAGACGCGAGTCGGCGAGCGAGTTGTACGCGAGCTCTCCGACCTGATCCTGCGCGGCCATCAGATCGGGCCGGGGACGATCGCGGCGGTGACGGGCGCGCTGGATGCGCATGAGTCCCCGGCCCGGGTGCTGGAGGATGTGGTGTGGCGCTATCGCGGCCGTCAGGTGGCGCCGAAGACGGTCAACCAGAAGCGCTACATCGATTCGATTCGCCAGAGCACCGTCACGTTCGGGATCGGCCCGGCGGGGACCGGCAAGACGTTTCTCGCGGTGGCGATGGCGGCCGCGGCGCTGTCCGGGCACGAGGTCAACCGCATCATCCTCACGCGCCCGGCCGTAGAGGCGGGGGAGCGGCTGGGTTTCCTGCCGGGCGATCTGATGGCGAAGGTAGATCCCTATCTGCGCCCGCTGTTCGACGCGTTGCACGACATGCTCGACCCCGAGAAGGTCTCCCAGTACCTGGAGCGGGGCGTGATCGAGATCGCGCCGCTGGCGTTCATGCGCGGGCGCACGCTGAACGACTCGTTCGTGATCCTCGACGAGGCGCAGAACACGACGCCCGAGCAGATGAAGATGTTCCTGACCCGTCTCGGTTTCGGCTCGCGAATGGTCGTGACGGGCGACGTCACGCAGGTCGATCTGCCCCGCGAGCAGCAGTCGGGGCTGATCGCGGTGGGCGAGGTGCTCGAGACGGTCGAGGGCATCGAATTCGTGCGGTTCGGCGGCGAGGACGTGGTACGGCACAAGCTCGTTCAGCGGATCGTAGAGGCCTACGACGAGCACGCCCAGCGCGGGTCCGCGGACAGATCCGAGGCGCGCGGTCCCGACGGTTGGGTCGGCTGGCGCTCGGGTGAGTCCCGCCGCGCCTAGTGGCGCCGTGATCGAGGTCGACGTCTTTGGCGCGGGCCTCGCGCCCGCCGCGCCGCCGCCCGGCGAGGTCACGCGCCTGTGCGTCCTTGCCACCGCCGCGGTCGGGATCGACGATGGTCATCTCGCGGTCGAATACGTCGACGCGGGTCGCATCGCCGAGCTGAACCTCGAGCATCGTGGCAAACCCGGTCCGACGGACGTGCTCTCCTTTCCGATCGACGGCGTCGCCGCGCAGGGGGATGCTCCGCGCGAGCTGGGCGACGTGATGATCTGTCCCGAGCACACAGTCGATCTGCGCGAGGCGATCGTGCATGGTGTGCTGCACTTGCTCGGCATGGATCACGAGACCGACGACGGCGAGATGCTGGCGCTGCAGGCCCGGCTGCTCGGTGAGGCGTCATCGTCGTGACCGCGACGCGCAGCGGATTCGTCGCCCTGGCGGGGCGCCCGAACGTGGGCAAGTCCACGCTCGTCAACGCGGTGGTGGGGGAGAAGGTGGCGATCGTCTCCGACCGCCCGCAGACGACCCGCCGGGCAATCCGGGGGGTGTGCACGCTCAAGGACAGTCAGATCGTGCTGGTCGACCTCCCGGGGGTCCAGCGTCCACGCGACGCGCTGACCCAGCGCATGGCCGGGCGCGTGGAGCGTGAGGTCGAGGGAGCCGACATGGCGCTGCTGGTCCTCAATGGCGAGCAGGGAGTGGGTCCGGGCGATCGGTTCATCGCGGGTGTGCTCGCGCAGGCCGCGCCGACGGTGGCGATCGCGGTCAACAAGATCGACCGTATCGATCGCGCGGGCACCGCCGCCGTGCTGGCGCAGACCGGCGCGCTGGAGCTGGACGGCGAGGTGTTCCCGATCTCCGCGCGCACCGGGACCGGCGTACGGGCGCTGGTCGAACATCTGCACGCCTCGATGCCCGAGGGGCCGTTCATGTTCGCGCCGCAGGAGCGCTCCGATCAACCGCTGGGACTGTTGCTGGCCGAGTTGGTGCGCGAGGCGGTGATCAGACGCACCCGCCAGGAGGTTCCCCACGCCGTCGAGGTGGTGGTCGAAGAGATCGAGCACCCGCGCCCCGGACTGGCGCGGGTACGGGCGCTGATCTGGGTCGAGAGCGACTCGCAGAAGGGCATCGTCGTGGGCTCCGGCGGACGCATGATCAAGGCGATCGGCACGGCCGCACGCGCTGAGCTCGAGCGCGAGCTGGGATGTCAGGTGCATCTCGATCTGTCCGTGCGTGTGCGCCGGGACTGGCGCGCGGACGAGGGGCTGCTCGATCGCCTGGGCATAACGTAGTTCCGTTCGCCTCGTCTGGTGTTGGCGCATGCGCCAACACACACACACACACACAAAGATCCCGATAGATGCCTGTAGCGTGATCCAAGGGAACTCCAGCTCATCTGATTCATTCCAGTTTTGGGATGCGCCATGTCGCGCGATCGGGTACCGTCTGTGAGATCTATAAGTCTTCGCGGTTATGCAGTTCGCCAGGAAGGTGAGGAATGTCCGCTAAGCACGCGGTCCTGGGTCTCGTGATCGAGCGTCCGGGTTATGGCTACCAGTTGGCGCAACGTCTGGAGGAGCGCTTCGGCGCATCCGGGTTCGCGCCCTCGGGGGTCTACTCCGCGCTGGATCAGCTCGCCCGCGACCAGCTGGTGCGCAGCGCCGGTGAGATGGGCGCCGGCCCGGCCAGGCGCGCGGCGCCGCGTACGATCTACGAGGCCACGCCGGAGGGGGTCGACCACTTCGAGAGCTGGATGCTCGCCTCCTCGCCGACACCGCCGCTGCGTGACGATCTGCACATGAAGATCTCGCTGTGCCGCCCGCGCAACGTGCCGCGGCTGATCGACATGGTCTACGGCCAGGAACTGGCGTGTCTGGGCCGTCTGCGTGATCTGAACCGGCTGGCCGAAGAGGATCGGGCGTCTGGCTCGCACGAGTGGTCGACGTTGATGCGGGTGCTGGCTACGGACGCCGAGGTCGCGTTCTGGAGTGCGCGGATCGAGTGGTTGCAGAGCGCCAGGGAGCTGCTCGAACAGCTGCGCGACGAGCCCGACCGGTCGAGTGCCGCTCGTCCGGCGGGTCGGCTGCGGGCGTGTTGATGTGGCGCTTGCTCGGACGCGTGCCGGTCGGCGTGTGTGTGGTCGCGGCGGCGGGCCTGCCCTCGGAGCGCTGATGGCGGACGGGCTGCTGTCGCTTCGGTCGGTGAGGAAGAGCTACTGGAGGGGCGCGCATGAGCTCAGGGTGCTGATCGACGTCTCGATCGAGATGTCGGCCGGCGAGTTCATCGCGGTGTGGGGCAAGCGCGGCGCGGGCAAGACGACCCTGCTGAAGATCGCGGCCGGACTGGAAGCTCCCAGCGGCGGCGCCGTACGCTTCGCGGGGTGCGATCTGGCGGGCATGTCGGAGTCGGCCCACGCACGCCTGATGCGCGAGCAGGTCGGCTGGGTTCGGCGTGCGGGGCCCAGGAGCGACCTGAGCATGCTCGACTATGTCGCGTTGCCGCTGCTCGTCGAGCACGGTCAGCGCCGGGCTCGATCGCGGGCGTACGACGCGCTCGCGCGTGTGGGCATGTCGGAGTGCGCGGGCCAGCGCTGGGACAGTCTGTCCGACGGTGAGCGTGCGCTCACGGGCATCGCCCATGGGATCGTGCGACGCCCGCGGCTGCTGCTGATCGACGATCCCACGGCAAACCTCGGGGTGCGCGAGCGTGAGGACGTCAACGAGCTGCTGCGATCGCTGACCGGAGAGGAGGGGTTGGCCGTGCTGATGACCGTGCCGGGCATGCCGGCGGCGATGGGCACCGACGAGATCAAGGTCCTCAGTGGCGGCAGGCTGCTGGCACAGCCGCACGAGCCCGCGCCTGCGACCAACGTAATCGACTTCCCGAGCAGGGAACGGTCGGCGTAGGTGCGCCGCGCCCGATCGTGGTTCGGGGCCTGGTCACGCTTCCGGCCAGGCAGGTGAACCGGTTCGCCGATGCTCGAGCTGCGCGATCTCGTCAAGCACTATCAATCCGGGGACGGGGAGATCGTGCGTGCGGTCGATGGCGTCTCGACGTCGATCTCCGCTGGTGAGCTGGTGGCTCTGTACGGTCCCAGCGGTTCGGGCAAGACCACGCTGCTGATGTTGATCGCCGCGCTGCTGCGACCGGATGGGGGCGCGGTGCTGATGGATGGGCGCGACGTCTCCGAGCTCTCAGACACCGACGCTGCGCGCTATCGGCTGCATGAGCTGGGGTTCGTGCGCCAGTCGCTGAATCTCGTCCCGGGTGTGAGCGCGCTCGACAATGCAGCGCTGAAGCTGCTCGGGGTCGATATCGGCGCGCGCGAGGCACACCGCCGGGTGATGCCGTTGCTCGAGCGTCTCGGGTTGCGTCAGCGGGCGAAGCATCGCGCCGAGCAGCTGTCGATGGGTGAGCGCCAGCGGGTGATGATCGCGCGGGCGCTGTCGACCGAGCCGAAGCTGCTGCTGGCCGACGAGCCGACGGGCAGTCTCGACAGCGCGCGCAGCCGCGAGGTGCTGGGTCTGCTGACGGAGGTCTGTCGCGAGCGCGGTGTGTCGGTGATGCTGGTCACGCACGACCCGCAGGCCGCGGGATATGCCGACCGGGTTCACGCTCTGCGCGACGGCAAGCTCGTCGACTATCAGCCCGATCGAGCGTTCATCCCGGCTGGCAGCACACGGTAGGCTGACCGACCGGGATGAGGCTGTCGAACATCGTTCGGCTCTATCGTGTGCGCCTGCGCAGCAGGATCGTGCAGGAGCTGTTCGCGGTGCTGGGGATCGCGGTCGGGGTTGCGCTGCTGTTCTCCTCGCAGGTCGCAAGCACGAGCCTCGACGGAGCGGTGCGCCAGTTGACGACGGGAATCGTCGGGCAGATGCGCTTTCAGATCACCGCCCGGGATGCGTACGGCTTCGACGCACGCCTGCTGAGCGAGGTCCAGCGCATTCCCGGTGTGTTGACCGCGGTGCCCGTGCTCCAGGAGAGCGCCAACGTAGTGGGTCCGCAGAGAAGCCAGTCGGTGGACCTGGTGGGCACCGAACCTCGCCTGGCATATCTGGGGGGAGCGCTCGTGCGCAAGCTCGGCACCTCCCAGCTCAGCAAGACGAGGGCGTTCATGCTCCCGGCGCCCATAGCCCAACGGGTCGGGGCGTCCTCGCTGCAGCCGGTGCAGCTGCAGATCGGCGCCCGCACGATCTCCTCGCTGCTCGTGCCCGAGCTGCTCGCGCCCGGCTCGGGAGTCCTCGGTGAGAGTCCGATCGCGATCGCTCCGTTGCACTACGCCCAGCTGCTCACGGGCATGACCGGGCGTCTGACCAGCATCTATGTGCGGTCACAGCCGCGACGCGATCGTGAGGTGAGCGCGCAGCTGAGGCGTCTGGCGGCGGGGCGCCTGAACGTTGGCCCAGCCGACTTCACCGATGAGCTGTTCCACAAGGCCGCGGAACCGACCAATCAGTCGACCAGCCTGTTCTCGGCGATCAGCGCGCTCGTCGGATTCCTGTTCGCGTTCAACGCGCTGCTGCTGACGGTGCCCCAGCGGCGCAACCTGATCGAGGATCTCCGCCTGGACGGGTATACACGCAAGATGATCGTCGAGGTGCTGCTGTTCGACGCGGTGGTGCTCGGCATCGTCGCATGCGTCGTGGGGCTGGCGCTGGGAGAGCTGATGTCGGTCGAGCTGTTCCGCTCCGATCCGGGCTATCTCTCGTTCGCGTTTCCGATCGGCTCGGAGCGCGTCGTAACCTGGCAGAGCTACGCGATCGCGGTCGGTGGTGGGCTCGTGGCCGCGATCTTCGGAGTGCTCGCGCCGTTGCGGGGCAACTTGTTCGCGCGTATCACGCTGGGGGACGCTGGTGACGGTCACTCCGATCGGTGGGTCAGACGGGCTGTGCCGTGGGGATTGACGTGTCTTCTGGCCACCACCGCCATACTGCTGCTCGCACCCGAGGCGGCAATCATTGGCGTCGCATGCCTGACTGCCGCTCTGCTTCTGCTTCTGCCCATGCTGCTCGACATGGTCGTGCTGGCGTTCGATCGCTTGCAGCGCACTGCCGCGGGCGCCGCTTCCTATCTCGCGACGATCGAGCTGCGCTCGCGATCCAACCGAGCCCGATCGACCGCGATCGCCGCCACCGGTGCGATCGCGGTATTCGGCAGCGTGGCCATCCAGGGCGCCCACCAGGATCTGCAGAACGGTCTCGATCGGCTCGCGCATGAGCTGAATGCGGCGACTGAGCTGTGGGTGTCGCCGGCGGGCGCCGCCAACGCGCTCACGACGACTCCTTTTCACGGCGTTGACGGCGCGACGCTCGCCCGTCTGCCGGGCGTTCAGGCCGTCAACACCTATCGAGGCTCGTTCTTGGATATCGGCACACGACGTGTCTGGGTGCTCGCCTCCGCACGGACCGATCCGCTGCCGGTCTCGCCCAGCCAGGTGGTGCAGGGCAATCCTCAGCTGGCGATTGCCCGTATTCGTCGAGGCGGATGGGTGGCGCTCTCCCAGGCGATCGCCTCAGAATTGAAGCTGCGCCTCGGGCAAGCATTCACCCTGCCCTCGCCACGACCTACGCGACTCAGGCTCGCGGCGATCACCACCAACTTTGGGTGGCCTCCCGGCGCGGTTGTGCTGAACGCCGACGACTACGCTCACGCGTGGTCGAGCGAGGAACCGAGCGCCTATCAGGTCGTACCGCGGCCGGGAGTGCCGGCGGCCGATCTCGTCGGTGAGATCAAGCACGCTTTGGGACCGGACTCGGCCCTTACGGTCGTCACCTCGACTGGTCGGGAACGGAGCTTCCGCGCGACGAGCCGTCAGGGGCTCGCGCGTTTGACGCAGATTTCGACGCTGGTGTTGATAGCGGGGATTCTGGCGATGGCAGCGGCGATGGGGGCCATGATCTGGCAACGCCGTCCACAGCTCGCCGATATGAAGGTGGACGGGTTCGATCGGCGCGTGCTGTGGCGTGCGCTGCTGATCGAGAGCGGTCTGCTGCTCGGCGCCGGATGCTCTATCGGAGCGTTGTTCGGTGTCTACGGTCAGCTGCTGCTGAGTCACGCGCTGGCAAGCGTCACCGGCTTTCCGGTGATCTTCTCGATCGGCGCGCTGGTCGCGCTCAGCAGCTTTCTGCTCGTAACGGCGGTCGCCGTCGCGATCGTCGCGGTGCCGGGCTACATCGCGGCGCGGGTGCGTCCCGGCATCAGCCTGCAGGACTGAGAACGCCTCTTTGTCCGCAGGTCGGGTAAGGCTTACACGGGAAGCTCCGCAAACCTCCGTAAAGCTGACCGATCTTGCCTCTAACTTCTGGGAGTGTCCTGATCTCAGGAGGTCACACCAATCCGTCGCCGGTCTCGCCCAGCCAGGCATGGGCGTTAGTGGCCGTGGCCGCGAGAGAGCTCGTGCGGGTCATACCCAGGGTCTCCGGTGAGGTGGGTGTCTGGCGGCGCCGCGCGCTGAGGATTCCCGATTCATCGATCCGCGAGGACGCGCTCAGCGCACTCTCCACCAAGCGCTTCAATCCCGAGGGCGCCGCGCTGTTTGCCGTGCTGCCTCGTCACTGCGACGCGCGCCTGGTGCGGCTGCTCGTCGCCTTTCAAGTGCTGCTGGACTTTCTCGACAGCGTGAGTGAGCGTCGTGTGCCTCGGCCGGTCGCAAATGGCGACCAGTTGCATCTGGCGCTGGTCGAGGCACTCCAGCCCGGAGCACCGATTTCCGACTACTACCGGTATCACCCGTGGCAAGACGACGGCGGTTATCTACGTACGCTCGTCAACACCTGTCGCGAATGCTGCGCGATGCTGCCGTCGTACGGATGCGTGCAGCCGCTCGTCGTGCGTGCAGCCAGGCGCTGTGGCGTACAGGGCCTCAATCACGATCCCGATCCGTCGCGTCGCGAGTTGAGGCTTAGGCGTTGGGCCCTGGCGGAGTTCGCGGACGAGCGCGAGCTGAGTTGGTGGGAGCTCACGGCCGCGGCGAGCAGCACGCTGGGGATTCATGCGTTGCTCGCGCACGCCGCCGATCCGGCGCCTGCGGAGCGGGATGTCCGCCAGGTCGATGCCGCCTATATGCCGTGGGTTTGCGCGGCGAGCACGATGCTCGACAGTTATGTCGACGAGGGCACCGACATCGCCGGCGACGGACACAGCTACGTGGCGCACTATTCGAGTCCGGGCACCGCCGCAAGCCGGGTATGCGATCTCGTCCACCGGTCGATGTGTGAGGCGCGCGGCCTGCGCGGTGGCGCTCGGCATGCGCTGATCGTCGCCGGCATGGTCGCGATGTATCTGTCCGCGGACGAGGCGCGCACGCCGGCGATGCGCGCGACGACGGATCAGTTCATCGAGGCGGGCGGCTCGCTGACACGTGGGCTGCTGCCGATCCTGCGGCTATGGCGCATCGCCTATGCACAGCGCTCGGCCTGACCGTGCGCGACCAGCGCCATGCGGACGCCTCAGCGGACCGAGTCTGTGTTTTTCGGGCGCTCTATCGTCAGACGCCCGCAAGCTCCAGCGGACGAGCGACGGCACGGATACGCATACGAGCGATATCCGCGAGCTAGTCAGAACTGAATATTCAGACCGGTCTTTGCATAGCGTGGCGTTTTCGACATGCTCATACGTACTCCATGTTGGATAACAGCGACAGCCGGGATGTGACCGCCGAGAGAGGGAGGCAGCGCACCCGGCGAGTGGAGGCGGTCGCCGGCGCATCGGGGGTGGCGCCCCCTCGCCGGTGGCAGCCGGACGGACGTTCCGTCCAGCGTCCGGGTCGGGGCAGGGATGGCGAGACCGACGCCGGCAAGGTCATGATCGAGCTGTCCAAGTCACAGGTCGATCAGGTCGTGCGCGGCGCCGGCGAGGGCGGCACGATGTCGATTCTGCTCTCCGCGCTGCGCGATCCCGACTGGACGCTGGCGGTCGACTCCGAGGATTGGACCTACCCCGAGCAGATGGAGGACCGGCGCCTGTCGCGTTCGCTGCTGTCGGGTCTGCTGGTGCTGTCCTGCTTTCCGCCCGACGGGGGCTACCTGGGGATCGCCGAGCTCGCGCGTATGCTCGACATGAACACCAGCACCACTCACCGCTACGTCACCACGCTGCTCGCGGTCGGGCTGATCGAACGCGACCCTGCGACGCGCCGTTACCGGGTCGCGGCGGCGTAGCTGTTCACACCCGCTCCGCCAGCCGCCGACCGATCCGTCGTATCGCGTCGAGGTCGAGCGCGGGTGCGAACACGAACGGGACCGTCTGTACCGCAACTCCGTGACGACGCAGGCGCGCGATCTGGTTGTGCTGGACACGCGCTCGCTCGTGCACCGTCCGGGCGGTGAGCATCGCCGAGCGCTTCACCGTTTCGCCGCCGTCCAGCTGCGCGATTCGCGCCAGCTCGGACCCAGCGAATCGCTGGGGCAACGTCGCGTTGACGATCGTCGCGTCCAGCTCGGCATCGAGCTGTGAGCGCAATCCCTCCCGCAGCTCCAACGTCTCTCCGACCGCCATCTCCGTCGCCTGGGTCACGGCCACATAACCGGTCTGGGCCGCATCTTCCAGCAGTTCGCGCACCCGCTCGGCCTGACCGAATATAGGTCCCATGCGTGCGATCGCGCCGAACGTCCGCGGTGAGTGCAGCAGGCCCAGCGCGTGGCCGGTCGCGGGCGCGTCGAGCACGACCAGGTCATACCGTCCCGCGCGCCTGCGCCAGCGCTCGCCGTCCCGGGTCAGCTCCCAGATCTTGACCATGCTCACCAGCTCCTTCGCGCCCGGCGCGGCCGCGGCGAAGTACTGAAACGTGCCGCTGTGAGCGAGCACGCGACCGGGCACGCGTCCACCGAGCGCCTGCAGCCACTCCAGTAGCGCCCGGTCGGGGTCGATCGTGACGCTCCACAGGCTCTCCGCGAGCGCGGTTTCCTCACCCGCATCTGACTGCTGCGGTGGGCGTCCGTTCCTACGCTCCTCACCGGCGAGGAGCGTAGGCAGTCGGCGCTGGTCGCCCAGCTCGACGACGATCGTGCGCAGTCCACGCTCCGCCGCCGCCAGCCCGAGCGCGGCCGCGATCGTCGTCTTGCCCACGCCGCCCTTGCCGGTGACGACCACCAGCCTGCGGGCGAGCACCGATGGGGTCCTCATGAGACCTACAATCCCACAGATGCGCGCTCCGAGGCCAAGCCCGATCGACGAGCTTCTCGTCTACGACGACCGTGGTCTCCTGCCGTGCGTCGTGCAGGATTGGCGCTCCGGCGAGGTGCTGATGCTCGCCTACATGAACGCCGAGGCGCTCGCACGCACGCGCGCGACGGGCGAGCTGCACCTGTACAGTCGCTCGCGCGAGCAGGCGTGGCACAAGGGGGAAACCAGCGGCAACGTCCAGGCGGTCCGCGCGCTGCGGCTGGACTGCGACGGTGACACGCTGCTGGCGCTGGTCGAGCCCGCCGGGCCCGCCTGTCATACGGGCGAGCGCACCTGCTTTCACCGCGGCGAGCTCGATCCGGCCGCGCCCCACGAGATACTGCCGATGCTGGAGCGGACCCTCCGCGCCCGTGCACACGAGCGTCCCGAGGGCTCCTATACGGTCACCCTGCTCGACGATCCCGCGCTGGCCGGCGCCAAGGTGCGCGAGGAGGCCGAGGAGGTCACCCGCGCCGCGCGCGAGGAGTCCGGCGAGCGCGTCGACGAAGAGGCGGCCGACCTGCTCTACCACCTGCTGGTGCTCGTGCACGGTCGCGGACGGGATCTAGCCGACGCCGAGCGGGTGCTCGATGGCCGCCGTCGCTGAGAGCGTGAGCCATAACCTGATCCCGGTCTGCGACACGTTCATCGCGGACTGCGAGACGCCCGTCTCGGCGTTCTTGAAGCTGCGCGCGCTCGCCCCGGGCGAGCCGGCGTTCCTGCTGGAGTCCGCCGATCAGGGTCAGCGCGTCGGGCGCTGGTCGTTCATCGGCTTTCGCCCGCGCTCGGTCCTGCGCTGGTCGCTCACCGACGGCGGCGACCCCTACGCGCTGGCGGCCGAGCAGGTGGCTCGCTACCGCCAGGCGCCGATGCCCGACGGGGCGCCGGCGCCGCCGTTCATGGGCGGCGCCGTGGGTTTCTTCGGATATGACCTCGTGCGCACCGTCGAGCCGCTGGGGGAGCCCGGACCCGATCCGCTCGGGCTGCCCGACATGGCGTTGATGCTCTCCGACGCGCTGGTCGTGTTCGACCATCTCAAGCACACGATCACGATCCTCGCCAACGCCGACCTGGAGGCGGAGCCCGACGGCGAGCGCGCGCGGGCCGCCGCCACCGCCGTCGTCGACGAGATTCGCTGCGCGCTGGCCGGCCCCGTTCCGCTCGGCGGCGAGCACGACCTCGGAGGACGGCCCGGGGCCGCGTCCGAGCGGACGATGCCCGAGTTTCGGTCGAACATGACCGGCGAGCGGTTCGAAGCGATGGTGGCGCGGATCATCGAGTACATCTACGCTGGAGACGCCTTCCAGGTGGTGCCCTCCCAGCGCTGGTCTGCGCCCTCGCCCGTGCAGGCGTTCTCGATCTACCGCGGCCTGCGCGCGGTGAACCCCAGCCCCTACATGTACTTCCTGGATTTCGGCGACTTCCAGGTCGCGGGCGCCAGTCCCGAGCCGCTGCTGACGGTCAGTTCCGCCGGGCAGCCCGACGGTCGCGCGCGCGTGAGCACGAGACCGATCGCGGGCACGCGTCCGCGCGGGGCGAACGTCGCCGAGGACGAGCGGATCGCGCGCGAGCTGCTGGAGGACGAGAAGGAGCGCGCCGAGCACGTGATGCTCGTCGATCTCGGCCGCAACGACCTCGGCCGAGTGTGCGAGCCGGGAACGGTCGAGGTGGAGACGTTCATGTCGGTCGAGACCTACTCGCACGTGATGCACATCGTCTCCTCGGTCACCGGCCTGTTGCGCGACGGCGTCACCGCGATGGACGCGCTGCGCTCGGTCCTGCCCGCCGGCACGCTCTCGGGCGCGCCCAAGGTGCGGGCGATGCAGATCATCGACGAGCTCGAGCCGATCAAGCGCGGGGGCTACGGCGGGGCGATCGGCTACCTCTCCTATGCCGGCGACATGGACACCTGCATCCATATCCGCACGGTCGTCGTCCACGACGGCGTGGCCCACGTCCAGGCGGGTGGAGGGACGGTCGCCGACGCCCAACCGGCGTATGAGCTGGCGGAGTCCCAGGCCAAGGCTCGCGCGGTCATTCAGGCGATCGAACTGGCCGTAGCGCAGCCGGATTGGCCTTAGGGGTTTGCGATGAAGGTCCTGGTGATCGACAACTACGACTCGTTCACATACAACCTCGTCCAGTATCTCGGGGAGCTGGGCGCCGACGTGCGCACGGTGCGCAACGATCGCGCCACGGTCGAGGAGCTGCTGAGCGACGGGTACGCGCGCTGCGTGATCTCGCCCGGGCCATGCACGCCCGACGAGGCCGGCATCTCATTGGAGGTCGCCCGGCGGATGCCAGAGTCCGGGGTGCCGACGCTCGGCGTGTGCCTCGGCCACCAGGCAATGGCGCAGGCGTTCGGTGGCAAGGTGACCCTGAACCCTCCGGTGCACGGCAAGGCGACGACGATCGAGCACGATGGCCGCACGATCTTCACCGGCCTGTCGTGTCCGCTGACGGTCGGGCGCTACCACTCGCTCGTGGTCGCGCCCGAGCTGCCCGACTGCCTGGAGGAGTCCGCGCGCGGCGGGGGTGTGCTGATGGGGTTGCGCCACCGCGAGCTGCCGGCCGAGGGCGTGCAGTTTCACCCCGAGTCGGTGCTCACCGAGCAGGGCCGGGAGCTGCTGGCGAACTTCCTCGACGGCCGACCGATCGAAGATCGGCCTGCGGGCTCGGAGTCGAGCGCCAGCGCGAGCTCGGCTGCCGTGGAGGCGCAATAAATGCCCAACGCGATCCTGACCCGCGCGATCGACGCGCTCGCTCAGCGGCGCGACCTGAGCGCCGAGGAGACGGCGGAGGTGCTCGCGCAGATCATGCACGGCCAGGCGTCCGAGACTCAGATCGCCGGGTTTCTGATAGCGCTGCGCACCAAGGGGGAGACGGTCGAGGAGCTAACCGGACTGGCGCGCACGATGCGCGAGCTGGCCACGCACGTCTCCGTCGATCGCACCGACCTGCTCGACACCGCCGGCACGGGCGGTGGGCGCGGTACGTTCAACGTGTCCACGACAGCCGCGCTGATCGCGGCGGGCGCAGGGTGCGCCGTGGCCAAGCACGGCAATCGCTCCGCCACCAGCCGTTCGGGCTCGGCCGACCTGCTCGAGGCGCTCGGCGCGCGCATCGACCTCGGTCCCGAGGGCGTGGCCGCGTGCATCGCCGAGACCGGGTTCGGGTTCATGTTCGCCCCCGCCCACCATCGGGCGACGCGGTTCGTCATACCCGTCCGTCGCGAGCTGGCGGTGCGCACGATCTTCAACTTCCTCGGTCCCCTCACCAACCCGGCGGGCGCGCGCCGCCAGCTGATCGGCGTGTCCGACCCGGCGTTCCTGCAGACGATCGCCGGCGCGCTGGCGCGGCTGGGCGTCGATCGCGCGCTGGTCGTCTCAAGCCTTGACGGTCTCGACGAGATCTCGATCGCGGCGGCCACCACGGTGATCGAGGTCAACGGCGATGATCTCAGGAGCTACACGCTCACGCCGCGCGAGCTGGGTATCGAGCCGGCGGACTCCGCGTGCACGGCGGCGGCACTGTTCGCAGGCGGGAGTCCGCAGGAGAACGCGGAGGTGACGCGATCGATCTTCCGTGGCGAGCCCGGCCCCCGCGCCGACCTCGCGGCGATCAACGCCGGCGCGGCGATATACGCGGCCGGTCGCGCGGACTCGATCGCCGATGGCGTCGCGGTTGCACGCGAGGCCCTGGTCGGCGGGCAGGCCGCGGATGCGCTCGAGCGTTTTGTGCAGGCCAGCGCCCGGCACGCACCCGAGCAAGCGGCGACGGCTGCGAGATGAGCGTGCTGGCCGACATCCTCGCGAGCACGCGCCTGGAGCTCACGCGGCGCAAGCGCGCGTACCCGGAAGTGGAGTTGCGCGACCTGGCGCTCGCCGCCGGTGACGCCCAGCGCAGCCTGCGCGGCGCCCTCAGCCGGCCCGGGATCGGCGTGATCGCCGAGTTCAAGCGCCGTTCGCCCTCCGCGGGTGTGCTGCGCGGGGACGCCGACCTAGCGCAGATCGCGCGCTCCTACGAGCGCGGCGGCGCGAACGCGCTGTCGGTGCTGACCGAGGGCCCCAACTTCGACGGGTCGCTCGAGGATCTGCGCATCGCTCGTGGCGCGTGCGGGCTGCCGTTGTTGCGCAAGGACTTCATCGTCGATCCCTACCAGCTGTATGAGGCGCGAGTCGCCGGCGCGGACGCGGTACTGCTGATCGTCGCCGCGCTTACCCTCCCGGAGCTTCAGGCGCTGCGCGAGCTTGCATGCGGACTGGGGCTGGACGTGCTGGTCGAGGCTCACGACGCGGCCGAGCTGAGCGTCGCGCTCGATGCCGGAGCCGATCTGATCGGGATCAACAACCGCGACCTGCGTGACTTCAGCGTCGATCTGGAGCGCACGTTCGCGCTGCTCGCGGAGATCCCGCCGGGCGTGACGGTCGTCTCGGAGTCGGGGATCGGCGAGCCCGGGCAGCTCGCCCGACTGCAGGCGGCCGGCGTGTCCGCCGTGCTGGTGGGGGAGTCGCTGATGCGCGCGCCCGTGCCCGAGGAGGCGCTGCGGGCGCTGAGGAGGACCGCTCTCGCGGGTGCGCCGATGGGGGTCGAGTGAGCCGTCGAAAGTTTTAGTTGAGCGGATGTTTCGCTTTAGATGGCCTTCATAGCCGCAGATCATCCTGTGCTGCGACCCGTTTCGACACCGTCCGGGATGCCACGATGACACTCCACCTCTACACTCACCGATCGCTATGAGACGTACGTTCGCCGTTCCCTTCATCGCGGCCCTCGTCGGAGGCGCCCTCGTCGCGGCCGTGATCGCCGCGGCCGGGGGATTGAGCTCCTCGACCAGCACGGTCACCACCGTCCAGGCGACGCCCCTGCAGCCGTCGAACGCCTCGCAGGTGAGCACCGGGCTGACGCCGCACGAGATCTACGTGCGCGACGCACCCGGGGTCGTGTTCGTGACATCGACGATCGTGCAGCAGGGAGAATCCTCGCCGTTCAACCTGTTCGGGGGCGGCGAAACCCAGCGTCAGGGCAAGGCGACGGGCTCGGGCATCGTGATCGACGGCAACGGCACGATCCTCACCAACTATCACGTCGTCGAGAACGCCGTCAAGGTCCAGGTGAGCCTCGAAAAGGGCCAGAACGTCGACGCGCAGGTGGTGGGCAAGGACCCCTCCAACGATCTTGCCGTGCTGCGCATCCCGACCGACGGGCTGACGCTGCACCCGCTCGCGCTCGGCGACTCCAGCAAGGTCCAGGTGGGCGACCCGGTACTGGCGATCGGCAACCCGTTCGACCTCGAACGGACGCTGACCACGGGCGTGATCTCCGCGCTACAGCGCGAAATCACGGCGCCGAACGGCTTCAAGATCGACAATGTCCTGCAGACCGACGCCCCGATCAACCCGGGCAACTCCGGCGGGCCCCTGCTCAACGCGCAGGGCCAGGTGATCGGACTCAACTCCCAGATCGAGACCGGCGGCTCAGGCGACGGCAGCGTCGGCATCGGCTTCGCCGTGCCGATCAACACCGCCAAGTCCGAGCTCTCCCAGCTGGAGAAAGGCGGGACCCTGCGCGGCGCCTACCTCGGTCTGACCTCGCTGACGATCGACGGTTCGCTGTCATCCCTGAACCTGCCCGTGAGCAGCGGCGCGCTCGTGCAGAGCGTCCAGCACGGCACCCCCGCCGAAAAGGCCGGCATTCGCGGCGGCAACGTCAGCGGCAACACCGAAAACGGCACGGTCGAGCTCGGCGGGGACATCATCGTCTCGTTCGACGGCAAAACCGTGACCAGCTCCGAAGACCTCGGCAGCGATGTCTCCGCGAAGAAACCCGGCGACACGGTCAGCGTCGGGCTGCTGCGTGCCAACGGCAAAGGCGGCTACGAACACAAGACCGTGTCCGTCACGCTCGGCACGAGACCCAACTCGGTGCCGAACCCGTCCACGCCCGAAGGTTAGGGTTTCGCCTCTCATCCTCGGGCGCTGACGGTCGCTCGCGCTCGCCTCGAAGCGATCGCTACCGTTGGCGGTATGACCCAGACCCCTCCCAGGGTGAAGATCTGCGGGATCACCGACCTGCACGACGCCGAGCTCGCGGTCGAGCTCGGCGCGTGGGCGATCGGGATGGTCTTCTACGACGGCAGTCCACGCCGGTGCTCGAACGAGCAGGCGCTGCGTATAACCACCGCCCTGCGCCGGCACGTGGAGCTGTGCGGCGTGTTCGTGGACGCGTCGCTTGACGAGCTCGCACGGCTGACCGAGGATCTCGGCCTGAGCATGCTGCAGCTGCACGGCGAGGAGGGACCGGCGTTCTGTGCGGAGGCGCGGCGGCGCACGGGCGCGCGCGTGATCAAGGCGATCCAGGTGGCCGGCGCCGGAGATGTCCGCGAGCTGGAGCGCTACCACGTCGACTTTCATCTCGCCGACGCGCGCGCCTCCGCGCAGGAGAGACAGAGTCTGCGAGGCGGGACGGGGGAGACGTTCGACTGGTCGCTGCTGGCGCAGCGGCGTAGCTCCGCAACGCCGCTGATCCTCAGCGGAGGGCTGCATGCGGGCAACGTCGTCGAGGCCACCGAGCGCGTGCGTCCCTACGCGGTGGACACGGCCAGCGGCACCGAGCGCGCTCCCGGGCACAAGGACGAGGCGAAGCTGCGCGCGTTCTTCGCGGCGGTGCACGCGAGCGCGGCGGCGGTTCCGGCGTGAGCGCAACCGCGGTCGAGCATCGGTTCGGCGAGTACGGCGGGCAGTATGTGCCGGAGACGCTGATGCCCGCCCTCGCCGAGCTGGAGCAGGCATGGGCCCAGGCACGCGAGGACCCCGCGTATCGCCGTGAGCTGGACGGGCTGCTGCGCGACTTCGGCGGGCGTCCGACGCCGCTGTATCGCGCGAGCAGGCTGTCGGCGCACCTGGGTCGCAGCGTGTATCTCAAGCGTGAGGATCTGAACCACACCGGGTCGCACAAGCTCAACAACGCGCTCGGCCAGGCGCTGCTGGCCAAGCGCATGGGCAAGCGGCGGATCATCGCCGAGACGGGCGCCGGTCAGCACGGGGTGGCTACCGCGACGGTGTGCGCGCTGCTCGATCTCGAGTGCGTCGTCTATATGGGCACCGAGGACACGCGCCGTCAGCACCCGAACGTGCAGCGCATGCGCTTGCTGGGTGCGACCGTCGTCCCCGTCGACGCGGGTGCACGGACGCTGAAGGAGGCGACGTCGGCCGCGATCCGCGACTGGGTCGAGCACGTCGAGCACACCCACTACGTGATTGGCTCCGCCGTCGGGCCGGCGCCCTATCCGGCGCTGGTCAGGGACCTGCAGAGCGTGATCGGCGCCGAGGCGCGAGCGCAGATCCTCGAGCGCGAGGGGCGCCTGCCCGAGCGGGTGATCGCATGCGTGGGGGGAGGCTCGAACGCGATCGGCACGTTCAGCGCGTTCCTTGCAGACGAGGACGTTCGCCTGATCGGCGTGGAGGCCGCGGGCGAGGGCATCGACACGCCCAGACACGGCGCGCCGTTGACCGTCGGTGGGCGCCCGGGTGTGCTGCACGGGGCGCTGTCCGCGGTGATGCAGGACGAGGAGGGTCAGATCGTGCAGGCGCACTCGATCTCCGCCGGTCTGGACTACCCGGGGACCGGGCCCCAGCACGCGCACCTTCGCGACAGCGGCAGAGCGCGGTACGTGGCGGTGACCGACGCGCAGGCGACCGCCGCGTTCCGGGCGCTCGCCCGCCTGGAGGGGATCATCCCCGCCCTGGAGACGGCGCATGCGCTGGCCTGGACGCTCGCGCAGACCGACGGCGAGCTCGACCTGGTCTGCCTGTCCGGGCGCGGCGACAAGGACCTGGCGGAGGTCCTGGGGGACGGGGAGGCGTGAGCACGCGGGCGATGACCGGCGTCGAGCGGATCGCAGACGCCTTCGCGGGCGCGTCGGGGCGAGCCGCTCTGATGCCCTACCTGATGGGCGGCTATCCGACGCTCGAGGACTCGCTGGCAATCGGTGCAGCGTGCGTGCGCGCGGGAGCCGACCTGCTGGAGCTGGGGATGCCCTACTCCGATCCCCTCGCCGACGGTCCCGTGATCCATGCCGCGGGCACGCGAGCGCTCGCGGCCGGGGCGAACGTCGCCGGAGTGCTCGAGCTTGCGCGCGGCCTGGCGCCGAGCGTGCCGGTGGTGCTGATGTGCTACGCCAACATGGTGCTCGCGCCCGGGGCCGACGCGTTCGCGGCGCGCCTGGCCCAGACGGGCGCGTGCGGGCTGATCGTCCCGGATCTGCCGCTGGAGGAGTCGGCTGAGATCCGAGCGGCGTGCGACGCGCACGGGCTGGCGCTGGTGCCGCTGGTTGCGCCCACCACGACACCCGAACGGATGGCGGCGATCGGGGAGCAGGCGCGCGGGTTTCTCTACACGGTCTCGGTCGTGGGCACGACCGGGGAGCGTCTCGTACCGTCATCGCTGTCCGAGCGCTTCGCGCAGGTCCTCGCGCGGGCGCGAGCGAGCACCGAGGTTCCGGTGGCGCTCGGCTTCGGGATCTCCACGCCCGAGCAGGCGCGCACGGCCGCCGACTCCGGTGCCGACGGGGTGATCGTGGGGACGCGGCTGGTGCGCGCGGCCGGTGACGCGCCCAAGGACCCGGCGGGCGCGGTCGGGGAGGTTGTCGCCGAGCTGGCAGCCGCCCTGCGCTGATCGACCGTCGCGGGCGAGCGCCTCGCCGCCCCGGCTCGCCTATCCGGGCAACGCCGCCCGTCCGCGCATGCCTCAGGTAGGATGCGCGTAACATGGGACTGGTCCTCACCGTAACCGCCGGCCTGGTCATCTGGATCGTGCTCTGGGCTCTCGGAGCCAAGGGCTTTGACGCGTTCATGCTCGCGACCGCGATCATCCTCGCCGGCGCCACGCTGAAGCTCGTCTCCGGCTACCTGCCCGGCCGTCGCAGCTGAGTCGCCGGGTGCGGGCGCGCGGGTTCTGCCAAGCGGCGAGCGCGCTGCTCGCCATGGCCGTGCTCGCGGTCGTCGCGTCCGGCTGCGGCAGCGTCTCGGGGGCAGCCAACAGCCAAGGCAACCAGCTCACCGTCTACTCCAGCCTGCCGCTGCAGGGCCCGTCCGGGGCGATCTCCGGGCAGATCGTCGACGGTGAGAAGCTCGCGCTGCACGACTCCGGCGGGCACATCGGGCCGTTCAAGATCAGCTATGACTCGCTCGACGACTCCAACCCCACGAGCGGTAAGTGGGACCCGGGCGTGACCGCGGGCAACGCCAAGACGGCCGCCGACGATCCCAGCACGATCGCCTACCTCGGCGACTACAACTCCGCGGCGACGGCGATCTCGCTGCCGCTGATCAACGCCGCCGGCATCCTTCAGGTCAGCCCCGCCAGCCCCTATGCCGGTCTGACCTCGTCGGAGTATGCCGGTCAGGACGAGCCCGAACGGTTCTACCCGACCGGCAGGCGCAGCTTCGCACGCCTGCAGCCCGGGGACCCGGCGCAGGCCCGGGCGCAAGTGCGGCTGATGCGCGGCCTGGGGGTGGGGATGGTGTATGTGCTCGACGACCAGGACCCGTTCGAGCTGCCGCTTGCGCAGATGGTGGTCGCCGACTCGGAACACGCCGGCATCTCTGTCGCCGCCCACGACAGCCTCGACACGACCGCCACGACCAGCTTCGCGGGCGAGGCCTCCAAGATCGCCCGGTCCGGTGCTCAGGCCGTGTTCTTCGCGGGAGGGACCACGCCGGAAACCGTCTCGCTGTGGCAGCAGCTGCACGCCGCCGATCCGCGGCTGTGGCTGCTCGGGCCCAGCACGATGGTCAACGCCGCGTTCACCTCGGCCATCGGCGCCGGTGCGGGCGCCAGGACGCTGTTGACCACGCCCATCCTGCCAGTGGGTCACTACCCGGTCTCGGCACAGCGCGTGCTGTCCGCCTATCGCCGGCAGTTTCACGAACAGCCCGAAGCGTACGCCCTGTTCGGATACGCGGCGATGAGCGCGACCTTGCGGGCGATCGCCCGCGCCGGGGCACACGGCAACAACCGCCAGGCGGTGATCGACGCACTCCTCGACGCCGGTCCTCATGACTCGGTGATCGGCCGCTACGCGATCGAACCCGACGGCGAAACTACGCTGTCGAGCTACGGTGTCGATCGGGTGTCCGCAGGGGCGCCCACCTTCTGGCGTGAGCTGAACGCCGGCTGAGTCCCTTAGCCCTCGCCCCGGTCCGCGCGCGGCGACATGGACCAGGCGGCAAGCCCGCCGATCGCGTGCACAGCGAGGATCAGCCCAACGCCGCCCGCAGTGCCCGCTCGTACCGCGGGTACTTGAATTCATAGCCCAGCACCAGCGCTCTGGCGGGCACCGCGCGCACACCGGTGGTGACGATCTCCGCCATCTCCCCATACAGTGCCCCCAGTGCGAGCGCGGGCACCGGCAGCAGCGCTGGGCGATGCAGCGCGTGTCCGAGCGCCTGCGACAGCGCGCGGTTGCTCACCGGTTCGGGCGCCGTCGCGTTGACCGCACCCGACCAGCGCTCGTCATCCAGCGCGGCCAGCATCATCCCCACCAGGTCGTCACGGTGGATCCACGCCACGAACTGCCGCCCGCCCGCCACCGGTCCGCCGAGGCCCATGCGAAACGGTGGCAGCATCTTCGCGAGCGCGCCCCCCGAGCGGTCGAGCACGACGCCGGTACGCAGCTGCACGGAACGCATCCCCAATGGGGCCACCGCCCGCGCCTCGGCCTCCCATGAGGCGCACACCTGGGCGAGAAAGCCGGCGCCCGCGGGCGCTTCCTCGTCGATCGGCTCCGCGCCGTGCGCGCCGTAGTAGCCGATCGCCGACGAGTTGACCAGAACGCTCGGGCGGACGTCGGCGTCGAGCTCGCACAGCCCCTGCACGAGGTTGCGCGTCCCCGTCACGCGGCTGTCGCGGATCGCTCGCTTTGCTCGCTTGCTCCAGCGCTGCGCGATCGGCTCACCGGCGAGGTTCATGACCGCGTCACGCTCGGCTAGCGCTTGTGCGGGCGCCGGCCCTGACAGCGGATCCCAGCGCAGCGCCTGTACCTCGGCGCTCAGCTTGCCGCGCGCCCTGTCGGGGTCGCGCGAGAGCACTGTCACCTCATCGTCGCGGTCCCTCAGAGCGGCGACTACCGCGGACCCGATCAGGCCTGTTGCTCCTGTGAGGGTCACTCGCATGGCGCTGCCAGCTTAGGGCTTGCGCCTACGTCCTCGCATCTCCCGCCGGCACGACCGGATGGGTGCCGGTCTGCGTGTCGCCCTGCGCGAACCCGACCTCGTTGCCCGCCGCCGCGGCTGTTCCGCTCGCGCGCGCCTCGTTGGCGACCGCGGCCGCCACTGCGGGGGCCACGTCACGGTTGAACACCGACGGGATGATGTAGTCCTCGCGCAGTTCGTCGTCGGTCACGATCTCCGCAATCGCCCGGGCTGCCGCCATCTTCATGCGCTCGGTGATCGCACCCGCGCGCACATCCAGCGCGCCCCGAAATATGCCCGGGAACGCCAGCACGTTGTTGATCTGGTTGGGGTAGTCCGAGCGCCCCGTCGCCATGATCCGCACGTACGGTGCCGCCTCCTCGGGGACGACCTCCGGGTTGGGGTTGGCCATCGCGAACACCATCGCGTCGTCGTTCATACGCTCGAGCGCCTGCGCGGGCAGCGCTCTGGCGCCGGACAGGCCGATCACGAGATCCGAGCCGGCGATCACCTCCGCGGGCGCTCCGTCGCGGCGCTCGGGGTTTGTCACCTCGGCGAACCAGCGCTTCTGCGCGTTCATCGTCCCGTCCAGGTAGTCCTCGCGCTGTGAGTGCAGCGCCCCGCGCGAGTCGGCGCCGACGATCTGCCCCACCCCCGCCTCGAGCAGGATCTTCGTCACCGCGATCCCCGCTGCGCCGAGGCCGATGATAAGCACGCTCATGTCTCCCATGCGCTTGCCCGTCAGCTTCACCGCGTTCAGCAGCGCCGCCATCACGACCACCGCGGTGCCGTGCTGATCGTCGTGGAAGATCGGGATGTCCAGCTCGGCCTTCAACCGGTCCTCGATCTCGAAGCACCGCGGCGCGGAGATGTCCTCGAGGTTGATCCCCCCGAACGCCGGCGCGATCCGCTTGACGGTCTCCACGATCTCGCCCGCGTCGCGCGTGTCGAGGCAGATCGGGAACGCGTCGACGCCCGCGAACTCCTTGAACAGGCAGCACTTGCCCTCCATCACCGGCATCGCCGCGCGCGGACCGATGTCGCCGAGGCCCAGCACGGCGGTGCCGTCGGAGACGACCGCGACCGTGTTGCGCTTGATCGTGTACTGAAACGCCCGGTCCTCGTCCTGCGCGATCGCCAGGCACACGCGCGCGACGCCCGGGGTGTAGGTCATCGAGAGGTCGTCGCGCGTCTTCAGCGGGTGCTTGTTGTGCTGCTCGATCTTGCCTCCGACGTGCAGCTGGAACGTGCGGTCGATTTGGTCGATCACGTGGGCGCCCTCGATCGCCTCGATCGCGGCGACGATCTCCTCCCAGTGCTCGGGCCCAGCCGCGTCGACGACGATGTCGCGCAGACTGTGTCCATGCTCGATCTCCACCGGGTCCACCGCCGCTACCATGCCGCCGGCCTCGCCGATCGCGCTCGTCACCCGCCCGAGCAGGCCGGCGTTGTCATCGATCTCGACGCGCACGTTCAGTCTGTATTGGGCGCTCGGGGTGATGCTCGTCACGGAGTGCTCTCCTGGGTTGAGGTGCGCCCGGCGTCAGGCGGATGGCTTTGCACGGCGACGCGGCCCGGCATTGGGCGGCGGCCCGGCATCTTATGTGAGCGTCCTCGTAGAGTGGTCGGTGCATGGCGGCCAAAGCGACAGCGCAGGCGAGCGGGTCCTCGGCGGCGGGCTCGGCCGGCCGGGGTGCAGACCGGCGTCTGTTCCTGATCGACGGTCCCAGCCTCGTCTACCGGGCGTTCTACGCGCTGCCCGAGTCGATCGCGACTTCGACCGGCGAGCCGACGAACGCGATCTTCGGGTTCGCCTCGATGCTCGTCAAGATCGTCACCGAGTACGGCGTCCAGCCGACCGTCGTCGCCTGGGACGCCGGCACCTCCGGGCGCACCGAGCTGTTCGCCGACTACAAGGCCACCCGCCGCTCGCGCCCGGATCTGCTGAAGCTGCAGTGGCCGGCGATGGAACCGCTCGTCGAGGCCTTCGGCTATCGCAACGTCA
Source organism: Solirubrobacteraceae bacterium (assembly GCA_035948355.1). Taxonomy (GTDB): domain Bacteria; phylum Actinomycetota; class Thermoleophilia; order Solirubrobacterales; family Solirubrobacteraceae; genus Palsa-744. Next base: position 73,867 of record DASZJF010000027.1, read on the forward strand.
GGCTCGACGGCTACGAGGCTGACGACGTGATCGCCTCGCTGGCCGATCGCGCGCGCGCCGAGGGCCTGCCAAGCATGATCGTCACCGGCGACCGCGACGTCTTCCAGCTGATCGATCCCGACGGTCTCGTCCAGGTGATGGCGACCTCGCGCGGGATCACCGACACGAAGATCTACGACCACCAGGCCGTGATCGACCGCTACGGCATTCCGCCCGAGCTGATTCCCGACTTCTATGGCCTGAAGGGCGACACCTCCGACAACATCCCCGGCGTCCCCGGCATCGGGGACAAGACCGCGTCTGAGCTGATTCAGGCATATGGCTCGCTGGAGGGCGTGCTCGGACACATCCGCGAGGTGGGCGGCGCCAAGCGCAAACAGAACCTGATCGATCACGGCGAGAACGCGCGCATCTCCAAGCGCCTGGCGACCGTCCAACGCGATCTCGACGTCGAGATCGACCTCGGCGAGGAGGTCTCACGCGAGCCCGACCGCTCACGCCTGCGCGAGTTCTTCCGTCAGTACGAGCTGCGCGATCCGCTGCGTCGCCTGGAGGAGGCGCTCGGCGAGGACGAGCTCGTCGCGGGCGTCTTCACCCCGGCGGCCGAGGTCAAGCTGCGTGCCCGTGTGCGCTCCGGCGCGCTCGCGGACATCCCCGGCTTCGGCACGGGCGAGGCGCTGTGTGTGGTCGTGCACGCCACCGAGACGCCCGAGGGCGCCCTGTTCGCCGAGGGCTCGCCCTGGCGCTTTGCGGTCGCCCCGGCGGGCTCGGACTCCGACGGGTCTAGGCCCGGTCCGGTGGACGTGCTCGCCGGTGATTGTGCCGGTCCCGAGGAAATCGTCGCGGCGTGCGCCGGGCGGCCGGTGATCGCCCACGACGCCAAGGCGCTGCGGCTCGTGCCCGATCTGCTCACCCACGACACGCTGCTCGGCGCCTATCTGCTCAAGCCCGCGCGGCGCGGATATCCATTCGTCGAGCTGTGCGAAGAGCGCGGCCTGCTGTGCGACGCCGAGGATCCGGTCGCGGCCGACGCGGTGTTGCTCGGCGCGCTTGCGGCTTGGCAGCGCGAGCAGATCTCTGAGCGTGGCCTGGATCGGATCATGGCGGACATCGAGCTGCCGCTCGTGCCGGTGCTGCGCGCGTTGGAGCTGGTCGGGGTGCGCCTGAACCTCGATCGCCTGGCGGAGATCACCGGACGCGTGCGCGAGGAGATCCTCGAGCTGGAACAGGAAGTCTTCGCGCTCGCCGGGGAGGAGTTCCTGATCGCCTCGCCCGCGCAGCTGGGGGAGATCCTGTTCGAGAAGCTCGGCCTCTCGCGCAAGCGTCGTGGCAAGACCGGTTTCTCCACCGACGCGCGCGTATTGCAGGCGATTCGCTCTGAGCACACGATCGTGCCGCGGATCGAGCGCTGGCGCGAGCTGAGCACGCTGATCAAGACCTACCTCGACGTGCTCCCCGAGCAGACCGACGAGCGTTCGCGCATCCACACCACCTTCCTGCAGGCCGTCGCTCAGACCGGCCGCCTGTCGAGCACCAACCCGAACATGCAGAACGTCCCCATCCGCACCGAGCTGGGGCGCGAGATCCGCGGCTGCTTCGAGGCCGCTCCCGACCACGTGCTGATCTCCGCGGACTACTCCCAGATCGAGCTGCGCGTGCTCGCTCACGCCGCCGACGACTCCGCCCTGAAGGAGATATTTCGCCGCGGCGACGATGTCCACACCGCGACCGCCTCCCAGGTTTTCCAGGTCGCCCCCGAGGACATCGACCCGGGGATGCGCTCGAAGTCGAAGATGATCAACTACGGCATCGTCTACGGCCTGTCCGATTATGGCCTTGCCGACCGGTTGAACATCCCGCGCGAGGAGGCGAAGACCTTCATCGACGCCTACTTGAACCGCTTCCCCCAGGTCGCGGCGTTCATCGAGCGCACGATCGAGCAGGCGAAGGAGGACGGTCACGTCACGACACTATGGGGGCGCCGGCGCCAGATCCCGGAGCTGCGTGCCCGCAACTATCAGGTGCGCACGCTCGGTGAGCGCCTGGCCGTCAACACCGTCATCCAAGGCACCGCCGCGGACATCATCAAGCTCGCGATGGTCCGCTGCCACGCCGCTCTCGCCGCCGAGGGCCTGGACACGCGCCTGATCCTGACGATCCACGACGAGCTGCTGTTCGAGGGTCCACCCGCCGAGGCTGACACCGCGCGCGTTCTGATCGAGCGGGAGATGTGCGGCGTGTGGGAGGCCGAGCCGGCGATGGCCGTGGACATCGGCGTGGGCGCCAACTGGCTGGAGGCGAAGTGAGTCGCGGGCTGGCGATCCTGCTCGCCGTCGCGGCCGGCTGCTTCGTCGGGTTGCAGGCGCCGGTCAACGCGCGCCTCGGTCGCCAGATCGGTGCGTTGCAGGCGGCGACGGTCTCGTTCACGATCGGCACGCTCGCGCTGATACTCGTCGCCTCGCTCTCAAGTGGTGGCCTATCGGGGATCGGCAGCGCCACCCGGGCCCCATGGTGGGCGTTGATCGGAGGCGTCCTCGGCGCGTTCTACGTCACCGTCGCGCTGCTCACCGTCCGCACCCTCGGCCTCAGCGGCCTGACGGCGATCGTCGTCACCGGCCAGCTGGCGATCGCGGCTGTCGTCGATCGCTTCGGGCTGCTGGGCATCCCCAGACAGCATCTGGACGCTCCGCGCATCCTCGGGCTCGTGCTGCTGATCGTCGGGGTGGTGCTCGTCGTCAGGCGGTAGACCCGGCGGCAGCGCGATCGCGAGCCGTCTCGGGCACGGCGCAGACCATGCCCTCGGTGAAGCCGGCGGAGCCGATGTCGAGCGCGGCGTTGAAACGCGCGTGCAGGTTCTCGATGGCGATCGCGCTCGTCAGCTCCACCAGCTGGCGCTCGTCGAAGTGCTCCCGCAGCGCCGCGAACAGCTCGTCTGACACCTCCACCGGGGTGCGCGTGATCGCGACCGCATAGTCGAGCACGAGTTTCTCAAGCTCGCTGAACTCCTCGCTCTCCCGATAGTGGGGCAGCGCAAGGAGCTGCGCGTCGGGGAGTCCCGACTTGCGCGCCGCGGAGGAGGCGATGTCGATGCAGTACTCGCAATGCACCAGGGTCGCCGCCTTGACGGTCGCCATTCCCTTCAAGCGCCGGTCGACATGATCCTGCTTCCCGGCGGCGCCCACGAACATTCCGTAGCCGACGAGCACGCTCGGCAGGTGGCCGTACACTTCCGCCGGTTCGATCGCGCGCTCGGTCTGGTGCTCGGCGATCTCGCGCATGTGGCGCCGGGTCATCGCATACACGAGCGCCAGCAACGGTTTGCTCCAGCCGGCGGGTGCACCCTGGATACGTGTCATCGCTGTGCCTCCGAAGGTTGCATTGACATGCCCTGTGGATCACCATTACTGTACCCACGATGGGCCCCGCGAAACGACTCGCAACGCGCAAGATCCGGGTGCCTTGAGCGGTGACGTGAAGGCATCCGCCGGGCCGAGGGCGCGTCCTGGCGCGCATCCCGTCCCCGGGCGGCGTCCGCCCGGAGCGCTCCCCCTGGCGCGCCTGGCGGCGCGGACCGCTCCCGCGGGGGCACGCGCGATCGCCGCGGCGCCGCGAACGGGAACGGTCGCGAAGATCGCCGCTCGCAAGCGCGCACTGCTAGTCACCTTCCGCCGCAGCGGTGTCCCGGTCGCCACGCCGGTGTGGGCGGCGGAGGGGAACGGGCGCTTCTACGTGCGCAGCGAGCGCACCGCCGGCAAGATCAAGCGCCTGCGCAACGACCCGCGCGTCCTGATCGCGCCATGCACGGTCCGGGGTAAGCCGCTCGGCGCGCCGCTGGAGGCAGTCGCCACCGTGCTTGCGCCCGAGCGCGAGCCGATCGCCGAGCAAGCGCTGGTGCGCCGCTACGGGCTCGGTCGCGCGCTGTTCGAGTGGACCTTCGACCGCATGCGCATCGACATGTGCTACCTGGAGATCGTCCCTGGGAATTGGGACGCGCCGGAGTAGCTCATCGTGCCGCGGCCGAGACGGGCGCGGATGCGCCGGCGTAAGACGGCCCGGCACTGGCATACGACGGCGGGGCGATGTCGAGGTAGTGCGTGAACGCCCAGCGCACGAACCGGCGCGATTCGAGGCTCCGCGACAGGGCGGTCGGCAGGGGTGTGGGGGTGAGCTGCCCGACCGCGCGCTGCACGCGCAGCAACCAGGCGTATTTGCGCGCATGCCTATCCGAGAACGCCCCGTAGCGCGCGAGGGCCTGCTCGCGCGTGATGTGTCCTTCGTGCACCGAGCGCAACTCGCGCGCGCACGCGAGACCGAAATACAGCGCCGTGCGGATTCCCTCGGCGGTCAGTGGGAGACAGTGACCGGCCGAGTCCCCGGCGAAGAACACGCCATCCTCGATGGCTGCTCTCAGCTGATGGGGAATCCAGTTGCCCTGATAGCCCTCCGGCGGCAGTCCCAGCTCACCTGCGAGCCTGACCGTCGGCTCCTTGACGTGATGGGTGGGCCAGAAGGAGCCCGCGCCGATCCGCACCTCCTCGCGCGCGGGGAAGCTCCACGCGTACCCTGAGCGGACGTAGCGGTGGTCGATCCACAGTTCCAGCTCTTCGCCCGTACCCGCGGGGTGGACCTCCAGACCGCGCGACAGGCGGGCGTTGGGAGGCTGGATCGCGTCCGCGCCCGACAGCACCCGCCGCCAGCCGAGCGCGTCGACGATGAACGGCGCGGTCAGCGAGCCGCGGTCGGTGTGGACGGCGAGCCCGTCGCGACCGGTGACCGTGGCGGTCTCGAACTCCGTCTCGGTCGCGTCGGCCTGGTCGTACAGCAGCGCGCACAGCTCGCGGTAGTCGAACGTGGAAAACGACCACGGCAACCGCCAGCGAGAGGTTCGCGAGCGCGTGTGAACGACCAGCTCATCGAACGTCTGGCGCAACGATCCCATCAGGTCCATCGCTTCCAGCCACAGCGTAGGCATCGCGCACGCCGAGGTCTGACGCTCGCCGATCTCGTAACGGTCGATCAGCAGCACCCGCATCCCCGATCCCGCGAGCTCGCGCGCCACGGCCAGTCCGGCGAACGAAGCGCCGCAGACCAATACGTCGCAGTCGGTGCGTGCCGTCAACGGGGTGCGCGCGGCTCCGCGCTTCGTAGCACGTGTCGGCATTCAGCCCCAATGATACGGCTGCGCTAGGCTTCGAGCCGTGCAAACGCTCATAGAGAATCCCCAGGCCCACGTGGTCGCGGGGTCCAACGGACTGCTGCTCGAGATCGACGGGCAGATCGTCCCCAATTACGACGCCACCTTCCGCGACATCGAGGAGGGCGAGGTCGTCACCGGCCACGTCGTACGCATCGATAAGGACGAGGTGCTGGTCGACATCGGCTACAAGTCCGAGGGCGTCATCCCCGCCAACGAGCTGTCGATCCGCAAGTCGGTCGATCCGCATGACGAGGTGCATCAGGGCGAGGAGGTCGATGCGATCGTCATGACCAAGGAGGATCAGGACGGACGCCTGATCATGTCCAAGAAGCGCGCCCGCTTCGAGAAAGCGTGGCGGCGCATCGAAACCGCCGCTGAGTCGGGCGAGCCGGTCGAGGGCACGGTCATCGAGGTCGTCAAGGGCGGCCTGATCATCGACCTCGGCGTGCGCGGGTTCCTGCCCGCCTCGCTGGTCGACATTCGTCGGGTGCCGAATCTTGACGAGTACATGAGCACGAAGATCGAGACGAAGGTGATCGAGCTCAACCGCTCGCGCAACAACGTCGTGCTCTCGCGCCGCGCGGTGTTGGAGGAGGAGCGCAAGGAGGTCCGCCAGCAGATCCTCGACCGCCTGCAGCCCGGCCTGGTCGTGGAGGGGCAGATCTCGAACATCGTCGACTTCGGCGCGTTCGTCGACCTCGATGGGATCGACGGCCTGATCCACATCTCCGAGCTGTCGTGGTCGCACGTCAACCACCCGAGCGAGATCCTCAACATCGGCGACACCGTGCAGGTGAAGGTGCTCGACATCGACCGCGATCGCCAGCGCATCTCGCTGGGGCTCAAGCAGACCCAGGAGGATCCGTGGCAGCGGATCGTCGACACCTACAACGTGGGCGACGAGCTCGCGGGCAAGGTCACGAAGGTCGTCACGTTCGGCGCGTTCGTCGAGATCCTCGACGGGGTGGAGGGGCTCGTGCACATCTCCGAGCTCGCCGGCCACCACGTCGAAAGCCCGCGCGAGATCGTCCACCCGGGCGACGAGATCCGCGTGAAGATCCTCGAGATCGACTCCGAGCGCCGGCGCTTGTCGCTGTCGGCCAAGCGCGTGGAGGATCAGATCCTGCCCGTCTCCCGTCCCGACGCTCCCGCCGCCGAGGCCGCGAGCGCTGAGGAGGCCGTCCAGGAGGACGGAGCGGAGGCCGCATCCGCCGCCGACAGCGAGATTGTGGCCGAGGCCGCTGTCGAGGAGGGTGTTGTCGAGACCGCCGAGGCGCAGGACGCGGTTATCGAAGAGGCCCCGGCAGAGCCTGCGGCGGAGGTCGCCGTCGAGGAGACGCCAACCGATGCTGCCGCCGAAGAGCCGGCTGCCGCTGAGGAGGCGCCGGTCGCGTCCGCGGCCGAGGAGACCCCGGTCGCTGAGCAGGCAACGGCGGCCGAGGAGACCCCGACCGTAGAGGCCAAAGCGGCGCCCGAGGCCGCGGCAGAGCCGGGGGCTTCCGCCCCCGACGATGGCGCCGAGGCTGAGCTGATAACCGATCTTCGATCGGTCGCCGGCGAGCCGGCGCAGGACTGAACCGCGCCCGAGGGTCGGGGCGGCGTAGGGCGATGACGTCGGATGGTGTGCCGCTCGTCGGGCTGACGGGCGGCATGGGTGCCGGCAAGTCGACGGCCCTGGCGGAGCTGGAGCGCCTGGGGGCGGCGGTTCTGTCGACCGACACGGTCGTGCACGAGCTGTACGGGGATGAGCGCCTGCGCGACGCGGTCGTGGAGCGCTGGGGCGAGGACATCGTGGCGCCTGACGGCACGGTCGATCGCTCGGCCGTGGCGGGGCGCGTGTTCGCCGATGCGCAGGACCGGGCGTGGCTGGAGGGTATGCTGTGGCCGCTGGTCGGCGAGCGGGTCGGGGAGTGGCTGGCGGAGGTCCGCGCGCGGCGTCCGACCCCGCGCGCGGCGGTGGTCGAGGTGCCACTGCTGTTCGAGGCCGGGATGGAGGGGGTATATGACGTCACAGTGGCGGTGATCGCGGACGAGCAGATACGGCGCGAGCGCGCGGCGAGCCGGGGACACGCGCTGCAAGATGCGCGCACGGCACGTCAGCTCTCGCAGGAGGAGAAGGCGCAGCGGGCGACCTTTACGATCCGCAATGACGGCAGCGAGGGGGAACTGGCGGCACAGCTGTCGGCCGTGCTTGACACTCTTGGGGGATGAGCCCAACGCCCTCGCCGTCGGTTTCGCGCAGCGCGGCCCGTCGCACGGTTTATCGTGCGGACGGTCGTTCGCAGGACAGGCGCGCCGGCAGGGGCGGGCGCGGGGGGCGGTTGCGCGGTCCGGGCACCGTGCTCGTCATCGTGGTGGCGCTAGGCGCGCTGGCGATCGCGTTCGGTTCCAGCCTCGACCACACGGTGCGCCGGCTCGCGCTCCCGCTCTCAAATGAACAGGTGATCCGCGAACAGGCCGCCGCCAAGCACCTGGACCCGGCGCTGATCGCGGCCGTCATCTACGCCGAGACGAAGTTCGACCCGCGCACCTCGCCCGCCGGCGCGGAGGGGCTGATGCAGATCGAGCCCGCCACCGCCGAATTCCTGGCCAAGCTGTCCGGCGGGTATCGCTTTCAGACGAGCGATCTGGCGACGCCGAGCGTGAACGTCGCGTACGGGAGCTACTACCTGCGCTACCTGCTCGATCACTACAGTGGCGATGAGATGCTTGCCGTGGCGGCTTACAACGCGGGTTTGGCAAACGTCGATCGTTGGGTGACAGAGGCCCATGCGGAAGGCCGGAGCCTGACGGCCGGCCAGATCCCGTTCCCGGAGACGCGTGCGTACGTGCAGCGGGTGCTGCGGGCTCAGCGGGAATATCGGGCGCTGTATGGGCGGCAGCTTGGGCTCTAGCCTTTTCCCTAACTGCTTAGCGATACGGTCCGGGTTGAACGATCGGTCGCAAAAAGCCGATACGATGCTAGTATGCGCGTATGAAGCGCACAACGCTGTCGCTGCCGGACGACCTCGCCGAGGCCCTGACACGCGAGGCGCATCGCCGTCGCACGTCGGCGTCTGCGGTTGCCCGCGAGGCGCTTGCCGGCCATCTGCACCTCGCTCCGACCGGGGCGCGGCCTCTGCCGTTCGCGGCTGTCGGACGCAGCGGCCAGCAGAGCACGGCGCGGGACATGGAGGATCTGCTCGCGCGCGAGTGGGATGAGCACGCTCGCGATCGTTGACGCCGGTCCGCTGTATGCGGTGGCCGACTCCGACGACCGCGACCATGTCGCCTGCCTGGCCACGCTCTCACGGACGGACTTGCGCCTTGTCGTAGCGGCTCTGGCCGTCGCCGAGGCGACTTATTTCGTGGGTACACGCCTTGGCCCGAGGGCGGAGCGCACGTTTCTCGAGGGCCTCGCCGAGCTCGACGTCGAGGGACCGGGCGAGGAAGACTTCCGGCGTATGGCAGAGCTTGTCGAGCAGTATCGGGATTTCCCGCTGGGAGGAACGGATGCCTCGGTGGTCGCGCTGGCGGAGCGTCTCGGAGCCCCTGTCATCGTGACTCTCGACCGCCGTCACTTCGCTGCCATCCGCCCGCGGCACCGCGACGCGTTCGAGCTGTTGCCATAGGGCTCTCCTCAGCACTGATGGGCTCGTGTGTCGCTTACGCGGTAGTGGGCCAACCTAGTGGTAACCTAGTGGGTATGGCTTACGTCGTAGCACGCCCCAAGGGGCGGTTCGAGGTTCGCGAGTCGCTGCACACGCCGCGGGGTCCCCGCGCGCGCAGCCTCGCGGGCTTCGACGTGTTGACCGACGCGGTGCTCGCGACGGCCGCTGCGCGCTCCACGCGGCCGTTCGACGCCGAGGCGGTGATCGCCTCGGCCAGGCGCGCCGGGGCGTCGGTGAGGACCGGGGCTGGGGTGGCGGAAGGTGTCCGCGACTCGTCCAGGAGGTTCGTGGAGGCGTCGCGACGGATGGCGCTGTCGATGCGGCGACGACCTGTCTCGTCTGGAGGGGAAGACCCGGGGGCGGCGCTGATCGACCTGCTGGGTTTCGCTGACGCCGTCACCCGCAGCCAGCCCCCCCGGCCGTACGAGCCGCTGACATTTCCGGTGCTGTCCCGCTTGGTGGAGAACCGTCGCGCCGTCACAAGCCTGAGCTGAGATGAGTGCCGTCGAGACGCTCGGGGGTCTCGCCGCGAAGATCGTGGCGGTGCACGAGATGCTGGACTCGCTGAGGGTGGCGCACCAGTTCGGCGGGGCCGTGGCGTTGGCCTGGTATCGCAGTCCGCGTGCGACGACCGATGTCGATCTCAATGTAACCGTCGCGCCCGCCGACGCCGAGCCTGTGCTGGGCGCGATCGTCCACCTCGGCGTGACCGTCTCCGGAGCCGACCGGGTCGCGATCGAGCGCGACGGTCAGGCCAGGCTGGACTGGGGTGGGTCTTACCTCGATCTGTTCTTTGCCACTCTCGATCTCCATCGTGAGATGGCAAGGCGTGCGCGCGAGGTTGAGTTCGGTCCCGTGCGAATCCCGATCCTCTCCCCGGAGCATTTGATCGTGTGCAAGGCCGTGTTCGATCGGTCGAAGGATTGGGTTGACGTCGAAGAGATGGTCGCCCGTGGGACCGAGATCGACGAGGTCGAAGTCCTGCGCTGGGTCGACGAGATCCTCGGGGAAAGCTCGAAGCAGCACGCGCGCCTGGGAGCGCTGCTTCGGCCGGCGAGCTGAGGCGGTGTGCTGTGGTCGTGCCGCTAACGTGAGGCACTGGCGATGCCCGACTTCAAGCTAGACAGCACGTTCACGCCCACGGCGGACCAGCCCAAGGCGATCGAGTCCCTCGCGGAGGGCGTGCTGGCGGGCGAGCGCTTCCAGACCTTGCTGGGCGCGACGGGGACGGGCAAGACGATGACGATGGCGGCGACGATCGAGGCGGTGCAGCGCCCGACGCTGGTGATCGCGCACAACAAGACGCTGGCGGCGCAGCTGTGTAACGAGTTCCGGACGTTCTTCCCGGAGAACGCGGTCGAGTATTTCGTCAGCTATTACGACTATTACCAGCCCGAGGCGTATGTGCCGAGCCGGGATTTGTATATCGAGAAGGACTCGGCGATCAACCAGGAGGTCGATCGGCTGCGCCATGCGGCGACGGCGGCGGTGTTCGCGCGCCGGGATGTGATTGTGGTGGCGTCGGTGTCTTGCATCTACGGGTTGGGCTCGCCGGAGGTGTATGAGATGAACATGCAGATCCTCAAGCGCGGGGAGACGATCGACCGGGATCAGTTGCTGCGGAAATTGGTGTCGATCCAGTACACGCGCAACGACACGGTGCTGGCGCGGGGGACGTTCAGGGTGAGGGGAGAGACGCTGGAGGTGTGGCCGGCTTACTCGGAGACGGCGGCGTTCAGGGCGAGCATGTTCGGCGATGAGATCGAGCGGTTGCAGGAGTTCGACCCGTTGACGGGGGAGTTGATCGAGGACGATGTGGAGCACGTGGCGATCTGGCCGGCGACGCATTACAACGTGCGCGAGGGGACGGTTGAGGCGGCGGTGGCGGCGATCGGCAAGGAACTGAACGAGCGCTGCGAGCAGCTGGAGGCGGAGGGCAAGCCGCTGGAGTCGCACAGGCTGCGTCAGCGCACGCAGTACGACATGGAGATGCTGCGCGAGATGGGGTTCTGCTCGGGAATCGAGAATTACTCACGGATCCTCGACGGGCGCAGACCGGGCGAGCGGCCTTACTGCTTGATCGATTATTTCCCGAAGGACTTCGTCTGTTTCATCGATGAGTCACACCAGACGGTGCCGCAGATCGGGGGGATGTTCGAGGGGGACAGATCGCGCAAGCAGACGCTCGTGGACTACGGGTTCAGATTGCCGTCGGCGCTCGACAATCGCCCGCAGACGTTTGAAGAGTTCTTGTCGATCACGCCGCAGCTGATGTTCGTGTCGGCGACGCCGGGCGAGTACGAGCGCACGCGCTCGGGTCGGGTGGTCGAGCAGATCGTCAGACCGACGGGGATCGTGGATCCGATGGTGGAGGTGCGCGAGACGAAGAATCAGATAGACGATTTGATGAACGAGGTCCGCCGCCGGGTCGAGCGCGACGAGCGGGTGTTGGTGACGACGTTGACGAAGAAAATGTCGGAGGACCTGTCGCAGTACCTGCTGGAGATGGGCTTCAAGACGCGGTATCTGCACTCGGAGATCGACACGCTGGAGCGCATTCAGATCATCAGGGATCTGCGCCTGGGGGAGTACGACGTGCTCGTGGGGGTGAATCTGCTGCGCGAGGGCCTCGACCTGCCGGAGGTCTCGCTCGTGGCGATCCTTGACGCCGACAAGGAGGGGTTCCTGCGCGGGGAGACGTCGCTGATCCAGACGATCGGTAGGGCGGCGCGCAACGTGGGGGGGACCGTGCTGATGTATGCCGATCGCGAGACGAAGGCGATGAAAGCTGCGATCTCCGAGACCGACCGCCGCCGCGAGATCCAGCTGGCGTACAACGAGGAGCACGGGATCACCGCGGCGACGATCGTGAAGGGCATCTCCGACATCGCGGAGTTCCTGCAGGCCGACTCGAAGATCCCGCGCGGCAGCCGTCGCAAGGCCGCGGAGCGCCGGGCGCAGACGAAGGACATGGGCACGCACGAGCTGGAGCGGATGGTGGTGGAGCTCGAGGAGGAGATGAGCGCGGCCGCGGAGGACCTGCGCTTCGAGTACGCCGCCCAGCTGCGCGACGAGCTGCGCGAGCTGCGGCGCGACCTGCGCGAGATCCAGGCAAACGAAAGCGTTGCGGAGGAGCCCGCGGGCGAGGTCGCGTAAGGCGACGGGCTTGGATGGGTGAGCCACAGCCCGCGTCTTCGTAGAGATGCCGGCTAAGCCGCTCACCGCAGTGGCGGGCATGGTTGGGAGCGCGCTTTCCGCGACTACCGGCGGGCCGCGTCGCCTGCGCGGGTGGGCCGCCGATCGGCCGGGTGGGCAAGCGGTGAGCACCGGCCGAGACGTCCGCTAGGCTTCGGACGCAGTGGAGCTGGACAGACAGACCATCGAGAAGCGCGACTTTCCGATCGGCCGTCGCGGGTACGATCCGGCGGCCGTAGACGCGCATCTGCGGGCGCTGGCGAGTGAGGTGGAGGAGCTTCAGCAGCGCACTCTTGCCGGGCGTGGCGCGGACTCGCTGGCGGCGAGCACGGGAACGCAGGTGCAGGCGATCGTCGCGGCCGCCGAGGTCGCGGCGGCGGAGATCGAGAGCGACGCGAACGCGAACGCTGAGGCCACGCGCGCGCAGGCCGCGGCGGATGCGGAGAAGACGCGCGCGGACGCGGTCGCGCGGGCCCAGGCGCATGTGGCTGAAGTGGGCCGCGCCACGGCCACGTTGCTGGGTCGGGTGGAGGCGTTGAGCGGCGAGACGGGCGCGCTCGTGGACAGCCTGCGCGCTGGCGCGACGCGGCTCGCGAGCGACTTGGCGAGCGCGGAGGCGAACATGGGGGAGCTGTACGACGCGGCCTCTGGCAGGTCCCCTGAGACGGTGTCGGCTGTGGCCAGGGAGGCGCCTGCACAGCCCGAGGCGCCGACGCCTGCATCCCCACCCGATGTACCCCCACCGCCGGTCGCGGCAGCCCTTCCGACACCGCCGCTGCCACCCCCGGCCGCACCGACCTCATCGACGCCGCCATCCCCACCCGAGCAAGCGGCGAGCGAGAATGGAGACCTCGACGGAGCGCGCCTGGTCGCGCTGAACATGGCCTTGAATGGCGACTCGCGCGAGGCGACCGACCGCTATCTGGCCGAGAACTACGAGGTGGCGGACCGGGCGAAGCTGCTGGACGAGGTGTTCGCGGCGATCGAGGGGTAGGGCGGGCGGTGTCGCCGGCGAGCCCGGCGATTGTCATGGATCACGTCGATGTGCTCGGTGCCGGGCAAGGTTGCGTTGATCACCAAACCGCGACGGGCCGGCTGTGGCGATGTTCGCGCAGCTTGCGGTCCTTGGTCACGAGCTGCCAGCCATTCTCGACGGCGGTGGCATAGATCAGGCGGTCGGCCGGGTCTCCCGGGAATGAGGAGGGAAGCGAGACGGCTGTGTCGGCGATTGCCGGGCTGATGCCGACGGTTCGCAGCTCGCTCGAGAGACGCTCCAGCCATGAGCGGAGTGGAATGCTGACGACGATGCGCTCGCGTCTTGCGAGCCATGCCAGCTCAAACCATGAGACGTCGGCCACGGCCAGCTCGGCGGCGTCACTCAATGTCGCGGCGGCCGTCTTGCTGATGCGTTCCGGCTCGGCCGACCACCAGTGCACGACGTGGGTGTCGAGCAGAACGGTGCTCACGGAAGGTTCCAGATCGCTCCGGTGGTGAACAGGTCCTCCTCGTCGGCGCTCGACATTGCCACACCCGTGAGGGCTCCCTTTAGCGACCTGGGGCCGCCGGCGGGCACGAGTCGGGCGACGACGTGACCGTGCTTGGTGATCTGCACCTCCTCGCCCGCCGCCACGTCGTCGAGCAGCGCGAGGATCTTGGTCTTGGTTTCCGTAGCGGTCATTATTCTGGACATGAAGTCATTATAGCGGTCATGATGCTGGGAGAAGGCGGGGAAGGAGCGAACGTCTGTTCGCCACAATACAATTGATCGCGGATGCCAGCCAGCGATCAGATCGTCGTCTCCGGCGCACGGGAGCACAACCTCAAGGACATCTCGCTGACGCTGCCGCGCGATGCGCTGGTGGTGATCACCGGCCTGTCCGGCTCGGGCAAGTCGAGCCTGGCGTTCGACACGATCTATGCGGAGGGGCAGCGCCGCTACGTCGAGTCGCTGTCGGCGTACGCGCGGCAGTTCCTGGGGCAGATGGACAAGCCCGACGTGGACTCGATCGAGGGACTGTCGCCGGCGATCTCGATCGACCAGAAGACGACGTCGCGCAACCCGCGCTCGACGGTCGGGACGGTGACGGAGATTTACGACTACCTGCGCCTGCTGTGGTCGCGGGTGGGCAAGCCGCACTGTCCCATCTGCGGGCGCCCGATCGTGGGGCAGTCGGCGGAGCAGATCATCGACCAGGCGATGGAGCTGGGGGAGGGGACGCGGTTCATGGTGATGGCGCCGCTCGTGCGGGGGCGCAAGGGGGAGTACGGCAAGCTGCTGGAGGAGCTGCGCACGGACGGCTTTCAGCGCGTGAAGATCGACGATCGGGTGCGGATGCTGGAGGAATCGATCGTGCTGGACAAGCGCTACAAGCACGACATCTCGGTCGTCGTCGATCGCCTGGTGATGCGTCACGACCTGCGCAAGCGCCTGGCGGACTCGATCGAGACGGCGGTGGGGCGCGCGGAAGGGCTCGTGGAGATCGAGATCGTCGGGGCTGGCCGATCTTCGATCGGTGGCAAGGACGCCTCGCCAGAGGAGGAGCGCCCGCGCGCGACCGGCGCCAAGGGCGTGCGCTCCGCCTCCGCGCAGATCGTCCCGGGCGAGGTGCCGCCGGCGGGGACGGTGTTCACGTTCTCCGAGCGCTTCGCCTGCCCCGAGCACGGCCCGTCGCTGGTCGAGCTGGAGCCGCGGATCTTCTCGTTCAACTCGCCCCACGGGGCGTGCGAGCGCTGCACCGGGCTGGGCTCGCAGATGGAGATCGACCCGGAGCTGCTCGTGCCCGACCCGTCGCTGTCGATGGGCGAGGGCGCGATCGTGCCGTGGGCGAACAGCGTGTCGAACTACTACGAGCAGGTCACCGAGGCGATCGCCGAACGCTACGACGTCGACCTCGACACGCCCTGGGAAGACCTCTCGCAGGAGGATCGCGACCTGTTCCTGTACGGGACCGACGGCGAGAAGCTGCAGATCTCCTACCGCAATCGCTACGGTCGCCGGCGCTCGTACGCGACGCGCTTCGAGGGGATCGTCAAGAACCTGCAGCGCCGCTACAAGGAGACGGAATCCGAGGGCACGCGGGAGAAGATCGAGCAGTACATGTCGCTGCGCACCTGTCCGGTGTGCGACGGCGCGCGGTTGCGCGCGGAGTCGCGCGCGGTGCTCGTGGGGGGGACGCGGATCGAGGACTTCACCGCGCTGTCGGCGCGGCGGGCGCTGGAGTGGTTGGAGGAGGTCGAGCTGTCGGAGACCGATCGCCACGTCGCGCGGCTGATCCTGCGCGAGATTTCCGAGCGGCTGCAGTTCCTGGAGAACGTGGGCATCGGCTATCTGTCGATGGACCGCGCGGCCTCGACGCTGTCCGGAGGCGAGGCGCAGCGCATCCGCCTGGCGACGCAGATCGGATCGTCGTTGGTGGGCGTGCTGTACATCCTCGACGAGCCCTCGATCGGGCTGCACCAGCGCGACAACTCGAAGCTGATCGCGACGCTCGAACGGTTGCGCGACTTGGGCAACACGGTGATCGTGGTCGAGCACGACGAGCAGACGATGCGCTCGGCCGACCACCTGGTCGACCTGGGCCCCGGGGCGGGCGAGCACGGCGGGTGGATCGTCGCGCAGGGCACGGCCAAGCAGGTCCAGCGCGTGAAGGGGTCGCTGACCGGGCAATACCTGTCGGGCGAGCTGAGCGTGCCGGTGCCCGCGCGCAGGCGCACGCCGAGCGGCTATGTGGAGGTGCTCGGCGCCAGGCAGAACAACCTGCGCGACATCGACGTGCACGTCCCGCTGGGCGTGCTCACGTGTGTGACCGGAGTGTCGGGCTCGGGCAAGTCCACGCTCGTCAACGAGGTGCTCTACAAGTCGGCCGCGAACCGCTTGAACCGTGCCCGCCAGCGTCCGGGCGCGCACCGCGCGATCCACGGGCTCGACCAGCTGGACAAGATCATCGCCGTCGACCAGTCCCCGATCGGGCGCACGCCGCGCTCGAACCCGGCGACGTACACGGGCCTGTTCGACGTGATTCGCGACATGTTCTCCAAGACCCAGGAGGCGCGCGCGCGCGGCTACAAGCCGGGTCGCTTCAGCTTCAACGTCAAGGGCGGGCGCTGCGAGGTCTGCCGCGGCGACGGGCAGATCAAGATCGAGATGCATTTCCTCCCCGACGTGTACGTGCCCTGCGAACAGTGCCACGGCAAGCGCTACAACCGCGAGACGCTCGAAGTCAAGTTCAAGGGTCGCTCGATCGCCGACGTGCTCGACATGCCGGTCGAGGAGGCGCTTACGTTCTTCGAGCACATTCCGAAGGTGCGCCGGCGCCTGGAGACGCTGCACGCCGTCGGCCTCGGCTACGTGCGGCTCGGTCAGCCCGCGACGACGCTCTCCGGCGGCGAGGCGCAGCGCGTGAAGCTCGCGACGGAGCTCTCGAAGGTCGCGACCGGGCGCACCCTGTATATCCTCGACGAGCCCACGACGGGCCTGCACTTCGCCGACGTGCAGCGCCTGCTGGAGGTGCTGGCGCGGCTCGTGCAGGCCGGCAACAGCGTGGTCGTGATCGAGCACAACCTCGACGTGATCAAGTGCGCCGACAGCCTGATCGACATGGGCCCCGAGGGCGGCGAGGAGGGAGGCCTGGCGATCGCCGTCGGCACCCCCGAGGAGGTCGCCGCCGAGCCCGCCTCGCACACCGGGCGCTTCCTCGCCGAGCTGCTCACTCCCGCGACCAGGCGCGTGGCCAAACCCGGCAAGGGCACACCGCGCAAGCGACGCGCGAAGGTAGCCGCTTGAGCATCACCGCGGCGCAGGCGCGCCTGTGGGCGGCGAAGTGGCGCTGGTACGAGCGCAACTCGCTGCCGTGGAATCGAGGGCGCATCCATGGGGAGTTCATGCGCCGCGAAGCGTTCGTGCGCTGGCCCGTGCACGGCAACGTGCTGGAGGCGATGCGCGAGGGACGTCTGCAGGTGGGGGCGGGGGCGCTGCTGGAGTCGAACGTATGGATCACCGCCCCTGACCGCGCACGCGTGCGCATCGGCGCGGGCACGTTCCTGAACATGGGCGTGATGATCGCGGCCCAGGAGCTGGTCGAGATCGGCGATCACTGCATGCTCGCCAACGGCTGCTTCGTGACCGACGCGAGCCACCGCTATGACGATCCCGACAAGCCCGTGCCATGGCAGGGCTTCACCACCAAGGGACCGACGCGGATCGGCGACAACTGCTGGCTTGGCGCGAACGTTGTCGTCACGAGCGGCGTGACGATCGGCGAGCGCTGCGTGATCGGCGCCAACAGCGTCGTCACTCACGACGTCGAGCCGTTCTCGGTCGCGGCCGGCGCGCCCGCGCGGGTGCTCAGGAAGATCGCACAGGCATCGTCGCTCTAGCAAGCGACATGTGGGCGGGTTCTCACGCCGTCTAGGGTCGTGCCTCCAACACGATGTTGAACGGGGTCTCGGCGGCCCGGCGCACGCGGCTGAAGCCGCCCTCGCCCAGCACTTCGGTAAGGCGCTTCTGGCCTGCCTGGGCGCCGAGCGCCAGCCCCACCTCCTGGCTCAGCGAAGCCGGCGTGCAGAGCATCGTCGAGCCGCCGTAGAAGATGCGCCCGACCGGGTTGAGGTTCTCCTCGATCGCGTCGCCCGCGAATGGCTCGACGACCATCCATGTGCCATCCGCGGCGAGCATCTCGCGCACGTGGCGCGCGGCGCCGGCCGGGTCGCCCATGTCGTGCAGTGCGTCGAACACGCACACCAGATCGAACGGTCCTCCGCTGAAGTCCTTGGCCGAGGCGACCTCGAACGTCACGCGGTCGGCGACCCCGGCGCGCTCGGCGGCCGCGCGAGCCGATTTGATCGACTCGTCGTGATAGTCGGAGCCAACGAATGTGCTGGCCGGAAAGGCCTTGGCCATGAGGATTGTCGATGCGCCGTGTCCGCAGCCGATGTCGGCCACCCGGGCGCCCGCGGAGAGCTTCTCCACCACGCCCTCCAGGGACGGCAGCCACGACTCGACCAGGTTGGCGAGATAGCCAGGTCGGAAGAAACGCTCAGTTCCAGGGAACAGGTCGTGATCGTGCTCGTGCCAGCCGAAGCCCTCGCCCGAGCGGAAGCGCTCGGTGATATGCGGCTCGTCCTTGATGACCGCTGCCAGCAGCTGAAAGGCGCCCGGGATGAACGCGGGACTGTCTTCGTCGGTCAGCGCCATCGCCTGCTCGGGCGGCAGCCTGAACGTGCCGTCCGCGGCTTCGTACTCGACGTAACCGCTGGCCGCCTGCTGACACAGCCACTCGCGGACATAGCGCTCGCGGCAATCGGTGCGCTCAGCGAGCTGTGCGGGAGTGACGGGCTCGCTGTCCGCCATCGCCTTGTATAGGCCGAGCTTGTCGCCGATAGTCACCAGCGGTGCGGTCATCGCCGCCCCCATGTCCTGTACGAACTGACCCATGAATTGTTCGAGCTTGGCTTCGTCTATCCCAATTGCGCTCATTGCCGTGCCTCCCTTGCGTGTGATCGATTGGGTGTTCCGCAAAACGATCATGCAGGAGCGTCACCGCGGCGCCCAAGCACCTATGCGCAACACCAGTCAAGCCTACCCCCTCGGATGTGCCCGAGCGCATAAAGTCCATGACGCGAGGCTGCGGCGGTGAAGGATGATCGATCGTGGGCCGGGTCGGCATGCCGACCCGGTGCGAGTGGCCGGCGGCTCTGCTCAGCGCAGCCGCGTCTGCAGGTCGGCCAACTCGTCTGGGTCGATCTTGTAGGTGTGCTCGGGGCCGGGGTAGCGGCGCGAGCGCACGTCCTCGGCGTAGGCGGCCACGCCGGCGTTCATCTCCTCCTGGAGGTTGGCGTAGCGCTTGACGAAGCGCGCGCCGAGCCCGTCGCGGATGCCGAGCAGATCGTGGAACACGAGCACCTGCCCGTCGGTGGCCGGACCGGCGCCGATACCGATCACGGGTATCGCGATCATGGGCATCAGCTCCTCGGTGACGGCGGCTGGGATCGCCTCGAACACGAGCGCGAAGCAGCCGGCCTCCTGCAGCGCCAGCGCCTCCTCGCCGATGCGTGCAGCGGCGGTGGCTGTACGGCCCTGGGCCTTCCAGCCCCCGAGCGCGGTCGCCGTCTGCGGGGTGAGACCGACATGGCCCATCACGGGGATGCCGGCGGCGACGATCGCGCGCGCGCGAGCCGCCGAGGAGGGTCCGCCGCCCTCGAGCTTGACGGCCTCGCAGCCGGCCTCCTTGACCATCCGCATCGCGTTCGCGATCGCCTGCTCGTCGGAGACCTCATAGGAGCCGAACGGCATGTCGCCGATCAGCAGCGGCGTGCGCAGGCCGCGGCGCACCGCGCGCGCGAGCACGAGCATGTCGCCGAGCTCCACCGGCGTCGTCGAGTTGTAGCCGAGCACGGTCGTCGCGGCCGAGTCGCCCACGAGCACCAGGTCCACGCCCGCGGTCTCGGCCGAGCGGGCGCTCGGATAGTCATACGCGGTGACCATCACGATCGGTTCGCGCAGCCGCTTCTTCTCGGCGAGCAGCGGCAGGGTCATGGGCAGGTGCCCGGGGTCGGCTGGGGCTTGGACGGTGTGGCTCGACATGGCTGGGTGAGTCCTCTCTGACGCGGTTGACGCTCGCGGGCCTCAGGCCAGCAGGGTCGCCACCTCGTCGTCGATGGTGATGATGTGATTGGTCTGCGCCTGCACGTGAACTACGCGCGGCTCGTAGTGCTCCAGCTCGGCCTGGTCGTACTGGCCGTAGGAGATCACGATGATCGTGTCGCCCCGGTGCACGAGGCGGGCGGCGGCGCCGTTGACCTTGATCTCGCCCGAGCCGCGCACGCCTCCGATCGTGTAGGTCTCAAAGCGCGCGCCGTTGTCGACGTCGACGACATGGACCTGCTCGTGCTCGAGGATGTCGGCGGCCTCCAATAGGTCGGGGTCGATCGTGATCGACCCGACGTAGTGCAGGTCGCAGTCTGTGACCGTCGCCCGGTGGATCTTGGACTTCAGCATCACGCGCTGCATGTGGTCGCTCCTGTGGGTAGATTGCTTGTCGTTGAGCCGCTCGTGTCGACGGCGCTAAGCGCGTGCACGGCGGCGGGTGTCAGCATCGCGTTGTCGATCAAGCGAACCGCGCCGACGCGGGCGGCGAGCACGAGCATGGCCGGAGCCTCGATCGAGTCGAGCGCCTGAAACGTGTCGGGGTTGACGATCGTCACGTACTCGGGCTCGATCTCGAACGGCGCCATCGCCTCGTGGGCCGCCTGCAGCAGCGCCGAGACCGAACGCTCGCCCGCGCCCGCCAGTGCGGCGGCGGCACGCAGCGCGGCCGGTAGCGCTCGCGCTCGCTCGCGCTCGACCGGGTCCAGCAGCGCATTGCGGCTGGACATCGCCAGGCCGTCGGCCTCGCGCACGGTGGCGCATACCTCGACGCGCACGGGCAGGTTCAGGTCGGTCACCAGCCGGCGGATGACCACGACCTGCTGGGCGTCCTTTTGACCGAAGTAGGCGACATCGGGTCCGACCATGCACAGCAGCTTCGTGACGACCGTGCTGACGCCGCGAAAATGCGCCGCACCGCGGACCGCGCCCTCCAGTCGCTCGGTCACGCCCAGCACCTCCACGGAGGTGGCGAACCCGGCCGGATAGACCTCCTCGACCGGCGGTGCGAACAACACGTCCGCACCGGCCCGTGCGGCGAGCGTCCCGTCGCGCTCCTCCTGGCGGGGGTAGCGCTCGAGGTCCGCGCGCTCGTCGAACTGTGAGGGGTTGACGAACAGCGACACGACCACCACGTCGCAGTGCGCCCGGGCGTGACGGATCAGCGACAGATGGCCCTCGTGCAGAGCGCCCATCGTCGGCACGAGGCCGATCGTGTGACCGGTGCGACGATCCGGCGCGAGCGCGGAACGCAGCTCGGTGACTGTGCGCACGGTTCTCATGCGCGAAGCGAGGGTCGTCGGTTGACGTGGCTCATCGGATTCGGTCCAGTTCCCTGCGGATACCGGCGCGACTGAAGATGTACTGCGATTCCTGCACGAGGTTCGCTTCGAGTGGACTCGATCACGACCTCACCGACGATGATACAACCGCCGCGGACATATATGTGGCCGATTCGCGCGCTGTGCGCAGAATCACAGAAGGCTGCCATTCGCAGGCGAGACGAGGGTGATTGCGATGAGCGGATACCGTTCGGGCGATGAGCGATGCGCGTTCCCACCACCGTCGGGTGCGTCTGGACACTCTGCTGGCCGAGCGCGGCCTGTTTCCCTCGCGCAGCCGCGCGGCGGTCGCGGTGATGGCGGGGGAGGTGCGCATCGGCGCGGGCGAGCGCCGGGCGGCCAAGCCGAGCGAGCTGATCGACCCGGCCGAGCCGATCAGCGTGAGCCCGGGGCGCGCATATGTGTCGCGCGGCGGGATCAAGCTCGCGAACGCGCTCGACGCGTGTGGCCTGGACGCGACCGGCAGGCGCGCGCTGGACGTGGGCAGCTCGACCGGCGGATTCACCGATTGTCTGCTGCAACGGGGAGCGGCGAGCGTCGTGGCGGTCGACGTCGGTTACGGGCTGCTCGACTACACCCTGCGCACCGATCCCAGGGTCAGCGTGCTGGAGCGAACGAACGCGCGCGCGCTCACCCCCGAGACGCTGCCCGACGCGCCGGGCAGCGCCGACGGAGGATCGCCCGATCTGGCGAGCATCGACGTCTCGTTCATCTCGTTGACGATGGTGCTGCCGGCCGTGCTCGGGTGCATGGCGGACTCCTACGACGTGCTGGCGATGGTCAAGCCCCAGTTCGAGGTCGGCCGCGCGCGTGTGGGCAAAGGTGGGGTGGTGCGCGACTCTGACGATCGCCGCGATGCGCTGGTCAGCGTGGGACGGACCGCACTTGGGCTGGGTGTGAGCGTGCTCGGATACCACTCATCGGGGCTGCCCGGGCCGAAGGGCAACCGTGAGACGTTCATCCACCTCGCCGAGTCTGGGCGTACGGGCGCCGCGGTGGATGTGGACGGGCTGGTCAAACTCGCCCGCAGGGTGGAGCCGTGAACGAGCGGTACATGACGGTGCTCACCCACCGACGTCCGTCCGACACGTTCGGGGCGTTGCGCGAGCTGATCGACGCGGCCGCGTCGGCGGGGGTGATGCTGCGACTGGACGAGGAGGAGACGCGCAAGCACCACAATCTCGCTCCGGGCCCGGGCCTCGAGCTGAACGCCCCCTTGCAGGACGACGTCGAGCTGTGTGTGGTGCTCGGCGGTGACGGCACGATCCTCAAGGCGCTGCGTCTGTATGCCGGCACGAGCGTGCCCGTGTTCGCGGTCAACTTCGGCGAGATCGGGTTTCTGGCGACGGTCGAGCCCGGCGAACTGAGCGATGGCGTCGCTCGCGCGCTGAGCGGCGAGTTCGAGCTGCTGCAGCTGCCGGCGATCGTGCTCGACGGGCCGGCCGGACTCCCTTCCGAGCAGGAGCCGAGTGCGCGGGTCGGGATCAACGACGTCGCGATCCATCGCAAGGTCGGCGAGCGGGTTGCGGAGATCGCCTACGCGCTGGAGGGTGAGATCGTCGGCAGCGTGCGCTGTGACGGCCTCGTGATCGCCACGCCCGCGGGCTCGACCGGCTACAACCTCGCCAACGGCGGCCCTGTGATGGCGTGGGGGGTGGAGGGGTTCGCGGTGTCGTTCATCGCGCCCCACTCGCTGACCGCGCGCGCGCTGGTCGTCGCTCCCGAAGACCGCCTTACGATCCACAACCGCTCGCGCGAGCCGCTGGACATCGCCGTGGACGGCCGTCCCGCCGGCGAGATCCCGCCGGGGGGCGCGATCGACGCGCGGTTCCTCGACGCGGTCGGCACGATCGCTCAGCTGCCGGACTCCTCGTTCTATCGCCGCCTGCGCGAGAAGTTCGGGCGGCTCGCGAGCTGAGCGAGCGACGCGCGGCCGTCTCGCGGCGTCCGGGCTGACGATGGGCGTGGGCAGTGAGCGCCTGCGTTACGCCGACGGGTGCGGTGAGCGGCGCCGGCTGCAATCGACGAAGGACCGGCTATGGCTCACCCATCAAAAGCGTGGTGCCCTACGCAGCCTTCGGCGCCGTGTGTGTCGTCTCCTCGCGCTGCAGCGAGACGATGAACCCGTCGAGCTGGTCCTTGGAGAACCGACGCTGACCGCCGGGCGTGCGATAGCAGGCGATGTGGCCGGCATCCGTCCAGCGACGGATCGTCGCCAGCGAGACGCCCAGATACCGGGCCGCCTGTGAGCTCGTGAACACGAGCTGGCGCTCGTCGCCGACGCGGGGGAATGGTGTGGGCATGGTCGTCGTCATCTCGGTTGGCTCCTCCGGTTCGTATAGGCGGGCCGCCGCCGGCCCAGTGGTGCTTCTGGACCGTGTATCGCCGATATGGGCCGGGAAGCTGAGCGAGGTGCACGTTTGTGGACGTTTGATCGAGTGAGCCTGCGCCGAGCCTGCAGCGCCAGTCCTGCGTCTGCAAGCAATCATGCATAATGCTAGGCAAAGACTATAAGGACTAGACATTTCGTCCAATCCCGCTAGTATGCTGTACAAACCTACTCAAGGGTAGCGGTAGTCCTGTGGATGGAGACAGACAGGGCCGCCTCGCAAAAGGCCCGTGGGCCCTGGCGAAGGAGACCTATCGTGCTTTGGAAACGCTAAGAGTCGTAAGGAGAGGTCGCCAAGGCGGCCAGATTTTGAGCTGAGGCGTCGCAGCCGATCGGATTCGGTAGTGGCGTCCTTTGCTCGTTAAGGGGTCGATGGGACCCTCACGGGCCCCGGCGCTCGTCGATTTCTGCTCGCCCGGACGCCCGCCCGCCGGCCGACACGATGGCTGGTGGTCGGCGCCGTCAGACGGCACCGTGCATCAGCCGAGCGCGGGCTGGGCGATCTTGCGCGCGCGTCGCTCGAAGGCGAGCTCGGCCTCGAAGTCCGCGTCGTCGCCGTGCACGAACGTGACCGGCCCCTCGCGCTCGAGCATCGCGATGAAGCTCTCGACCAGTTCGCCGTCGAGCTGGCGGCCGGCGACGCGGCGCAGCTCGGCCATCGCGTCCTGCGGAGTCATCGGCGAGCGGTAGGTCTCGCGCGCGGTGAGCGTGTCGTACGTCGAGCACACCGCGATGATGCGCGAGGCGAGCGGGATCTCGTTGCCGATCAGCCCCGCCGGGTAACCGCTGCCGTCGACGTGCTCGTGGTGGTAGAGGATCGCGTCCGCGACCGGCCCGTAGCCGTCGAGGCGTCCCACGAGCGTCGCTCCGTCGGAGGGGTGGCGGCGGATCACCGCCCAGTCCTCGTCGGATAGCACCTCCGCTTTAAGGATCCTGTCCGGCAGCGCGAACTTGCCGATGTCGTGCAGCAGCCCGGCCGTGTGCACGAGGTCCTGGTCGGCCTCCGAGCACGCGACCTCCTGGGCGAGCGCGCGCGCATAGCGCGCGACCGCGGCCGCGTGGCGTGCGGTCATGCGATCGCGCAGCGCGAGCGTCTCGACGAGCGTGGTCAGCACGCCGAGCTGCAGTGAGGCCAGGTGCACCGAGCGCGCTTCCAGCTGGTCGGCGCGATCCTCCGAGCGCAGCAGCGCAGCGATCAGGTACTGGAACAGAGCAAGCACCAGGATCAGACCGAAGAGTGTTGACAGGCCAAGGTTCGTGTAGGCGATGGCAAGTATCGCCGTGAGTGCCCCCATCGCCATTTGGCCGGGCTGCATCGGCACGAACAGCTCACGCGTCTGACGGAGCAGCGAGAGACCCTCGGTGATGCGTGACTCCACAGCCAGCAAGGCAAAGTTGAGGGCGTTGGTGATCATGAACACTCCGAACACCACGAGCGCGAACGTGACACTCTGTGTGAGGTGTTGGGTGCTCGGGTCATGGACGTCCCCGATCAGCGCGCGGACGATCAAGCCACCAACCAACGGGAACGCGGCAAACGCTGACAAATTGTCCAGCCAGCCCGCCGGCGACAGGCGCCTTCCAACGGAGTTCGGGATCGTCACGACAATGCCGAACACAACGGCGGGCGCAGGACCGAGCAGGCTCATGGCGAGCACGAGCACGACGAGCGACGCTGAGAGATGTTGGCCCCGAACTTCGAACTCGAGTCGCTCCGCCACGAGCGCGAGCACCAGCAGCAGCCCTACGAGCGGCAGCGGGCTCCATTCGTCGGGCCTCGACAACCATGCGGCGATGCCAAGCGCTCCGGCGAGCAGCAGAGCCTCGGTCGCGTAGAGGGTACGGATGGTGAGCCTCGAAGAGTTCATGTTGTTCGCGATGCTGTCGGTGCTGTAGTACTTAACGGCCGATTCGACGTTGTCCTTAAGGTGCACGCGATGCGCTGGACGGGGGGAAGTCCGGTGAATCCGGCGCGCTGTCCCACGCGGGTGCCTCGTCGTTCGCGGCCGCAACGGGCGTCTCGCGGTTCAGCGCTCCCAGCCGCAGGCGCATGAATGCGATCGTGCTCAGCGCGGCGCCGAGGCCTACGACGAGGAATGCTCCGCGCGGCGAGCTGAGTGCCACCAAAGCGCCGCCCAGCGCGAGGCCGAGCGCGGGAAAGATCGCGCCCAGCGATTCGACCGCCCCCATCATCCGTCCCTGCAGATCCGGGGGTGTGAGACGCTGCACGGCGCTGATGAACGCCGCCCACTGCACCCCGTTGCCAAGCCCGCCGACCATTCCCGCCACGCACGCCAGGGCCAGCGTTGGCGCGATTGCCCAGCCGAGATAGGCGAGCCCGATCGCGAGCGCGCCGGCGCTCAGGATCGCCCCGAGCGGGTGGCGTACCGCGCGCGCGAACACGACGCTGCCGATGACGACGCCCGCTCCCCACATCGTCACGATCAGTCCGTAACCGCGATCCCCGGCGTGCAGCGTCGCCTTGGCGTAGGGGACCTCGATCGACCCGTCGCTCGCGAAGAACACGAGCGCACAACCCTCCACGAGCAGCAACCCGCGCAAGGCGGGCGCCGCGACGATGTGCTCCCACGCGGCCCGCACGCGCGCGCGCACCGAGGCCTCGGCTTCGGCGACGTGTGGTCGCAGGTCGATCAGCATCGCCCCGCAGATCGCGAACGAAGCGACGTCGATGAGCAGTGCGGTGGGGCTCCCGTAGGCGGCGACCACCAGACCCGCGAGCACCGGCCCCAGCACGAAAGTGCCCGCGAAGCCGACGTTCAGAGCCGCATTCGCGCGGCGCTCGGCCTCCACCGCTCGACCCTCGCGTGCGTCCGCGCCGCTCCCGTCCGGTATGCTCGCGCTGGGTTCGTTGCCCTCGAGCATGTGCTCGCCGGCCGTCAGAACGATCCCGACCTGCCCCGCATATGTATGCGCGGGCAGACTCTCCGAGACGAGGCTCGGCTGTTCGTGGGGAGCGTGCACCCACTCGCGCGCACAGCGCGCGGCCTCGGCGCGCAGCAGCGCGCTGGCGGCCAGCGCAGCGGTCTCGTCGAGCGCTATCAGGAGCAGGACGCCGGGCAGCGAGAAGTGCCAAAGAAGCAGCGCCGCCAGCGAGGCGGTCGCGACCGCCTCGAACAAGTACAGGCCGCTCAGCAGGCCACGCCGGGAGGAGGCCTCGAGGCGGGCGACCAGCGCCGGCGTCAGGAACGCCGGGATGGCCTGACCGGTGACGAGCAGAGCGGCGACGGCCACCGCGCTGTTCGTGTGGTCGAACACAGCCAACGTCAGCGCGATGAAGCCGAACCACGTGCCGAGCCGGTTGACCGTGTAGGCGACGATGATCCGTCGCAGTCGCGGGTCGCGCAGAGGCGTGGGGGCGGTCTGAGAGGTCGCTGTCGATGACACTGCCGGGCCACGCTACAGGCCGCTTGAGACGACAACGAGCCGTGCAACGCCGATCCCGTTCAGTCGAGCTGTTCAAGCGCAGAGCGAGCGCTATCGTGACACTCCGGTCTGAGCTTGCGACTGCGCCCAGCGCCGCCGCCGCGCCGCCGACAGCCCCGCCGGCAAGGGCCCAGTGCCGGGACGGGGCCCGCGGCGAACGCCCGCGGTGCGCGACGGTCCTCAGCCGTGTCCTCCGGCGGCCGCGGGCAGGGGAGCGTCGACGCGGATGACGGGCAGCTCGGGGTGGCGGCGGCCGAGCAGGCGTATCAGCGACTCTGCGTCGGCATCGTCGAGATCCCCGGCGAGGACCACCATGCGGCTGTACGCGGCGCGCTCGAGCACTCCCGCGACGTCATCGGCCTCCACCCACCTGGTGCGAGGCGGCAGCGTCGCGTCGAGTTCCGCGCGCAGGACCGCGCGCCCGCCGGCGTCGGCTCCCGCGAGCAGCACCGGCGCCACGCGCGCCGCGAGCTCGCGGCCGCCGTCGGGGACGATCCGCAGCGTCGGCCTGCGCGGCTCGGTCGCCTCGCGACCATCCGCCGGTGGCTCGCGCCGCTCGCTGGGACCCAGCACCCGCAGCACCGGTCGCCGCGAGCTCTCGCGGGAACGCGGCGAGACGATCGGACTCATCGCAACAGCGCCTTCGGGATCGGGACGCGAGCGTCGCTGAACGCCGGGGCCTTGCGCCCAGCCGGCATCAGGCCCGCATCGGCGTCTTCACGGACGCCGGCGCGGCGCAGTGCGGACAGCCCGGCGAAGCCCGCGGCCGTCAGGGTCAGCCAGGTGGTGAGGATGCCCAGGGCGATCATCGTGCGACTCCTTTGCGGTCGTGCGTCGGCGAATGATTTGAGTGGCTGTGCGTCATAGCCGACATGATGCGTCCTCGCGGGTCATTTGTCTGTAGGGCGGACGGTGCCGATCGTGTCGTCCTTTTGGTGTCGATCTATGTCGTCCTCCGCGGCCGTCGCGTGTCGTCCCCGCAGGCCCTCGCGACGAATCTGGAGGACGCGCTACGGTGTGCGCTCAATGGAGGCGGGCATCCCAGGGGTGGACAGGCCGATCAGGGTGATCATCGCCGACGATCACGCGGTCGTCCGCGACGGCATCCGCATGGTGCTCGAGCGCGAGACCGGCGAGTTCGACGTCGTCGCCGAAGCGGCCGACGTGCCCGCCACGATCAGGGAAGTGCGCGAGCACAAGCCCGACCTGCTGACGCTCGACCTGACGATGCCCGGGGGGTCGAGCCTGGCGGCGCTGCCGTCCTGCTTCGTCGCCCACCCGACGCTTGCCGTGGCGATCTTGACGATGCGCGAGGACCCCGAGTACGCGCGGCAGGCGCTGCGCGCGGGGGCGCGCAGCTACGTGCTCAAGGAGGCCGAGCCCGCCGAGCTGCTGCAGGCGTTCCGGCTGGCCGTGGCGGGCGGCAACTACCTGCACCCCCGCCTCGGCGCGCTGATGGCCGCGGGCGAGGAGTCCCCGGCCGACGGCGTCGCGCTGTCAGAGCGCGAGCGCGAGGTCGTGCGGCTCATAGCAAACGGCTACACCAACCCGCAGATCGCCGAGCAGCTGCACGTCGCCGAGCGCACCGTCAAGACCTATCGCGCCCGCGCGATCGAGAAGCTCGGGTTCTCCTCGCGCGCGGAGATCACCGCCTACGCCCGCAAGCTGGGGCTGGTGGAGTAGGCGCGCCGGGCCGCGCGCCGGCGGCTACTGCTCGAACGCCGCGGACGCGCCCGCGTGGTGCGACCCCGTGCACTGGCCGTGCGCCTTCGCCCGGGCCAGCAGCAACGAGAGCAGCTGCTGGCGAGGCTTGGACGGGAACGAGCCGGGCAGGCTCGTCGTGAACAGGCCGATCTGGGCCTGCCCGCAGACGAACCCATAGAAGTCGAGCGCGATCGGCGCCGGTTTGCCGCCCAGGCTGACATTCGCGACGATCCGCAGCACGACGCCTCCGTCGGTGCCGGGAGCCAACGCCCTTTCGGGAACGACCGACAGGCTGCGAATGCTCGAACCGCCGTTGGGCTTGCCTTCGACCTCCCTGGACAGCTGATGGATTACGCAGCTCTGGGCGTTGGGGTTGTGTGTCGCCGCAAGCCCCTTGGCGGCGACGGCCGGCGTGCGCGCGACCGAGACGCTCGAGCTCACGCCGAAGTCCCCCGTCCTGTCCGTGTGTTCGAATTCTTTCGAGTTCACTTCGGCCAATTCGCTGTGGCCGGTCAGGACCCCCACGCAGCCCAGCATCGCGCGTTCCAGGCGCTGTTCCCCGGCGCTACGCTGCTGTTCTGAGGAGGCGACTCCGAACCCGGGCACGTCCGCTGGCTGGATGTTCACGGCATTGGCGAACGCGACGGCCTGAGACCGCGTCAGGAGCCCGTGTGCAGGCGATTGTTCACCCGGCCTGGGCGCCCCTTTGCGCGGGTTGGGCGATGCTCCGTCGGACTTCGGTGACGCTCCGCCGGCCTTGGGCGGCTGAACTGGGGTCGAGGGAGTCGTGCCCGGGGTCGAGGGTGTGGCGGTCGAGGAGCCCGTGCCGGGGGTCGAGCTCGTGTCAGCGGCCGAGGCCCTCGTGCTCGGCGTCGTGGACGATTCGCCACAAGCGCCGAGCGTGGCCCCGGCGATCGTCATCGCCACCATCGTTGTCGCAGCGCGAATCACGGCCAAGGATCGTGTCAAACCGGCTCGCTCTGCCCGCGGGCTCGAACTCCGACTCCACCACCGGCGACGGTTGACGAGGGCGTTCGGCTCCGTGCTGCTCGATACCCACTGGTGCGGCGGCCGTCGCCCAGCCGCCACGGCGATGGTCCCGGGTCGTGGCGTTGACGGCAAAATTGTCTCCCATTCGGGGGTCGCTCTCGTCGATCGCGTGGGACACGCTCGCGTAAACGCCGCCTGGGCCGTGGTGCCGTGGAACGGTACGCTCCATCGTATGGCGTACACGGGCTCGCAGCTTCCCGCCGAGGGTTATCGTCTCGACGGGATCTCGTCACGCGCTTTCCAGCACCCGGCCGACCGGGCCGCGACGGCCGCGCTCGGCTCGATTCCCTACCTCGACAAGGTCGTGCGCAAGCTGATCGAGCTTGGCTACGAGCGCGCGCTGCGCCAGAGCTATCTCGGCTCGTCGGTGCGGCTCTCCGAGGATCAGCTCGGTGAGATCTATCGGGAGCACGCGATCGCCTACGCGACGCTCGACATGGCCGATGTTCCCGATCTGTACCTCACGCAGTATCCGTCTCCGAACGCGCTGGCGATCGGCGCGCGTCGCCCGATCGTCGTCGTGCAGTCCGAGCTTGTCCATCTGCTCGACGCGCACCAGCGCCGGGCCGTGTTCGCGCACGAGGCCGCCCATATCCTCGCCGACCATCAGCTGTACCTGACGGCCCTGTACATCCTCGTCCTGCTCACGCGCTCCTCGCGCCTGCCGCTCCCGCTCGCGCCCGTGCGCACAGCGCTGCTGGAGTGGTCCCGTGCGACCGAGCTGAGCGCCGATCGCGCCGCCGCGCTGGTGACGCGCGACCCGCTCGTCGTCTGCCGCACGCTGATGTGCCTCGCCGGCGGCGCGATGGTGGACGAGCTCGACCTCGACGCGTTCATGCGCCAGGGGCTCGACTACACGGAGGGCGGCGGCGGTCTGGAGCGCCTGACACGCCTGCTGATCGACCTCGGCGTCACCCATCCGATGCCGGTCCGGCGCACCCACGAGCTGATGGCTTGGGTTCGCTCCGGCGATTACGACCGAATCGTCGCCGGCGAGTATCCGCGGCGGGAGGATCCTGTCGATGCCCGCGCCGACGGCGGCGAGGCGGTCTCCTTTTACGCCGAGCGTGTCCGCGACGCTTTTCGCGACGCGGGCGAGTCCGTCAACTCAGCCGGGCAGCAGCTCGCGGGCTGGCTGCGCGGAGCTGGGGGCGGGGATGAGGAGAAGGACGCCGGGGTGTAGGGAGGGGCAGTCGCGGTCGCTGGGCGTACGAGTCGGCGTAGATCTCCTGCCGCCGGCACCGCGGGCGTCACTGACGGTGAAGTTACGCCACCCCGCCGGTGGGGATCTTCTCCAGCGGCGATGCGGCCGGGCGTCCCGCCAGCGGCACCGTCAGGCGCATGACGGTGCCCTGGCCGGGGGCGGGCACGAGTTCCAGCTCGCCGCCGACCAGCTCCGCGCGCTCGCGCATGCCCGACATGCCGAAGCCGCCCTCCAGGCCGTCGCCGCGCGGGCCGAGCCGGTCGGCTTCGGGCAGGCCCTTGCCGTCGTCTGTGACCGACGCTCGGACCACGCCGTCGCGCTCGCTCACGCTCACCACCGCCCTGCTCGCCTCGGCGTGCCGGCTGACGTTCGTGAGCGCCTCCTGCACGACTCTGTAGATCGTGCTCTCGAGCTCGGGGTCGAGTCGCTGAGCGTCGTGCTCGGGGCCGAGGTCGATCTCGGTCTGGACGTCCAGGCCGTCGATCGCCTGCGCGCGGCGCGCTAGCGCCTCCAGCGCGGCCGCGAGGCCAAGATCGTCCAGGGCGGCGGGCCTGAGCTCGGTGATCAGGTGGCGCAGGCCGTCGATCTCCTCGCCCAGCCCCTCCAGCACCGCATCGACGGCCCTGCTCAGGGCTTCGCTGGCCGATCTTCCATCGGTATCGAGATCGCGCGCGTTGGCGAGCTTCAGGCGCAGCGCGCCCAGTCCCTGTACGGTCTCGTCGTGGATCTCCCGCGCCCAGCGCGTGCGCTCGCGCTCGCGCGCCTCCATGCCGTAGCGCAGCCGCTCGATCTCGACCGAGCGCTCCGCCGCCAGCCGTTGCGCGACGCTCGCGGCAAAGGCGTTCAATGCCTGCCTGTCCGGGCCCTTGAACCCGGCGTCCCGGCGCAGCGCGATCACCAGACCGCCGCCCTGGCCTTCCATGCTCAGCGGCTCGACCAGCACTGCGCGCGCCTCGATCCCCAGTTCGTGCAGTAGCGCGGCGTCCTGGCCGCGCGGACGATCGAGCGCCACCGGCTTGCCCTCCTGGTAGAGGGCGCCCAGCGCGCTGCCTTCGACCGGCACGATCCGCAATCGCGGCCGGCTCTCGCCGCTGGCGGCCGCGACGCGCAGCTCGCCACGCTCCTCGATCACCATCAGCAGCGAGCTGGCGTCGAGCAGCGCGAGGCCGCGATCGGCCATCAAGCGCAGCAGCCACAACTCAGATCCCGTGAGCACAGGCGGAATTATGGACTATGGGTCCGTCGAACCCTACGCGTCCGTCGTTACTATCCCGCTGCGTTCGCGCTGAGCCGCCGCGCGCGTGTGCGCTAGCAGCTGCTCGCCGTCGAGATCCTCCCGCCATGCTGCCAATCCGACCGACACGCGCAGGGGACGGCGCACCCCGTCGGTCTCGATCTTGATCGCGCGCAGGCGGTCGAGCACGCGCTTGGCGACGATCTCCCCGCGCGGACCATCGGCGCCGGGGAGCACCACCAGCAGCTCGGTGTCGCTGGGGCGCCCGACTCGATCGAAGCGACGCAGCTCGCGCAGCAGCGCCGGTCCGGCGTAGGCGAGCGCTTGCTCAGGCAGCTCGCGTCCGTGCCGGGCGGAGAGCTCGGCGAGATCCTCGATCGCGACCAGCAGGCAGCTCAGTGGCGTGCCGTGCCGCCCGGCTCGGTTGATCTCCTCCTCCAGCCGGTCCGCAAGGGCTGTCGCCGACAGGCAATCGATCTGATTGCGCACGTCCTGGCGACCCTCCGGAGAGGGCATGTCGGTGCGCCGATGGGTGTCGTTGGCAGCCATGCCTGGGTGGGCGGTCGAGTGTACGCGCGAGCCGGCCGTGTTGCGGGATCCGTCCCGCGTCATCGTCTCGATTATGCCTGCTCGGAGCGATTGTGTCGCTGCTCGCAAGCACATTCCCGCCACGGCCAGACGCCGAGAGGGGGACCTCATGACGCCGAGCCTCGAGCGAATACCGTCCCCGTCCACTGCTACACATGCTGGCCTGATGCTGCATGAGCTGAACGTCGAGAACCTGCTGTTGATCGAGCGTGCCCAGCTGCGGCTCGCCCCGGGTCTGAACGTGCTCACGGGCGAGACTGGCTCCGGCAAGACCGTGCTCGCGCACGCTCTGGATCTGCTGCTGGGCGGGCGCGCCCGGCCCGGCATCGTCCGCCCCGGCGCGAGCGAGGCTTACGTCGAGGGAGTGTTCGAGCTCTCCGATGGCCTGCGCAAGGAGCTGGGCGAGCGGCTGGCGGCGGACGCGGGGGAGATCGTCCTGGCGCGGCGGATCGACGCGGACGGACGCCGCACGCGTGCGTATCTGAACGGCCGTTCGGCGACCGTGGGCGAGTTGCGCGATATCGGCGCGCGACTCGTGTCTTTCTATGGCCAGCACGAGCACCGCAAGTTGACCGTCGCGGCCGCCCAGCTGCAAGTTCTCGACGGGCGCTGCGGCCCGGATCAGGTGGTGCGTCTGCATGAGTGCGCGGAGGCGTATCGCCTGTGCTCGAGGCTGGAGGCAGAGTTGGAGAAGTTGCGCGAGCTGGCCGAGGCGCGGGGGCGGGAGCTCGACCTGCTCGAGCATGAGCTCGCCGAGATCGACGATGCGGCGCCGGAGGAGCGTGAGCACGAGCGCTTGCTGGCCGCCCGCGAGCGGCTGCGAGGTCTGGACGCGCTGTGTTCCGCCGCCGGCCACGGCGCGCAGGGACTCGTCGCGCCCGATTCGGGCGAGGATCCCGGCGCCGTGTCGCTGCTGGCGACGGCTGCCGCGCGGTTGGATGCGGTCGCGGGCGTCGATCCCGAGCTGGACGGGCTCGCGCAGCGCTTGGGCGCGATCGTGGTCGAGTCCCAGGATCTCGCGGGTGAGCTGCGCGATTACGGCGAACGACTCGCCGGCGAGGAGGGCTCGCTGGAGGAGGTCGAACAGCGTCTCGCGGCGACCGAGCGCCTGGTCCGCAAGCACGGTGGCTCGATCGCCGACGTGCTCGCATACGCCGAGCGCGCCCGCGCGCGTCGGGAGGAGCTCGAGGGGGCGCAGGGGGCGCTCGCGCAGACGGAAGAGCGTCTGGCGCAGGCTCGGGCCGAGCTGGACCGGCATGTCGTGGAGTTGCGTCACGCGCGCGAGCAGGCGGCCCCGCGCCTGGCGGAGGGGGTGCGCGAGCAGCTCGCGGCACTGGCGATGGCCGATGCTGAGTTCGAGGTGACGCTGTCCGAGCGCGCCCCCGGGCCCACCGGTGGGGACTCGGTCGAAATGTTGATCGCACCTAATCCAGGCGTTCCTGCGGGGCCACTACGCGAGATCGCCTCCGGCGGCGAGCTCTCACGGGTGATGCTGGCGGTCATCACCGCGTCCACCGACGGCGAGCGCTTGGCCGCGGAAGACGCGTCCGGGCGGGGGCGGTTGGAGACCCTGGTGTTCGACGAGATCGACGCCGGCATCGGCGGGCACACCGCGCGTGCCGTCGGTGAGCGCCTGCGGGCGCTGGGGGAGAGCAGACAGGTGTTGTGCATCACGCATCTGCCGCAGATCGCCTCGCTGGGAGCGCGTCATTTCTCGGTCGTCAAGGACACT
Organism: Solirubrobacteraceae bacterium; assembly: GCA_035948355.1. Classification (GTDB taxonomy): domain Bacteria; phylum Actinomycetota; class Thermoleophilia; order Solirubrobacterales; family Solirubrobacteraceae; genus Palsa-744. The sequence goes on from DASZJF010000027.1 coordinate 108,239, forward strand.
TCGGCCGATCCGACGCTGGCCACGGTCGTGCAGCTGGGCGAGCCCCAGGTCGTCTCCGAGCTGGTGCGGATGCTGGGGGCGCGGGACGGCGACGCGACGGCTCGTCGCCACGCCAGAGACCTGCGCAAGGCCGCCTGAGGCTCTTGACGCGCCATCTATTGTGGCGCGAACCCCAAGCGGGTAATCTCGCGGCTATGGCCGCTACCAGGCAGCCACCCGACGGGGTCGCTCAGCCGACGGGCTCGGGTTCGCCGGCCGCTTCGGCTCATCCGAGTGGCTCCGTCTCGCCGCTGGCGCCGACCCTCCCCGGGATCGCGCCCTGGCGCACCGTCACCGGTCCGGCGCGGATGGGCCGGCGCACGAAGCTGCTCGTGCGGCATCTGCGGCGCGGGGACATAGCGGTGATCGATCATCTGGACATCGACCGGGTGTCGGCCGAGGAGCTGATCGCCGCGGGTGCCGCCGCGGTGCTCAACTGCCGCTCCTCGAGCGGCGGCTCCTATCCGAACCTCGGCCCGCAGCTGCTTGTCGAAGCGGGCATCCACCTCGTCGATCTGCCCGACGACTCGCTGTTCGAGCGGGTCTCCGACGGCGAGACGATCACCGTGCGCGACGAGCAGGTGCTGCGCGCAGAGGATGTCCTGGCGAGCGGCGTGGTGCTCGACCTGGCGCGGGTGCGCGCGGAGACCGAGGCCCGCAGGCGCGAGGTCGGTGAGGCGCTTGAGCGGTTCGCGCATAACACGATCGAGCACATGCGCGAGGAGCGTGAGCTGCTGGCGGGAAGGATCGACCTGCCGCGGTTCGCGACGGACTTTCGCGACCGCTCCGCGCTCGTGGTCGTACGCGGGGTGGGCCACCAGCGCGATCTGCGGGCGCTGCGCCCTTTCATTCGCGACATGCGCCCGGTGCTGGTCGCCGTCGACGGCGGGGCGGAGGCGTTGCTGCAGGCGGGACTGTGCCCGGACATGATCGTCGGCGACATGGACTCGGCCGGCGAGGCGGCGCTGCGCTGTGGCGCGGAGCTGGTGGTGCACTCCTACCCCGACGGCCGCGCTCCCGGGCGCGCGCGGTTGGACGAGCTGGGCGTCCCCTACAAGCTCGTTCCCGCGCCGGGCACGAGCCAGGACGTGGCGATGCTGCTCGCGGCGGAGAAGGGCGCGCGGCTGATCGTGGCGGTCGGCTCGCAGTTCAACCTGGTGGAGTTCCTGGACCGCAATCGTGAGGGGATGTCCTCGACCTTCTTGACGCGGCTGCGCATCGGCGAGATCCTGGTCGACGCGAAGGGCGTCAGCCGGCTGTATCGCCCGCGCCCGGGGTTGACGCCGCTGCTGGTGGTGATCGCGGCGGGCCTGATCGCGATGATCGCGGTCGTATGGATGACCCCGGCCCTGCGCGATGTCGTGGATCTGCTCTGGCTGAAGCTCCAGCTGCTGTTCGGCACCGGTTGAGCCGCCGCTCGCCGTTCAGGGCTCGACCGCCCGGATCGCCACCCCAATCTATGCTCCTGACGAGCGATGTTCGACTACCGCTACCACGCGCTGTCCCTGGCGGCCGTCCTGCTGGCGCTCGCGGTCGGCATCGTCATCGGTGTGGCGATCGGCGACTCCAACCTGGTGTCCTCGGCGAAGAACGGGATCGTCGCGAACCTCAACTCCGAAGTCAGCGGCGCGCGCAAGCAGGCCGAACAGCTGCAGCAGAAGCTCACCGAAGAGGAAGCGTTCTCGAACGGGCTGTATCCACTGGCGGTTCACGACCTGTTGAGCGGACGCGGCATCGGGTTGGTGTTCCTCGGCGCCTCCTCGGATCACGCCAACGGGCTGGTGCGCTCGGCGGTGACGCAGGCCGGTGGCAACCTGACGGTCGTGGCGGCGGTGCGCGAGCCGTTGAACCTGCCCGCGATCGCCCAGGAGGCGGTCGGCACTCACTATGCGGCGCTGGCGGGCTCGACGGCGCTGATCGAACGGTTCGGCAAACTCGTCGGACGGCAGCTGGTCAGTGGCGGGCAGGCGGTCGATCGCGAGCTGCTCAGTCGCGTGCGGGGTGGGCTGATGAGCGCGTTCGACGGACAGCTCGGCCGTCTCGAAGGCCTGGTCGTGGTGCGCGCGGACCCGACGAACATGACCCCCGAACAGAGCGCGGCGAGTGCCGCGTTTGAGACGGGCCTGCTGAGCGGAGTCGCCGCCGTCGGAGTGCCCGCCGTGGGGGTCGAGCTGAGCGAGACCGAACCCAGTCAGATCAGCTGGTACAAGAGCAAGAACGTCTCCAGCGTGGACGATCTCGACGCACCGGCCGGACAGGCGGCGCTCGCGTATGCGCTGGCGGGGGCGCACGGCGCGTTCGGGATCAAGCCCACGGCCGATTCGCTGCTGCCGAGCGCGGTGCCGTAGACGCGATGCTCGGTTGGGTGACCTCGCCGCGTGCGGCGAGGTCCGACCCCGCACATGTGCGGGGTCGCCGATGGCGCATGCGCCATCGGCGGGCAAGTCGCATGCGACTTGCCCCGGGAGCGCGCATGCGCGCTCCCGCCTACCGGCGCATGCGCCGGCAGGAACGACACCATCACACGGTCCCATCCGCGAATGACGCTAGCTTCCCGGCATGCGCGTAGCCCTGCCGTTCCTGCTGGCCCTCGCCGTCGCCGTGCTCCTCGCGCAGCCCACCCTGCGCGCGTTGCGCGCGGGCGGCCATACGCGGCCGAACTATCGTGCGCGTGAGCTCCCGCACCCGCTGGGCGTGCTCGTCGTGATGGCCGCCCTCCTCGCGCTCGTGCCGCTGACGCTGATCGAACGGGTCGGGCACACCGCGATCCTGTATCCGGGGCTGGTCGCCGTGGCGGTGTATGCGCTCGGGGTCGCCTGCCTGGGTCTGATCGACGACACGCTCGGCTCCCCGCGGGACGGCGCGACCGCACCGCGGGGCTGGCGCGGGCACGGCGCGGCGGCGATGCACGGCGAACTGTCCACGGGCGCGCTGAAGGCGGTCGGCTCGGTCGGGCTGGCGCTGCTCGTGAGCGACTTCACGGGCCTGTCGGTCGGTCGCTGGCTGCTGGCGGCTGCCGTGCTCGTGCTCGCGACGAACGCGCTGAACCTGCTCGACCTGAGGCCCGGGCGGGCGCTGAAGGTGTTCGTGCTGCTCGGCGCGGGGCTGACGATCGGCTCGCGCGAGCTGCGCCCGCTGTGGACACTCGGCCTGTTCGTCGGTCCGGCGCTCGTCGCGGGGGCGTATGACCTGCGCGAGGAGGCGATGCTGGGCGACACCGGCGCCAACCTGCTGGGGGCGCTCGCGGGGCTGTGGATGGTGCTGGTCCTGTCGCAGACCGGACAGCTGATCGCGCTAGCGCTGCTCGTGATCGTGACGGTCTACGGCGAGTTGCGCTCGATCTCTGCGCTCGTGGCAAGGGTGCCGCTGCTGCGGGGCCTTGACTCCTGGGGCAGGCCATAGGAGCCGCCGGCCGGCGTGATCCTGCGTCCTTGTCGATCGCCGGGATCGCCGATCGGAGGCACACAGCCCGAAGGGCCGGGTCGCGCGCGTACCGAGTAAGCCACGCTCTCTGCGTCTTGTCTAGCTTGCCATCGACGCCCTATGGCGGGGCGTCCAGGCAGTCAGCTACTCTGATGCCGAGCGCCTAGATGAGCATGCCCAGCACCGACCGCCACGCGGACACTCCAGCGAAGACCCGGTTCATTTTCGTCACCGGCGGCGTCGTGTCCTCGCTGGGCAAGGGCATCGCGGCGGCCTCGATCGGACGGCTGCTGGTGGCGCGCGGGCTGACCGTGGCGATGCAGAAGTTCGACCCCTACATCAACGTCGACCCGGGCACGATGTCGCCGTATCAGCACGGCGAGGTGTTCGTCACCGAGGACGGCGCCGAGACCGATCTGGACCTCGGACACTACGAGCGCTTCACCGACGCGAACACCAGTCGCGCCTCGAACGTCACCGCCGGGGGCGTGTATGACACGGTCATCCGGCGCGAGCGCCGCGGGGATTATCTCGGTGGGACCGTGCAGGTGGTGCCGCATATCACCGACGAGATCAAGCAGCGGGTCGCGCTGATCGCGGAGTCCAGCGACGTCGACGTCGTCATCACCGAGATCGGGGGCACGGTCGGGGACATCGAGTCGCTGCCGTTCCTGGAGGCGATCCGCCAGTTCCCCGTCGATGTCGGGCGGCGGCGGTGCATGTACATCCATCTGACGCTCGTCCCCTACATCGGGCACGCGGGCGAGCTGAAGACCAAGCCGACGCAGCACTCGGTGAACGAGCTGCGGCGCATCGGCATCGCCCCGGACATGCTGATGTGCCGCTCCGAGGGCCCGCTGTCGAGCGAGATCCGCAAGAAGATCGCGCTGTTCGCGAGCCTGCCGATGGACGCCGTCGCGAGCGCTCGGGACGTGGACGACATCTACAAGGTGCCGCTCGTGTTCGCCGATCAGGGCGTGGACGACTTCATCCTCGATCACTTCGGCATGCAGGCGCCGGCGCCGGAGTTGGGGGGTTGGCGCGAGCCGATCGAGCGGGCCGAACGGGCCCAGCGCGCGGTTACGATCGCGATCGTCGGCAAGTATGTGCAGCTCGCGGACGCCTACCTGTCGGTGTCGGAGGCGCTGCGCCACGCCGGCGCGCTGCAGGGCGGTCGCGTGCAGATCGAGTGGGTGGATTCCGAGAGCCTGGAGGATCCCAGCACCGATGCCGCCCGACGGCTGGCGGCGGCGGACGGAATTCTCATCCCGGGCGGGTTCGGCGGGCGCGGGATCGAGGGCAAGATCGCGGCCGCCCGGATCGCGCGCGAGCGGGGCATCCCGTACCTGGGCATCTGCCTGGGCATGCAGGTCGCGGTGGCGGAGTTCGCGCGTCATGTCGCCGGCATGGAGGGCGCGAACTCGACCGAGTTCGACCTGGAGACGCCCTACCCGGTGATCGATCTGCTGCCCGAGCAGAAGGAGGTCGCCGACCTCGGCGGCACGATGCGCCTGGGCGCGGACCCGATCAAGCTCCATGACGGCACCCGCGCGCGGGAGATCTACGGCGAGGCGGTCGTGTACGAGCGCCATCGTCATCGCTACGAGGTCAACAACCTGCTGCGCAAGCGACTGCAGTCCGCCGGCCTCGCCGTGTCCGGCACTTCGCCCGACGATCGGCTGGTGGAGACGATCGAGCTCCCCGACCACCCGTTTTTCGTCGCCTCCCAGTTTCACCCCGAGTTCAAGTCCCGCCCGGAGCGCCCCGCGCCGCTGTTTCGCGAGTTTGTCGCCGCGGCGCTCGCACTGGCGGGGGCGGACACCGACGTCGCCGGGACCGCGGGTGGGGGGGAGATCGTGGTCCGCACGGGCGAGGCCCATACGCCCGCCTCCCGGTCGTGAGCACCGGACCGTCCGGTGGGACCCAGCCCGGCGCGATGGCGCCGAGCGCACCCGGCGTGTTGCGGGTGGAGGCGGTGTTTCATGACGTGACGGCGGACCAGGCGGACACGATCGCGGCCGAGATGATCGCCCGTGCGCACGAGCTGGCCAACCTGCCGGAGTGCGGGTGCGACGTCGATGTGAACGTCCGGCGCGACGCGTCTGAGGCTCCTAACACCAGCAGCGCCCGCGCCCTGTAGCTTGCGGCGTTCATGCTGAAGCTTCGCCGCGCCACCGTCACCGACGCCGGACCGCCGGAAGGGCCCGAGCAGGAACTCGTGGTCGAGCTGGACGGTCACCGATCGGAGACCGGCCGGCGCGCGGCGATCGCCGACGTCGCGCTCGTCGGCGCGGCGCTGGTCGGAGACGAGGTGATCGTCAACGTCCAGGCGCTCGACCTTGGGCTGGGCTCGGGTGGGTTTGACGTCGTGCACGTCAACCTCACCCGCGGGCTGGACGGCGACGGAGCGCCGGGAGCGCACGTGATGAAGCTCAACTACACGAGCCTCCAACACGCCGTTTGTCCGGTCGAGGATGCGCGGCCTATGAACCTGCCTCTGGTCCGGCCCGCCGCGGTGCTCGCGCTGCACGGTCAGCTCGCGCCGGTCGCGTGGGCGTTCGCGCGCGCCGTTCCCGGCGCTCGCCTCGGATACGTGCAGACCGAGGGCGGGGCGCTCCCCGGGGGACACTCGCGCACCGTGCGCGCGCTGCGCGAGCGCGGACTGCTCGCGGGGCATCTCACGGCGGGTGCGGCATTCGGCGGGGAGGGCGAGGCGATCACGATCGCCGGGGCGCTGCACCATGGTCTGGACGCGCTCGGCTGGGACGCCGCGGTGTGCGGGCCGGGTCCGGGGATCGTGGGCTCGGACTCGTCGCTGGGCCACGGCGGGCTGTCGGCGCTGGACAGTGCGCACGCCGCGCTCGCGCTCGGCTGTGAGGCGCTGATCGTCGCGCGGATGTCCTCGGGCGATCCCCGTGCACGCCATCGCGGGATCTCCCACCACACGCTCACCGTGCTCGACCTGCTGCTGGCGCCCGTCACGGTCGCGCTGCCGGCGGGGATGCGCTCGCCCGTCGGCGCCGATCTGCGCGCGGGTCTGGGTGCGGTGTTCGGGGGAGCGATGCCCAGCCGGCCGGGCCTGGAGCTCGACGTCCAGCGGCCCGCGCGCATCACCCGCCACGACTGGCGTCGCGCGCCGGTCGACCTGCCCGCATATGCGGCGTCGGGACTGTCCGCGCACACGATGGGCCGTGGCCTGGCCCAGGATCCACTCTTCTTCGGCGCAGCGCTCGCCGGTGGCTATGCGCTGGGCGAGCTCGTCGGGCAACTACCCGCGGACGCGTCCCCGGACGGATCCTCCGGCGACGAGCGCGACCGGGGCGGTGCCGCCGAAGGCAGCCGTGGTCCAGGGGCAGGAGCCGGGCCGGCGGACGCGAAGCTCGGTATGTGAGTCCCACGGCAGCGTCACCGGCGACCGGAGAGATCGAGCCACTCGTGCTCGACTTCCTGGCCTATCTGGAGCTGGAGCGGGGTCTGTCGCGCAACACGCTCCAGGCCTACCGCTCGGACCTGCTGCAGTTCGGGGAGTTCATGCGCCGGCGCCGGGTCGATCCGCTGCGGGCGGGGCACGGCGATCTCGCCGCGTTCCTGTCGGAGCTCGCCACCGACGCCATGTCTGGGTCCGCGGGCGGCGAGGATGAGGCGTCCTCGCGCGAGCCGGAGGCGGGGATCGAGCGTACTACCGCCGTCTCCGCGGCCACCCTGCGGCGCAAGACCGCGTGCCTGCGCTCGTTCTACCGGCATCTGCGCCGCGAGGGCACGATCGCGCACGATCCGACCGCGGAGCTGCGCGGGCCGCGCCGCACCCAGCGTCTGCCGGCGGCGCTGACGCGCGGAGAGGTGACGAAGCTGCTCGGCGAGCCCCGCGGGACCGAGCCGCTGGCGCTGCGCGACCGGGCGTTGCTGGAGCTGATGTATGCGTGCGGGCTGCGCGCCTCCGAGGCGACCGGCATGGAGCTGGGGGACGTCGATCTGGAGGAGGGCGTGCTGCGCGCGCGCGGCAAGGGCGCCAAGGAGCGGATCGTCCCGATCGGCTCCAGCGCGATCGCGGCGACGCGCGCGTATCTGCGGCGTGGTCGCCCGATGCTGGTCGGCGTGCAGGTCCAGTCGCGGCTGCTGGTCAACTCCCGGGGAGGAGGGTTGACGCGCCAGGGGCTGTACAAGATCGTCCAGGGTCACGCGCGCCGCGCCGGTCTGGAGCGCAAGATGAGCCCGCACACGCTGCGCCATACGTTCGCCACGCATCTGCTCGCGGGGGGCTGTGACCTGCGCTCGCTGCAAGAGATGCTGGGCCACTCCGACCTGGCCACCACCCAGGTCTACACCCATCTGTCGGCGGAGCGGCTGAAGGACGTCTACTTCGACGCGCACCCGCGCGCCCGGAGGGGCCGGTGAGCGCCAGGCGGGCGTTCGTGCTGGTGATCGACGCGTGCGGTGTCGGCGCGCTGCCGGACGCCGCCGAGTACGGCGACGCGGGCACGAACACGCTCGTCCATGTGGCCGAGGCGGTCGGTGGGCTTGAGCTGCCCACGCTCGCTTCGCTCGGCCTGGGGTCGATCCTGCCGTTGGCGGGCGTTGCGCCCGCGGTCGATCCGGTGATATACGGGCGCCTGCACGCGCTCGGTCCCGGCAAGGACTCCACGTCGGGCCACTGGGAGCTGATGGGAATCGTGCTCGAGCGACCGCTGCCGACCTACCCGGACGGGTTCCCTCCGCGGGTGATCGCCGGCCTGCAGGCGGCGATGGGCCGTGAGGTCGTCTGCAATCGCCCTTACAACGGCATCGCCGCGATCGACGACTACGGGGCAGAGCATCTGCGTACGGGCGCCCTGATCCTGTACACCTCTCAGGACTCCGTCCTGCAGCTGGCCGCCCACGTCGAGCGGGTGCCGATCGGGGAGCTGTATGACGCGTGCGCCGCGGCGCGGGCGCAGATGCGCGGCGAGCACGCCGTCGGCCGGGTGATCGCGCGTCCGTTCACCGGAGAGCCGGGCGCCTTCGAGCGCACCGAAGGGCGGCGCGATTTCGCTCTGGCCCCGCCCTCGGGCGGCTATCTGCAGGAGCTCGTCGAGGGGGGCGTGCCGACGCACGGCGTCGGCAAGATCTCTGACCTGTTCGCGGATGTCGGGATCGAGCTGTCCCATCCGGGCGCGACCAACGCGCGCGCCCTGGCGAGTGCGCGCGAGCTGCTCGACGGGCTCGATCGAGGGCTGGTGCTCGTCAACCTGATCGAGACCGACCAGGTGTACGGTCATCGCAAGGACTCACCCGGCTTTCACGAGGCCCTGCGCGCGATCGACGCCGAGCTGGGGGAGTGGCTTCCGCGGCTGCGCGACGATGACCTGCTGATCGTGACGGCCGACCACGGGGTCGATCCGGCTCACCCGGGGACCGATCACACGCGCGAGTACGCGCCGCTGCTGGCCGTCACCGCAGAGATGCTCGCCGGATCGGCGGTGGGAGGACACCGCCGCGGCAGGCGTCACGACGGGCCGCTGGCGGATGTCGGCGCCACTGTGCTGCGCTGGCTGACCGAACGCGACGCGGCGATCCTGCCGGGGCGGTCGTTTCTGAGGTGACCTGCGCGCAGCCCCGTTCTCGCCGAGTCCGGGGGGAGATGAGTGGGAGTCATAAGCTGGCCCCGATGCCCGAGCTGCCCGAGGTCGAGACGATCAGACGCCAGCTCGCGCCGCTGGTGGAGGGTCGGCGGCTCGAGCGCGTAGAGATTCTCGACTCGCGCTGGTCGCGCCCGCTCGCTCCGCACGAGCTCGCCGATGCGATCCTCGGGCGGCGCGTGGAGCGGCTGGATCGCCGGGGCAAGTACCTGGTGTGGCACCTGTCCGAGGACGTGCACCTGGCCCAGCACCTGCGCATGACCGGGTCGGTGCTGTGCGATCCCAGCCCCGAGCCGGTGCACACCCGTGTGCGCATCGAGCTGGGGCCGCTCCGGGCCGGACGAGCGACGCGCGCGAGCGGCGCGCAGGCGCAGCGCGGCAGGAGCGGAGGCCGGCGTCTGGTGATCGTGGACCCGCGCCGGTTCGGCACCGGCGAGCTGCTGCTGGGTGAGCCGGCGCTGGAGGCGTTCTTCGCCGCGCGCCTGGGCTACGAGCCGTTCGATGAGCGCTTCACGGCCGTGCACCTGCGTTCGCTCGCGCGCGGGCGGACCGCCCCGATCAAGGCGCTGCTGCTCGACCAGCGGCGGATCGCGGGCGTCGGCAACATTTACGCCGACGAGGCGCTGTTCCGCGCGGGCATACACCCGTTGCGCCCAGCCGGACGGTTGACCGGCGCGCAGTACGCTCGCCTGCGCGAGACGATCGTCGAGGCGCTGGACGAAGGCATCGACGCTCAGGGCGCCACGATCGATGACTTTCGCCACGTCGACGGCGTGCGCGGCTCCTTCCAGGACCGCTTCCTCGTGCACCTCCGCGCCGGCGAGCCCTGCGTGCGCTGCGGTAGGACGATCGTGAAGATGGTCGTCGCGGGACGCGGCACCTACGTGTGCGAGGCCTGCCAGCCGCGTCCGCGCCGGCGCGCTCGGCGGGCGTGAGGATCGCCCTACCCGGCCCGATCTGGGAAGCCGGGGTGGCTCAGGCGGCGAGCAATTCTTCGAGGCGGCCGCTCTCCACGGCCGCCTGCACCTCGGCGAATCCTCCAAGCAACTCACCGTCGATCAGCACCTGGGGAAAGGTCATCATGCCTGTCCTGCCTGCAAGCTCCACGCGACCCTGAGGGTCCTTGGACAGGTTGACCTCGGAGTACTCGACTCCGCGCGCCTGCAGCATGCCCTTGACGCGGGCACAGAACGAGCACGGCTCGGTGCTGTATACCGTGATCTTCCTCATTACTTCACAAAGTATAGCTGTAGTCTGGGGATCGGTGAGCTGTCTACTCGAAGGGGTGCCGGGTACTCTGGCAATCGCATCCGGCTATGGCCGGTGTTCCAAGATTTGGTGATCGGAGTGTACGCTCCACCAATGCGGAGGCTGCTCGGTCGGCATCTCAGTTACGCCAACGGCGCCGCCACGGCGGCGCTCGTGCTCTCGATGAGCGGGGGTGCATTCGCGGCTACGCACTACCTGGTCAGTTCGACCAAGCAGATCAACCCGGAGGTACTCAAGACGCTCAAGGGACCGCGCGGCAGGACGGGCGCGACCGGTCCACGGGGATCAGCCGGTGTGCAGGGCACAGAAGGACCACAGGGCATACATGGTCCGGAAGGACCGCCGGGCAAAGAAGGGCCGCCGGGAAAGGAACGAGAACCAGCTCCGGGCACGGAAGTGTATGAAGTGTCGCTCAGCCCGAGCACCGAAGAACTGGGGGCGGAAGCGGAGCGGACGCTGACGCTCACGGGTGTGCCGCCCGGCGCGTACGCGATCTCGGCGAAGGGGATTGTGGCGAGCGTCGAAGAAGCACAGGGCTCGGCGGAATGCGTGCTCGCGGCGGCGTCCGACAGCGATCGCAGCGTCGTCTCGCTGGGTGGCCCGGCCGGCAAACCCTCGGTGACGCTCACCGAGGAGCTCACCCACACGTTTGCGGAAACGGCGCAGGTCACGCTCACCTGCAAGGTGTCGGGGAACGCGTGGATGCTCGAGGAAGGGACGCGGATCGTGGCGATCAAGGTGGATCGCCGGCAGACGAGCACCGCACCCGCGAGCTGAGCGTCCCGGGACGTCGGGCGCATGGGTCACCATGGGCGGCGTGTCCGGACCCGTCAAGACCGAGGGGATCGTGTTGCGCTCGCTGCGCTACGGCGAGGCCGATCGCATCCTGCACCTGTACACGCCTCGACGCGGGCGGGTGAGCGCGATCGCCAAGGGCGTGCGCCGTGCGCGCAGCCGCTTCGGAGGACGTCTGGAGCCGTTCTTCCGGTTGCAGCTGGACCTGCACGAGGGACGCGGCGAGCTGCTCACCGTCACCGGCGCGCAGACCGTCGAGGCATACCCGCGCCTGCGCTCGGACGCCCGCGCGCTGGACGCCGCCGCGCGTGCGTGCGACGCCGTCGGGCGGCTGTTCGAGACAGGCGAGCCGCACCCCAACGTGTTCAACCTGCTCTGCCGCCGCCTGTCGCTGTTGGACGCTGGCGCCGGGGCCGCGAGTGGCCGGTCCGACGCGCTCGCGTTCAGGTTGAAGCTGATGCTCGCCGCCGGCCTCGCGCCACAGCTGGGAGCGTGCGCGGGGTGCGGGGAGCGCGAGCACCTCGTCGGGTTCTCCGGCGCCTCCGGTGGGGTCGTGTGCGGTGCGTGCGAGGCGGCATCGTTCCCGCTCGATCCCGACGCGTATCGCTTCATGACCGAGGCTCTCGGTCAGCCCCTCGCCGAGGCGCCGACCGCGCCCGAGCAGGCGCTCGGCCAGGCCGAGCGCGCGATCTCCGAGACGCTCGAGCATCACGCCCACGTCCGCCTGATGCCGGCCGTGGCGTCTTAGACGCTCAGGCATATAGTCGCTGGCGCGCTCACGAGATGTATCGTGTTGCCTCGTGGATGAGGCCTGCCCATCGCCTATGAGGTGCTCGACAAGGATGTCCCGGTGCTGGCCTCCGATGGGCAGCGGGTGGGTACCGTTCATCACGTCGTGGCGGCGCCCGAGAAGGACATCTTCCACGGCATCGTGATCTCGACCCCTGAGCATGGGCGGCGGTTCGTAGAAGCGGCGGACGTTGCTTCCCTGCACGAGCGCGGCGTGGATCTACGCATCGACTTGGCCGCGGCCCAGAGGTTGCCCGAGCCGGGGGGCGGGGCGGCCGTGTATGACGAGGCCCCAGGCGAGATGAAGGGTTGGCATCACTGGATGCACGTCATGGGCATGCGCGGCGATTGGAAGCGCGAGCGTTAAGGGGCCCAGCCCTGAGCGCCTTTGTGCCTGCCGGTGGCAGAGGACCCATAATCGCCTGATGGGCATCGCCACGGATCCAGACTCGGTCGCAGCGAAGTTCGCCGCGCTCACGATCGCCCGCGAGGATGCCTCGCTGTCGCCCCTGGCGGCGCGTTCGTATCCGGCGCTGCGCGCGCGCGAGGAGCCCGACTGCGCGCTGCGCACCCCGTTTCAACGCGATCGCGACCGGATCGTGCACAGCAAGGCGTTTCGCCGGCTCACCCACAAGACGCAGGTGTTCGTCGCGCCCGAGGGCGACCACTACCGCACGCGGCTCACGCACACACTCGAGGTCACGACGATCTCGCGCACGGTCGCGCGCGCGCTTGCACTGAACGAGGACCTGACCGAGGCGATCGGGCTCGGGCACGACCTCGGGCATCCGCCGTTCGGGCACATCGGCGAGGAGGTGCTCGACCGCTGCCTGCGCGAGCGCTTCGGCGGCTCCTTTCGTCATTACGAGCACTCGCTGCGCGTCGTCGATGAGCTCGAGCGCGACGGCGCCGGGTTGAACCTCACCGAGCAAGTGCGGGATGGGATCGCTCGCCATTCCGGGCGCGCCGATCCTCCTGGCACGCTGGAGGGTCGCATCGTGCGGCTGATCGACCGCGTCGCCTACATCAACCACGACATCGACGACGCGCTGCGCGCCGGTCTGCTGCGCGAGGACGAGCTGCCCGGTGACCCCATCGCCGTGCTGGGCGACAGTGGATCGAGCAGGATCGACACCCTCGTGCACGATCTCGTGGAGCATTCCGCCCGCGCGGGCGACATCGTCCAGGGCGCCGAGGCCGGCGCGGCGATGGGGGAGCTGCGCAGGTTCATGTTCGAGTGCGTCTACCTCGGACCGGCCGTCCGGGCCGAGCACGCGCGTATCGCCAACGTCGTGCACACCCTGTTCGAGTACTACGTCGCCCACCCCGAGCTGCTGCCGGCCTCTCACGCGAGCGGCGCCTCGCCCGCGCCGGAGGAGAACCTCGCGGAGCGAGTCACCGACTATCTGGCGGGAATGACCGATCGCTACTGCATCAGGGTCTATACGGAGCTGCAAGTGCCGCAGGCGTTTGCCCGCTAGTGTCTTGCGACACTAGGTAGCCTCGCGGCCTCTGGCTGCGCCCTCGGTCCAAGCACACTCCGCTCCGTGCGTCCTTGCCGGAGACGACGACCCTCGATGGACATCGACTAGCGTAGCTCTGCAATGGCTCTGTACACCAGCGAGTCCCGAGATCGCATTCGCGACGCGGTCGATTTCGTCGAGCTCGTCTCCGCGCGCACCGACCTGCGCCGCGCCGGACAGAACAGCTACGAGGGCCTGTGTCCGTTCCACGAGGAGCGCACCCCCTCGTTCGGGATCGACCCGACGCAGAAGGTCTACTACTGCTTCGGCTGCCAGGCCGGCGGGGACGTGTTCAAGTTCGTGCAGGAGACCGAGAACGTCGACTTCAAAGGCGCCCTGGAGCTGCTCGCCGATCGCTGCGGGATCGAGCTGGAGCGCGAGCAGGAGGACCCCGAGGCGGCCAGGCGCCGCCGCGGGCGCGAACGGCTGCTGGAGCTGCTCGCGCGTACGAGCGCCTATTACGAACGCTGCCTGTGGGACTCGCCCGAGGCGGCCCGCGCCCGCGACTATCTGCTGGGCCGGGATCTGGGAGAGGAGATCCTGCGTGAGTTTCACGTCGGCTATGCCCCCAGCGCCTGGGATCGCGTGCTCACGGGCTCGCTGCGCGGCGGTTTCACCGAGGCCGAGCTGTACGCGACCGGTCTGGCGCAGCGCTCGCAGGAGAACGGGCGGCTGTACGACCGTTTCCGCTCGCGCATCATGTTCCCGCTCGCCGATACTCGCGGGCGGGTGCTCGGGTTCGGGGCCCGCGCGCTGAGTGAGGATCAGCGCCCGAAGTACCTGAACACCTCCGACAACACCGTCTACCACAAGGGCCTGCACCTCTACGGCGCCGACCTCGCGCGCGCCCATGCCGCCAAGGCCGGACAGACGATCCTGTGCGAGGGCTACACCGACGTCATCGCGCTGCACCAGGCCGGCTTTCGCAACACGGTCGGGCTGATGGGCACCGCGCTGACCGATGAGCAGGTCGGAGAGCTCGCGCGGATGGCGCCCACCGTGCTACTGGCGCTCGACGCCGACAGCGCCGGCCGGGAGGCGATGCTGCGGGCCGCCGGTCTTGCCGCCAAGCGCAAGCTGGAGCTGCGCGTCGTGCCGCTGCCCGTTGGCACGGATCCGGCCGAGCTCGTGCAGTCCCAGGGCGCCGAGGCGATCGAGCGCGCGGTGCGGGAGTCCGTGCCGTTCGTGCGCTTTCGCGTCCAGCGCGTGCTCGACGGCGGCGATCACGGCAGCCCCGAGGGTCGCGACCGGATGCTCGACGAGCTGCGACCGGTGTTCGCGACGCTCCCGCCGAGCGCGCTGCGCATGGAGCTGACGCGCACCGTCTCCGAGCGCCTGCAGCTGCCCGAGAGCCTCGCGGAGCAGACGCTGGCGAGCCGCGCCGTGTCCCGCTCAGCGCCGAGGTCCGGCGAGGGAGGCGCCGCCGGGGGCTCGCCCCGTGCGTCCCGTCCAGCCTCGGTGGCCTCGCGCGGTGAGAGCACCGAGCGGGCGTTCCTCGCCCAGTGCATCGCCGAGCCGGAGTCCGGCGCGTGCGCGCTCGGCGAACTGGACCTCGCCGCGCACTTCACCAGCGATCTGCTGCGCCGCGCCGCCGGGCACCTAAGCGCGCATCTAACCGACCCCGGGGCTCAGCTCCCAGAGGACGACCCCGAGCTCTCGGGCCTGCTGGCCGAGCTCGTCGTCCAAGCCGGCCGCGAGTCACCCGTTCCGGCGATGCTCGAGTCCCAACGCATGCAGCTCGAGCTCGCCCGCATCGACCGCGAGATCCAGCGTGCTCGCGGGCAGGAGTCGGGGGACGTCAGCGAGCTGGCGCTGCGCCGCGCGGAGGTCAAGCGCGAGTTCGACCGGGCCTATGAGCGGGCGCTGGAGGAGACGGGGTAGGGGAGGGCGCCCGTGAAGTCACGAAGTTGGCACACTTTTGGCACAGAATGGAACGTGTGTTCGTAGTATTCCGTCCGCACCGTGCGGGACAATGCGGTGCATGGATCGCGCTTCATTGGAACAACTCCTGAGCAGGGGTCTCTCGCTGGCGGAGATCGGGCGGCGGTTTGACCTGCACGAATCGACCGTCGGTTACTGGGTTGAGAAACATGGACTGCGGGCTGTCAACCGTGACAAGTTTGCCGCCAAAGGGGGTCTCACGCGCGAGGAGTTGGAGCCGCTGATCGATGAGGGCGCGTCGATTGGGGAGATCGCTGAGGCAGTCGGACGCAGTAAGGCGACCGTGCGGCACTGGCTGATCAGGTACGGGCTGAAGACCCACGGTGGCAGGGGAAGGAGACCGGCGCAGGAGGCGATGGTCGCCAAGCAGGCTGGACTCGCGACGGTGACGATGCGGTGCAGATACCACGGTGAGACCGAGTTCTGGCTGGCTAGGCGAGGCTACTACCGCTGCAAGCTCTGTCGCTCGGCCGCCGTAGTTCGCAGGCGGCGAAAAGTGAAGGAGATCCTCGTTGAGGAGGCCGGAGGATGCTGCTGCATCTGCGGCTACCGCCGCAACATGCGCGCGCTGCACTTCCATCATCTTGACCCATCGCAGAAGCGACACGAGATCAACGCACGGGGAGTTGCCATCGCGCTCGATAAGTTGCGGGTCGAGGCGCGGAAGTGTGTCCTTCTGTGCTCTAATTGCCACGCGGAGGTCGAGGATGGCATGGCGGTCGTTCCGGAGACCATGCGGCAGACACGGCCTTCGGGGTAGCCCATACCGACGATCCGGGGTAACTCAATTTGGCAGAGTGCTCGGCCGTTAACCGAGATGTTGTGGGTTCGAGTCCCACCCCCGGAGCTTTTTTGAGCGTTGCCTGGTAGTTCGATCGGCTCGCTTACATGCTCCGCTCCATCTGAACGGGCGAGAATGAGACCGGGCCTGTCGGCTTGCGCTTGGCGAGCCGCTCGACCAGTGCGGCGGCCGCGGCGCCCGGGTCGTTGGCGATGGTCCAGGCGGCGAGGTCGCTCGCGCGGGCTTTGACTGACGGTTCGCTCAGGGCCCTTTCGACGGCCAACCGCAGCGGGCGCGGTCTTGCGAAGCGCCAGGGCAACCGCACGCCCGCTCCGGCCCAGTCCAGGCGGGCGGCGTTCTCGTTCATGTCGCCTATATGTGGGCAGGCGACCACGGCGCAGCCGCTGGCCAGCGCGCGGGCGAGGGTGCCGTGGCCCGCGTGGCAGACGACCACGTCGCACTCAGGCATCGTGCGCGCGTAAGAGACCCACTCGACCACCCTCGCGTTTGCGGGCACCGGGAGGGGTTTCGAGGGCAGGCGCCGGTTCCACGTCGCCAGCACCCTCACGGGCGCGTCCGCGAGACCGCGCAATGCCGCGTACAGCAAGCGATGGTCGGGGTCCTGCGCGGTCGACGGCGCGATCAGCACGAGCGGGTCGTCGCCCGGTGGCAGCTCGACGTCATCGGCCGGTGGCTCCCACATCAGCGGGCCAACGACGTGCGCCCACTGCGGCCATGTGCGCGGGTACTCCAGCTGCGGGAACGTACCCACCAGCGCCAGTTCGTGGCTCGTGCCGCCGTGGCCATACGCGAGCGGGCTCAGACCCAGGCGCTTGCGGGTTTCGTTCAGCTCGACCCTGCCGCGCTCGACGCCGTGGCGGATCGGTCCCTGCGCGCGGCGCCACATTTTGCGGCCGGCCGCAGTGCGGGGGAGCCGCGCGCCGAGCGAATAGATCGGAGCGTCAGGCTCGTTCTCAGGGTATACGTGCGGGATCAGCGTCGCACGAGGGACCCCCTCCAGCTCCGCCGCGAGCGCCGGCGCGAGCGTGAGGATGTCCGCGACGATCGCATCCGGGCGCAGCTCGCGCACGAGCCCCAGCGTGTCCTCGGTCGCGTGCACCACCGCCTCATAGAAGTCCAGCGGCTCGCCGCCCGGGCCGCCGCTCGGGAACACGGTGTACTCGGGCGCCGCCGCGAACCTCAGGCCCTCGGCCTCGACATTCGCCTGCCAGCGCCGCCACGTCTGCAGCGTCACCTCGTGACCGCGCTCCCGCAACGCCTTTCCGAGCGCGATCATCGGAAACGCATGCCCGGGGTCGCCGAATGCGCCCAGCAGGAGTCGTTTTGCGGTGCTCTCAGGCGCCAACAGCTGTGGTAAGCGGCTTGGACCGCAACCGATAACAGGGCCAGCTCACGACTTACCCACCATAGCCCGACCCTTCACGCGCGCGACCGCGAGGTCAGCTTGCCGCGAGCTCGGCGACGAGCCGCAACTGCTTGAGCCGATCCTCGGCGGTGAACGCGATCGGCGTGACCCCGAGCGTGCCCACGCCCGCGTCGCGGTACACCGCCAGCCGCTCGCGCACCACCTCGGGCGGCCCGCACAGCGACACCTGGTCGATCAGCGCGTCCGGTAGGGCCGCCATCGCCTCCTCGCGCTTGCCTTCCAGGTAGTAGTCCTGGACCTCTTTGGCCTCCCGCTCGAACCCATACCGGCAGACGAGCTGGTTGTAGAAGTTCTGCTTGCGCGAGCCCATCCCGCCTACGTACAGCGCGATGAACGGGCGCATCGCATCGCGCGCGCCCTGCAAATCGTCGGTCACGAACACGTTCACCGTCGGCGCGATGTCAAAGCCCTCCAACGATTTGCCCGACCGCGCCGCGCCTTCCTGGAGCAGCGGGCGCAGCTCCGAGACGTGCTCGGGCGAGAACAGCGTCGGGATCCACCCGTCCGCGATCTCCCCCGCGAGCGCCGTGTTCTTCGGGCCGATCGCCGCCAGGTAGATCGGGATCTGCTCCTGCACCGTGCCGATCGTCAGCTTCAGCGCCTTGCCCGGCCCATCGGGCAGCGGCAGCTGAAGCGTCTCGCCGTGGTACTCGACCCGCTCGCGCCTCAGCGCCATCCGCACGACCGCCACGTACTCGCGCGTGCGCTGCAGCTGTTTGGCGAATCGTTGACCGTGCCAGCCCTCGGCGACCTGCGGCCCCGAGGATCCGATCCCGCAGATCATCCGCCCGTTCGACAGCTGGTCGATCGTCGCCGCGGTCATCGCCGTCATCGCGGCCGAGCGCCCCGGCATCTGGAAGATGCCCGAGCCCAGCCTGATCTTCGAGGTCTGCCCCGCCAGCCAGCCGAGCACGGTGGCCGTGTCCGATCCGTACGCCTCCGCGGCCCACACCGAGTCATACCCCAGCCGCTCGGACTCCTGGACGATCTTCAGCTGATCCTCGCTGCTCAGGCCCAGACCCCAGTAGCCGATATGCACCCCCAGCTTCATCGCCCACACCCTACATGGAGTCGCATAGACAAACCCTCTCCGCTCCGGCCGCCCGCGGCATCAGAGCGAGTCGCCCGGGCGCACGAACATCATCTCCGGCACCACGCACGCCGGCGAGACCTTCAACAGATACCGCACCGCCTCCGCGATGTCCTGCGGGCGGATCATCTCCTCGGCCTTCACCTGCCCCTTCACGAAGTCCGTCATCGGCGTATCCACGAACGCCGGACACAGCGCCGTCGACTTGATGCCCTCCGACCCCAGCTCCTTGTTCATCGCTTCCGTCCACCCGACCACCCCGTGCTTCGTGGCCGAATACACCGACAGCCAGGCCTCGCCGCGCTTGCCGCTGATCGAGGACGTGTTCACAACCAGGGCATTCCTGTGCTCGGCCGCCGCCTCTTTGAGCATCCCCACGCACTCGCGGTAGAACAGCACGATCGAGCGCAGATTGATGTCCAGCTGCATGTCCAGCCGCTTCGTCTCGATCTCGCCCACCGGCGCCCCGATCCCCACGCCCGCGTTGTTCACGAGCACGTCCAGCCGCCCATACTTCTCGCGGTGCGCCTCAACGACCTTCTGGATCTCCGCCTCGTCAGAGACGTTCGCCGCCACCGCCTGCAGCTCAAAGCCCTCCTTCGCAAGCTCATCCGCAGCCGCCTCCAGCTTCTCCGGCCTGCGCGCAGCCAGCGTCAGCGCATAGCCCTCTTCCCCGAGGATCCGCGCGATCGCATACCCGATCCCGCTAGACGCCCCCGTCACGATCGCTGCACGCTCTGCCATCTCGCCGCTCCTCTCATCGTCGTCTCATCGCCACGCTCAGCGATCCGCCCGGCCGTGCGGGCGGCGGCCGTGAGCATTCCACATCTCGCTGCTAGCGTCTCCAGATCGCGTCCGGGCCCTTCGCGGTCCAGGCGCGAGGAGGGCCCGTAGCTCAGTTGGTTAGAGCAGTCGACTCATAATCGATTGGTCCCAGGTTCGAGTCCTGGCGGGCCCATGCCGGGAACCCGCATGGTTGTGCCGTTTCCGTGCCTGCGGGATCGGATGGAAGGGGGCGAAATCGGCGCCTGGGGCCACCCGTGGGGCCACCCGATGTACGACCGACTGCTTTTCGGGGTCGTCCACGGCCCGAGCGCGGTCCACGACCGGCGTCCTCGCAAGGGCCGCGGTGGCCGCCGGGATGGGCTGGAGGGTCCATCAGCTGCATAGGGGAGGTAAGAGCCTCCCGGGCTCAAAGAATCTGGGGAGTCTCGCGTCGCTCGCCGCGCGCCGAATCCGTGGGTAGGAAACGCGATCGAACAGACGATAGGCCCCATGAATGCCATCCCGCCGCGGATGGGCGTCAGAGCGATGAGCACATCATCCCGGAAGAGCCCGAGTTCGTGCCCAGGATGGTGTCTCTCACTTCCAGTAAAACGAAACGATCTGACTACTGATGCTAGGATCGGGGGAAAGTTCGGTGTGGCGATATAGATCGCGAAGGCTGCTTATTGTCACCATGTCGAACTGTTCCTTGGACCGCAATCGTTTGCGG